>NZ_JBIBHM010000001.1:527546-895391 GCF_042957025.1 Streptomyces sp. NPDC008139
TCCCCCCCCGGACTGGGTTTGTTCCCCGGGGGCCGCGCCGGCGGCCGGGGCGGCCGTCCGGACGCCGGCCCCCGTTTCCCCCCCCCCCGGGGGGGGGGGGGGCCGCCCCCCCCCCACCCCCCGAAGGACAACTCCGTTACGGCGTCGTCTTCGTGATGATCACGCTGCCCTTGCCCGCGACCGAGCCGCGCGCGTTGAGCAGTTGCACCTCGCCGAAGAACTTGCGTCCCTCGGGCGCCGCGGCCGAGGCCAGGAGCGAGGCCGAGACCTTGGCGGAGGCGCCGTGCGGCAGGTTGACCGTGGTGGTGTCGTCCACCGTGACCGTACCGAGGGCGGCGGAGAAGTAGACGTCCTCGTAGTCGTAGGTGGTCGTCCCGGCCGGTACGGCGTAGGCGTCCACCTCGAAGGTGTAGGTGCCCGCGGGCGGGTTGGCCAGGCTGACCCGCTCGTCGGAGCCGCCGCTGGCGGACTGCGCGACGAGCACCCCGTCCCGGTAGACGTACAGGTCGAGGTCGGCGGCCGTGTCGGACGTCGCCCCGATCGACACGTCGAGCCGGGAGGCGCCGGGGCCGAGCGTCAAGGTGGTGGTCTGCGTGTCACCGTCGGCGATCGTCGGCTTGGCGGTGAACGCCGAGCCGAGCGGGCCGCCCTTGAGCTTGCCCTGGATCGGGGCGAAGCCGTTGGTGACCGTCCAGTCGACCGGGGTCGGCGTGCCGACCTTGGCCTCGGGAACCGTCTTGACCGCCGGGTCGAAGGCCACGCCGAGCAGCGTCACCGACAGGTTGTACGGGTTGTCGAGCTGCGGCGAGGTGCGGCGCGCCTCGACCGCGATCTCCCACACGCCCGGCATCGGGTTGGCGTAGGAGCGCACGTCCGGGCGGCACTTGTTGTTGGGGTTGTCGTAGTTCGGGTAGCAGTCGATGGTCTGGGTCGAGTCGAGCGGCACACCGTACGGGTGCATCGTCAGGAACCGTGTCTGGCTGCCGGTCTTGAGCCCGTCCATGGCGACCTCCAGCGAGGTCGCGCCCGCCGGGACCGTCACGAAGTACGACCTCGTGGTGTCGCGCTCGATGCTGCCGGAGCGGGTCAGCGTGTACGACGGGCCCGCGACCGGAGTGGAGACGAGCACCGCGGCCGACATCTGCGAGTCGATGCCGCGGGTCAGCGGGTCGTCGATGTTCAGCAACGCGCTGTGCGCGCCCACCGACTTCGGCTTCGCGGTGACCTTCACGGTGACCGGCTTGTTCAGCGGCAGCAGCACCAGCGGGCTGGCCACCTTGAACGTGCCGTCGTTGTGCGCCCAGGTGAGCGTGTGCAGTTGGGCGTAGACCGGACCGCTGGTGCGGGTCACGGTGACGTCGTAGGTACGCGACTGCCCGGCCTGGAGGCCGCCTTCACGGTCGTACACGCCGGTGCCGAAGCCCGGGGTGACGAGGTAGTCCTTCAGCACCGTGTTGACCGGCGCCTTGACCGTGTACGTGTTGGTCTTGCCGCCCTGCTTGAGCAGGTTCCAGGCCGGGCCGACGGCGATGAGACCGGCGCCCTGGTCGATGGTCTGCGTGCCGGGGATCGACTTGGCGGTGCTGGTCAGCGCGGTACGGAGCTGCGCGGGGCTGACCGTCAGGTGCTTGGCCTTGGCCGCGGACAGCAGCAGCGCGGAGGCTCCGGCGGCCTGCGGGGACGCCATCGAGGTGCCCTGGAGCATCGCGTAGCCGGGCGGCAGGGTGTAGCCCGCCTCCTTCACCGGCCCGCCCGGCTCCCAGGTCGGGATGGTGTTGATGGACGCGCCGGGCGCGGTGATGACCGGGGCGAGGCCGCCGTCCTCACGCGGGCCGCGCGAGGAGAAGGGCATCATCGAGTACGGAACGGTCATCTGCGAGCCGTAGTTGGCCGCCCAGGTCTCCTTGGAGATGGACGCGCCGACGCTGAGCACGTGGTCCGCGAGGCCGGGGTCGCCGATGGTGTTGACGCCGGGGCCGTCGTTGCCCGCGGAGATCACGAGCTGTATGCCGTAGGTGTCGATCAGCTCCTTGTAGAGCTGGTCGCGGGCGCTGGCACCGTCGTTGAGGGCGCCGAGACCGCCGATGGACATGTTGACCACGTCCACGTGCCGGTTGACGACCAGGTCGATCATGCCCTCGGTGAGCGCGATGCTGGTGCAGCCGCCGCTCCAGGTGCAGGCGCGCGAGGAGACGATCTTCGCGCCGGGCGCCGCGCCGTTCATCTTGCCGCCGAACAGGCTGTTGGCGGAGGTGATGCCCGCCACGTGCGTGCCGTGCTCGGACTCCACGAGGCCGATGTTCACGAAGTCCGCGGTCTTGCCGACCCAGGTCCCGCCGTAGGGGTCCATGGGCACGTTCTTGCGGATCTCGATGGTGAACGGGATCGACTCGGAGATCGGCGTCGCCGGGTTGTCGGTGCCGAAGTGGCCGATCTGGAAACCGTCCTTGTACGGCTTCATCGCGGTGTCGTCCGTGAAGTCGCCGTTGTCGTTCAGGTCCACGCGGACCGTACCGGCGGCCGGGTCGTACAGCACGCCCCACTTGTCGGTGGTGTCGCCGTCGCGGTTCAGGTCGCCGTTCATGTCGCCGCCGATGGTGGCGGATTCGGCGAACGTGCTGAAGTAGTAGTTCCCCGCGGGCGCCTTCCAGGTGCGTCCCGAGGAGGTGAAGCTCGGGCCGGAGACCGCGGTCACCATCGGGCGCCAGGTGGCGTCGCCGTCGAGGATCGGGTCGGTCGCGGTGATCCAGTCGACGATCTTGCGCTCACCGGTGGTGGTCTTCTGGAGCGCCGGGTGGCCGATGTCCACACCCGAGTCCAGGATGCCGATGGTCACGCCCCGGCCGTCGTACTTCGGGTTGTCCTTGACGAAGTCGACCGCGCCGGTCTCGAACGCCGGCTGGTACGGGTTCTTGGCCGGGGTGTCCTTGCCGGGACCGGGGTACGTCGTGGCCGACGCCTTCCCGTTCTTGGCCGCCGCCGCGGTGGTGTCCGCCGCCGGGGTCGGGTCGTCGAGCTTGATCTCCTGCTTGAGGTCGATCGCGATGACCGAGGACAGCTTCTGCGCCGCCGCGATGGCCTGGTCCGCCTTGCCGGTCGGCACGGTGGCCCGCACATAGCCGATCTTGTCGTACCGCAGACCCACGCTGGCGCCCTGCGCGTCCAGCTTGTCGGCGACCTGGCCGGTGCTGCCGGGCTTGGTGGCGACCATGAAGGTGACGTTCTTGTCGCCGTCCGCCTTGGCCTTGGCCAGCAGCGAGGCGTCCGCGGACCCGAGCTTGTCCGCGGCTCCGCCCTTGTCGGCGGCGCCCTTGTCCGGCGAGCCGGGGCCGGGCGCGGGGGTGGAGGAGGGCGACGAGGCGGGCGCGTCCGCGATCGCGAGCGCGGGCCCGGCGGCCGACAGCGCGGCAACCAGACCCGCGGCCAGCGCGATACGGGCCGCGCGTCTCTTGCCGGGAATGTGAGCGAGTGGCATGGGCATCCCTGTTCGGACCGAGGTGGTCTGTTCGGAAAACGGAGCCGGTCGATCGCTCACATTGCTGGAATTGACTCCCCTTTGGGGAGTGTTGACCGTCCAATGGTCTGGGCGTGACGTGTTTCCGCCAACCGCCATCAGGACGAATACGGTACGGGTCGGGGTAAATCGCCGGGACCCCGCTTCCTCGTGTGACGGGGGGTCACCTCGGGGTGACCACCACATACGCGGCGGGTGTCCGGTCGGCGGACGCCATCAGCGCGGTCCTGACGATCGACGCCTGCTGCTCGGCGGAGTCCCTCAGTTTGGCCGGCGTGAGGTGGATGACAGTGATGCCCAGCGCCTCCAGACGCTCCCGCTCGCGGGCGTAGCGCGACCACACGGCGTCGTCCTCGGCGTTCTCGAAACCGTGCTCGAAGGCCCGGTCGAAGAGCTGGTCGAAGGCGCCGCCGGGACCGTACGTGCCACCCGGTCCGTACGCGCCGCCGTCCCCGTACGCGTCCGTCGCGTATACGTCGTCGTGGCCGTCCTCCCCCGCCGCCGTGCCCGGCCGTACGGTGCGCGCGTCGATCTCCACCGCCACCGCGTGCTCCGGCCAGTACGCGTCGACTCCGCCCAGCGGCGGGCCGCCCGGCAGCCGCAGGTCGACGTTCCACACCGGGTCGGGCAGCGCGTGGCAGCGCACCATCGCGATCAGCCGGTCCTCGGCGACCGACCGGCCCTCGGCGAGCAGCGCGTCCAGCGCCGCCGCCACCTGCGGCCGGTCCAGCAGCCGAGCGCGCTCCAGCTCCTCCAGTACGGCGCCCGCGTCGCAGTGCCCGCCGCGCACCGCCTCGGTCAGCAGCCGCCGCACCGTCTCGGCGTCGTCCAGCTCCGCGACCGCGTCGGCCAGGGCGCGCGGCACCGGCGCGCACGGCAGTCCGGTGACCTCCTGCGGGCGGGGCAGCGCGTTGGTCCTGCGGATCGCCACGTCGCCCGCGTCGCGCAGCCTGCGCTGCCGCGGCACCAGGACGTCGATCCGGGGCAGCCCCGGCAGCGGCGGCACCGAAGAGAAGCGGTGCAGGGCGAGGGCGGCCAGCCCGGTCACCATCGCCTCCCGGCCGCCGCCGAGCGGGCCGTGCGCTCCCGGATCGCGGCCCGCGTACAGCAGCGCCGCCTCCAGGCGCTCCGCGCTGTTCGGGGGCCCGGAGTGCAGCAGGTACACCTGCGGCAGCACCTGCTGCCACGGCCCTCCCGGGCGGCACCGCTCGGCGATCACGCCCGGCGTCACGCCGCGCTTCCTGAGCTGACGGACCGTCAAGACGCTGTGGCCGGTGCGGAGGTGGTCGACGGCGCGGTGTGTGTGGGGGTTCTCGATGCTCATGCGGTGGTCGTTCCCGCCGCCGACCCCGTCACTAACCGCTGTTACACGCCCGTCGACAAACCCGGACAAGCCTGGGCTAAAGTCCACGTGTTCGGATGCCGAGCTTACCTTTTCACCTATTCGGGTGACCCCCTCCGGGGGCCTGGGTGGGGGCCCGGGCCCCTGCGCCACCCGGCCTTCCGGCGGGGTGGGTGGGCTCGGGCGCGGCGGTGGGGGCCAAGGGCTGCTGGGGGCGGGGGGCGTTGGTGATCGTTGGCAGGGTCGGGTGGAATGGGGGGTGTTGATCACTCTCATGCGATGGGCAAGGAGCTGGCGTGGCCCGATGGATGGTCCTGATAAGTCCGGTCGGCGGTTCGCCTCACGGGCCCTATCGGGTTGACACCCTCACCGAGTTCGAAGCCAGCCATGAGGAGGCGCCGGGCGTCTTCCTCAACCTGGTGAACACCTTCGACCGCGACGTCCGCAAACCCCGGCGCAGGCAGGCGTTCAAGTGCTCCGAGCGGACGTACGTTCTCCGCGTCGAGGGCTACATGAAGCAATTCGAGTACCGCTTCGAGCTCGCCGAACTCGTAGCCGACACCGCCGCCCCCCACCTCCCCGACACCATCCAGTAGCCCACCCCCGTCCCAGCCACCGCAGCGGAGAGACGACCGCCGACGGGCTTCACCCCCCCACTATCTCCCTCCCCCGGCCACCCCCACCGGACCGCCGGACGCCGACGTGCCTACGCCCACCCACCCCCCGGCCACCCCCACCGGACAGGCGGACGCCGACGTACCGGGAGGGGACGGGCCGGGGTGCCCCCGCAGAAATGCGGTGACAGGAACGGTGCCGCATACACGGGAGCAGGCAGCCGCATTTCGAGGAGGTGCCCCGGACCGGCACCGACCAGGCACAAGCGGCACCCGCAGACGAAAAAACACCCGCACGGGTGGGCGGGCGGGAAAAGACAAAGCCCTGGCGGCGAGCCGTGGAACGGAAACGTGCCGTGCGAGGATGGGCGTCTCATCTGACGAGAAGGAGTGGGCCACCGTGCCTGGTACGAACCTCACGCGTGAGGAGGCGCAGGAGCGTGCGCGCCTGCTCACCGTGGACGCTTATGACATCGAGCTGGACCTGCGCGGCGCCCAGGAGGGCGGCACCTTCCGGTCGGTGACCACCGTACGTTTCGAGGCCGCCGAGGCGGGAGCGGAAACGTTCATCGACCTGGTCGCGCCCCTCGTGCACGAGGTGGTGCTCAACGGCGAGCCCCTGGACGCGGCAGCCGCGTTCAAGGACTCGCGGATCGCGCTGCCCGGCCTGCGCTCCGGCGAGAACGAGCTGCGGGTCGTCGCGGACTGCGCGTACACCAACACCGGTGAGGGCCTGCACCGGTTCGTCGACCCGGTCGACAAGCAAGCATATTTGTACACGCAGTTCGAAGTACCGGACGCCCGCCGCGTCTTCGCCAGCTTCGAGCAGCCGGATCTGAAGGCGAGCTTCGCCTTCACGGTCCAGGCCCCGGCCGGCTGGACCGTGATCTCGAACTCCCCGACGCCCGAGCCCCCGGCGGACGGCGTGTGGGTGTTCGCGCCGACCCCGCGCATCTCGTCGTACATCACGGCCCTGATCGTCGGCCCGTACGCGTCGGTGCACAGCAGTTGGGAGGGGAACGGCCGCAGCGTGCCGCTGGGCATCTACTGCCGTCCCTCGCTGGCGGAGTACCTGGACGCCGAGGCGATCTTCGAGGTCACCCGGCAGGGCTTCGACTGGTTCGAGGAGAAGTTCGCGTACGCGTACCCCTTCCCGAAGTACGACCAGCTCTTCGTGCCGGAGTTCAACGCGGGCGCGATGGAGAACGCGGGCGCGGTGACGATCCGCGACCAGTACGTGTTCCGGTCGAAGGTCACGGACGCCGCGTACGAGACGCGGGCCGAGACGATCCTGCACGAGCTGGCGCACATGTGGTTCGGCGACCTGGTCACCATGGAGTGGTGGAACGACCTGTGGCTGAACGAGTCGTTCGCCACGTACACCTCGATCGCCTGCCAGGCGTACGCGCCGGGCTCGAAGTGGCCGCACTCGTGGACGAGTTTCGCCAACTCGATGAAGACGTGGGCCTACCGGCAGGACCAACTGCCGTCCACGCACCCGATCATGGCGGAGATCAACGACCTGGACGACGTGCTGGTCAACTTCGACGGCATCACGTACGCCAAGGGCGCCTCGGTGCTGAAGCAGCTCGTCGCCTACGTGGGCGAGGACGAGTTCTTCGCGGGCGTGCAGGCGTACTTCAAGCGGCACGCGTGGGGCAACACGCGGCTGGCGGATCTGCTGGGCGCGCTGGAGGAGACCTCGGGGCGCGACCTGAAGACCTGGTCGAAGGCGTGGCTGGAGACGGCGGGCATCAATGTGCTGCGGCCGGAGGTGACGGTGGCCGAGGACGGTACGGTCGCCTCGCTCGCGGTACGGCAGGAGGCCCCCGCGCTGCCCGTCGGCGCGAAGGGCGAGGCCGTGCTGCGCCCGCACCGGATCGCGGTCGGCGCGTACGACCTGGTGGACGGCAAGCTGGTACGGACCCAGCGCGTCGAGCTGGACGTCGAGGGCGAGTCGACACAGGTGCCGTTCCCCGCGGGGACGCCGCGCCCGGCCGTCATCCTGCTCAACGACGACGACCTGTCGTACGCGAAGGTGCGGCTGGACGAGCAGTCGCTGGCCGTGGTCCGCGACCACGTCGGGGACTTCACGGAGTCGCTGCCGCGCGCGCTGGTGTGGGCGTCGGCCTGGGACATGACGCGGGACGGCGAACTGGCCGCCCGTGACTACCTGGAGCTGGTGTTGCAGGGCATCGGCAAGGAGACCGACATCGGTGTGGTGCAGTCGCTGCACCGCCAGGTGAAGCTGGCGCTCGACCTGTACGCCGACCCGGCCTGGCGCGACACCGGCCTGGCCCGGTGGACCGAGGCGGCGCTGGAGCACCTGCGGACGGCGGCGCCGGGCAGTGACCACCAGCTCGCCTGGGCACGCGCGTTCACCCTCGCGGCCCGTACCGACGCCCAACTGGACGTAGTGGCCGGGCTGTTGGACGGCACGGTGACGTACGAGGGACTGGCCGTCGACACGGATCTGCGGTGGGCGCTGCTGTCCCGGCTCGCGGCGACCGGCCGCGCGGACGAGCAGGCGATCGACGCGGAGCTGGCGCTCGACCCGACCTCGGCGGGCGAGCAGCACGCCGCGGCGGTACGGGCGGCGCGGCCGAGCGCCGACGTCAAGGCGGCGGTCTGGGCCTCTGTCGTGGAGGACGACAAGCTGCCGAACGCCGTGCAGGAGGCGGTGATCGGCGGCTTCGTGCAGACCGACCAGCGCGAGCTGCTGGCGCCGTACACCGAGCGGTACTTCGCGACGGTGAAGGACGTGTGGGACTCGCGCAGCCACGAGATGGCCCAGCAGATCGTGGTCGGCCTCTACCCGGCCCTCCAGGTCTCGCAGGCCACTCTGGACGCCACCGACGCCTGGCTGGCGTCGGCCGACCCGGCCCCGGCCTTGCGCCGCCTGGTCGTGGAGTCCCGCTCCAGCGTGGAGCGTTCGCTGCGCGCCCAGGCCGCCGACGCCGCCGCCGGCTGACCGCCCGGCCCTCTCGCCACCGGGGCCCCGGACCGCCTTCGCGGTCCGGGGCCCCGGTGCGGTTCTTCCGCCAGGGCGGCGAGCCGATCTTTCAGGGGCACGAGGCTGCGTTCGATGTGCGCATGCCGGTGCGTAGGCGCGCTGTCCGCACGGCGTGTGCCCCGTCCGGGGCGCTGGGGGGCACCTCCCGGCCGAAGGTTGGGGGAGGAACTGCGCGGCCAGCCGCCGCGCTCCCGCAGGTCACCACCCGCCCCGGCGGGGCAGTTCGGTCGTCCCCGGACCACCCGCCGGTGGGGGCTTGTCGCGCAGTTCCCCGCGCCCCTAAAAACCGGGCCCCGCGCAAGGTGAACCCGCAGGGGCCGCGCACCGAAAACCAGGCCCTGCGCAAAGCAGCCGACCGGGGCCGTGCCCTCGAAAGCCGGGCCCTGCGTCGGTGCGGCTAGGCCGCGAGGGCCGGAGTCGGGGTGGGCACCGGGCAAGGAGGCACCGGGAGGGGGGCGAGGCGGACCGCTGCGGCGGGAAGGTGGGGCTCGAGGCGGAGGAGAAGGGCGGCGGCGCAGAGCGCCGTGAGGGTGAGCACGGCCCAGGGAAGGCGGGAGTCGGCGGCGAAGAGGGCCGTGAAGAGGGAAGGGGCGAGGGTCGCGGCCAGGGACCAGGAGAGCTGGTAGGTGGCCATGTAGCGCCCGCGCAGAGCCTCGGGGGCGGCGGCGACGGCGAGCGCGCTGGAGGACGGGTTGTGCACCAGTTCGGCGACCGTGTAGAGCGCCACCAGTGCGAACACCCCGCCGGCGACGGCCCATCCGGCCTGCGGCCGTGCGGCGCCGAACACCCCGAGCCCCACGAAGGCGGCGGCGAAGATCACCGCGCCGAGCGCGGCGGACCGGGTGCGGCGGGCGCCGCGCCCGCGGACGCGCCCGGCGACGTGGACGCCGCCGACGGCGCACAGCACGGTGTTGACGGTGAAGGCCGCGCCGGTCAGCGACTGCGGGCCGTTCAGGGTGCCCGCGATGAAGAGCGGGAAGAGCACGGCGAGGGCCGAATAGCCCAGCGCGGTGAGGAAGTTGGCGGCGGTGAGGCCGAGGAAGGCCCGGTCGGCGAGGACGAGCCGGTAACCGGCGGCGGGCCGCTCGGCCGTCGCGGAACCGTCCGGCACCCGCGAGGCGCTGATACTCCGTATCAGCAGGGCGGCGACGCCGAAGCTCAGCGCGTTGAGCCAGGCGGCAGCGGTGAAGCCGCGGTCACCGGCGACGGTGATGACCAGCGAGGCGAGCAGCGCCCCGGCGCCGAGCCCGGCGTTGCGCAGGGCGCGGGCGGCGGCCTGGAGGCGGTCGCGGTCGACGCCGCTCGCGACCTCGCCGATGTACGCCTGCTGGACGGCGGGGAAGGCGCGGTCGCCGAAAGCGGTGCCGAGGGCCACGACGGCGAAGGCGGGCAGCGAGGTCGCGAAGGGATAGAGCGCGAATCCGGTGCCGCGCACCCCGTAGAGGAGGAGTTGGACGCGGCGGGCGCCGTAGCGGTCGACGGCGGTCCCGGCGAGCGGCAGGGCGCCCATGCCGATGAGTCCGACGACGGTCAGGACGGCGCCGACCACGGCGAAGGAGAGCCCGGTGATGTGGTGGAAGAAGACCAGGCTGAAGGGGATGTACATCCCGGAGCCGACCGAGTCGACGCCCATCGCCCCGAGCAGGGCCCGCTCCCCCGGAATCCGGGCGACGGCGGGTCGTGCGGTGGTGGCTCGCGTACGCAGCAGCGACATCGTGAAGCTCCCCGATCCCGGTTCCGAACGAAGGCCGACCGGTCAGGTCGACAGAATATAGCTTAGCGCTAAGCTACTTACTTGTAAGCTACTTTCTTGCCGTCGAGCGACCCCGCCCCGATACTGAGGCCATGGCTCAGGAACCCCTCGACGTCGTCGACGCCATCACCGGTCAGTGGAGGTCCGAGCGCCCGGACCTCGACACGCTCCCGATGGCCGTCTTCGGCCGGATCTACCGGATCGCACGCCTGATGGGCGACCGGATGGAGAAGGAGTACCAGCGGTACGGCATCGGCCGCGGCGAGTTCGACGTGCTGGCGACGCTGCGCCGGGCCGGCGAGCCGTACACCCTCTCGCCCCGGCAGCTCTCGGCCGCCCTGATGCTCACCACCGGCGGGATGACCGGCCGGCTGGACAAGCTGGAGCGGGCCGGCCTGCTGGACCGCGTGCCCGATCCGGACGACCGGCGCGGCCTGCGCGTCTCCCTCACCGAGAAGGGACTGCGGGTGATCGACCAGGCGGTCGGCGCCGGGCTCGCCCTCCAGAAGGCGACGCTCGACGCCGTCGAACCGGCGCAGGCGGAACAGCTCGCCGACCTGCTGCGCCTGCTACTGGCCGCGTCGGCGGAACCGGGCGCCCGGCGCTGAGACCCGTCACGCGCAGACCCGTCACCAGCAGACCCGTCACGCGCCCGCGCGCCCGACGCCGCGCGGGCAGCACAAAGCCCCCTGGCGCGCCGGGAAGTCCGGCGCCGAGGGGGCGAAGGGGCCCGAGGGCCGAGTGCCGCGGCTACTGCTTCGGGTGCTCCTGCTCCTTGCGGGTCTTGTCGGTCACCATGACCAGACCCGCGATGACCCCGAACAGGACGAGCGGGGCGAGCACGAACAGGCTGAGCGTCTCGATGACGCTCAGGCCGGAACCCGGGTCGTCGCCGTCGTCGCGGGCGAACGCGAACGCCGGGGTCGACATGAGCAGCATGAGCGTCGTACCGGCGGTGATGACTCCGGCGCGCACGGCCTTCTTGGTGAGCTTCTTGTCCACGCCCTCAATGTAGTGAAGCCCCTCACGGGCCGCGCGCCCGGGGTGTCCTTACGGGTGTTCCGGGCCTTCCGGGTGTTCCGCCGCCCCGGCCCCGGCCACGACGGCCGGCCCGCTCCCGGCCACGACGGCCGCCCCGGTCCCGGCCACGACGGCCGCCCCGGTCCCGGCCCCGGCGGGCGCCGCGCTCCCGGCCGCCGCCGGGGCCGCCTTGCCCCCCGCCTCCGCCATCGCCTGCCTTACGTCGTCCACGAGCGCGTACAGCCGCGGCGAGACGGCGATCCGGTCCAGGGTGAGCGGGGTGCCGTCGGCGTCGGCGACGGGCAGCCGCCAGTTCGGGTACTGGTCCCAGGTGCCGGGCAGATTCTGCGGGCGGCGGTCGCCGACCGTGTCCGGCAGCCAGATGCCGACCATGCTCGCGGGCGTACGCGCCAGGAAGCGGTGAACGGCCTTCACCACCGCCTCCTCGTCGACCGCGCCCTCCGGCAGCAGCCCGAGCCGGCCGAGCAGCGCCAGCCACTCCGCGACCTCGGCGGCGTCGGCCGCCTCCTCCTCCGCGAGCGGGCGGGTCAGCAGCCCGAGCCGGTGCCGCAGCTCGACGTGTTCGCCGGTGAGCCGGGCCGCCGTGCTCGGCAGGTCGTGGGTGGTGACGGTCGCCAGGCACGACTCGCGCCATGCCTCGGGCGGCAGCGGACGGCCGTCGCCGCCCTCGGGCCCGGTCCCCTCGTAATCGCGTTCGAACCACATCACCGACGTGCCGAGGATGCCGCGGCCCGCCAACTCCTCGCGTACGCCGGGCTCGACGGTGCCCAGGTCCTCGCCGATCACCACCGCGCCCGCGCGGTGCGCCTCCAGGGCCAGCAGGCCGAGCATCGCCTCCGCGTCGTAGCGGACGTAGGCGCCCTCGGTCGGCGGGCGGCCCTCCGGCACCCACCAGAGCCGGAACAGCCCCATGACGTGGTCGATCCGCAGGCCGCCCGCGTGCCGCAGCATCCGCGCGATGAGGTCGCGGTACGGCGCGTAGCCGGTCGCGGCCAGCGCGTCCGGGCGCCAGGGCGGCAGACCCCAGTCCTGGCCGCGGGAGTTGAAGGCGTCGGGCGGCGCGCCCACCGACATGCCCGTGGCCAGGACGTGCTGCATGGACCAGGCGTCGGAACCGGCGGGGTGCACGCCCACGGCGAGGTCGTGCACGACGCCGATGGTCATGCCCGCGTCCCGCGCGGACCGCTGCGCGGCGCCGAGTTGGGCGTCGGTCAGCCAGCTCAGCCAGCAGTGGAAGTCGACCCGGTCCATGTGCTCGCTGCGGGCCCGCGCGACCTGCGGCGAGCGCGGGTCGCGCAGCCCCGCGGGCCACTTGTGCCAGTCGGCGCCGTGCAGTTCGGCCAGGGTGGACCAGGTGGCGTGGTCGTCGAGGGCCTGGCCCTGCTCGGCGAGGAAGTCGACGTAGGCGGCGCGGCGGCCGGGGCTCAGCGGCACCCCGCGCAGCAGCTCCAGGGCCTCGGCCTTCAGCGCCCAGACCGCGTCCCGGTCGATCAGCGCGTCCTTGAGCAGCACGGTGTCGCGCAGCGCGGCGGCCCTGCGGGACAGCGCGTCGGCCGTCTCCCTGGCCTCGCCGGACAGGTACGCGTACTCCGGCACCTCCTCGATCCGCAAGTACACCGGGTCGGGGAAGCGGCGGGAGGACGGCCGGTACGGGGAGGGGTCGGTGGGCGGGCCCGGGACGGCCGCGTGCAGCGGGTTGATCTGGACGAATCCGGCGCCCAGTGTCCGCCCCGACCAGGCGGCGAGATCGGCGAGGTCGCCGAGGTCGCCCATGCCCCAGGAGCGCTGCGAGAGCGTGGAGTAGAGCTGCGCCATGAAGCCGAAGGCGCGTCCCGTCGGGCCCGCCAGCCGCTCGGGCGCCACGATCAGGTCGCCTCTGGAGGTACGTCCGTCGGCGGTGGCCGCGCGCAGCGCGTACCGCCCCGGCGGGGGCGTCACGGCGGGGTCCAGCGCCTCGCCCGTCTCGGTCTCGACGGTGAGCCGGGTGTCCTCGGGCAGTGCGCGCAGCGCCTGCGCGAGTGTGCCGCGGCCCGATCTGAGCACCGTGCACGGCGGGAGCAGCCGGTTGGCCCGGCGCGTCTCGTACGCCGTGAGGGCGGACTTGACCGCGCTGGGCGTCGAGGCGTCCACGCCGAGCGCCGCGAGGACGGCGACCACCGTCTCCTCCGGCACCGGGACCTCCCGCCCGGGTGCCGGCCGGTACGTCACGTCCACGCCATAGAGCCCGGCAAGCCGCACCCGGTCCATCGGGCCTCCGCATTCGTCAGTCAATGGGTTGATCGGTCGGTCACGCGTCCTCGCTCGCACAGGTTTGTCCCGGGAGCCGCACTGACCCCTACCCCGACGCCGCGGGCTGTACCCGGAGGCGCGCCGCGCCTCTCGTTCGGGGGGAGTTCCGGAAGACGGCCCGCGGCCCGTCCGCGACTCGCCGGAAGTCCCGCCCGTGGCCCTCCCGCCCCTTGCACGCGGCGGAAGGCGGCGGAAGGCGACGGAAGGCGGCGGCGAGGCGACCGGGAGGCGGACGGAATCCGGCGGGAAAGCGGAGGAAACTCCAGCCACATTGACACCGCACCGCGAGGGGTGATGGGCTCGGCGTCCGTCGTCGGTGCAGCACTCCGCAAGGAGGAACCGTGCAGGCCCTCCGGAGGAGTTCCGCCGCAGCCATCGCGGCCACGTTCATCGGCGGCTGGCTGGCCCAGTCGCCCGCCGCGACCGCCGCTCCCGCGCCGCCGAGCACACCGCCCGCCGGGACCAGGACGGACACCGCGGCCTCCCCGCGGCCCCCGGCGGTGTGGCCGCGCCCTCAGAGTCTGCGCGCGCAGGGGCAGTTCGCGCGCGTGACGAGGACGGTGACGCTGGTCGCGGGCACGGACGCCGACCCGTACGCGCTCGATGTGATCGAGGACGCGCTGCGCGGCGCGGGCGCCCAGGAGATCCGCAGGTCGGACACGCCGGGGTCCGGGCTGACCGTCTACGCGGGCGACGCGGCGCAGCCCCGGCTGACCGCGCTCAAGGCCCCCGAGCAGGACGACTTGGCGTCCGGCGGCTACCGGCTCGCGGTGGACGGCGGCACCGTGGCGCTGGCCGGAGCGGGCGAGGACGGCCTGTTCCACGCGGCGCAGACACTGCGTCAGCTCGTCACCAGCGACAGCGGCGGCGAGCGCGGCTTCGCGGGCGTGGTCGTACGCGACTGGCCGACGGCGGCGGTGCGCGGGGTGACCGAGGGGTACTACGGCGTGCCGTGGACGCAGTACCAGCGGCTGTCGCAGCTCGACTTCCTGGCCAGGACCAAGCAGAACCGCTATCTGTACGCGCCGGGCGACGACCCGTACCGGCAGGCGCAGTGGCGCGATCCTTACCCGGCGGGCCAGCGCGCGGACTTCAGGGCGCTGGCGGAGCGGGCGACCCGGGACCATGTGACGCTGGCGTGGGCGGTGGCCCCGGGCCAGGCGATGTGCTTCTCGTCGAAGTCCGACCAGCGGGCCCTGGAGCGGAAGCTGGACGCGATGTGGGCGCTGGGCGTGCGGGCGTTCCAGTTGCAGTTCCAGGACGTGAGCTACAGCGAGTGGCACTGCGGCGCGGACGCGCGGGAGTTCGGCTCGGGGCCCGACGCTGCGGCGCGCGCCCAGGCGAAGGTCGCCAACGTGGTGGCCGCGTATCTGGCGCGGCGCTACGGCAGCGCCGATCTGTCGCTGCTGCCCACGGAGTACTACCAGGACGGCACGACCCCGTACCGCACGGCGCTGGCGAAGGCGCTGAGCCCGGACGTGACGGTCGCCTGGACCGGTGTCGGGGTGCTGCCCGCGCGGATCACCGGCACCCAAGTGGCGGACGCGGCTGCCGCGTTGAAGCATCCGCTGGTGACGGTGGACAACTACCCGGTGAACGACTTCGCGCCGGGCAGGCTCTTCCTCGGCCCGTACACCGGCCGTCAGCCCGCGGTGGCGACGGTCTCGGCGGGGGTGCTGGCGAGCGCGATGCAGCAGCCCGCCGCGTCCCGCATCCCGCTGTTCACGGCGGCGGACTTCGCCTGGAATCCGCGCGCTTACGACCCGGCGGCCTCCTGGCAGGCGGCGATCGACGACCTGGCGGGGCCGGATCAGGCGGCCCGCGCGGCGCTGCGCGCGCTGGCGGGGAACGAGGCGTCGTCGGCGCTCGGCGGCGACGAGTCGGCGTATCTGCGCCCGCTGACCAAGGAGTTCTGGGCCGCGCTGGACTCCGGCGACCGCGCCCGGCTGACGACGGCGGCGGCCCGGCTGCGGTCGGCCTTCACCGTGATGAGCGGCGCGCCGCACGCCCTGCACGGGCTCGCCGACGGCACCTTCGGCGCCGAGGTGCGGCCGTGGCTGGACCGGCTGTCGGCGTACGGGACGGCGGGCGGGCACGCGGTCGACATGCTGGTGGCGCAGGCGGCGGGCGACGGCGCGGCGGCCTGGAAGGCCCGGCAGTCGCTGGACCGCGGCCGGGCGGCGCTGACGCAGGGCACGGCGAAGGTCGGCGAGGACGTGCTCGACGGCTTCCTGTCGCGGGCGGTCGACGACGGCGACGCCTGGTCGGGGCTGCGCGCGGACGGCAGGACCGCGACGGCCACGCTCGCCTCGGGACGCGGCACCGACCCGTCGGCGATGGTGGACGGCAAGAATTCCACGGCGTGGTCGAGCAACGCTCCCCCGCAGCCCGACGACTCCTTCGGGGTCGATCTCGGGACGGCCAAGCAGGTCGGCTCGGTGCGGATCGCGATGGGCGACGGCAGCGGTTCCGACGACTTCCTGCACGACGCGGTCCTCGAACTGTCCGCGGACGACGGCACCGGCTGGCACCGGGTCGGCGAGTACCACGACCAGGCGGTGATCTCGGCGACGCTCCCCGCGGGCACCCGCGCCCGCCAGGTGCGGCTGCGCGCGAGCGACGGGCAGTCGGGGGCGGTGACGGTGCGGGAGTTCACCGTGTCGGTGAGCGGCGAGGTGGCCCCGACAGCCAGCGGTCCCGACGACGCGTCGGCCGTGGTGGACGGCGACCTCTCCACCTCGACCGCCGCGGATTCCGACGCCGGTCCGCTGACGGTGGACTTCGGCGGCGCGCGGCTGCTGGACAGCGTGACGATCGCCGCGTCCGGTACGCGTACGGGGTCGGGCGCCCCCGCCGCCGCGATCGATCCGGCGCCGGGGCCGATGGCGGGTTCCCCCTTCGGCCCGCATCCGATCGCCGTACGGGACACGGGCCCGCCCACCCGCACGGCCACCGGCCAGGTGACCAAGGCGCTCGCGGCCGTGGAGGTGCACACTCCAGGCGGCGGCTGGCAGCGGATCGGAAGCCTGACCGGGGACTGGACGGAGCTGCCCGCGGGGGTCGTCGCCGACGCGGTGCGGCTGTCGGACGGGGCCGGGGTGCACGAGGTGGTGCCGTGGTTCGCCGGGGCGCCGCGCGTCACGTTCGACCAGCCGGAGGTGGACGCCGAGATCGGCGGCTCCGCCGTCCCGGTGACGGCGTCGGTGGCCTCGGGGCTGCCGCGCGACGAGAAGGCGGCGGTCTCGGTGGCCGCGCCGAAGGGCGGGGCGACGGCGACCGCGCCCGCGTCGGTCCCGGTGCGGCGCGGCGCGGCGGCCGCGGTGCCGCTGAGCGTGTCGGTGCCCGCGGGGACGGCGCCCGGCACGTACAGCCTGCCGGTGCGGATCACCGTGGCGGGCCGCACCGTGGAGCGGCGGATCACCGTACGGGCGCGGGTGCGGACCGCGGGGCCCGATCTGCTGCGCGGTGGCGCGGCAACGTCCTCGGGTGACGAGACCCCGGACTTCCCGGCGTCCGCGGTGGCCGACGGCGACCCGGAGACCCGCTGGTCCTCGCCGGTGGACGACCACGCCTGGGTGCAGGTGGAGCTGGCGGCCCCGGCGCGGGTCGGCAGGGTCGTCCTGCACTGGCAGGACGCGTACGCGGCCGGATATCAGGTGCGGACCTCCGCCGATGGAGTGACCTGGCACACGGCGGCCACGGTGACCGACGGCGGCGGCGGGACCGAGACGGTGTGGCTCGACGCGCAGGACGGCACCCGGTACGTGCGGGTGCAGGGCGAGCGCCGGGCGACCAAATTCGGCTACTCGCTGTTCGGCGTCGAGGCGTACGCGGTGGCGGACTGATCGCGGTGACGGAGTGACACGGAGTGACCCATGTCGGTCACTCCGTGTCACCCCCGGCCCGTCACGGACCGCCCGCGCCGCGCCGGACGTGCTCCCGGTTGCCGTACAGCGCCCGAGACGCACGAAAGCCCGGATCTCAGGCTGATATGCCGTCGATCCGGGCCAGGGCGTCATCCGCGCCGAACGGTTGCAGGTATGGCAACCAGCGCGGGTCCCTATGTCCGGTCCCGATGATCCGCCAGGCGAGCCCGGACGGCGGGGCGGGTTGATGGCGCAGCCGCCAGCCGAGTTCCGCCACATGGCGGTCGGCCTTCACGTGATTGCAGCGTCTGCACGCGGCCACCACGTTCTCCCAGGCGTGCTGGCCGCCCCGGCTGCGCGGAATGACGTGGTCGACGCTGGTGGCGGCGGCTCCGCAATACGCGCACTTGCCGCCGTCGCGGGCGAACAGCGCCCTACGGGTCAGCGGCACGGTGCCCCGAAAGGGGACTCGCACGAATTTGGTGAGCTTCACGACACTGGGCGCGGGCAGCGCCTGTGTCTCACTGTGCAGATAGGCGCCGGATTCCTCGAGGCAGACGGCCTTGTTGTTGAGCACGAGGACAAGCGCACGGCGGAGCGGTACGACGCCGAGCGGCTCGTACGACGCGTTCAGGACCAGGACATGCGGCACGGATGCCTCCTTTAACGCCGGCGGCGCGTGGCTCGCGCCGGGACGATCTGGCCTAAGTCTCTCCGGAAGGCGGCCCATGGCGCCACCATGCCCGGGTAACGGACCGAGGGTGTTTTGCAGCACACCTGTGTTCATCCCCACGATCGTGGCCTGCCCCTCCTCCCGCACGGCAACAAGACGGCATCGGTCGTCCCGTTAGTGTGGAGGCTTGTTTCCCACCGGAGGTTCCGCAGTGCCCACCGCGACGTCCACCGCCGCCGCCGTACCGTCCCGCCTGTTGCCGCTCGCCGCCGGAGACCGTGATTCGTCGGTCTACCGGGCCAGCGGCTGGATACAGGAGAACTGGGCGAGCTGGCTGAGCGCGGGGCTGCGCATTCTGTTGATCGTCGCCATCGCGATCGTGCTGCGCTCGGTGGTGCGGCGGACGATCAGCAGACTCATCGACCGGATGAACCGGGGCGCGGAGGCCGCGGCCTCCACCGCGCTGGGCGGCCTGCTGGTCAACGCGGAGCGGCGCAAGCAGCGCAGCGAGGCGATCGGCTCGGTGCTGCGCAGTGTGGCGTCCTTCCTGATCCTGGGCACGGCCGCGCTGACCGTGCTGTCGGTGCTCAAGATCAATCTGGCGCCGCTGCTGGCCAGCGCCGGGGTCGCCGGGGTCGCGATCGGCTTCGGGGCGCGCAATCTGGTGACGGACTTCCTGTCCGGCGTCTTCATGATCCTGGAGGACCAGTACGGCGTCGGGGACGTGATCGACGCGGGGGTGGCCAGCGGCACCGTCATAGAGGTGGGCCTGCGGGTCACCAAGCTGCGCGGTGACAACGGCGAGATCTGGTACGTGCGCAACGGCGAGGTCAAGCGGATCGGCAACCTCAGCCAGGGCTGGGCGACGGCCGTGGTGGACGTGCAGGTCGGCGCGGGCGAGGACCTGGAGCGGGCGCGCCAGGTGATCGCGGCCACCGGCGAGGACATGGGCAAGGAGGACCCCTGGGACGAGATGCTCTGGGAGCCCGTACGGGTCCTCGGCCTGGAGTCGGTCGGGACGGACTTCGTGGTGATCCAGACGCACGCCAAGACGATGCCGGGGCGGGCCACCGATGTCGCCCGTGAGCTGCGCTGGCGGATCAAGCGGGCGTTCGACGAGGCGGGCATCGTGATCTCCGGCGGTACGCCGACGGTGGAGGTCACCGAGGCGACGGTGCCCGAGGGCGCGTCGGAGGTGGCCGAGATGCGGCGGCAGACCGCCGTCGAGGACGCGCGCCCCGCGGCGCCTGTGCCGCCGCCCGCCTCCGGCGAGCGCTGACCCGCGGCACCTGTCGCTTTGCCGAAGCCCCTGGCACCCTGATGGTGCCGGGGGCTTCGTTCATAACGACTTGGCCGTCCTGCCGTCGACCCCCCTTGACGCTCCGCCAATGGCGGGCCTACCTTTCGTTTTGCCAATAGGAAACTTTCCTAACAGTGAACTGAGGGAGGATGGCGCGCATGGCTGGCACCCCTGGAACGCCGCGCGTACTGCGCGCCATGAACGACCGCGCCGCACTCGACCTCCTGCTGGAGCACGGCACGCTCTCCCGTACCCGGATCGGCAAGCTGACCGGACTGTCCAAGCCCACCGCGTCGCAACTGCTGGCGCGCCTGGAGGCGGCGGGGCTGGTCCAGGCCACCGGCACCACGGCGGGCCGCCCCGGCCCCAACGCGCAGCTCTACTCGGTCAATCCGGCCGCCGCGTACGTGGCGGGGCTCGATGTCAACTCCGAGCGGATCAGGGCCGCGGTCGCCGACATCACCGGCCGTACCGTCGGCACCTTCAAGCTGCTCACCCCGCGCCGCCGCACCGCGGGCAACGCGGTGGAGCAGGTCGTGCAGGCGGTGGACGGCGCGGCCAAGGCCGCCGGGCTGAACCGCTCCGACCTGCACCGGATCGTCATAGGCACGCCCGGCGCCTTCGACCCCAGCACCGGACGGCTGCGCTACGCCAGCCACCTGCCCGGCTGGCACGCGCCCGCGCTGCTGGACGAGTTGGCCGCCGCGCTGCCGATGCCGTTGGAGTACGACAACGACGTCAATCTCGCCGCCGTCGCCGAACAGCGGATCGGCGCCGCGCGCGAGCACGACGACTTCGTGCTGCTGTGGAACGAGGAGGGCATCGGCGCCGCCATCGTCATCGGGGGCCGGCTGCACCGCGGCTGGACCGGCGGCGCGGGCGAGGTCGGTTTCCTGCCGGTGCCCGGCACCCCGCTGGTCCGCAACGTCACCAAGGCCAACAACGGCGGCTTCCAGGAACTCGCGGGCTGCAACGCCGTGTTGCGGCTGGCCAGGGAACTCGGCATCGACGTCCCGGCCGGCACCCAGCAGGACGCCGCCGCCGAACTGCTCGCCGAGGCCGCGCTGCGGCACACCGCGAGCGAGGAGACCGGCGCCGACAGCGGCCCGTACGGCGAACTGCTCGCCCGGTTCGCCACCGGCACCGCCATCGGTCTGGCCTCGCTGGTCGCCGTGCTCGACCCGGCGATGATCGTGCTGTCGGGCGATGTGACCGTGGCGGGCGGCGAACCGCTGCGCGCCCTGGTCCAGGCCGAACTCGCCGAACTGGCCGTACCCCGGCCGCATCTGGTGCTCGGCACGGTCCAGGACCACCCCGTACTGAGCGGGGCGCTGGAGAGCGCGCTCGCCACCACCCGCGACGAGGTGTTCGACACCTCGCGCTGACCCCGCCCCGACAACAGACCCCGCCACCCCGAACCGCCAGAGCCAGAGCCAGAGCCAGAGCCAGAACCCCCCAGAGCCCAGAACCCGCGTACCCCGCAGATCCAGCGGACCGGCACACCCCGCCGCTCCGGTGGTCCCGCACACCCTCGGCACACCCCTCGGCACACCCTCGAACAGTCCTTGAAAGCAGTACGTGAAAGGCCCGCAAGGCCCGAAGATCCCCCGGAGGAAGCGCAGTGTCCCGTCTGACGAAGGCAGCCGCCGCCGTAGCGGCCACCGCCGCGATATCGCTGCTCGCGAGCGCATGTACCGGCCAGAGTTCCGGCTCGGCCGACGACGACGCCAGCAAGGACGTCTCCATCACGTTCTGGCACGGCTGGACCGCGCCCAACGAGCTGAAGGCCATCAACGACAACGTCGCCCGGTTCGAGAAGGCGCACCCCAACATCCACGTCAAGGTGCAGGGCAACATCACCGACGACAAGATCAACCAGGCGCTGCGCGCGGGCGGTTCGAAGGCCCCCGACGTCGTCTCCTCCTTCACCACCGACAACGTCGGCCAGTTCTGCTCCTCCGGCTCGATGGCCGACCTGGGCCCGTTCCTGACGAAGTCGAAGATCGACCCGGCCGCCACCTTCCCCAAGCCGATGCTGGAGTACACCCAGTTCAACGGGACCCGCTGCACGCTGCCGCTGCTCGGTGACGCGTACGGGCTGTACTACAACAAGAAGGCGTTCGCCGCCGCCGGGATCAGCGCGCCGCCCAAGACCATGAGCGAGTTCAAGGCCGACGCGATCAAGCTGACGAAGTCCAAGGGCGACTCGTACAGCCAACTCGGCTTCATGCCGAACTTCCACGGCTACGAGTCCACCACCACGCATCTGGCCGCGCAGTGGGGCGTGAAGTACTTCGACGCGAGCGGCAAGTCCCAGGTGGCCAAGGACCCCGGTTTCGCGGCGATGTTCGGCTGGCAGCAGGACATGGTGAAGTCGCTGGGCGGCTTCGGCAAGCTGGAGAAGTACCGCAACACCTTCGGTGACGAATTCGGCGCGAAGAACCCGCTGCTGACCGGCCAGGTCGCGATGGGCATGGACGGCGAGTGGCGGCTGGGCATGGCCAAGGACTCCGGGATGAACGACCTCGGCGTGGCGCCGTTCCCGGTCCCCGACGACCAGGCGAGCACGTACGGCAAGGGCTACCTGTCCGGCACGATCATCGGCATCGCCAACACCAGCACGAAGAAGAACGCGGCCTGGGAGCTGGTGAAGTTCATGACCACCGACACCGACGCGGTCGTCTCCTTCGCCAACGCGATCCACAATGTGCCCTCCACGCTGGCCGCGCTGAAGTCGCCGAAGCTCGACGCCGACCCCGGCTTCAAGACCTTCATCGACATCGCGCAGAACCCGGACAGCACCACCACCCCGCCGAGCATCAACGGCGGCGCGTACCAGCTCACGCTCCAGGACTTCGGTTACGCCTACGAGTCCGGCAAGTCCAAGGACCTTGAGCAGGGTCTCCAGGGTGTCGACGCGCAGGTCGACAAGGACATCGCGCAGGCCAAGTGATGACCGCCGCCCTCCATCCCCTGCTGAAGGCCAAGCGCCGCAAGTCGGCGCTGCGCACCCTGGCCTTCCTGTCCCCCTGGATCATCGGGTTCAGCGTCTTCTTCGTGTACCCGCTGGTCTCCACCGTCTACTTCTCGTTCATGAAGTACAACGGCATCAACGCGCCGACCTGGGTGGGCGGCAAGAACTGGTCGTACGTCTTCTCGGACTACCCGTTCTTCTGGCCCGCGCTGCGCAACACGCTGTGGCTGGTCGTCGTGATGGTCACGCTGCGGGTGCTGTTCGGACTCGGCATCGGCCTGCTCATCACGAAGATCAAGACGGGCGCGGGCTTCTTCCGTACGGCGTTCTACCTGCCGTATCTGGCCCCGCCGGTCGCCGCGACGATGGCGTTCGTCTTCCTGCTCAACCCCGGTACGGGACCGGTCAACCACCTGCTGGGCGACTTCGGTCTGCCCACCCCGGGCTGGTTCACCGATCCGCACTGGTCCAAGCCCGCGCTGACCATGCTGGCCGTGTGGGGCATAGGCGACCTGATGGTGATCTTCATGGCCGCGCTGCTCGACGTGCCCAAGGAGCAGTACGAGGCGGCTGAGTTGGACGGCGCGGGCCCCTGGCACCGCTTCCGGTTCGTGACGCTGCCGAACATCTCGCCGATCGTGATGTTCGCGGTGGTCACCGGCGTCATCCAGACCATGCAGTACTACACACAGCCGCTGGTCGCGGGGAAGGTCGCGAGCGGGGTGATCGGCAACTCCGGCCAGCAGGTGGAGCCCGGCTACCCCGACAAGTCGACCCTCACCCTGCCGCAACTGGTCTACGAACGCGGCTTCCAGCGCTTCGACTACGGCTCGGCGTGCGTCATCGCCCTCGTGCTGTTCGTGCTCTCGATGGCGTTCACGGCGCTGCTGCTGCGCCGCCGCAACGGCTTCCTGTCGGCGGAGGACTGATCATGACCCAAGCGACCATCGCGCCCGGCGGCGCCGTACGCGGCTCCGCCGCGGGCCGCGGCCCCGACCTCCGCGCCCGGCGCAAGGCGCGCCGCAAGGAGACCCTGCACTGGATCGCCGTGCACTCGCTCGGCATCGCGGCGGCGGCCTTCTTCGTGCTGCCCTTCGTCTTCGTCTTCCTCACCGCGGTGATGAGCGACAACCAGGCGCTCACCCGCGACCTGTGGCCCGCCCACTGGCAGTGGTCCAACTTCCGCACGGTGTGGGACACCCCGGGCTTCCTGACGTGGTGGCGCAACACGCTGGTGTACGCGGTCGGCGGCACCGTGCTGACCGTGGTGTCGTCCCTGCCGGTGGCGTACGCGCTCGCCAAGTTCCGCTTCCGCGGCCGTAATCTGGTCATGGTCCTGGTGATCTCGACGATGATGCTGCCGCCACAGGTGGTCATCATCCCGATGTACCTGTTCTGGACCAAGCAGTTGGGGATGGACGGCAGCCTGTGGCCGCTGATCATCCCGATGGCCTTCGGTGACGCGTTCACCATCTTCCTGCTGCGGCAGTTCCTGCTGACGATCCCCAAGGAGTACACCGAGGCCGCCAAGGTCGACGGCTGCGGTGAGCTGCGCACGCTGCTCACCGTCATCGTCCCGATGATCAGGCCGGCCCTGGCCGCGGTGGCGCTCTTCCAGTTCTTCTACTGCTGGAACGACTACTTCGGGCCGCAGATCTACGCCAGCTCCAACCCCGGGGCCTGGACGCTCAGCTACGGACTGGAGTCCTTCAAGGGCGCACACCACACCAACTGGAATCTGACCATGGCGGCCACCGTTCTCGTGATGGCCCCGGTGATCGTGGTCTTCTTCTTCGCGCAAAAGGCCTTCATCGAAGGCGTGACCCTGACGGGAGTCAAGGGATGAAACTGGCAGTCGTGGGCGGCGGGTCCACGTACACCCCCGAACTCATCGACGGATTCGCGCGGTTGCGCGACACTCTGCCGATCGAGGAACTGGTGCTGGTCGACCCGGCCGCGGACCGCCTGGAGTTGGTCGGCGGGCTCGCCCGGCGGATCTTCGCCAAGCAGGGCCATCCGGGCACCATCACCACCACCGCCGACCTGGAGTCGGGGGTGGCCGGCGCGGACGCCGTGCTGCTCCAGCTCAGGATCGGCGGGCAGGCCGCGCGCAACCAGGACGAGACGTGGCCGCTCGAATGCGGCTGCGTCGGCCAGGAGACCACCGGCGCGGGCGGTCTCGCCAAGGCGCTGCGCACGGTCCCGGTGGTCCTCGACATCGCCGAGCGGGTGCGCAGGGTCGCGCCGCAGGCGTGGATCATCGACTTCACCAACCCGGTCGGCATCGTGACCCGGGCGCTGCTCCAGGCCGGGCACAAGGCCGTCGGGCTGTGCAATGTGGCGATCGGCTTCCAGCGCAAATTCGCCAAGCTGCTGGACGTCTCGCCGGAGCAGGTGCACCTGGACCACGTCGGGCTCAACCACCTGACGTGGGAGCGCGGGGTGCGCCTGGGCGGGCCGCAGGGCGACGACATGCTGCCCAAGCTGCTCGCGGAGCACAGCGACACGATCGCCGCCGACCTGCACCTGCCGCGCGAGATCGTGGACCGGCTCGGCGTCGTCCCCTCGTACTACCTGCGCTACTACTACGCGCACGACGAGGTGGTGCGCGAGCTGCGGACCACGCCGTCGCGGGCCTCCCAAGTGGCCGCGATGGAGAAGCAGTTGCTGGAGATGTACGGCGACCCGGCGCTGGACGAGAAGCCGGAGCTGCTGGCCAAGCGCGGCGGCGCCTTCTACTCGGAGGCCGCGGTGGCGCTGGCGTCCTCGCTGCTGCGGAACACCGGCGACATCCAGGTGGTGAACACGTACAACAACGGCACGCTGCCGTTCCTCGCCGACGACGCCGTCATCGAGGTGCCCGCGGTGGTCGACGGGAACGGCACGAAGCCGCTGCCGGTCGAGCCGCTCGACCCGCTGTACGCGGGCCTGATCGCCAATGTCACGGCGTACGAGGACCTGGCGCTCGAGGCCGCGCTGCGCGGCGGCCGGGACCGGGTGTTCAAGGCGCTGCTGTCGCACCCGCTGATCGGCCAGTACGAGTACGCCGAGGCGCTCACCGACAGTCTCGTCGCGCACAACCGGGAGCACTTGGCGTGGGCGTGAGCCGGGAACCGCTCGTCCCCGGTGGCGTCCTCGCCATCGACGCGGGCAACAGCAAGACCGACGTGGCGCTGGTCGCCGCCGACGGAACGGTGCTCGGCGCCGCCCGCGGCGGCGGCTTCCAGCCGCCGGTCGTCGGGGTCGGGGCAGCCGTCGACGCCCTCGCGCGCATCGTGGAGCGCGCGGCGGCCGACGCGGGCCTGCGGCGTGACGCGGACGGTTCCGACAGCGCCGATACCGGGACACCTCTGGTGGAGCACACCTCGGCCTGTCTGGCCAACGCGGACCTGCCGGTCGAGGAGCAGCAACTCGAAGCGGCGGTGCACGGGCGCGGCTGGGCGAGGTCGACACGCGTCGCCAACGACACCTTCGCGATCCTGCGGGCGGGCGTGGACGCGCCCCGCGGGGTGGCGGTGGTGTGCGGCGCGGGCATCAACTGCGTGGGCATGCTGCCGGACGGCAGGACGGCCCGTTTCCCGGCGATCGGCAAGATCTCCGGGGACTGGGGCGGCGGTTCGGGTCTCGCCGAGGAGGCCCTGTTCCACGCCGCCCGCGCCGAGGACGGCCGGGGCGGACCGACGGCGCTGGCGGCCACACTGCCCGCGCACTTCGGACTGCCCTCGATGTACGCGCTGATCGAGGCGCTGCACCTGGAAACGATTCCGGCGGCCCGCAAGTACGAGCTGACGCCCGTGCTGTTCGCCACCTCCGACGCGGGGGACGCGGTCGCCCGCTCGATACTCGACCAGCAGGCCGACGAGATCGTGGCCCTGGCCACGGTGGCGCTGGCCAGGCTCGATCTGCTGGACGAGGAGGCCGACGTGGTGCTGGGCGGCGGGGTCATGGCGGCCAGGAATCCGTATCTCATGGACGCCCTGACCGAACGGCTCACCGCCCGCGCCCCCAAGGCCCGGCCGCACGTCGTGACGGCGCCGCCCGTGCTCGGCGCGGCCCTGCTGGGTCTGGACCACCTGGCGGCCCCACCGCAGTCCCACGCGGCACTGCGGGCCCACTACGCGTAACGCCTCACACCGCCCTGTTCGGTTCCCGTCACCCGGGAACCGAACAGGGCGTTTACGCGTGTGGGGGGTTAGGGGAGCAGGCAAGGCGGTTGTGCGGCAAGATCCACCGGTTGGCTAGGTGGATGCAGGTGGCTGCGGCCATACTGCTGGCTGAGAGCGTGACTTCCGCGGACGCGGTGGTCGGTCCCGGGGGAGGGTGAGTGACGCAGACGCCGACGATGGGCGGTTCGAACGGGCTGAACCGGACGGAGGTACCGGCGCAGCGCCGCCGGGCCTGGGTGGAACGTACGGATCAGCTCAAGGCCGCCGCCACCACGGAGCCGGGCCGGCTGCGGATCATCGGCGCCGTACTGGCCCTGCTGGTCGTGGCGTTCGGCGCCGTCACGGCCTGGCAGGTCAGCGACCGTACGACGGCCGCGGGCAGCGTGCTCCACCACAGCGGGCCGCTGAGCGCGGACGCGGCGGAGATCTACCGCAGCCTGGCCGACGCCGACGCGACGGTGGCGGGCGGCTTCCTCGTCGGCGGCCAGGAGCCGCGCTCGGTCACCGACCGCTACGACAAGGACATCGACACCGCGGCCGAGCTGATCACGCACGCCGCCGCGAACACGCAAGGGTCCGCGGAGGCGAGCGCGCAGATCTCCTCGCTCAACCAGCAACTCCCGCGGTACACCAAGCTGGTGGCCACCGCCCAGGCCAACAACCGGCAGGGCCTGCCGCTGGGCGGCGCCTATCTGCGGTTCGCCAACGAGCAGATGCGCAAGCCCGGCGGGCTGCTCGACGCCTCCAAGAAGCTGTACGAGGCGGAGTCGGCGCGGCTGGACGACGACTACTCCGGCGCCAAGGCGCTGCCCTACGCCTCGTGGGCGCTGGGCATCGTGGCGCTCGGCGGCCTGGTGTGGGCGCAGCGCCGCCACTACCGGCGCACCAACCGGGTGTTCAACCACGGCATGCTCGCCGCGTCCGCCGCCTCCGCGGTGGTCCTGCTGTGGCTGGTGGTGGGACACACGGTGGCGCGTACGCAGCTCGACAACTCCGACGCGCACGGCGCGGAGTCGATGAAGGTGCTCAACAGCGCGCGGATCGCGGTGCTCCAGGCCCGCGGCGACGAGAATCTGACGCTGGTGGCCCGCGGTTCCGGCAGCGCGTACGACGCGACGTTCCAGAGCGGCATGGAGACGCTGGCGGGCAAGGACCCCAAGGGTGTGGGCGGTGAGCTGGCGAAGGCCCTGAAACTGGCCGACAACACGGCGGGCCGCACCCCGGTCGATTCCGCCATCAAGGGTGTGCAGGCGTGGCGCGGCAGGCACGATGTGGCCAGGGCGAGCGACAACAACGGTGACTACGCCACGGCGGTCGCCGAGGTGATCGGCGGCAAGGACAGCAAGGGCAAGACGGTCACGGAGACCACCGGGCAGTGCTTCGACGTGGTCGACGCCAGTCTGGAGAAGGCCGTCGCGCAGGAACAGCACGAGTTCCAGCAGGCCGCGAGGAACGGCCACGGCGCACTGTCGCTGCTGCCGTACGGCGCGGCGGTGCTCGCGGTACTGGCGGCGGCGGGCGCGGTGTTCGGCATCGGACGCCGCCTGTCGGAGTACCGGTGATGAGCGTGCGGAACGAACCCGGGGTGAGGCGGACTGTGGAAGCGAAACGGCCAGGACGCGGCGGACGGGCCAGGGCCAGGCTGCGCGGCTGGGGCGGCGTCGCGGGGATGGCCTCGGCGTGCGCGCTGGCGCTGAGCGCCGCGCTGCTGCTGCCGTCGGACACCGCTCCCGCCGCCGACGCGGGCAGGACCGCCCCGCCGGCGCCGGTGACGCACGCGCAGTACGCGGCCGACGACGCGTGCGAGAACTCCGCGACGGCCCTGGACCCGGCCACCGGCGCGGTCACGAGCCTCGATCCCAACGGCGGGACACGGGACGGCGCGGCGGTGGAGCGGATCAGGCGGCACAAGCGGCTGATCGTCGGTGTCGACCAGAACAGCTATCTGTGGGGCTACCGCGACCCGGTCTCCGGTGAGATCACCGGCTTCGACATCGCCATCGTCAAGGCCATCGCGGAGAGCATCCTCGGCCAGGACGCGCAGGTGCAGTACCTGACGATACCGACCGACCAGCGCGTCCCGATGATCCTGACCCACAAGGTCGACATGGTGGTGCGCACGATGAGCATCACCTGTTCCCGGCTGACCGAGAAGGACAAGCAGATCGCCTTCTCCAGCGCCTACTTCATGGCGGGCCAGCAGCTTCTGGCGCCCGAGGGCTCCCCCGTCACCGGCTTCGACGACTCGCTGAGCGGCAAGAAGGTCTGCACCGCGTCCGGTTCGACCGGTGAGACCAAGCTCCAGGCGGACCCGCACGGCGCGAAGATCATGCTGGTGCCGAACCAGCTCGACTGCCTGGTGCGGGTGCAACTCGGCCTCGCCGACGCGGTGTTCACCGACAACGCGCTCGCGGCCGGCCAGGCCGCGCAGGACCCGTCGATGCGGCTGGTCGGCAAACCGGTCACCACCGAGCCGTACGGTGTGGCGATGAACCTGGCGGACACCGACCTGATCCGGCAGGTGAACCAGGTGCTGGCGACGTACAGCGGCGGCGGCGCCGACAGCGAGTGGATGCGGCAGTACCACCGGTGGCTCGGCCAGCACCTGTCCGGGATCACCGGCCCGCCGGAGGCCCACTACAAGTAACGGCGCGACGCAGTCGGGGGCACCAACAGCGCACACGGACAGCGGAAAGAGGGTGTGATGGCGGTCGCTGGACCCACCGGACCGGTCATGGGACGGGAAGAGGTCGACCGTGCCCTGGAGCGGCTCGGCACCGAGCACGAGGCGATCGAGTCCTCGCTGCTCGCCCTCCAGGACCACTCGGGCCGCCGTCTGCTGGAGGGCGCCGAGCTGACCGGTGTCACCAAGGAGCGCTGGGCGGAGACCGACGCGGCGATCACCCTGCTGTGGGCACATTTCGAGGCGTACACCGAGGCGTTGGACAGCGCGCGTGAGCTGCGGGCCAGGCGCCGCTGGCCGACCCAGACCGAACTGGTCCGGCTGACCGAGCTGCTGCGCGGCGAGGGCGTGACCGTCACCGGGGCCGCCACCCCGGACGCCGCCAGGTCGCTGACCGGCCCGGCGAAACTGACCGAGCAGTTCAGCCTGGAGCAGTTGCTGGCGCGGATGAACGGCTGGTACGACCAGGCCATGGAGACGGTGGCCGCCGCCGACTCCGTGTGGTCGGCGCTGCCCGCCAGGATCGACCTGCTGGCCGCCGAGACCCGGCGGGTCCAGTCGCTGGCGGACTCGGTGGGCGTACGGCCGGGCACGCACCCGGCGGGCGACGAACTGGCCGGTCTGATCGACGACTTGGGCGTGCTGCGCGCCCGTACCGTCTCCGACCCGCTCGCCTTCTGGCGGGCCGCGCCCTCGCCCGGCCGCCCCGACACCGAGCGGTACGAGCAGGCGGGCCGCCAACTGGAGCAGATCCGCCGCGAGGTGGAGGCGGTGCTGCACGTACGGGACGACGCCGAGCACCGGCTGCTGCGGCTGCGTGACGTGCTGTCGCGCGCCGACCGCACGCTGACCGAGGCGCGCAGCGCCCGGGTCGAGGTGCTGTCGAAGATCCTGGCGTCCGACGTGCCCGCGGTCAGCGGCCCGGCGGCGGCGCTGCACGAACAGCTCGCGTCCGCCGAGGAGTTCTGGCGCGGCTCGCAGTGGCACCGGCTGTCCCCGCTGCTGGACGGCCTGGAGGAGCGCGCGGACGAGGAGCTGCTGCGGGCCCGCGACTCGCTGACCGCGGTGACCGCGCCGCTGGCGGTCAGGGCGGAGCTGCGCGGCAGACTGGACGCGTACCGCGCGAAGGTGGCGCGGCTGGGGATGGCCGAGGACCCGCTGCTGATCGAGCGGTACGACCAGGCGCGCCGTCTGCTGTGGAGCGCGCCGTGCGACCTGGCCGCGGCCGAGCGCACCGTGCAGCGGTATCAGCAGGCGGTCGCGGAGGTCACCGTGCCGCGGACGTCGGGGCCGCAGGACAGCAGGGGGCCGGCATGACCGGGACCGCCGGAATGCCGTCGTCGGACGGGACCGTTGCGTACAGGGCGCGCGTGGCGTACGCGCGACAGGGGAAAGGCTGAGGGGGAACACCGTGAGCAAGTGCCAACGGCCCGATTGCGGCGGGACCTTGGAGGACATGGGCGGCGGCGAGCTGTACTGCGACACCTGCGGCCTCGCGCCGCTCCCGGTGGCCGCGCAGGGCGGCGCGGGTCCGGCGGGCGCGGGTCCGGTGGGCGCGGCGGGCTCGGTGCCCGGCGCGCGCGGCGCCGACTCGGGCCGCTCCGGCCGTTCGGTGTCCTCGCAGACCTCGTCGCACTCCTCCTCGCGGTCCTCCAAGTCGTCCTCCCGCGCCTCGCGCCGTTCGGTCTCCGGGCGGCTGTCGCGGTCGCTGAGCGGCACCGCCACCGGCCGTTCGGTGTCGGTGCGCAGCAGCCGCGGTTCCAGCAGCGGCTCCACCCGCGGCAAGCTCGGCGCGGGCCTGGTGTCGGTGCCGACGGTGCCGCGGCCGGACCCGGCCGCCGCGGTGCTGGAGAACCCCGAGGTGCCCGAGCGCAAGCGCTTTTGCAGCAAGGGCGACTGCGGCGCGCCCGTCGGCCGCAGCCGCGGCGACCGCCCCGGCCGTACCGAGGGCTACTGCAGCAAGTGCGGCCACCCGTACTCGTTCTCGCCCAAGCTGCGGCCCGGCGACATCGTGCACGGCCAGTACGACGTGGTGGGCTGCCTGGCGCACGGCGGCCTCGGCTGGATCTACCTGGCGGTGGACCGGGCGGTGTCCGACCGCTGGGTGGTGCTCAAGGGCCTGCTCGACACCGGGGACGAGGACGCGCTGGCCGCGGCCGTCTCCGAGCGGCGCTTCCTCGCCGAGATCGAGCACCCCAACATCGTCCGGATCTACAACTTCGTCGAGCACCTCGACCAGCGCACCGGCACCCTCGACGGGTACATCGTGATGGCGTACGTCGGCGGCAAGTCGATGAAGGAGATCGCCAACGAGCGGCGTACGCCGGACGGCAGGCGCGAGCCGCTGCCGGTCGCGCAGGCCATCGCGTACGCCATCGAGGCGCTGGACGCGCTGGGGCACCTGCACAGCCGCAATCTGCTCTACTGCGACTTCAAGGTCGACAACGCCATCCAGACCGAGGACCGGCTCGAACTCATCGACATGGGCGCCGTGCGGCGGATGGACGACACCGAGTCGGCGATATACGGCACGGTCGGCTACCAGGCGCCCGAGGTCGCCGAGGTCGGCCCCTCGGTCGCCTCCGACCTGTACACGGTGGCGCGCACGCTCGCGGTGCTGACCTTCGACTTCCAGGGCTACACGAACGTCTTCGTGGACAGCCTGCCCGACCCGGGCAACATCGAGGTCTTCTCCCGCTACGAGTCCTTCTACCGGCTGCTGGTCCGCGCGACCGACCCGGACCCGGACAAGCGGTTCTCCTCCGCCGAGGAGATGTCCGACCAGCTCCTGGGCGTGCTGCGCGAGGTCGTCGCCCTGGAGACCGGCCGCCCGCGGCCCGCGCTGTCCACCCTCTTCGGCCCCGAACTGCGCGTGGTGGACACCGAGTTGGTACGGCCGGTGACCGGGGACACCTCGACGCTCGGCGCCGACCGCGCGCTGGAGAAGGCCTCGCGGCGCCGCGACCGGGTCGGCGGCAACGGGTCGGCGCCCGCGCTGCCCGCCGGAAGCATCCCGGCCCAGCCCGCGGGGCTGCCCGCCGTGCCCGGCCCCGGCGCGTACAGCCCGACCGTGATCGGCGCCCCGCTGCCCAACTGGGGCCCGCCGCCCGCCACGAGCCCCACCGTGTCGCGGCTGAACGCGGGCGCGGCCGTACTGGCGCTGCCCGTACCGCATGTCGACCCCGCCGACCCCAACGCGGGTTTCCTGGCCGGGCTTTCGGCCGCGGCCCCGGCCGAGTTGGTGGCGGCGCTGCACTCCGCGCCGCAGGACTCGGTGGAGAAGCGGCTGCGGGAGCTGCGGGCGCGGCTGGAGATGGCCGACCTCGACGGCGCCCAGCAGGTGATGGCGACGCTCGCCGACGCCGAGGACGACGCCATCGACTGGCGGGTGGTGTGGCACCGCGGCCTGGCCGCGCTGTGCACGGGCGACCACGAGACGGCGGCGCTGAGCTTCGACGCGGTCTACGACGCGTTCCCCGGTGAGCCCGCGCCGAAGCTGGCGCTGGGCATCTGCGCCGAGGTGCTGGGGCAGTTGGACAACGCGGCCGAGTACTACCGGCTGGTGTGGACGACCGACCAGAGCTATGTGAGCGCGGCCTTCGGTCTCGGCCGGGTGCTGCTGGCCTCCGGTGACCGGCAGGGCGCGGTACGCGTCCTGGAGTCGGTGCCCGAGTCGTCGATCCACTTCACCGCCGCGCGGGTGGCGGCGATCAGGGCCCGGCTGCGGGACAGATCGCCGCGGGAGCCGCTGCTGGCCGACCTCCAGGCGGCCGGGCTCCAGGTCGAGGAGCTGCAACGGCAGGGCCTGGACTCCGACCGGCGCGAGCAGCTCGCCACCGAGGTGCTGGGCAGCGCGCTGGACTGGGTGCTGGCGGGCCGTGTCGGGGACCTCCCGGCGGGCGCTCCGGGCGTACCGTCAACAGCCGGACCGCACAAGGCCGTTCTGGGCTCCGCCCTGAACGAGCGGGACCTGCGGTTCGGCCTGGAGCGCTCGTACCGGGTGCTGGCCAGGCTCGCCCAGCAGGGCAGTACGAGGATCGAACTGGTGGAACGCGCCAACCGCTTCCGCCCCCGGACGTGGGTGTAAACGAGATGCCGCCAATGCCCGAGTCGCCGCCTTCCACGACGACGCTGTGCCCCTCCTGTGCGGAGCCGCTGGACGCGGAGGACCGCTTCTGCGAACACTGCGGCGCGGACCTCAGCCGCACCGCCTCCGGCGCGGACCCGTCAACGGCGGGGGCCGCCGCCTCGCCTTCCGGCGCGGAAACGCCCGGTGCGGCGGGCGGTGCGGCGGGCGGTGCGCCCTCGGCCGCCGGACCGGCGGGCACGGACGGCCGCCACCTCGGCTCCGCGGCCGCCGATGCCGGGACGCCCGGTGAAGGCCCCGGCGCCGCGGGCGGTGCGGCGGGCGCGAGCGCCGGAAACCCGGCTGCCGGAACGGCGGGTGCCGGATCGGCAGGCGCCGCGCCTTCGGCTGCCGGGACGGCGGGCACGGGCGGCAACCCGCACGGCGGCGCGCACCCGCGGGCCGCAGGCGCCGGCCAGGACGGTCAGCTCGGCGGCGGGCACCACGGCACCGGGCAACCCGGCGGTGGAGCCGAAGGCGACGGGGCCGCGACCGACGCGTTCCTGCTCGCTCCCCCGCAGGCCGCGGGGGGCGGCGACACGCTCGCGCTCGGGGTGCCGCTGGCCGGGGCGAAGGTGTCGGATCCGCGCGAGGAGGAACCGGCGGAGGAGAACGGCACGGTGTGCGTGGCGTGCGGCCTCGGCGGGGTCGACGCGGACGGGTACTGCGAGCACTGCGGGCACGCCCAGCCGCGCAAACGGGACCACCAGGAGCAGGAGTTGGAGGGCGTGGCCGCGGTGAGCGACCGCGGGCTGCGGCACCACCGCAACGAGGACGCCTTCGCCCTGTCCACGACCTCGCTGCCGGACGGCACCCCGGCGGTCGCCGCGGTGGTCTGCGACGGCGTGTCCACCGCGTACCGCCCGGACGACGCGTCGGCCGCCGCGTCGGTGGCGGGCAACGAGTCGCTGCTGGCCTCGCTGGAGCGCGGCGCCCCCGCCGAGGAGGCCATGCGCGGCGCGCTGATGGCGGCCTTCGACGCGGTGAGCGCGCTCGCCGAGGAGGAGACCCAGGACGGCGTCCCGCACCACAACGCACCGGCCTGCACCTGCGTCAGCGCCGTCGTCACCGGCCCGGTCTTCACCGTCGGCTGGATCGGCGACAGCCGCGCGTACTGGATTCCCGACGACCGCGACCGCCCGTCGGCCCGGCTCACCGAGGACGACTCGTGGGCGGCCAGGATGGTCTCCGCCGGGCTGATGACCGAGGCGGAGGCGTACGCGGACGACCGGGCGCACGCGATCACCGGCTGGCTCGGCGCGGACGCCGTCGAGGTCGACCCGCACGTGGCGGCCTTCCAGCCGGAGAGCCCCGGCGTCATCGTGGTGTGCACCGACGGGCTGTGGAACTACGCGGAGTCGGCCGCCGAGATGGCCGAGGTCGTACCGCCGGACGCCAGGACCCGCCCGCTGCACAGCGCGCGGACGCTGGTCGGGGTGGCGCTGGACGGCGGCGGCCACGACAACGTAACGGTCGCGGTGCTGCCGTTCCCGGCCGCCGTGTCGCGGGCAGGATTCCCACCCGCCCAGGTCACGGAGGGCCTGGGCGGGGCTGTGAACGGGCTTTAAGGAGCGCAGTACCGATGGCCAAATTCTCGAAGTCGAACGTGCCGCAGTTCTCGGTCGACATCTATCAGAACGAGTTCCTTCCCGAGGGCGGCCGCGAGGTCAACGCCATCGTCACCGTGACGTCGACCGGCGGCGGCACCTCGGGCGGGCAGCCGCTGCCGGGGCCGGCGTCCGCCGGCGGGGGCGCGGCGCCCAGCGCGGGCGTGGTCATCATGGTCGACTGCTCGGGCTCGATGGAGTATCCGCCGACGAAGATGCGCAACGCCCGTGACGCCACGGCCGTCGCGATCGACACCATCCGCGACGGCGTCGCCTTCGCGGTGGTCGGCGGCACCCACCAGGCGCGCGAGGTCTACCCGGCCAACGGCACGCTGGCGGTGGCCGATCCGACCACCCGCGCGCAGGCCAAGCAGGCGCTGCGCAAGCTGACGGCGGGCGGCGGCACCGCGATCGGCACCTGGCTGCGACTGGCCGACCGGCTGCTGGCCAGCACCGACGTGGCCATACGGCACGGCATCCTGCTCACCGACGGCCGCAACGAGCATGAGAAGCCGGAGGACCTTCAGGCCACCCTCGACGCGTGCACGGGCCGCTTCACCTGTGACGCGCGCGGTGTCGGCACCGACTGGGAGGTCAAGGAGCTGACCGGGATCGCCTCGGCGATGCTCGGCTCGGTCGACATCGTCGCCGATCCGGCCGGACTCGCCGCGGACTTCCAGGCGATGATGGAGAACGCGATGGGCAAGGAGGTCGCGGACGTCAGCCTGCGGCTGTGGACCCCGCAGGGCTCCGAGATCAAGTTCGTGAAGCAGGTCGCGCCGACCGTGGAGGACCTGAGCGCGCGGCGCACCGAGGCCGGTCCGCGCGCGGGCGACTACCCGACCGGGTCGTGGGGCGACGAGTCCCGCGACTACCACGTGTGCGTGCAGGTGCCGGTGGCCGGGGTCGGCCAGGAGATGCTGGCGGCGCGGCTGTCGCTGGTGCTGCCGCAGCCGGACGGCACCGTCGAGGTGCTGTCGCAGGGCCTGGTCCGCGCGGTGTGGACGGACGACATGGCCGCCTCCACCCGGATCAACCCGCAGGTCGCCCACTACACCGGGCAGGCGGAGCTGGCGCAGGTCATCCAGCAGGGTCTGGAGGCCCGCAAGTCCGGTGACATGGACGGCGCGACGGCGAAACTGGGCCGCGCGGTGCAGCTCGCGAGCGCGTCGGGCAACGAGGACACCGCGAAGCTGCTGTCGAAGGTCGTGGACGTGGTCGACGCGGCGAGCGGTACTGTGCGGCTGAAGGCCAGGGTCGCCGACGCGGACGAGATGACCCTGGAGACCCGGTCGACGAAGACCGTGCGTGTGAAGAAGTGACCCGTGCGGTCGCGACATGTGACGACGTAACGTGTGAGGACGTAACCGTCAGCAGCTCGCACGGATTGTGACCCCGCCCCCGGCGGGCGGAGGGGGAGCCAGCACCATGCCGACTTGTCCGAACGGCCATCAGTCCGGGACCGACGACTGGTGCGAGGTCTGCGGGATGCGGATCGCCGTGCCGTCGTCCTCGTACGGGACCCGGCCGCCGTCCTCGTCGGCGTCCGCTTCCGCGTCGGCGTCCAGCTCGCCGGTGTCGACCTCGCCGGGGGCGTCGTCGCGCGGCTACGACCCGGACGGGCCGGCGGCGCCGGAGCTGTGCCCGCAGTGCGGGACGCCGCGGGAGGGGATGGCGCTGTTCTGCGAGGAGTGCCGTTTCAACTTCCAGACGCACACCTCCACCACCTTCGTCGCGCCGCCCGCTCCGCCGCCGACGGCGTCCGGTTTCCCGCCGTATCCGGACTACGGCTCGCAGCGGTCCCGCCCCTCGCAGGTGAACCGGCCCGCGGAGCCGCTGCCGTCGCAGTCGGTGACGTCGGGTTCCGGGGACTTCCTGCTGGACCCGCCGTCCTCGCAGGTGAAGGCGGTGGGGTCGGGTCCGGCTCCGGTGGCGGAGCCGGAGGTCTCCGCCGAGCGGCCGCCCGCCGCGCGGCCGACGCCCACCGAGGCGTCGGTGGCTCCGCCCGCGCCCGCCACGCGCCGCCCGATCGAGGGCGGCGGCCCCGAGCACGCGCCGTCCTCGCCGGCGGCGCCTGCGTTCCAGAACCCGTATCCGTCCGGTGAGCAGTCCGGGCCCTCGGTCTCCCCCGGGTCCGGCCACGAGCCGCCCGCGGCGTCCGCCGGTACGGCGTGGGTCGCGGTGATCGGCGCGGACCGGGAGTACTTCACCGCGATGATGGCCCGCAGCGGCCCGGACGCGGAGGGCCTGTACTTCCCCGCGTTCTCGCCGGAGATCCAACTGCCCCTGATCGGCAACCAGATCACCATCGGACGGCGCCGCCAGAGCACCGGTGAGGCCCCCGACATCGACCTGTCCCGCCCCCCCGGGGACCCGGGCGTCTCCCACCAGCACGCCGTGCTGGTCCAGCAGCCGGACGGTTCCTGGGCGGTGGTCGACCAGGACTCCACCAACGGCACCACGGTCAACCTGGGCGAGGACGCGATCCGCCCGTACACCCCGATCCCGCTCTTCGAGGGCGACCGGGTCCATGTGGGGGCGTGGACGACGATCACACTCCGCCGGGCGTGACGCGCGTGTCCGCTACGGGAGCGGCCCTGCGCCGCCTCGACCTGGGCCGGTTCGTCCGGCCGGGCTCCGAGACCGGCGACGGGAAGCCGCGGGTGGAGCCCGCGCTCGGCTATCTGGTCGAGCACGACGGCGAACTCCTGCTCTTCGACACCGGGATCGGCACCGCGGACCCCGAGACGGACGCGCACTACCGCCCGTACCGCCGTCCGCTGCCCGACGCGCTCGCCGCGGCGGGGGTGACGACCGCGGACATCGCGCTGGTGGTCAACTGCCATCTGCACTTCGACCACATCGGCGGCAATCCGCTCTTCCCCGGCACTCCGGTGCTGGTGCAGGACGCCGAGCTGGCGGCGGCGCGCGGCGGCGGCCACACGCCCGAGCATCTGGTCGGCTTCCCCGGCGCCCGCTACGAGGAGCTGACCGGTGAAGTGGAGATCCGTCCGGGGCTGTGGATCCTGCCGACGCCGGGTCACACGGTCGGCCACCAGTCGCTGGTGATCCGCAGGCCGGACGGGACGGTGATCCTGGCCGGTCAGACGCACGCCTCGGCCTCCGACTTCGCCGCCGCGCAGGGCGCGGTGCTGGCCGCCGCCGGCGGTGCGGGAGCGCCGCTGCCCGAGCCCGACCCATGGGTGGAGCGGCTGCTGGCGTACGACCCGCGGCGGATTCTGTTCGCGCACGACGCGGCGGTCTGGGAGCCGCTGTCCGGCTGAGGGCTCTTCGGCCGCCGCGGCTCACAGCGGCCAGCGGTACGGGCCCGCCGGGTCGTCCAGCCAGGTCCACTGGCGGGGGCCGTCGACGGTGAGGCCGAAGCGGGACCTGGCCGGGTGGCCGAGGTCGCGGAAGACGACGTGCGCGGACTCGGCGAGCGCCCACAGGTCGCGGGGGCCGCTGACGCGGGTCGTGCCGTCTGCGGTGACACTGGCGGTGGAGCCGTCGGCGGCCAGCAGTCGGGCGGTGCCGGTCCGGGGCGACCAGGTGAGGTCCAGCGGGCCCGCGACGAGAGTGAGCAGGAAGCGGAAGAGGTCGTTGCCGATGATCCGCGGCGGTGTGCGGGTGGCCCGTACCGCCTGCGCCGCGTCGTCGGCGGGTGCCGGGGCCGTCGTGGAGGGGCCGCGCAGCGGGACGAAGAAGGCCGGGGTGGCCAGGAAGTGCCCTTCGGCCTCGGTGGCGCTCCGTACGGTGAGCGCGATCAGCCCGGTCCCGAGGGGCGCGAGGATCCGGGCGCCCGGCCGGCACTGGGCGAGCCAGGCCGCCGGGATCGCGGGCAGTTCGCAGGTCGCGATCACCCGGTCGTACGGGGCGCCGGCCGGGTGGCCGAGCGCGCCGTCGCCGGTGACCACGGTGACGGAGCGGGCGGCGGGTGTGCCGTACGCGGCCAGGTGCGCGCGGGCGGCGGCGGTGATCCGCTCGTCCAGGTCGATGGTGGTGACGGCGTCGGGGCCGAGGCGGTGGGCCAGCAGCGCCGCGTTGTAGCCGGTTCCTGCGCCGATCTCCAGGACGCGGTGGCCGTCCGCCACGTCGAGCGCCTCGCACATCAGGGCCATCAGCGAGGGCTGGCTGCTGGAGGAGAGGAGTTCGCCGTCCACCACGTCGGTGGCGATCGGCCGGTCGGCGTAGCTGCCCGCGAGCCAGCGCAGCCGGTGGCGCGGGTCGGGGTCGGCGGCGGTGAGCCGGTCCTGCCCGCCGCCGTGCGCCGAGCGCTGGTAGTCGGGTACGAACAGGTGGCGCGGCACCTCGGCGAAGGCGGCCCGCCAGGCCGGGTCGGTGAGGCCGCCGCCCGCGACGATGCGGCGGACCATGCGGGTGCGCAGCGCGGAGGCCGCGGCCCGGTACCGCCCGGCCGCGCCCGTACCCGTACCCGTACCCGTATCCGTATCCGTACCCGTATCCGCGCCTGTACCGGTATCCGAGGTCGTACCGTCCGCGCCCGTGTCCGTACCCTCCGTGCCCGCTTCCGCGTCTGTGTCGGCCATGCCTCCATCGTGCGCCCGCGGACCCGGTCCTACGACTCCGGTACTCGGCCGGTCCTTCTGCGACCATGGGGGTGTGAATGAGATCCCGCGCGGCACGGTGCAGCAGCAGACGTTCTACGAGCTGGTCGGCGGCGAGGAAACCTTCCGCCGTCTGGTGCACGTCTTCTATCAGGGGGTGGCGGGCGATCCCGAACTGCGGGCGATGTACCCCGAGGAGGATCTCGGCCCGGCGGAGGACCGGCTGCGGCTCTTCCTCATGCAGTACTGGGGCGGTCCCCGCACGTACAGCGACGAGCGCGGCCACCCGCGGCTGCGGATGCGGCACGCGCCCTTCGAGGTGAACAAGGCGGCGCACGACGCGTGGCTGCGCCATATGCGGGTGGCGGTCGACGAGTTGGGACTCGACCCCGCGCACGAACAGCAGTTGTGGGACTACCTGACGTACGCCGCCGCGTCGATGGTCAACACCCCCGGCTGAAAACGGCCCTGAGCGGAGGCGAATCGTCCGCTCAACGGTCGGTCACGATCGTATTCCGACAACCTCCGGCACCGTTCACCACGCGCTCCCCGTTTGAGACCATCCGGTCAGCGACAGGACGGGGGCTCGCCGGTGACCGGTTTCGTGCTGCTGCGCGTCCGCGCGCACCGGTTGCTGCTCGCCGCCGCGCTGCTCACGGTGGTCCTCACCACCTCCGTGCTGGCCACCTTCACCGCCTTCACCGGCGCGATCGGCGACGCGGCGCTGCGCCGCACCCTCCAGCACCAGGCCGCGGACCGGTCGACGGTCGAGGTGCAGGCATCGGTCACCGGGCAGACGCGGGACGGGCTGGATTCGGCCGTACGGCGCACCGTGCCCGACGCGTTCGACGGGCTGCCGGCCGCGGTCAGGTCGAGCACCAGGTCGGGCCCGTACGGGCTGCCGTTCGCGCTGCGCCCCGCCGGGTCGCCGACGGGCGGGGACCCGGATCTGACGCTGCTGGCCACCTTCGACCGCTCGCGCGTCACAATCACCGAGGGCGCCTGGCCGACGCCCGCGGCCAAGGGCTCCGCCGAGGTGCGGGTCGCCATGCCGGTGGTCGCGGCCCAGGCGCTCCAGGTGCGGACCGGCAGGGTCGTCACGCTCACCGACCGGCTCGGCGGGCCGCCGCTGCGCATCCGTGTGACCGGCCTCTACCGCCCCGCCGATCCCGCCTCGCCGTACTGGCATCTGGACCCGCTGCGCGGACGCGGCATCCACACGCTGTCGTTCACCACGTACGGGCCGATGCTCGTGGACGGCGGCACCTTCGGCTCGGGGCGGGTGGCGCCCGCCGAGATGTCCTGGCAGGGCACGGCGGACTTCGGCGGCGTGGGCGTGGCCCGGATGGACGCGCTGGAGCGCAGCGCGAAAGCGGCCGTCGCCGAACTGCGCGGCTCGAAGGCGACCGGCTCCGCGCAGGTGTCGAGCGAGCTGCCGACGCTGCTCGACGGGCTGCGCCGCAGCCTGCTGGTGACCCGCTCGACGCTGCTGATCGGCGCGCTCCAGCTCGTCATCCTGGCGGGCTTCGCGCTGCTGCTGGTCGCGCAACTGCTGGCCGAGGAGCGGGCCGGGGAGACCGCGCTGCTGCGGGCCCGCGGCGGCTCCCGCTCGCGGGTGGCCCGGCTGGCGGCCGGGGAGGCGCTGCTGCTGGCGGTGCCCGCCGCGCTGATCGCGCCGCTGCTCGCCGGTCCCGTCACGCGACTCCTGGCGGGGACCGGCGCGCTGGCCCGTACCGGCGTCACGCTCGGCGGCGGCAGTGGCGGCGCGGCCTGGGTCGTGGCCGTGTGCGCGGCGCTGGCCTGCGCCTTCGCGGTGATCGTGCCCGCGGTGCGCGGCGGCGGCTCCTTCACGGCCGAGCGCGCGGCGCGGTCCCGGCGGGGCGCGCTGCCGGGCGCCCTCCAGGCCGGGGCGGACGTCGGGCTGCTGGTGGTCGCCGGGGTCGCGTACTGGCAGTTGCAGCGCCGGGCGTCCGGCAGCGGCGTGCTGAGCGCCGACGGCGCGGGCGGTCTCGGCGTGGACCCGGTCCTGGTGGCCGCGCCCGCGCTGTGCCTGCTGGCGGGCACGGTGCTGGTGCTGCGGTTGCTGCCGCTGGCGGCCGGGCTCGGTGAGCGGCGGGCGGCGCGCGGTCGCGGGCTCGCGCCGGCCCTGGCGGGCTGGCAGTTCGCCCGCCGTCCGCGGCGCGGCGCGAGCGCGGTGCTGCTGCTGGTGCTGGCCGTGGCCATGGGGATGTTCGCGATCGGGCAGGGCGCGAGCTGGGACCGTTCGCAGCGCGACCAGGCGGACTTCACCGTCGGCTCCGACATCAGGGTCACCGGGATGACGACCCCGCCGTTCGGGCAGGCCGGGATCTACGCGAAGGTGCCGGGCATCACCGCGGTGGCCCCCGCGGCCCGCGACGAGGTGCTGCTGACACAGCAGCGGCACGCGACGGTCCTGGCCATCGACACCGAGCAGGCGGGCAGGGCGATGCGGTTCCGCTCCGACCTCACGTCGGGGCGGCCGGTCGCAGAGCTGCTCGCGCCGCTGAGGGCGGGAGGGAAGGGCGGGGCCGCCGGGAGGAGCGGGGATTCGGGCCGGGTCACTGGGAGGGCCGGGGGTTCGGGCCGGGCCGCCGGGGATTCGGGCGGGGCCACTGGGAGCGCCGGGGATTCGGGCGGGTTCGCCGTCCCCGGTGACGCGCGCCGGGTGGAGTTCACCGCGTCGCTGCGGGCGGTGGACAAGCACGGCCGCCGGATCGCGTCCGCCGACGGCCCCGACCACCTGACCGCCGCGCTGACGGACGCCACGGGTGTGGTGTACGAGTTCGAGCTGGGCGACCTGCCGCCGGACGGCGCACCGCACCGGCTCGCCCTGGACCTGGCGTCCGCGGCGGGCACGGCGGGCGGCGGCCCGGCGGGACCGCTGCGGCTGACGCGGATCGACACCGTCTTCTCGCTGCCGGGCGTGAACGAGACGCACCGACTGACGATCTCCTCCGCGCGGGTCGTCGGGCCGGACGGCGGTGGCGAGGCGCTGAGCGCGGCGGGTACCGGTACGGCGCGGGGCGCCGCTTCGTGGGACGCGCAGGCGGACTTCGACGACCCGAGCCTGGCGGGCGATCCCGGTGCGGTGCGGCCGTCCGCCGAACCGCCCGTGCTGGGCGGCCCCGCGCTGTTCCGCCTGGAGTACGCCACCGGTTCCACGGAGGTGGTCCCGAACAGCTGGCAGGCGCCGCCGACCGCCACCGTACGCACCCGCGTCGAGTCGCTCGTGCCGCCCGAACTCCCGGCCGTCGCCACCGACTCGTACCTCAAGGCGGTCGGCGCGAGGGTCGGCGGCACCGTGCGGATCCAGCTCAACGGTGTGGACATCGTCGCCCGCGTCACCGCCGCCGTCCGCGCGATCCCCGGCACGGCGGACCGGAGCGCCGCCGCCCCGGACGGTGCGCAGGACACGCAGAGCCGGCAGGACCTGGACGCGGGCGCCCTGCTGCTCGATCTCCGGTCCGTCAACCGGCTGTTGGAGTCGCAGGACGCGCGTTCCATGGAGCCCACCGAGTGGTGGCTGGCCACCGGGCCCGGCACGACCGCGCGGGTCGCCGCCGCGTTGCGCGCCCGTACCGACGTCGACGTGGTGCTCGTACGGGACGAGACCGCGGCGGATCTGCGGGCCGATCCGCTGGGCGCGGGACCGCAGTCGGCGCTGCCCGCCGCGGTGATCGCCGCGGCAGTACTGGCCGCGGTCGGCTTCGCGGTCAGCGCGGTCGGCGCGATCAGGGAGCGCAACGGCGAATTCGCGGTGCTGCGCGCCCTGGGCACCCCGCGCCGCCAGTTGGCCCGGATGATCGCCGCGGAACAGGGGACGCTCGTGCTGATCTCGCTCGTCGTGGGCGTGGTGCTGGGCGCGCTGCTGACCCGGCTGATCACCCCGCTGGTCGTGCTCACTTCGCAGGCCGCCCGGCCCGTTCCCGATCTGCTGGTCGAGATGCCCGCGGGGCCGCTGGCCGAACTGCTGGGCGTCGTCCTGATCGCGCCGCTGGTCGTCGTCCTCGCCACCGCGGTGCGCCGCGGCGATCCGGCGGCGACGCTGCGGCGGCAGGGGGAGGACTGAGATGCCGGACGACAACTCGCTTGAGGGCGGGGGTATTTCGGAGGGCGCTTCGGGGGCTTCTCCGGAACGGGCTTCGGGGCGGCGGGCTCCGGGCCGGGCTCCGGGCCGGGCATCTGCTGGCACGCCGGTGCCCGGTCCTGACGGTGGCGCGCGCGTGGACACCTCCTGGGTACGGGTCAGGCTGCGGTCCGCGCCCGCCGCCGCGCTCGCGACGGCCGTCCTGGTCCTGGTCACCGCCTTCCTCGCCGCGACGCTCCCCCGCGCGGTCGACCGCTACGAGGACACCGCGCTGCGGCAGGCCGTCCGGGACGCCGCGCCGCTCGACCGCGGTGTCAGCCTGACCGGCCCCTACACGCCCGAGTTCACGACGACCGAACTGCTGGACCCCACCGCCGTCGACCATGTGGAGAAGGTCTTCCAGCGGATGGCGAAGCCGCCGCTGCGGCTGCGGAAGGACCGGTCCGTCATCGGGGTGCGCGCCTCGGAGGCGTCGGTGCCCGACCAGGGGCTGCCCCGTACCTCCGAACTCTTCCCGGCCGCCAGCCTGGTGGCGCAGGCGGGACTGGCCGGGCACGGGCGCCTGGTCGCCGGGCGGCTGCCGGCTCCCGCGCCGAACGGGGGCGTTCCGGCGCCGTTGTCGGTCGAGGCCGCCGTCACCGTACGGACCGCCGAGGTCATGCGTCTCAGGGTCGGTCAGACCGTGCACCTGCACGGCCGCACCGCGACCGCGCTGACCGTCCGGATCTCGGGCATCGTCGCGCCCCGCGACCCGGCCGACGATTTCTGGACCGAGAACAGCGACCTGCTGACCCCGCAGCTGTCCGCGCCGCCGACCCCGCCGGGCAGCGAACCCAAGACGTACTGGCACTTCTCGCTGCTCGTCGACCGTACGGCCGCGCGCTCGATGCCGCTGCTGGGCACGCTGGTGACCCGCTACTGGCACCACCCGCTGGCCACCGACGGCCTGGCCGCGCACGATGTGCCCGCGCTGCAAAGGCAGTTGGCGTCCTTCAACGCGGGGCCCGACTCGGTGGCCCTGCGGCAGGCCACCGACCCCGACATCCAGCTCACCGGCGGCCTCGGCACCGTGCTGGACGACTACTCCGACGACCGGCGGGCGGTGTCGCCGCTGGTGCTGATCGCGGCGGTCGGCGTCGGCACGACGGCGTTCGCGGTGCTGCTGATGGCGGGCGGCCTCGCCGCCGAGCGGCGGCGCGGCGAGATCGCGTTGCTGCGCTCGCGCGGCGCCGCCCTGCGCGGCATCTTCCGGCGGCTGCTCGGCGAGACGACGGCCGCCGCCGTGCCGGGCGGCGTCCTGGGCGTCGCCCTGGCGCTGCTGGCGCTGCCGACCTCGCGGTACGGAACATCGCTGCTGCTGGGCGCGGCGGTCACCGCGGTCGCCGCTCTGGCGCTGCCGGTCCGGGCCGTGGCGGCGGCCCGGCGGCCACGTGCGGCGGGCCGCGAGGATGTCACCGCGGCCCGGCCGTCGCGCCGCAGACTGGTCGCGGAACTGACCGTCACCGTCCTGGTCGTGGGCGCCGTACTGGCCTTGCGGCGGCGCGGCACCGACAGCGGCGGCGACCCGTATCTGGCGGCGGCCCCGGTGCTGGTCGCCGTCGCGGCGGCGCTGGTGCTGCTGCGCCTGTATCCGCTGCCGCTACGGCTGTTGGCGCGCCCCGCGGCCCGGCTGCCCGGCGCGGTCACCCACCTCGGCCTGGCCCGCGCGGGCCGCTCCCCCGCCACCAGCCAACTGCCGCTACTGGCCCTGCTGGTGGCCCTGACGGTGGCGTCCTTCGGCGGCTCGGTGCTGGCCGGTGTCGACCACGGCAGGGACCGGGCGGCGAGCGCCCTGGTCGGCGCGGACGCGCGGGTCGACTCCCGCTTCGGGCTCCCCCGCCAACTGCCCGACGAGGTACGGAAGAAGGTGCCCGGCGTCGGCCGGGTCGTCACCGCCCGCGTCGAGCCGAACAGCCCGACCGCGCCCTTCGGCCTGTCCTATTCGCTGGTGATCGTCGACCCTGCCGCGTACGCGCGACTGACCCACGACATCGGGCTGCCCGCCTTCCCCGCGCACGCGTTCGGACACGATCCGGGGCGTGGAACGCTGCCCGCCGTGCTCAGCCCCGGTCTTGCGTCGCTGCTCGGCGACGGAACGGCCCGGGTGGACGCGGCCGTCGGCGCCGTCACCGTCAGGACCGCGGCCGTCCTGACCAGCACCCCGGCCGCGCCCGGCGCCGAGTTCGTGATCGTCTCCGCGGCTCAACTGGCCGCCAGACACCCGGACCTGGCCGCGTACAGCCAGTACAGCGGTCCTACGGTGCTGCTCGCGATGAACGCGCCGGGCAGTCACATCGACGGCGGGGCGCTGCGCGCGGTCGCCAAGGAGCCCGCGTCCTTCCTGACGGTGCTGATGCGCGGCGAACAGCGGTCCCGGCTGGGCGACTTCCCCTTGCAGCACGGCGCGCGCTCGGTCTATCTGGCGGCGGTCGCGGCGGGCGCCGCCTTCAGCGCGCTGGCCCTGCTGCTGTCGCTGCTCCAGGCCGCGCCGCAACGGACCACGCTGCTGGCCAGGTTGCGCACCATGGGCATGACGCGGCGGCAGTCGCGGCGGCTGGTCCTGCTGGAGATGCTGCCGCAGGCGCTGCTCGCCGCCGTCGGCGGTGTGCTGGTGGGCCTGGCGGTGGTCCCGCTGCTCGGACCGGGCGTCGATCTGCGGGCGCTCACCTTCGGCGGCGGCGAACAGGGCGTGGAACCGGCCGACTTCGGGCTCGGCCTGCGGGCCGATCCGTGGTCCCTTGCCCTGCCGTCGGCGGGGCTGCTGATACTGGCCTGTGCGGTGCTGCTGATCCAGGTGTGGGTGAGCGGACGGCGGCGGGAGAGCGCGGAGTTGAGAGTGGGGGACCGGGTATGACGGGCGAAGTGGGCGGCGGGGTGAGCGGCGCGGTGCCGGGTCCGGTGACGGGACCTGACCGCGCTCCCGTCAGCAGTCTCGCGGATCTGGAGCGGGCGGTCGCCGAGCGGCGGGAGCGGCCCGCGTACGGCAAGGACGCGCTGATCAGTTGCGACCGGCTGGTGCGGATCTTCACCGCGGACGGGGTGGAGGTGCAGGCCCTCCAGGGGCTCGATCTGCTCGTCGGGAAGGGCGAGTTGATGGCGCTGGTCGGCGCTTCGGGCAGCGGGAAGTCCACGCTGCTCAACATCCTGGCCGGGCTCGACGTGCCGACCGCGGGCGCCGCGTCCGTCGGCGGCTACGACCTGCTGGCGATGGACGCCGCGTCGCGGCTGCGGTACCGCAGGGAGGTGGTGGGGTTCGTCTGGCAGCAGACCGGCCGCAATCTGCTGCCGTACCTCACGGCCGCGCAGAACGTCGTCCTGCCGATGCAGCTCGCCGGCCGCACCGGCGGGCTGCGCACGAAGCGGCAGCGGACCGCGCGGGCCACCGAACTGCTCGGCATGCTCGGCGTCGGCTACTGCCACGACCGGCACCCCGGCCAGATGTCCGGCGGCGAGCAGCAGCGCGCCGCCATCGCCGTCGCCCTGGCCAACAGCCCCTCCGTCGTCCTCGCCGACGAGCCCACCGGCGAACTCGACTCCGCCACCGCCGAGCAGGTCTTCGCCTCCTTCCGCACCGCCAACGAGGAGTTGGGCACCACGGTCGTCGTCGTCACCCACGACCACGCCGTCGCCAACGCCGTCCGCCGCACCGTCGCCATCCGCGACGGCCGCACCGCCTCCGAGGTCGTCCGCCACACCGAGGTCGACGAACACGGCCAGGAGTCCGTCGTCGCCCGCGAATACGCCACCGTCGACCGTGCCGGCCGCCTCCAACTCCCCCGCGACTACACCGACTCCCTCTCCATCCGCTCCCGCGTCCTCCTCGAACTCGAACCCGACCACATCTCCCTCTGGCCCGACCCCTCCCAACCCCCTCAGCGGACGGAGGAGCCCCCGGAGAACTGACGGTCACCCACGCGCACACACACGACGGCGAGCACCATGCGGCCGATTGTGGGGACCCGCAAGGACGGCACCTGCGGGGTGCCGACTCACCTCGCACGTCGTGCGGCCGGACGGGGCGCGGCAGCCGCCGACGGCGGGAGGGTCCACGGGCGGCACCCGCAGGGGTGGAAGCACTGCACCGGTGGGCGGGTGGGAAAAAAGAGGGGCCGGCCGCTAGGCCGGGGTGACGGTCAGGCCGGAGGCCGGCGCGGCAGCGCGTACGGCCACGGAACCGAGCGCGGTGCGCAACCGCAGCCAGGGCCCGGCGGACAGAAGCACGGCGTCCTCGACCCCCCGCAGAAACCCGAGGGCATGGGCGGCGTGCACCGCCCGCAAGGGCAAGCCGGTACCGGGAAGCGGCCGAGCCCACAACTCCTCGGCGAGCGCGTCGAGTCCGGCCCGCGTACGCCCGGCCTCGTCCAACTCCTCCGTACGCGTACGGAATTCCCCGATCACACGGGCGGCAGCCGCCCGCACGGCGTCCCCGTCGACCTCGGTGACCCGCAGCCAGCCGCCGCGCGGCGGCAACAGCCCGGCCCAGGAGGGCCCGGTGACGGACCCGGGCAGCACCAACTCGCCCCCCTCCGGCGGAGGCACGGCGTCGAGGAGCTGCCCGGCCGACACGGTCGCGTCGACCGCCGCCCCGACCCCGCCCTCGGCCAGCGCCGCGGTGCGGACCGCGAGGACGCCCCCGAAGGGCGGGTGCCCGAAGACCCCGAGGGCGGCCTCCCCTTCGGCGGACCTGAGCCGTACGACCGCCGCCTTGTCCCAGCGGATCAGTCGGCCGAGGAAGGCGGCCAGATCGGCCGCCTCCCCCACTCGTGCCAGCGTCAGCGTCAACCGCGCGGGAGCGGTCATACGGTGACGGCCCCGTCCAGATACCGCTGGAGGAACAGCTTCTCCTCCGCGGTGATCCGCCGCGGCCGTCCGGCGGCGAGGTTGTACGGGACGACGACCGTGGAGGCCCGTACGTACACCGTCTCGCCGTCCTTGACCTCGTAGTGGACGGTCAGCGACGCCGCGCTGATGTCCGAGACCCACGTCTCGACGGTGACCGGCTCGTGCCGGTGCACCAGCGGACGCAGGTAGTCGATCTCGTGGCGGGCCACGACGGACCCGCCGGTGAACGACACGCTTCCCTCGCCCGGCGCCAGCCGGAACATGAAGTCGATCCGCGCCTCTTCCAGATACCGCAGGAAGACCACGTTGTTGACGTGCCCGAAGGCGTCCATGTCCGCCCAGCGCAGCGGGCAGAGGAAGATGTGCCGTGCCATCACAGATACCGTGCCCTCAGCCGCGGGTCAGCTTCTTGTACGTGGCGCGGTGCGGCCGGGCCGCGTCGGCGCCGAGGCGCTCCACCTTGTTCTTCTCGTACGACTCGAAGTTGCCCTCGAACCAGTACCAGCGGCTCTCGCCCTCGTACGCGAGGATGTGCGTCGCCACCCGGTCGAGGAACCACCGGTCGTGGGAGATCACGACGGCCGCGCCGGGGAACTCCAGCAGGGCGTTCTCCAGCGACGACAGGGTCTCGACGTCGAGGTCGTTGGTGGGCTCGTCGAGGAGCAGCAGATTGCCGCCCTCCTTGAGGGTGAGCGCCAGGTTGAGGCGGTTGCGCTCACCGCCGGAGAGCACACCTGCGGGCTTCTGCTGGTCCGGGCCCTTGAAGCCGAAGGCCGAGACGTAGGCGCGGGACGGCATTTCGACCTGGCCGACGTTGATGTAGTCCAGCTCGTCGGAAACGACGGCCCACAGCGTCTTCTTCGGGTCGATGTTGGCGCGGCTCTGGTCGACGTAGGAGATCTTGACCGTCTCGCCGACCTTGATGGAGCCGGAGTCCGGGGTCTCCAGGCCCTGGATCATCTTGAACAGCGTGGTCTTGCCCGCGCCGTTCGGGCCGATGACGCCGACGATGCCGTTGCGCGGGAGCGTGAACGACAGGTCGTCGATCAGCACCTTGTCGCCGAACGCCTTGGAGAGGTTGTTGACCTCGACCACGATCGAGCCCAGACGCGGGCCCGGCGGGATCTGGATCTCCTCGAAGTCCAGCTTCCGCACCTTGTCGGCCTCGGCGGCCATTTCCTCGTAACGGGCCAGGCGGGCCTTGGACTTCACCTGACGGCCCTTGGCGTTGGAGCGGACCCACTCCAGCTCTTCCTTGAGGCGCTTGGCGCGCTTGGCGTCCTTCTGCCCCTCGACCTTCAGGCGGGCCGACTTCTTCTCCAGGTACGTGGAGTAGTTGCCCTCGTAGGGGTGCGCCCGGCCGCGGTCCAGCTCCAGGATCCACTGGGCCACGTTGTCCAGGAAGTACCGGTCGTGGGTGACGGCGACGACGGTGCCGGCGTACTGCGCCAGGTGCTGCTCCAGCCAGTTCACCGACTCGGCGTCCAGGTGGTTGGTGGGCTCGTCGAGCAGCAGCAGGTCGGGCGCTTCGAGCAGCAGCTTGCAGAGCGCGACGCGACGCTTCTCGCCGCCGGAGAGCGTGGTGACCTGCCAGTCGCCGGGCGGGCAGCCCAGCGCGTCCATGGCCTGTTCGAGCTGCGCGTCCAGGTCCCAGCCGTTGGCGTGGTCGAGTTGCTCCTGGAGCTTGCCCATCTCGTCCAGCAGCGCGTCGGAGTAGTCGGTCGCCATCAGCTCGGCGATCTCGTTGAACCGCGTGAGCTTCGCCATGGTGTCGGCGGCGCCGTCCTGCACGTTCTCCAGCACGGTCTTGGACTCGTCGAGCTGCGGCTCCTGGAGCAGCATCCCCACCGAGAAGCCGGGCGACAGGAACGCGTCGCCGTTCGACGGCTGCTCCAGGCCCGCCATGATCTTCAGGACGGTCGACTTACCGGCGCCGTTCGGCCCGACGACGCCGATCTTCGCTCCCGGCAGGAAGCTCAGCGTCACGTCGTCGAGGATCACCTTGTCGCCGTGGGCCTTGCGGGCCTTGCGCATGGTGTAAATGAACTCAGCCAAGAGAAACCGTCCGGCAATCGAGTAGGGCCACAGTGCGGCACCGCCGCGTGAGGGCAGATACACCCCATCTTGCCGTACGTCCACCCATCCGTGCGAACGGGTCCCTCCCCCACCCCCGCCCGGCGCCCGTCATCCCCACCCGGCCCGCAGACGGCCCGGGAGGCGTCCGGACATTTACGGGGCGGGGCGCTGATCCGCCCGTGCTGCGGTTGGCCGCCAGGGCAGAGCCTCTGCCCTGGCAAACGACCTCCCGCGAACACGGCATCGGCCCCCCTCGCCCCCTCGTGACACCTGGTGCGCCGCATCGTGCCACCGTTCGGTCGCCTTCGAACAGCTTCGAGAGAAGCCGGGGCGGCGCTCTCAGCCGCGGGCGATGATCTCGCGTGCCTGCTGAGCGCCGGCGGAAGCCGATATTCGCGCGAGCGCCGCGGTAGGCGGCGCGGGCCGGACGGGGGCGGGTGTGCGAACGGGTCCTGCCGCACCCTCCGGTGCGGCAGGACCCGTTCGCGGTGGGGTGCCCCGGGTCAGGCGGTGGGGGTGTTCTTCTTGCGGCGGAAGAAGAAGGCGGCGGCGCCGCCGAGGACGACGAGGGCGATGGCGATGCCCGCGATCATCGGGGTGGCGCTGCTGCTACCGGTCTCGGCGAGATCGGTGCCGCCCGTGGTGCTGCCGGAGGTGGCGGGGCTGGGGGCGTTGGTGGGGGTGGCCGTCGGGGTGGGGCCGGGGGTGGTGGCGGTCTTGCAGTCCAGGACGCCCTCGAAGGTCTTCACCTGGTCGTTGGGCAGGGTGATGTCGATCTTGTACTTCTGGTCCTCCTGGACGGGGACCGTGACGGTCTGGGACTTGCCGGGCGCGACCGTGTAGCTCTTGCCTTCGAGCTCGAAGGTGAAGTCCTCGTCGCCCTGGTTGGCGGCGGTGACGTCGACCCCGTTCTTGGCGCAGACGACCTGCGCGGACAGCGCCGGGATCGGGCCCTTCTTGGCCCAGGACAGGGTCGCCGCCGCGGTGACGGTGGTGCTCTGCGAACCGGCGAGGATCTGCGACTGGCTGGAGGTGTCCGTGGCGGAGAAGGCACGGCCGACGGATATCTCGGTGGTGGCCGCGACGGTCACCGGGGCGGTGCCGTCCGCGGTGCCCGCGGGAACGTCGAAGTAGAGCGCCGTGCCGTTCTTGACCGGACCGCTGATCGCCTTGCCGTCCTTGTCGACGATCTTGACGCCCGCCGGGGCGTCGGCGCCGAGCTTGACGTCGACCGCGTCGGCGGTGGTGTGCACGGTCACCGGACCGAGCCGGTCGCCGGACTTGCCGGAGACGGCGGGCGGGTCGAGCGTCACCGAGGGCTTGGGCTCCTCAAGGGTCTGCGCGTGGCTGTCCAGGTACTCCGCGAGCGCCTTGGCGTCGCTGTCCTTGGCCTGCACGTTCACCCCCGGGTCGGACAGGTGCCAGATCGCCACCTGCGTACCGGCCGCGGCCAGGCCCGGCGTGAGCGGGTGGTCGAGGGTGACCCCGGCGGCCTTGAGGGTGTCCGTGACGCCCGCCACGTCGACCTTGGGGTAGGAGTTGTTGAGGATCCAGGCGATCTTGCCCGCGTCCTTGTTGTCCTTCAGCGTCGAGTTGTCCCAGGTGACCTCGTTGTAGGTCGCCTTGTCGACGGTGTGGTGATTGAAGTCGATGCAGTAGGTCTCGATGGTGCCGCCACCGGTCACGGCCATCGAGAAGAGCCCGGCGGTGACGTCGTACTCGTCCTTGGCACCGGGGTTGACGACGGCCTTGTCGGCCTTGTCCTTCTCGATGCCACCGAGCACGGCGGTGGCACCCGTGGCCGACGGCGTCGTGCCGTCGTTCGGGGCGGCGACGGCCGCGCCAGCGCCCGCCATCACGCCCGCCGCGAGCAGGCCCGTGGCAATGCCGGCCGCCGCGAGGCGGGCGGCGCCCCGCCTGTAGGTCTTGAACATGGATTTCCCCTCCGGGCAAGGCGCGTTGGTCGTTCAGAGGATCGCCTTGCCTGCGCAGTTCCGGCCCCCGTGCGTGCTGAACGAGGAGATCCTAGGAACCAGGCGTCACACGCTCACCAAGAGAGTCCCCGCAGCGCCTTTTCGAATCCCAATCGTTATCGGCACAATTGCATGATTCCGTGTTTGTCGATAAGTCATCGACAGAATTCATCCTGGGAAATGCCGCCGAAAGCGGATACTCCGGATACTCAGGGCGCCGCCGCGGGAACGGGCGGCGCCGGATCCGGCCGGGCGGCCACCGGCGGCGTCTCGGCCGCGTTCCCGGCCGCGTTCCCAACCACGGAACCCGCCGCTCCGGACACGGACGCGGCCCCCGCCCCGGTCATGCTCGCCGCGACCCGGCTGAACCGCGAGACACCCCGCGCCAGGTCGTGCCCGACCGCCACCGCCTCGATCTCCGCGGTCAGATAGCGCCGACCCTCACGGTCCTCCTCGCGGACCCTCAACCGCCCCTGGACGAGCAAGGGTTCACCGAGTCCGACCGATTCCTTCACATGCCAGGCCAGCGTCCGCCACGCGCACACCGTGTAGAAACTCGTGGCACCGTCCGTCCACGCGCCGCGCTCGGCGTCCCACCGGCGCGCGGTGGTCGCCAGCCGGAAGCGGGTGACGGCCACACCGGTCGCGGTCTGCCGGGTCTCCGGCTCGGTGGCCACATTTCCCACCACGGTCACAAGCGTCTCGTTCATTTCTCTGCCCTCCCTGCCGATCGCGCCCCCTGCGGGACGCCGTAAGGACATCGTGCAGGAATTCGACCAGTCATGGAGAAACCGGCTGGAATCTGTGGATTACCGGCCGGTTGTGGATAACTTCGTCACTCGGACGAGTGATCTCCCAGAGAAGTGCGGACGGAATGCGCCACGTGCGTGGAATGCGCCCCGGCGACCACCGCGTACTGCTCGCGCACCTCGCGGTACCGCATCAATTCGGCCGCCACCGGTTCGAGCACCCGGGCCCTGCCGCAGTCCGCCGCCGCGTCCCGCAGCCGCCGCTCCGCGGCCTGGCCGTACCGCCGGGCGGGCCCGCGGGCCGCGAACCGGCAGGCACCGGCAAGGGCCGGGCCGCCGAGCCCGCCGACCGCGATCATCACGACCGGCAGCCACCACGTCAGATCGAGCGAGCCCACCGCGACCGAGATCAGGCAGACCGCGCCGGCCACGGCCAGCGCCATCAGCAGCCACTGCGCGCCACCGGCCGCCGACCACCAGCCGGGCCGCTCCGGCGCCCCCGGCCGCGCCCGCGCCGCCGCGCCGTCCAGCGCCTCCGGCAGCCCGTCACGGCCGCGCCGGGCAGCGTCCCGTACCGCCTGCGCCCAGGGCGCGGGCAGCCCGCGGGACGCGTCGGCCGCCACACCGCGCACCGCCTCGTCGACCACCGGCCGGGACGCGGACAGCCCACCGCCGCCCGTACGGGTCGCTCGTACGGGTGAACCCTGCGCCGGGCGCTCACCACGGGAACCGGCGCCGGCCGCGGCCCGTTCACCGATCAGCCGACCCCACGGCGTACCGCAGGCCTCCTCCGCCGCGCCCGCCCAGTCCCGTTCCGCCGACTGTCCTGCCCCGGCCGCGCCCACCGCGTCCGCGAGCCGGTCCACGAATTCCTCGCGCGCCGAGTCCGTGAGTCCGGCGCCGCCCTCGCCGACGTAGAGCGGGTGCAGCCTGCTCGCCGTGCGGTCCATGTCGGCCGCCAGCCGCCTTCCGGCCGCCGCGCGGTCGGTGACGAGCTGGGCCAGTACGGCGCGCAGGTCCGCGACGCCCTCGCCGGTCAGCGCGGACGCGGAGAGCACCACAGCGCCGTCCTCGCCGTGCTCGCCGACCGCGAGGCCGTCCTCGTCCAGCAGCCGCCGCAGGTCGTCGAGGACCAGGTCGACCGAGTCGCCGGGCAGCCGGTCGATCTGGTTGAGCACCAGCACAGTCACGTCGGCGTGCCCCGACAGCGGGCGCAGATAGCGCTCGTGCAGGGCCGCGTCGGCGTACTTCTCGGGGTCGAGCACCCAGACCACGACGTCCACCAGGCCCAGCAGCCGGTCCACCTGCTCGCGGTGGCCGGTCGCGGCCGAGTCGTGGTCGGGCAGGTCGATCAGGACGAGCCCGTCCAGGCTCTCCGCGCGCCCGGTGGCGCCGTCGGCGGCGAAGACGCCCTCCGTCCCCGACAGGTCCCCCGGCCACTCCCCCGCCGCGTCCAGCGCGCCGCGCCTGGCGTAACGGTCCTGCGGCGCGATCCCCAGCCGGTCGAGCAGCCCGGCCGCCCGCTCCGGCTGCCACGCGCAGGCGACCGGCTTCGCGGTGGTCGGCCGCCGTACACCGGTCTCGGAGAGCGCGAGCCCCGCAAGAGCGTTGAAGAGCGTGGACTTCCCGCTGCCGGTCGCCCCGGCCAGCGCCACCACCGTGTGGTCGAGCGACAACCGCCGCCGCTCGCCCAGGCGTTCCAGCAGCTCGCCGGTCTCGGCCAGCGCGTCCGGGCTGATCCGCGTCCTGGACAGCCCCAGCAACTCGCCGAGCGCGTCCACCCGCACGGTCAGCGCGTCCGTAGCGCTCCCCCGCCCCTGAGCGACCGACGAAGAAACGGAGGACGAAGAAACGGAGGACGGAGAAGCGGAGGACGGAGAAGCGGACGGCGCGGAGGACGACGGGGCCGGGACACGTCCCGGCCCGTCTCCCGCCGCGTCCACGGACCCGCCCGCCGCGGATCGTGCCGAACTGCCGGTCGTCGTGGCCACCGTGGTCACCTTTCCCTCTGGAGTACGGACAGCGCCGCGATCAGCGACGACTGCTGCCGCGCGGTCACGTCGTAGCCGTCGACCGGGGCCAGCCGCCGGTCCCGCTCGGCGCGCAGCAGCCCGGCGACGGCGTCGTCCAGCCGGTCGCGCGCGGTGTCGCGCAGCCGCAGCGCGGCCTGTACGCCGACGGTCTCGGCGAGGCGCTCACCCGCGGCGCTCCCGCGCTTGCCGCCGAGCAGCGCGGTCGCCAGCAGCGCGGCCACGTCCTCGGGGTCGACGGGCGGCCGGTCGGCGTCGCGGGCGGCCCGCGCCTGCGCGTAGGACAGTTCGGTCAGGCCGCGGCGCCAGCGGCGTACGCCCTTGTCGATCCGGGCGGCGACGGCGACGCGGTCGCGGTCGGGCCGCGCGGAGGGCTCGCCGAGCAGCGCGGATCCGGCGCGGTCGCGCTGCCAGTTGGCGACGACGCGTTCGTCGGCGGCGTCGGTCTCGGTCCGCAGCAGGGCCGCGAACTCCTCGGCGAGCGCGTGCTGGAGGGCGTCGGGGCCGCACGCGGGGTAGCCCTGCCAGTGCGCGAGGGCCTCACCGGCCAGCGGGACGCCCGCGCCGATCGCGGTGTCGATCCGCTCCCCGGCCTGTTCGTACGCGTCCTCCGCGCCGCGCGCCAGGCGTACGGCGGCGGCGTGCTGGGCGGCGGAGGCGGAGGCGAGGGCGGGCAACCGGCCGCGCAGGGAGTCCAGTACGCCGACGGCGGTGCGCTGGGCGGCGTGCTGGCGGGCGGCCGGGTCCTGGGCGCAGTGCGCGAGCCATTCGCGCAGCGCGGCCACCGCGGTCTGCGGCAACAGGCCGCCGCCGCCCGCGGATTCGGGCAGTTCTGGGACGGTGAAGCGGGGTACGTCGCCCAGGCCCGCCTTGCCGAGCAGCGCCGCGTAGTGCCTGCCGACGTCGTCCGCGATCTGGTGCGGGACGCGGTCGAGGACGGTGGCGAGCGTGACGTCGTACTCCTTGGCGGTGCGCAGCAGATGCCAGGGCAGGGCGTCGGCGTAGCGGGAGGCGGTGGTGACCAGGACCCAGATGTCGGCGGCGCAGATCAGCTCGGCGGCCAGTTCCCTGTTGCGGGTGACGAGGGAGTCGATGTCGGGGGCGTCGAGGAGCGCGAGGCCGCGGGGCAGGCTGTCGTCGGTCTCCAGGCGCAGTTCGGCGCGCCCGGATTCGCCGCGGTCGGTACGGTCGCCCCGGCCGCGCCGGTCGTCGTTCCGGTCACCGCTGTCGCCCCGGCCGGGCCTGCCGTCCCCGGCCGCGCCGCCCGGACCCACCCGTTGGCGTACCGCCCAGGCCCTGTTGAGGCCCGGCAGGACGCGCGGGTCCGCGAACCAGGCGCGGTCCTCGGGGTGGCAGACCAGCACCGGGGTGCGGGTGGTCGGCCGGAGCACGCCGGATTCGCTGACGCGGCGGCCGACAAGGGAGTTGACGAGGGTCGACTTGCCCGCGCCCGTCGAACCGCCCACGACGGCCAGCAGAGGGGCCTCGGGCGCCTTCAGCCGGGGCACCAGGTAGTCGTCGAGCTGGGCGAGCAACTCCTGTCGTGTACGCCGGGCGCGGGCGGCTCCGCGCAGCGGGAAGGGGAAGCGTGCGGCGTCGACGCGGTCGCGCAGCGCGGACAGCGCGTCGAGCAGCTCGGGCCGTACGTCCAAGATCGCCACACCGGCAGAATGCCCCATATTGGAGCATTTTTGAAGCGCATTTCGGGTAAACCACCCCATTCGGCCCGCACTACGCGAAATGGGGCGGCCCATGGGGTCGATGGGGCAGAATGAGCCATCGGCATAACGAGTGCACAACAGCAGCGATCCGAGGCGTCAAAAGCGATGCACGTTCTGCACATGCCTGCGATTATCGGACCACTTCACCGAACCTCCACAACGTGTCACGCGGGTGAAGCAACCGGCGGCAGGCATGTAGCGCCCTATCCTTGACCTCGGTACAAGGTCACGGAACCACCCAGGGGCGGAGACAGCCGCGGCCACTGTCCGGCCCCCGTAGCTCAGTGGATAGAGCAGGCGCCTTCTAAGCGCTTGGCCGCAGGTTCGAGTCCTGCCGGGGGCACTCCACACGTCAACGCGTACGTATCACCGGAAGTTCCGCGTCGTCGCGGCTCGGCGTGGTCGCCGAACGAGTGCCCCCAGGGGCGCCGCCCCACCCCCCGGACGACGGGTTCCTACGCCGTCGTCCGCGCGGATCCCACCGTTCTCGCCCCTCTCCTCGTGCTGGCCGGATTACGCCGGTCCGTGGGGCGTACGCCAGTCCGCAAACCACCAGCCGTCAGCGCGGTGGCCCGCCGGCCGCCGACCGTCAGCCCCACGCGCCGGCGATCTGCCGGCTGGTCACGTTCAGCCGGTTGAAGAAATTGGTCAGGGCGATCATCAGGGTCAGGGCCGCGAGGCCCTTCTCGTCGTAGTGGGCGGCCGCCCGGTCCCAGATCTCGTCGGGCACCGGGTCGCTGCGGTCGGCCAGCCTGGTCGCCGCCTCGGCCAGGGCCAGGGCGGCCCGCTCGGCGTCGCTGAAATACGGCGCCTCGCGCCACGCGGCGACGGCGAACAGCCGCTCCTCGCTCTCGCCGCTCTTGCGGGCGCCGCGGGCACCGGAGTCCACGCACGGGGCGCAGCCGTTGATCTGGCTCGCCCGCAAGTGGACCAGGTCGAGCGTGGTCTTGGGGACACCGCCGGAATAGGCAGCTTTGTACAACCCCTGAATCGGCGTGGTGGCATCGAGGATTGCCGCCGGATTCGCCATGCGTGCTTCCATCGTCTTTCCTTTCCCGGACAACGGGTGACTCCGCCGGACGGGCGGGTCACTTCCCTGACGATCGGCACCGGGCGACTGTGACGGACGTCGCGTCTCGACGCGCCATGGTCACCGGCGGTCGGACCGTCACACGCGGAAGGTCCCGTTCGTCATGGTGAGGAAAGCGGCCATGGTGATGACGGCCGACAGCACAAGGCGGTGACCGGCGACCGCCCGGAACCGGTCACGCGAAAGGGGGCATCGTGGTCACCCACGAGAGCGAATCACGGACGAGCGCGTCGCGCCTGGGCGCGTCACGGACGGGCGCGTCACGGACGGGCGGAACACGGACGGGCGGAACACCGACGCCCGAGTCCCTGGCGCGCGCGTTCGAGGAGCGACGGGCGCGGCTGCTGGCCACCGCGCACCGCGTGCTCGGTTCCTTCGACGAGGCCGAGGACGCCGTGCAGGAAGCCTGGATCAGGCTGGACCGCAGCGACGCTGCGGCCGTGGAGAACCTGGACGGCTGGCTCACCACCGTCGTCGGCCGGATCTGTCTCGACATCCTGCGCGCCCGGAGCCGGCGCCAGGAACTGGCGGGCGAGCAGGCCGACGCCGCTGCGGTCACCGGCGACGACGAGGCGTACGACCCCGAGCAGGCGGCCGTGCTCGCCGACTCGGTCGGTCTCGCGCTCCTGGTGGTGCTCGACACGCTCACGCCGGACGAGCGGCTGGCGTTCGTGCTGCACGACATGTTCGCCGTGCCGTACGAGGACATCGCCTCGATCGTCGGCCGCGGTCAGGCCGCCACCCGTCAACTGGCGAGCCGCGCCCGCCGCCGCGTGCACGACGCCTCGCCGCTGCCCGACCTGCGCCGGCAGCGCGAGGTGGTGGGGGCCTTCCTCAGTGCCGCCCGCGAGGGCGAGTTCGAGCGGTTGGTGGCGCTGCTGGCCCCGGACGCCGCGATGCGCGCCGACGACACGGCGGTGCGGATCGGCGCCGCACCGGTCACCCGCGGCGCCCGAGGGATCGCGGGCGTCTTCTCCGGCGGGGCGGAGGCGGCGCGGATCGCGCTCGTCGACAGTTCGGTCGGAGCGGTGTGGCAGCCGGGGAAACGTACGGTCGTGGCCTTCGCCTTCACGGTCGAGGACGGCAGGATCACCGCCATCGACCTGGTCGCCGAGCCCGGCAGGCTGAGGGAGCTGGACATCGTGGTCCTCGACGGCTGAGTCGCCCGGCGGCGCGGTCGGTCAGCCGAAGCGGCCGTTGACGTAGTCGGCGGTGCGGGTGTCCTGGGGGTTGGCGAACATCGCCTCGGTGGGGCCGTGTTCGACGATGCCGCCGGGGGTGCCCTGTTCGGCGAGGAAGAAGGCGGTGTTCTGGGAGACGCGGGCGGCCTGCTGCATGTTGTGGGTGACGATGACGACGGTGACCTCGTCGGCCAGTTCCCTGATGGTCTCCTCGACGCGGCGCGTGGACGTCGGGTCGAGGGCGGAGCAGGGCTCGTCCATCAGGAGCACGCGGGGGCGGATCGCCAGCGAGCGGGCGATGCACAGCCGTTGCTGCTGGCCGCCGGACAGGGCACCGCCGGGTTGCCGCAGCCGGTCCCTGACCTCCTTCCACAGGCCCGCGCGCGACAGGCACTCCTCGACCAGCAGGTCCTTGGTCTGCCGCGAGGCGCGGGTGCCGGTCAGCCGCAGTCCGGCCAGCACGTTGTCGTAGATGCTCATGGCGGGGAACGGGTTCGGCTTCTGGAACACCATGCCGATGTGCCGCCGGGCCTCGGTGAGCGGGCGGCCCGCCGCGTAGATGTCGTCGCCGTCGAGCAGGACCTCGCCGCCCATGGCGGCGCCGGGGATCATCTCGTGCATCCGGTTCAGGGTCCGCAGGAAGGTGGACTTTCCGCAGCCGGACGGGCCGATCAGGGCGGTCACGCGGCCGGCGGGCATGGTCAGCGAGACCCGGTCGAGGACCTTGTGCGTGCCGAACCAGGCGGAGATGCCCAGCGCGTCCAGGGTGGCGGCGCCCGGTCCGCGCGGCACGGCGGTCCCGGGCGGGACGGTCGCGGGCAGGGCGACGGTGGTCTCTTCGGGGGTGGCGATGTCGGTCACGGCGGGCACCTCGGGCAGTACGGGGCGGACGGTGGGCGGGTCAGAGGAGGTTGGGGAGCAGGCCGGTGACCTGGTCGGCGACCTGGAAGCCGACGACGGCGGTCAGCGGCAGGAAGACGATCCACGTCTGGTGGCGGCCCCAGCGGTGCCAGGCCCACACGGCCGCGACGGACGCCGCGAGCAGCGCCTGGAGCCACATCACCAGCTTCCACAGCTCGCTGGTGGACGTGCCCATCGGCTGCTCGTCGGCCGGGACGGAGCCGGGCCGGATGACGGCGTCGGGTGTGTCGGCGGTCTTCGACACCAGGTCGGCGTCCACGCGCAGCACACCGCTGGGCAGATACGCGGGGCCGTCGGCGGTGACCAGCACCAACCGGCCGCCTCCCGCGGCGGGCTGCGCCGGGGCCGGGTCGCCCGCACGGCGGGCGTCGAGCACCCGGAACCGGTGGCGGCCCTGTCCAGTGGTGACGGTGAAGGTGTCGCCCGGCCGCAGCCGGTCGAGCGTGCCGAACGGTCCGCCGTACGCCGCCGCCCTGCCCATCAGCACGCTGCTGCCGGACTGGCCGGGCAGCGGGGTGTCGCGGCGGTGGCCGACGCCGCCGGTGAGCACGTCGGCCGAGGTGCCCTCCGACACGACCTCACGCAGGCGCAGCCGGGGGATCTCCAACAGCGCGAGCGGTGTGCCGGGCGCGAGCAGCCGGCCCCGCTCGTCGGTCTGGCCGACCGGCACGGTGCCTTCGGCGAGGCTGGCGCGCAGCGCGTCGAACCGGTCCTGCTGCGCGGACCTGTGCTGCACCCCGCTGAGGACGACGAGGTTGGCGGCCAGGCCGAGCAGCAGCACGGCGAGCGCGAGCAGCGCGCCTGCGGCGAGCTGACGGACCGCGGGCCGCCGGGGCCGGGGGGCCGGGGCGGCGACCGCGGCGGGCTCCTCGGCGGGCGCGCCGCCGGGCGCCTCGGCCCGCGTCACCTTCTCGGGCGTCTCGGCCGGTGCCTCGGCGGAACGCGCCGCCTGCGGCGGAGTCTGGTCGGTGACCGTCACGGCGGCCTGCCTCCTCGGGATGTCCAGGGCTGGATGGGGGGTGTACGGGGCTGGACGGTGGTGTACGGGGCGGATGGGACTGTGCGGGGCTCGACGGCGGTGTGCGGGGCGAAAGGTCCATGGGGTCACGGCAGTTCACATGGCCGGGGCGCACCCGGCGATACCGAAAGCGGGCGGCGGCCAGCCGCCTCAGCCGGTCCCCGCGGGCAACCGCTGGCGCGGCACCCGTGCGCGGGTCTCCCGCCCCGGCGGAGGGGTGCCGTCCGCCGGGGCGGGAGCCGGGGTCACTTCGCGGTGACGGCGAACGACTTGCTGCCGGTGTTCACGGTGGCCGAACCCGAGTACCGCAGCGTCAGGACGTGCTTGCCCTTCTTGGTGAGCTTGGCCAGCGTGACGACGGCCTTGCCGTTCTTCAGGGTGGCGGTGCCGACGACCTTCTTGCCGTCGTAGATCCGGACGAAGCCGGTGGGGGTGACGCCGTTGGCGGCGACGGCGACGGTCACCTTGCCGCGGGCCGAGGTCTTGACGCTGGCCGGGGCCTTCGTCGCGATGCGCGGCGCGGCCTTGACGACCGTGACCTTGTAGGTGGCGGCGGCGGTGTTGAGGCGGCTGTCACCCGCGTAGGACAGAGACAGGGCGTGCGTGCCGACCTTCAGCGTCCTGGGCAGCGTCAGCCACGCGCGGCCGGTCTTGTCCAGGCCGACCGTGCCGAGCGTGGTCCTGCCCTCCTTGACGACGACCTTGCCGGTGGCGGTGGCCGGGCCGGTCACGGCGACGGAGAGCCGTCCGGAGGTGCCGTAGGCCGGCTTCGCGGGGGAGACGCCGACGGCGACGCGGGCGGCGGCCTTGGCCACGGTGACCTTGGCGGTGGCGGCGGAGGCGTTGAGCTTGCTGTCACCGGCGTAGGACAGGGACAGGGTGTGGGCGCCGACCGCGAGGGTCTTGGGGAGCGTCAGCGACGCCTTCCCCGCCGCGTCCAGGGTCAGCGTGCCGAGGGTGGCCGCGCCGTCCTTGACGGTGACCTTGCCGGTGGCGGCGGACGGGCCGCTGACGGCGACGGAGAGCTTGGCGGCGGTGCCGTAGGGGACGGCCGCCGGGGAGAGCGCGGGGGTGATCTTCGAGGCGCCCTTCGGGACCTCGCTGACCGTGCCGGCCACCGTCACGCTCGGGCCGTCGCCGACCAGGTTGGAGGCGTAGACCTCGGCGGTGTACGCGCCGGGGGCCAGAGTCGCGGTCACCGAGGTGGCCGGGGCCTTGAGGTCGGTGCTGAAGGCGACGTCGCCCGCGCTGTCGGTGATCCGCACGCGGTAGTCGGTGACCGGCAGCGCCGGGTCGGCCGGCGCGGTCCAGCTCAGCGTGAGCTGGCGCGGGGCCGGGGCGGTGGCGGCCAGCGCGCCGACCGCGGCGGGCTTGATCAGCGAGGAGCTGTTGGTCTCCAGGCCGCCCGCCTTGGCGTGACCGCGGACGGAGGTGTCGATGCTGCCGTTGTAGGGCTCGTTCTGGAAGCCGAACGCGGCGATGGTCTTCTCGGCCACGTCGGACGCGATGGCCGCCTTGTGCGCGCCGGCGCTCACGAAGGTGTCGTACAGGCCCTTGTCGAAGAAGGCGCTGGAGGTGTCGATGGCGCGGGTGGGCACCACGTTGTAGACGTCGCGGCCGAAGGTCGGGTCGTCGTAGTAGCCGCCGAACGGGGACAGCTTGTCGTCCGCGCCCTTGACCACGGGGCTGACCGGGGTGCCCGCGCCGAGGTCGAGGGCGCCGATGAAGGCGCCGTTCTGCGCGGCGGCGGTGCTGCGGTCGGGGGCGGTGTGGTTGTTCTGCGCGATCCAGCTCGCGGCGGAGAAGGGGACGAGGTCGCCGTCCTTGAGGATGACGTCGTTGGCCTGGTTCTCCTCGACCGTCTTGCCGTTGTCGTCGGTGCCCTTGACGTTGCTGCCGAGGTTGACGACGCCGATGGCGCTCAGGAAGAACTTCCGCGTGCCGGAGCTCGACTGCGGGATGAACGGCCGCACGGGGTGGCCCGCGACGGTGGTGACCGTGCCGGAGTAGATCTCGTTGAGCTGGGTGCGCGTCAGGTTCTTCAGGAAGTCGCCCTTGGCGACGTAACCGACCGCGTCCCGGCCGAACGGGATGTACGTGAGGGTGGTGCCCGCGGTGGAGGGGGCGCCGGAGGAGCGCGCGAAGTCCACCTGGCCCGCGATGTTCACGGTGCCGCCCGGGTCGGTGTCCCCGATCAGCGAGGCGCTGAGCGCCTTCTGTCCCGCGCCCGAGCCGTTCGGACGGGTGAAGGTCACGCCGTTCGCACGGGTCTTGACGGTGGCGGAGCCCGTGGCGTCGTACGACGCGACGTCCGGCAGCGCCGTGCTGGCCAGCGCGTTCAGCACGTCCTGCGTCGTGTCGGAACCGACGCCCACGTACGTGCCGAAGGTGCCGGGCGCGGGGTCGGCGAAGGCCGGCGCGGCGACCGTGAGGGTACCGGCCGCGATGGCGGCGGTCATGACCGCCGCGATCGTGGCGATGGGGCGCTTGGTGCGCATATCTCTGTCTCCTGATCGGGGACTCGTACTGCGTGACGGGTGGGGACCCGCCGGAGCCGGATGGCCGGTCTGGCAGGGTGGAGCCCGTCGTTCGCCCCGACTGAGACTCGGGGCGAACGACGTGTCTGGTGGGTGGCCCGGCCCGCGGGCCGGTTCAGCCGCCCGGTCGCCGACGTGGCGGACGCGGGCCGGTTCAGCCGCCCGGTCGCCGACGTGGCGAACGCGGGCCGCGCAGCCGGGCGGGGACCGTCGGCCGCGGGATGGTGAGGGAGCGTCCGCCGGGCAGGCTCAGCCGCAGCGGCAGCCGGGTACCGGCGGCGAAGGGCGCTCCCAGCGCGGCGAGCAGCCCGAGGCCGGCCCCGATCGGCACCGCGAAGCGCAGCGCGGAACCGGGGTCGGAGGGTGTGATGCCGCCCGCGACCGGCACGGTCGCCGGGGAACCGGTCGCGGCGGTGGGGCTGGGCGACGCGCCGGGCTTGCCGCCGGGGGCGGTGTGGCCGCCGGTGCCGCCGTCCGCGCCGCCGCTCCCGCCGTCGGAGCCGCCGGCCGTACCGCTGCCGCCGCCGTCACCGCCCGTGCCGCCGCCGGAGCCGGTGCCGCCGTCCGCGGCGCCCGGCTCCGTCTGCGGGGCGCCGGAGCCGCCGGGGCCGGGGGCCGGCTTCCAGGTCTCCAGGGCGGTCGCCGCCTTGGCCGCCTCGGCCCGCAGCGCGGACGGCAGCGGCGCGTAGCCGACCGGCAGCGTGCCGGGGGCGGTGCCGGGCACCTGGCCGCCGCCGGAGGCGTACCGCAGCAGGTCCGCGTACTGCTTGCGCGCGGTGGGCGCCAGTTCGGCCGGGCGGGCGGCGCCGTAGACCAGCATGCTCAGCGGGTAGACGCCCTTGGCGTTCACGGTCGGGTCGATCCGCCGTACGCCGTCGGCGGCCTTCGCCTTGTCGGCCGCGGCCACCAGAGCGGCCCTGGTCGGTGCCGTGAACTCGCCCGCGGGGTTGCGGAGCCGGGCGGTCTGGAGGCCGAAGCGGGCGGCGGAGGCCGCGTCGGTGATGGTGAGCATGAAGCGCTGCCCGGCGACCTGCGGGCCCGGCGTCTTCCAGACCGGCGGGGTGGCCAGCGGGTCCCAGTTGGACTTCCAGAGCTGGTCGCCGCGGCGGGTGCGCAGCGCGCCGGTGTAGAGGTCGTCCACGTACGGGTGGAAGTCCGTCATCTTCTGCTTCTGGCTGTCCGGGGCGCCGCTGCCGGGCGGGACGGTCTCCCAGTTGTCGTTCTTGGGGAAGTCGTCGCGGTCGGCGGAGAAGGCGTAACCGGTGGGGTTGAGGTCGCCGTTGGAGCTGAAGAAGGGGTTGACGCGCATCCCCCAGTCGTCCGGCACTCCCGCGAGGAACTGCCGGGCCTGCCGGTCGGCCAGCACCCAGGTCCACACCTGCCTGGCCAGGTCGCTGTGGCCGAAGGCGGTGATCAGGTCGGTGTCGGTGCTCGGGTTGGAGGCGACCGAGAGGTCCGCGAACTCCTTGTTGTACGCGAGGAATTCGGGGTCGGTGAGCAGTCCGCCCGGATTGTGCAGCGCCCAGTCGTAGCCCTTGGCCGCGGTCAGCCGGGGTCCGCCGTCGTCGTATGTCGTACGGACCGCGCCCCAGGGCGAGTTGCGGTACGACTCGGTGAGCAGTTTGGCGACCAGCCGCGGGGTGAGGTCCAGTGAGCCGACCCGGGTGCCCGCGCGTTTCTTGACGTCGGCGGGCGCGTCGGAGCGGGGCTGGCGCTCGATGCTGAAGCCGATCACGGCGGCGGACAGCGCGACCGGCGCGTAGGTGATGGTGTCGGCGGGCCGGGTCTCGCCGGTGACCGGCAGGGTGGTGAAGACCAGGCTGTCGCCGGAGTCGGTGAGCTGGCCGCGCGCCTCGGAGTCGCCGACGGTGGTGTAGCCGAAGACCGTGCCGGTGCCGCAGAGCTTGGCCTGCCAGCTTCCCATCGCGTCGGAGACCAGCTCGCTGCCGGTGGTGTCGACTTCCCGCGCGCCCATCGCGCAGGTCGCGCCGACCGGCTGGAAGTCGAGCCGGACCGCGATGCGGTTGCGCCAGTTCGTGGAGGACACCGGGGAGCCCGCGTTGACCTGGGTGCGGTCCTGGTAGGGCTTGCCGTCCAGGTCCAGGTGGCCCTGCGGGACGATCACCAGCCAGCAGGAGCGGCCGGTGACGCTGCCGTCGGGGTGCTTGACCGGGGCGCCGCAGCCCAGGTGCGGGGCCTCCTCCTTGGTCTGCGCCTCGACGTACTCCTGCCCGGTGCCGTCGGCCCCGGTGCGGCCGAAGTCGATCTCGTTGGTGGTGTTGTAGCTGTAGAAGCGGTTGTTCTGGGTGTCACTGGTGACGACGGTGCCGTCGATGGACTTGAACGGCACCTCGCCGCGGCCGAAGGGGCGGCCCGCGCCGTACTTGTCGTCCTCGCCGTAGCTGCCGGGGTCCGCGCTGTACGAGACCTGCCGGGTGTCGTCCGCCTGGTTGCCGGGCCAGGTGTTCCGGCCGGTGGTGGGCGATGCGCCGAACTGGCACTGGGTGCGCGGCGGTCCCGGGTTGCCGGGGACGGCGCCGTCGTCCTCGCCCCAGCACTGCATGATCTGGACGAAGTCGGTGTTGAACTGGGTGCCGGCGAAGGTGGTGGGCACCCCGCCGGTCCAGGACACGCTGATCGCCTGGTTGGCGAGGTCGCGGGTCTGGCTGACGCTGAAGCGCATGTCGGCGAATTCGCCGCGGCCGGAGACGGTCACGGCGGACGACTGGGCGGAAGGGCTCGGCTGGGCCGCCCGCACCGATGCGGCCGACTGCGCGGCGACCGGCCGCAGGTCGGTCAGCAGGGCGGGGGCCGCCTGGGCCGCCGCCGCGCCGAGGACGGCGCCGAGCAGGGCGCCGGTGAGCAGGCGCCGGACGAGCCGGCGGCCGAGGGACTGTCGCGGGGTCGTCACGGCGTGTCCTCCTTGCGGTCGGTCGAGGCGGTGCGGTCGGCCGGGGCCTTGCGGCCGCTCAGGGCGCGGGAGGTCGCGGCCGGTGCCAGGACCAGCCCGACGACGAGCAGCGCCGCGAGGAGCATCAGGGTCTGGGTGCCGCCCCAGCCGTTGTGGCCGCCGACGGCGACCGGCTGCGCGAGCACGACCTGATTGCCGTTGCCGCCGCCGTTCGCACCGCCGTCGCCCGAGCCGCCGCCGGACGAACCGCCGTCCGGGGAGCCGCCGTTGGACGCGTCGACGGGCAGGCCGGTGTCCGGGTCGACGGCGCCCGAGCTGTTGCCGCCGCCCCCACTGCCCGAGCCGCCGGCGCCGCCATTCCCCGTACCGCCGGAGCCGCCGCCCGAACCGCCGCTGCCCGTACCGCCGTTGCCCGATCCGCCCGTGCCGTTACCCGAACCGCCGCTCGTACCGCCGCCGTTGGAGCCGCCGGACGAACCGCCGGAGCCGCCGGTGGACGCGCCGCCGCTGCCGGTGGTGCAGGGCGCGGCGCCCTGCTTGTCGCAGTCCTGCGGGAAGGGCGCCGACTTGGCGAGGGTGTTGGTGCCGTCGGTGCTGAAGGTCGGGTTGTGGCAACCCTTGACGTTGATGGTCTGGGTCTGCGCGCCCGGGATGCGGCGGATCTGGTCGAAGCCCGCCTGCACCAGGTTGATCGGCAGCGGCGAGTAGCCGAGCTTGGGCGCGTACTGCTGGCCCTGGCACATGAAGTAGTACGAGAAGGCCGCCAGCGTGGTGCCCTTGGCCTGGGTGAACTGCCCCTGCACCTTGAGCGGCAGGATCATGTACGAGTAGCTGGACAGCGGATAGTTGCGCTTGTCGGTGTCGGTGTAGACGCCGCTGAGGTCCTGGGTGAGGTAGTCGGGCGAGTTCTTCTCGGTGTTGATCCGCGCCTTGACCAGCGACACCGCGACGTTGGCGGGCGTCGGCTCGGTGTAGTAGCCCGCGTGGTTGAGCACCTTCGCGACGGGGAAGTGCGCGTTCTTGGCGTAGGAGTAGTTGACGTAACCGATCGCGCCGTCGCCGTAGTCCTGGGCGACGTAGCCCGCCACGCCGAGGTCGCCCGCCTGGGAGATCATGCCGGGCACCGGCGGGTAGTAGGACGTCGAGCCGCAGGCGCCCGCGCGGCCCACCTTGGCGCAGTAGGTGTTCCACAGCGCGGTGTGCTGCTTGGCCATCCACAGCGTGAACTGGGCGCTGGAGCCCGAGCCGTCGGAACGGACCACCGGCACGATCTTCTTGGCGGGCAGTCGCAGGCCGGGGTTGTCGGCGGCGATGGCCGGGTCGGACCAGTTGGTGATGGCGCCGGTGAAGATCTTGGTGACGTTCTCGCCGGACAGCCGCAGATTGGTCAGCCGCGCCCCGTTGACCTTGAGGTTGTACATGAACACCGTGCCGCCGGCCACGATCGGCATGTACGCGTAACTGCCGTTGGTCGGGTGCTCGGGCGCGGAGCCGTCGGTGGGGTTGGTCTGAAAGGGGATGTCGGAGACCGCGAAGTCCACCGTCCCGTTGAGGAACTGGTGCCGGCCGTCGGAGGAGCCGGTCTGCGCGTACTGGATCTCCATCCCGTACTGCTTGACGTTGCGCCGCCACTGGTCGACGGCGTTGAACGCCCAGGTCGATCCGGCGCCGGACAGCGGGACGTAGCTGTCGGCCGCGGCGGCGCGCTGGACGCCGGGGCCGAACACCGAGGTGACCAGCAGGGCGAGCAGGGCCATGAGCAGGGCGGCCGGGGCTGAGGTGCGGCGGGGCATCAGGAGTTCTCTCCGGGAAGCGGGGATCCGGCCGGGTCTGCGGCGGGAGCGAACAGCGAGGGGCGGGGGGCGCGCAGGTCGTCGAAGCGCTCGACGTCGCGGCGGGAGGCGCGGGCGGCGCGGCGGCCCTGGCGCTTGGAGAGCTGGCCGGGGCCGCGCCCGCCGATCAGCCGGGCGATGGTGAAGAGCACCAGGACCAGCAGCATCAGCACGGCCGCCGCGCCGAATCCGCGGGCCACCATGGCCGGCTCCGGGGATTTGACGAAGGTGAACACGGCCAGCGGCAGCGACAGCATCGGGCCGTTGGTGGGGTCGGCGTTGACCGCGGTGGCGTATCCGGCGGTGAGCAGGACGGGCGAGGTCTCGCCGATGCCGCGCGCGGTGCCGAGGATGACGGCGGTGGCGAGCCCGGAGCGCGCGGTGGGCAGCACCACGTGCCAGACGGTGCGCCAGCGGGGGGCGCCGAGCGCTTCCGCGGCCTCGGTGAGATTGCCGGGGACCAGGCGCAGGACGACGTCCGAGGCCCGGATGATGATCGGCAGCATCATCACGCTGATCGCGAGTCCGGCCGCGAGACCGGACTTGGGAAAGTGCAGGATCAGGATCCAGGTGGCGTAGATGAACAGCCCCGCCACGATGGAGGGCAGGGCGGTCATCGCCTCGACGATGGTCCGCACGAAGCGCGCGAACCGGCCGCGGGTCTGGTTGAGGTAGACCGCGCAGGCGATGCCCAGCGGGATGGTGACGGCCAGGGCGATGGCGATCATGATCAGGCTGCCGAGCATCGCGTGGGTGATGCCGCCGACCGTGATCGGGTCGAGCGGGCCCGCGAGCTGCATGTCCTGCGTGAAGAAGTTGCCGTGCGGCAGCGCCTCGCGCCCCCGCCACAGCGTGAAGCCGACGACGAGGACCAGGGCCGAGAACAGCAGTCCCGCGGCGGACCAGAGGACGACGGTCATGAGCCGGTCGCGGACCGCGGGGCCGTCGTGCTCCAGCGAGCACAGCAGGGCGTACGCGGCGAGGAAGACCAGGTAGGTGACGGCCGCGAAGCCCAGCGGGCCGGAGAGCGGGGCCAGTCGGCCGAAGAGGAGGAGGGCGGTGCACAGGCCGGTGGCGGCGGCGCCGAGGATGTTGAGCACCGCGCCGCGGACGACGCCGCCCAGGGCGCGCCGCCGCTGCGCGGCGTCCGGGACGTCGGCCGGCTGCCGTACGACGACGGTGGTGGCGGCGGGCGCGTCGGCGGCGGCCGTTGGGGCGGCGGCGGGCTTGGCCAGAAGGTCCGTCATGTCGTCACCCCTCGCTCAGCGAGCCGGAGCGGGACCGCGCGACGATCGTGGACGCGGTGAAGTTGACGACCAGGGTGAGCAGGAAGAGGGCAAGGCCCGCGGCCATCAGCGCCGACATGCCGAAGTCCGAGGAGTCGCCGTAGTGCAGGGCGATCAGTGAGGAGACGGAGTTCGAGCCGGTCTGGAGGATGTGGGGCTGGATCTGGAAGACCGGGGAGATGATCAGGTAGACCGCGATGGTCTCGCCCAGCGCCCGGCCGAGCCCCAGCATCGTGCCGCCGATCACGCCACCCAGGCCGTACGGCAGCACCACCGAGCGGATCATGCCCCAGCGGGTGGAGCCGAGCGCGTAGGCGCCCTCCCGTTCACCGGCCGGGGCTTGCGCGAAGACCTCGCGCATGACCGAGCACATGATGGGGGCCACCATCATCGCGACGACGATTCCGGCGATGAAGGTGGAGGCGGTGTACACGCTGGCGGAGGAGAGGGGTTCGCCCGGCTCGACGCCGTCCACGCGCAGGAAGGGCACCCAGTGGAACCAGGTGGACAGCCAGCGGGACAGGCCGATCACATGGCCCTGGAAGAAGAACAGGCCCCACAGGCCGTAGACGACGGACGGCACGGCGGCCATCAGGTCGACCATCGCGACCAGGGTGCGGCGCACGCGGCGCGGCGCGATCTCCGAGATGAACAGCGCGGTGCCGACCGCGAGCGGCAGCGCGAAGCAGACGGCCACGGCGGCGATCAGCACGGTCCCGGTGAGGACGGCGGCGATGCCGAAGTTGTGGACGTCGGGCTGCCACTGCGCGGTCGTCAGGAACGCGAAGCCGCGTACCCGCAGCGCCTGGCTCGCCCGGAGCAGCAGGAACAGGCCGACCGCCGCCATGATCGCCAGTACGGCGACACCGGCGGCCGTGAGCTGCCCGCGGAATATCCGGTCCCCGATCCCCTTGGCCGCCCGCAGCCGCCGGGGGGCGTCGTCGCCCCCGACCGACTCGGGCGTGCGGGACACCACTTGTGTGGATGTCACGTGTCGTTCTCCCCCCAGCGCTCCCGCGCGCCGAATGGCGTCGCGCTGCGAGGAGTGAACGGGGCCTCAATGGCCGAATGACACTGTTCACCTGAGGAGAAAATGAACAACAGATAGTGAGAAGTTGTGGGTGGCCTGTGGAGGTTGTCCAATGTCCGACAAAACTACCCATCTCCCGCCCAGTTGCCTTATGCACCTAGCAACTTGCCTGCCCAGAAGGGGTGTTGAGAGGGCGCTCCGCGCGCGATACGGGCGGGACCGATGGTGTTGGCGGGCGAGGTGAGCACGGAGGGTGACGAGCGACAGGCGGCTCGATCCGGCCACGTTGGGGCACGAGCCCACGGTTGCCGGGAGGCGCACGCCTGCTACCGACAACGGGCACCGCGCGAGGCGCGGAGGATTCGGGGAGAGCCCTACGAGTTTGTAAAGGACCTGTGAGAGGGTGTCCGCCTGAACCCCGCCGATATTCGCCGCCCGACCGGGGCCGAAGGCTCCAGCGGTCGACCAGCGGCCCGAATCGGGTGTTGGGGTAGTTTCATATCTCCGCGTGCTATCGATGCGAGGAACGTTGCGTATGGATTCCACACTGCCCGGAGCCGCGTCGACAATACGGCGGCGGAGGCGACTGAACACGAGGATCAAGGACGCGCTGCGCGATCTCTCCGTCCAAATGGCGTTGCTGAACCACCGGGTCGGCACTCATCTCGGCCTGCGCGACGCCGACTTGGAGTGCCTGGACCTGGTCAGCCGCTTCGGACCGATCGGACCGACCGCGCTGTCGAAGCACGCGGGCCTGCACCCGGCCACGCTGACCGGCGTGCTCGACCGGCTGGAGCGCGGCGGCTGGGTGGTCCGTACGCCCAACCCCAGCGACCGGCGGGCGGTCCTCGTCCAGGTCATCAAGGAGCGCGAGACCGAGACGGCCGAGATGTTCGCCGGGCTCAACAAGTCGATGGACGTGATCTGCGCGGACTACGACGACGCCGAACTGGTGCTGATCGCCGACTTCCTGTCCCGCGCGGCGCGGGCGGGACGTGAGGCGACCGACGAACTCGCCGACCGCTGACGGGCTGACGGCCGGCCGCCGGTCGTCCTCACCTCGCCTCACCTCACCTGCCGCCGGCCGCGCGGCGCTCCGGGTGCCAGCGCGGCGCCGCGTCCAGACAGCCGTCGTACGGGTCGCCGGGACCCGGCAGGTCCTGGCTGCCGCGCAGCGCGCGCAGCTTGCGCAGCACGCCGGGATCGTCGAGGCCGCCGGGCTTCCGACGGGCCGCCGCGGCGACCGCGCGCGGGCCTGAGCCCTCGGTGGGCGCCGCGCCCTCCCACCAGTACTCGCCGCGCCCGCGCCACCACTCGGACGACGAGACGCCGACGGTCGTCGAGCCCAGCGAGATCAGGGCCCGCAGCAGCCGGTCCCCGCAGAACCGGGCGGCGGCCCGGCCGAAGGCGCGCCAATTCGGTGCGGGCATGCGCGATCACTCCTCCTCACGCGTCTTCACCGATCGTGCTCAGACGCGCTCGGCCGTGACCCCGGTCTCCGCCGTGGTCTCGACGATCTTCAGCGAGATGAACTCGTCGATACGCAGCCGCTGGAGCGCCCAGCGCAGGACGGCGGGGATGTCGGGGTTGTCGTCGATGTACACCTGCGGCGCGACCACCGGGACGCGCTTGCCGCGGGTCTTGATCTCACAACCGCCCGCGGCCACCACGTTCTTGACCCAGTCGGACTCCGCGCCGTACGGGAGGGACAGGATGAAGTGGCCGTTCTTCTTGAAGACCTTGACCGGCGTGCGGTACTCCCGGCCGGACTTGCGGCCCTTGTGGTAGACCGCGCCGAACCCCGGCATGGCGGGGAGGATCCGGCCGACGATCCGATTGCCGAAATACTTGTTCACGCGCGCCAGCCGCCGCTTAACGGACATGACTGTGCTCCTTCTTTGAGGGACTCGCACGGGGAAAAAGAACGGAGAAAAGAGAGAAGAAAAACGACAGCGGTCCGTAATAGCGCAACATCTTTCCCGGCCGATGTCACACTCGGGCGGGGGCCATTCATCTCAGGTGACAGGAGCGCGCGTCACACTGGGAGGCCCACCATGTCCGACAACCCGGCGGAGCTGCCCGACGACACCGCCACACGGGTGTTCGTGGGTCATCGGGAGTTACTGTTCTCGGTGGTCTACAACCTGCTCGGCAGCGTCTCGGACACCGAGGACGTCCTTCAGGAGACCTGGCTGGCCTGGGCGCGGAGAGTCCGCCAGCCGCACGCCGAGGAGATCGACAACCCGCGCGCGTACCTGGTGCGGATCGCGGTCAACCAGGCGCTCGCCCGGCAGGCGACGATCAGCCGCCGCCGCGAGACGTACATCGGACCCTGGCTGCCGGAACCGTTGATCACGCAGATTCCGGAAGCGCGCAACACCCCGCAGGCGGCGCAGGCGACGGACGCCGCGGAATCCGCGCTGCGCAACGAATCCGTGTCCATGGCACTGTTGGTCATTCTGGAGACGCTGACCCCGCTGGAACGCGCGGTGTTCGTGTTGCACGAGGTGTTCGGTTACGCGCATACCGAGATCTCCGAAATTCTCGGCCGCAGCCCGTCCGCGATCCGGCAACTCGCCCACCGGGCCCGCGAACACGTCCAGGCCAGGCGGCCCCGCTACCAGGCCGATCCGCACCTCCAGCAGCAGGTCACCGAGCGGTTCGTCGCCGCCGCGCTCGGCGGCGACATAGCCGACCTGATGAGCCTGCTCGCGCCGGACGTGACGATGTGGACCGACGGCGGCGGCAAGGTCCGCTCCGCGCTGCGCCCGGTCACGGGCCGCGACAAGGTCGCCCGGCTGCTGAACGGTTACGCCACCAGCCGGCTGCCGGAAGCCCTCGACATCCGCTACCGGCACGTCAACGGCGACCCGTCCGCCGTGGTCTTCTCCGGCGACTCCCCCTACGCGGTCATGGTCATGGACCTCAATCCGAGCAACGACCAGGTCACCGACATCTATCTGGTCACCAACCCGGACAAGCTCTCCCGCGTACGGCTGGACGGTCTGGACGACGGGGACGAGGACACGACCGCGGGACAGATCGAGGCCGCCGAGCCGAGGAAGGCGATCGAACCCGGCGACGACGGCCTCGACGAGTCCGGTCCGCGGGCGGGCTGAGCCGAGCGGCTGTCCCGGTCCTCCCCACGTGGGGCATGTCACGTGGGGTGGACCGGGACGCCGCGTTCCTGGGTGACGGGGGTATCGGCCGCCGGATCGGATTTTCCGGCGTCCGCGAACCCGTCGGTGGGTCCGTCGGTCAGACCGTCCGCGAGTTCGTCAGGACGCCCGTCCGTACGTCCCTCCGGAACCCCTTGCAGGGCCAGTACCCGCTGCTCGCGCAGTTCCTCGTCCGCCGTGCTCTCGATCCGCTTCATCGCGACCCGCAGGATCGGCGGCGCCATCAGCGGGGTGAGGATCGCGATCAGCACGATGATGCTGTACATCGCGGTGGTCAGCAGGCCGAGCCGTACGCCGACCACGGCGATGACCACCTGGATCACCCCGCGCGCGTTGATCCCGGCGCCGAGCGCCAGGGCCTCCCAGCGGGTGAGGCGGCTGAAGGCGCTGCCGATGAAGGCGCCGAGGAATTTCCCGGCGACGGCGATCGCCAGCGCGGCCAGTCCCCACAGCGCGATCTTCGGACGCGTCAGCGACGTCAGGTCGATCCGCAGCCCGGCGAGCGCGAAGAACAGCGGGGACAGGAAGGACAGCACGGTGGCGTTCAGCGGCTCCAACTGCCGTGCCTGCGCGTCCGTACCGCGCGAGCCGATCAGGATGCCGCACAGGAAGGCGCCGAACACCGCCTCGAAACCGAGCGCCTGGGCGCCCGCGCCCGCCAGTACGAGCAGGATGACGGTGGCGGAGATGGTCACGCCGCGCGAACCGGAGCGCTCGGCCCAGCGCAGCACCCGGCCGACCAGCCACCGGCCGCCGGTCAGCAGGACGACGATGACGACGGCGAGGTGCCACAGCGGGGTGGCGATCTCGCCCGCGCCGACTCCGGTGGTGGCCATCGCGGTGACGACGGAGACCAGCAGCCAGCCCACGGCGTCGTCGATGGTGCCGACGACCAGGATCATCTGGCCGACATTGCGGTGGATCAGCTTCATGTCGACCAGCACCCGGCCGATCACCGGGATCGAGCTGACGCACATGGCGACGCCGACGAACCAGGCGAAGACCGCCGGATCGGCGTCGCCCGGCCGCAGTTCACCCGGCAGCGCGTAACCGAGCCACACGCCGAGCGCCAAGGGCAGCAGCAGGGCGGCGGCGCTGACGCCCGCCGCCTTGCCGCCCTGCCTGCGGACCACCTTCAGGTCCAGGTGCATGCCGGTGAAGCCGACGAGCAGCAGCACGCCGAGCTGCCCGACGGCGTCCAGCAGGTGCATCTGGGTGGGGTCGCGGGGGAAGAGCCAGCCGGACAGGCCCGGCGCCACGTGCAGCAGGAGCGAGGGCCCGAGTAAGACACCCGAGGCCAGTTCTCCGACGACGGTCGGCATGCCGAGCCTGCTCGCCAGCCGTCCCAGCACGAGGGCCAGGACGAGCAGGGCGCCGATCTGGAGCAGGAACACCAGCAGTGTGTGCTGCGGAAGGGGATCGACGGTTTCCGCGGCGATGCTGATCGCATTCATCGAAGAGCTCCTCACTGATGCGCGGTGGCCGGGTCGGCGGACAGTCCCTAGGCCACGCAGATCCCCTGGACGGCGACCTTCTCCGCGATGAACGGCCGCGCGAGCAGACCGTCGGGGTAGGCGCCGGCCTTCTCCTGGAACTCGGCCGACATGAAGGCCGCGAGCAGCGAGGAGGTCGACTCCCAGATCGCGATGTTCACCAGGGTGTTGCTGCCCGCGGTGCCGCGGTGGAGCTGGGTGGAGATGCAGCCGTCACAGGACTTCATGTAGGCGGCGTCGAGCGCCCAGCTCTCCAGGGTCTTGTCCATCTGCCCCTCGGGCACGACAAGGGTGTTGATGAGTACGACGGTGCCCGAGTCCTCCTGCTGGAGCTGGGTCTCGAAGGAGACCTTCGGGTCGACGGCCTCGAATTCGAACGCCATGGTGTGTCCTCTCGTCGTCATGGGCGGTGCGTGACGTGACGTGGATGGCTGACGTGCGGGCCCGCTCAGCCGTCGAAGATGGGGTGCGCTCCCCGCGGCTCCTCCTCCAGCGCGCCCAGGGAGCCGCGGAAGAAGATGAGCGGTTCCTGGTACTCGCGGGGCACGCCGAGTTCGACGACGCGGCCGACGAAGATGGTGTGGTCGCCGCCGTCGAACTCCTTGTCCAGGCGGCAGGCCAGGAAGGCCAGTGCCTCGCTGAGCACCGGCATGCCCTCGGCCGAGTGGTGGTGGGGCACGTCCTTGACGGCCGAGGTGTCCTTGCCCGCGAAGGCGCGGGCCAGCGGCTCCTGCGGCCCCGACAGGAAATTCACCACGAAGGAGCCGGCCTCGTCGATGACCGCGCGCAGCCGCGACTCCTTGTGCAGGCAGAACAGCACGAGCGGCGGGTCGAGCGAGACGGAGGTGAACGAGTTGACCGTCGTCCCCTCCGAACGCCCTTCCGCGCCGCTGGTGATGACGGTGACGCCGGTGACGAACAGGCCGCACACATTGCGCAGCAGCCTGCCCTCCACCGGCTCCGGCTGGTGCAGCACCTGATCGGAGGGCGCGTTCACGAGCGCCCCTTCTCGCCCGCGGCTGCCCCGGCCCCCGCTTCGGCCTTGCCCGCCGCCTCCGCCTCGCCGACCTCGACGCCCACCGTCGAAGTGGCCATCAGCTCGCTGCTCTTGGGCAGCAGCGGACCGGCCAGCGCGGTCGTGACCAGCGCCATGATCACCATCATGGTGAACATCTGGCTGTCCAGGACGCCGAGTTGGACGGCGGTGTTGAGGATGATCAGCTCGGTCAGCCCTCGGGTGTTCATCAGCAGGCCGAGCGCCCTGGACTCCCGCCAGGACAGGCCGAACAGCCGGGCGGGCACCATCGCGCCGAGCAGCTTGCCCGTGCAGGCGACGACCAGGATCGCGGCCAGCTCCAGGTACTGCCGGGCGTGCAGGCCGTTGATGTCGACGCCGAGGCCGGTGACGATGAAGAACACCGGCAGCAGGATCAGGCTGACGTGGTCGAGCGGCTTGCGCAGGTGCTCGGCGAGCTGGAGCGCGGGCTCGCGCGGCATGATGAAGCCGAAGAGGAAGGCGCCGAAGATGCCGTGGATGCCGATCCAGGTGGTCAGGTAGGACGACAGGAAGGTACCGGCCGCCATGACCACCAACAGGGCCCGCCACTGCTGGCGTTCGCTGAAGAACCTGACCACCGCGGCCAGCGCGGGCCGCACGAGGACGAACATGCCGAGCACGTAGGCCGCGCTCAGGCCGAGCACCTGGAAGAGGTCACCGGCGCCGCTGGAGGTGACCAGCGCGGAGACGTACGCCAGCATGCACCAGGCGAGGATGTCGTCCACGGCGGCGCTCGCCAGGGCGAGGGTGCCGACCCGCGAGTGGGTGAGCCGGTTGTCGGTGAGGATCCGGGCGAGTACGGGGAAGGCCGTCACCGACATGGCCGCGCCCATGAACGTGGAGAAGGTGACGAAGGAGATGTGGTGCCCGGCCACCGTGTTGTGGTGCGGGTAGAGCAGCGCGGCCACCGCGACGCCGAGTCCGAAGGCGCAGGCGACCGAGGAGAGCGAGACCGACGCGGCCAGACCGCGGTGCGGACGCAGCATCCGCTTCTCGAACTCCCAGCCCACCATGAACATGAAGAGCATCAGGCCCACGTTGGAGACCGCGGACAGCAGCGGCCGTACGTCGGCGGGGAACAGCTTGTGCGACAGGTCGCCGGGCAGCAGCCCGAGCAGGCTGGGGCCGAGCGCGATACCGGCGAGGATCTCGCCGATCACCGCGGGCTGGCGGACCCGCTTGGCGAGAGTGCCGAGCAGCACTCCGACCAGCAGGACGAAGGCGATGCCCGCCAGCATCGTGGCGACTTGCAGGTCGTTGTGCGGCGCGAGGCTGTGCAACGCGATGCTTCTCATCGCAGTCCTCCGGGGACAGGAGCGGCTGGGAGGTCGGGCCAAGGGCGTACGCGTCCGGACACACGACAGCGGGGTGGCACGGAAGTCCGTGGCCACCCCGCTGTCGTGAGAGGGATGTCGCTGTGTCGCCGTCAGGCCCCTAGCGGATGCTCTGGGCGAACCTGAAGGCGCCGTGCGGGTCGTAGCGGTGCTTCACGGCGGACAGCCGCGGGTAGTTCTCGGCGTAGTACGCCTGCCGCCAGTCGGGCAGTTCCGGGTCGATGAAGTTCTGGTAGGTCTCACCGGAGGACTGCCGGTCGATGACGCGGAAGCCGTTGTCGACGAACGCCTGACCCGCCGCCCTGCCCGCGGAGTCGGCGGCGTCCGGGGACCCGATGTCGACGAGGAAGTTCACCGTGAACAGCGCGTCGCGGTGGACGAACGCGGTGTCGGTACGGCGTAAATCCCGCACCGCCCCGCCCAGCGGAAGCACTTCCATGAGGTGCGCCTGGCCGGGCACCCGCAGGGTCTCGAAGAGCGCCGCCGCGTTGTCCCACACGCTGCGCGACGGCAGCCGGTTGAAGAACCGGCTGCGCTGGAGGCCGAACGCCGACCGGGGAAGCGTGCCGCCGGGCGTGGTGTCGGCCCGGTGGCAGGCGGTCACATCGGCCGCGCACCGGAAGAAGCCCATCATGAGCGGCTGGTACGGCACGACGCTCGCGGGCGTCTGGCTGGCCGGTGCCCCGGTCAGCGCCACCAATCGCGCCACCTCGCTGGTGAGTTCGGCCGTGGTGCCGGTGGAGGCGACGAAGACCATGACGTTGACCGGCGCGCCCGGCGAGGCGTCGAAGAGCTGGAGGAAGGCGCCGCCGCTGAGCGTGCGCGGCGCGTTGACGGACCAGCGCGCGTACCCGTCCAGGACGTCGGCGGCCTTGTCGAAGGTCCAGTTCAGATTGACCACGGCGAGCTGCGAGACGTCGACGGTGGTGATGTCGTACGAGGTGACGACGCCGAAGTTGCCGCCGCCACCGCCGCGTATGCCCCAGTAGAGGTCCCGGTTCTGGGTCGGTGAGGCGGTGACGACGTCGCCGTTGGCGAGCACCACCTTCGCCGAGGCGATCCGGTCGGAGCCGACGCCGTAGGAGCGGGTGAGCACGCCCAGGCCGCCGCCCTGGTAGAAGCCGCCGACGGCGACCGTCGGGCAGTAGCCGCCGATGATGGCCTTGCCGTGCGGCGCGAGCGCGTCGATGGCGTCGACGCCCTGGACGCCGGTGCCGACGGTCACCGTGTTCTGGCCGACGGATATGGAGTTGAGCCCGGAGACGTCGATCACCAGGCCGGTGCTCGTGGAGTACCCGCCGCCGCTGTGCCCTCCGCTGCGCACGGCGAAGGGTATGCAGTTGTCCTGCGCGAATTTCAGGGTCAGCGCCACATCGGCGGCGCTGACGCAGTAGGCGACGGCCTGCGGGTTGATCACGTCGAACTGTTGCAGGTCGAGTTGCTTCGCCGTCGTGTAACCGGAGTCGGTCGGCAGGACGAGCCGGCCCTGGAGGTGCGCGCGCAACTGACTCCAGGGTGCCCCGCTGCCGGCGAAACCGGCGGTGGCCCCAAGTCCTGACAGAGCCACCGCGGTCGCGCCCGCACCGAGGACTTTTCTGCGACTGATCATGGTGCTGTTCAACTTTCGGTCAGATGGAAATTGCCGGGCGGGGTCAGACGAACTTCTGCCCACGCAGACCGGACCGCACAATTCCGCTTACCATGTCGCGACCCAGTTCGCGCATCTCGCCCGGAGCCTTGAAGTTGGCCCAGTACATGAACTTAGCCATCATCGCGGTGGTCGGGTACACGAATTTGATTTCTGGGTCCTCCCATCCGAAAACGGGGTTGAGTTCATCCGAAGCACGAAGACTGTCCATGATCAGTTCGGCCGCCGCGTCGCCGTCGATGTCACCGGCCTCGTACTTCTCGCACGCCTCCGCCATGATTTCGACGGTTTGCTTGAAATCCGGGCTGTTCGGCCACCAAAGACCCGGATTGGGGGTCTTCTCCAAATCGTCCAGCCATTTCACGTCGCCGCTCTCCTCATACCGCGCCCGCGCCCGGATCAACCGCAGCGCGCCGGGCGTGAGATAGGAGCCCCAGACGCGGAACACCGCGTTCCACAGCGGGAAGTGGCTGAAGGAGATGTACGAGCTGTTCACCAGTTCGTCGTTGAAGTGGAGCAGGCCGCGCTCGACGTCCTCGACGTACTGGAATCGCTCGTTGGCGAAGTCGTCGTCGTCCAGGGCGGGCAGCAGCCGGGAGCACAGGGCGTAGACGACCTCGAAGGTGTTGGACAGACCGCGCGAGAACAGCGGATCGAGGAAGCCCGCCGCGTGCGACATCAGGCACCAGCGGTAGCCGATCGACTGGCTGGAGCTGTACTGGAGCCGGTCGGTGGAGACCCACTCGCGGACCCGCGTGGCGCCCTCGAACTGCCGCTTCACCGCCGGGTACTGGTCCAGGAAGCCTTGGAACTCCTCCTCGGGGGTGCGGTCCTTCGGCTTGGGATAGGTCCGCTCGTCCATGGTGAGCCCGATGCTGGTGATCGGGTTCTTGGAGTCCTTGTGGTTGTTGAACGGGATGATCCAGAACCAGCCGCGCTCGATCATGTGGTGCAGCGTGCCGCCGTGCCAGGGCGCGCTGGCCGGCGGGCGCAGGCTCTCCGGGTGGTGGCTGACCTCGTCGAACGGCTTGATGCCGATGTAGTGGGTGAACATCGACCGGGAGTGGTGCTTGAAGCGCGCGGGCTTCTCGCGCAGGTCGAACTTCTCGGCCAGCAGGGAGCGGAAGCCGCTCGCGTCGATCAGGTAACGGGCCCGGAAGACCTCGCCGTTCTGCCCCGTGACCGTCACTCCGAAGTCGTCGAAGTCCAGGTCGGCGACCCGCCAGTTCTGCCGCGTCGTGGTGCCGTACTTGGCCGCCACGTTGAAGAAGTACATATCGGTGTCCTGCCGGAACAGGTGGCCGGCCTCGGTGAGCGCCTTGGGAATGACGAACATCGTGGCGTCGCGCGGGTCGGGCTCCTGGCCCTTCTCGTGCTTGATGAAACCGAAGCTCTGCTTCTTGCCGTGGGTCGGGCCGATGTTCTTGGTGACGGCCTTGACGTCCAGCAGGTGCTTGATCTCCGGTACGTCGAAGCGCACCGCCAGGATGTGCAGCCACTCGATGAGTTGCGGGGTCATCGACTCGCCGATCGCCATCCGGGGATGGGTCGCGGCGTCCACCATGACCACGTTCTTGCCCTGCCGGGCGAGGATCGCCGCGCTCACCGAACCCGCGAGGCCCGACCCGATGATCAGGACGTCGCAGTTCTGCGTCTTGGAGGCGCTGTTCACCGGAACGGATTCCTTGGCTTTGCTGGGCACGGAGCGCCCCTCTCTCTCCTGCGCGGACGGCGCGGAGAATCAACGACGGGTGTGTGGCCGAATTCCCAGGGCACACGCGGGCATCTGAAAAAGGGCGTGCAAAACAATCGCCGGGCCGACCCCGATGGGTCGGCCCGGCGATCGAGAAGAGGTGACCAAGATGTGGGACGCGGCGGCGTCGCGGCGGTGGTCCGCCGGCGTCAAACCGCAATTGGGCATACTGCTACTGCCCAATAAAGCGTGACACGCGGCGACACCCGGTGTCAACCCCGGTAATGGTGCACCGGAAGTGACGCGAGTGCCGCCGGTGTTATTGTGCGGACTCCCCCGACCCCTCCCTAAAGGGCAACTCTCCCCTCCCTGAAGGGCTACTCGGAGAACCGCGGGAGCTTGCCGATGGACGGCTTTACCGAGGGACGGCCTACCGGTGGGCGGCTCCGGAATCGGCCGCCGAATCCGCCGCGGGAGACCCCGCGCCGTCCGTCTGACCGGGAACGGCCGCACCCGGCTCCGGCGCGGCCGACTTCTTCGGCCCGACGATGATCAGGCAGGCGATCACACCGACGAACAGCACGGCCATCGGCACGTACATGGTCGGCTTCATGGCGTCGACGAAGCCGTGCCCGAAGACCGCCGCGGCGGTGTCCTGGATGCGGTGGGCGATGTCGGCGGGCACGTTCGACGGGAACTTCATGGCGCTGCTCGACTGGCCGCCGACCTCGAGGTGCTTGCCCGCGTTGTCGAAGTTCTTCAGGAAATCGGCGCGGTAGTCGGACGGTACGGCGCCCGCGCGCTGCGCCGCCTGGTCCTTGAGGGAGGAGGCGAGCTGGTTCTGGAGCACCGCGCCGATGACGGCGCCCGCCATGACGGAACCGACCTGCCGCAGCGCGTTGTTGACGCCGGACGCGGCGCCGGTGAGCTTGGGCGGCACATTGCGCATGACCTCGGTGGCCATCGGCGTGAAGGTGCAGCCCATACCGGCGCCGACGATCACGACCGGCGCGATCAGCCCGGTCCAGCTCTGGCCGACCTCGACGGTCCGCACGATCCAGAAGACACCGCCGATGTACGCCAGCAGACCGCCCATCAGGATGTACTTGCCGCCGAACTTCTCGGCCAGCACACCGGAGGGCCCGGCGGTGAGCATCGAGCCGACCGCCATCGGCACCAGCACGCCACCGGCCTTCAGCGCGCTGAAGCCGAGCACCGACTGGAGGTAGATGGTCAGCGGAAGCAGCAGGCCGACGACGCCGAACGAGACGGCGATACCGACGAAGTTGACCACCGAGAAGTTACGGTCCTTGAACAGGACGAACGGCACCAGCGGCTCGTTGTCCTGCTGGCCGCGCTGGTAGACCAGGAAGATCGCCAGCACCACGACACCGGCCGCGATCGTGCCCCAGATCGCGCCGTTCCAACTGTACTTCTGGCCCTCGATCAGACCGAAGGCGAGCAGGAACAGGGCGATGGTGGTCAGGACGACGCCGGGGATGTCGAAGCGGTGCCGCACCGTACGCGCCGCGGACGGCATGAACATGAGCGAGGCGATGATCGCCAGCACACCGATCGGCACGTTGACGTAGAAGATCCAGCGCCAGTTGAGCTTGGTGACCAGCAGGCCGCCCAGGCTCGGTCCCGCGACCGACGCCAGGCCCGCGACCGTGCCCCAGATGCCGAGCGCGACACCGCGCTTCTCGTCGGGGAACACGTCCGCGATCATGGACAGGGTCTGCGGCAGCAGCAGTGCCGCGCCGATGCCCTGGATCGCCCGGAAGATGATGAGCTGGGTCGGGGACTGGGCGAGTCCGCAGGCGAGACTCGCCAGGGTGAACAGCCCCACACCCGCGATGAACAGGTTCTTCTTGCCGACGAGGTCACCGAGCCGGCCGGCGGTGATCAGCAGGACGGCGAGCCCGAGGGTGTACGCGTTGACGACCCACAGGATCTGGTCGAGGGACGCGTCGAGGCTGTCCACCATGTCGGGGATCGCGATGTTCACGATCGTCAGGTCGAGCAGGGTCATGAAGAATCCGAAGGACAGGATCGCCAGAATGACCCACGGATTACCACGCCATTTGTTCACGGTTCCTCCTTGCCGCGCGCGTCGGGCCGCACGGCGTTGCACGACCCACAGCCCCTTGCCCCCCAAGAGGTGAGCGGGGGCCGTGGGTGTGACATCGGTGGGACGGTCGAGACGCAACCGTCACCGAGGAGGTCCGCGAGTCCCGGCCGCAGGGGCCGGTCCGCCGGACGGGCCCTAGGGGGCCGCGGGCACCAGCCGCTCCCGCAGGAAGCTCACGACCCGCTCCCGCGCGGCGTACGCCGGGTGTCCGGGGATCTCGCGCATCTCCTCGGTCAGTACGGGGTGGGCTCCCTTGGGGAAGCCGCCCTCGTTGCCCTTCGAGGAGTCAAGTTCGATCACCTCGAAGGCGTCGCCGAGACTGCGCCGCAGGGTGTCGAACCTGGCCCGCGGGGACGCGCTGTCCCCGCTGAAGCGCATGCCCAGCACGCACAGTCCGCTGTTCTTGGTACGGCTCACCACCGTGTCCAGCTCGCCCTGCGAGAGGCCGGGGTCCGCGGACCGCTTGGCGCTGACCGGGAACGGCACCGCGGGCTGGGCGACGACCGGCGCGAGCACCACGTCCTCCACCGCGGCGGCCAGCGCGAACCCGCCGGTGAAGCACATGCCGACGATGCCGACACCGGGCCCGGGGGTACGCGCGGCCAGATCCCGTACCAGCGCCCTGAGGTAGTCCGCGACCGGCCGCCGCGCGTCGACGGCGAAGGCCCGGAATTCGGCGGACACGCACAGCTTGGCAACGGTGGACAGCGTGTAGGGCGTGGAGTTCTTACGGCCGGGCCGTCCGAACAGCGACGGCATCGCCACGGCGAAGCCCTGGTCGACCAGGTGGTCGGCCAGGCCCAGCACCTCGGGCGTCATGCCCGGAATCTCCGGGACGAGCACCACTCCCGGCCCCGCGCCCTTCTCGTACACGTCGTGGGTGAGCCCGGCTCCCGTGAACGGGGCCGCGCGCCAGCCGGTGAGATCAGAGGTCGGGGCGGTACCGGTCACGAGGGGTTCTCCTTCAGACGGTTCTGCGGTCCGGGTGGCGGACGGGCGGTCAGCCGCCCCCGGACTCCCGTCCCTGCCGCGCCCGGACGGCGAGGACGACAAAGGTGGTGATGCTCGCGATCAGGTCGATGTGGTCGATGGCGTGCGGCGACCCGTTCGCCCTGCGGATCTTCTTGGTGACCGCGAGGAAGTTGGCGGCCAGCGTACCGACCGTGACCGCCGTCCGCAGCGGGCTCGCTCCCCGCGCGGCGGGCGGCCCGGACCGACCCGCCCGCGGCCCGGCGGCGCTCACCGTACGGCGTCCGTCTCGCCGTCCGACGGCGACACCGCCGCCAGCATGTCCTTCGGGGTGAACTTCACCACCGGGAGCAGGCGGCTGGCCCGGTTCTGGAACTCGTTGATGAACGGCAGGACTTCGGAGTACTTCGCCCAGATCCGGTCCCGCTCGGGGCCCGACAGGGTCTCGGCGAGGGCGACGATCTGCTCGCGGCCGATGTTGATGGTCACCTCGGGCGTGGCCTTCAAGTTGAGGTACCAGGCCGGGTGCAGGCCCTTGGGGCCGCCGGGGATGTCGAAGTGGCCGGGCACGGCGACCGCGTAGAAGAAGCCGCGCTCGTAGATGTAACCGACCGGCACGACACGCTCCTTGCCGGTCTTGCGGCCCAGCGTGTGCAGCAGCAGCGCGTCGAGGTTGCCCATCTTGCCGCCGATGCGGCCGTTGGACCGCTCGTACAGCCAGATGTGCACGTTGAGCGCGCCCTTGCTGAGCGACTTCTGCACCTTCTTCGGCGGCTTGGAGTAGATGTAGACGTTGACACGCATGAAGGCCCGCGTGATCGGACCCGCGTCCAGACCCTGGTCAGGACGCGTCGTCCTGAAGGACGACAGCGCCTCGGTGTCCTGGATCACCGAGGTGTCACCCATCGGCTCGGCCATCGAGTCCTCCATGGGCTTCGGGGTGGTCTGCATGTGTGGTGCCCTTTCGCGAGATCCGGTGTTCAGAGGACTTCTGTGTCGGAACGCGTCTCTTCGTCGCAAGGCCGTCTGTTCAGAGGACTTTCTTGCCCTTGACGCCCGCGCGGACCGTGCCGGACAGCAGGGCGGAGCCGAGGTCCCGCATCTGCGGCGGGGCCTTGCGGACGGCCCAGTACATGAACTTCGCCATCGTCGCCGTGGTCGGGGTGATCAGCCGGGTGTCCTCGGGGTCGCGCCAGCCGAAGGCCGGGTTCAGCAGCTCGCAGCGGCGGAGCCGGTCGAAGATGATGTCCGCGGCGCGGTCGCCGTCGATCTGCCCGGCCTCGTACTTCTCGCAGGTCTCCGCGGTGAGGTCGACGATCTCCCGGACGGCGGACTCCGGCCACCACAGGCCCGGATACGGCGCGTCCTCCAGCGCGTCCAGGTGCGCGGGGTCGCCGGTGAGCGTGAAGTTGATCCGCGCGCGGGCCAGCCGCATCACACCGGGAGTGGCGAAACCGCCCCAGACCCGGAACACCGCGTTCCACAACCGGAAGTGGCCGAAGGAGATGTACGCGCTGTTCACCAGCTCGTCGTTGTAGTGCAGCAGGCCGCGCTCCAACCGGTCGACGTAACCGAAGCGTTCGACCGCGAAGTCGTCGTCGTCCAGGGCGGGCAGCAGCCGGGTCATGAGCGAGTGGACGACCTCGAAGGTGTTGGACAGGCCGCGTGAGAACAGCGGATCGAGGAAGCCGGCCGCGTGCGACATCAGGCACCAGCGGTAGCCGATCGACTCCTTCGAGCTGTACTGGAGCCGGTCGGTGGAGACCCATTCGCGGACCCGCGTGGCGCCCTCGAACTGCCGCTTCACCGCCGGGTACTGGTCGAGGAAGCGGGTGAACTCCTGCTCGGGGCTGATGTCACGGGGCCGCGGGTAGACCCGCTCGTCCATGGTGAGGCCGACGCTGGTGACCGGATTGGCAGCGCCCTTGTGGTTGTTGAACGGGATGATCCAGAACCAGCCGCGCTCGATCAGGTGGTGGAGCGTACCGCCGCTCCAGGGCGCGTTCTTGGGCGGTCGCAGGCTCTCCGGGTGGTGGCTGACGTCGTCGAACGGCTTGACGCCGATGTAGTGCGTGAACAGCGACCGCGAGTGGTGCTTGAAGCGCGCGGGCTGCTCCCGCAGGCCGAACTTCTCGGCGAGCAGCGACCGGTGGCCGCTGGCGTCGATGAGGTAGCGGGCCCTGAAGACCTCGCCGTTCTGCCCGGTGACGGTGACGCCGTCGTCGTCGAAGTCCAGGTCCGACAGCCGCCAGTGCTGCCGCGTCGTGGCACCGTACTTGGCCGCGACGTGGAAGTAGTACGCGTCGGTGTCCTGCCGGAACAGGTGGCTGGCCTGGGTGAGCGCCTTGGGGATGACGAACATCGTCGTCTCCCGCGGGTCCGGTTCCTGGCCCTTGTCGTGCTTGACGAAGCCGAAGCTCTGCTTCTTGCCGTGGGTCGGGCCGATGTGCTCGGTGACCGACCGGTGGTCCAGCAGATGCAGCAGTTCGGGCAGGTCGAACCGTACGGCGAGGATGTGCAGCCACTCGATGAGCTGCGGGGTCATCGACTCGCCGATCGCCATCCGCGGATGCGTCTGGGAGTCGACCAGCACGACGCTCTTGCCCTGCCGGGCGAGGATCGCCGCGCTCACCGAACCGGCCAGACCCGCGCCGACGATCAGGACGTCGCAGGTGCGGACGGGCGGCTTCGGAGCGGCCGGTTTCGGTGCGGCTGCCTTCGGGACAGTTGCCTTGGGCGCCGCCGTCTCCGCAACGGCCGTCTGTGGAGCCGCGATCGGCGTGACGGGGACCTTGGGGACGTCCTCGGCGCCGAACCAGCGCCGGAGCGCCGGAGCCGGGTCGACCGCGCGCCGCGCCGACCAGGCGATGTGTCCGTCGGGCCGCAGCAGTACGGTCTTCTGCCCGTCGAGGAGCGTGCCGGGCACCGGGCGCGCCGACACCACGTCGACCCGGCCCGTCCAGCCCTCGGCGGCCCTGCCCAGCGGGGCCCGGCGCCTGGTGTCGCCCGACAGGTCGAGCAGCACGCCGCGGCCGGGCCGCAGCAGCTCGGTGGTGCCGGTCGGCCCGTCCGCGGTCGTCAGCGCGATGTGGGGCACGCGGCGGCCGGTCAACTCACCGGCCGTGTCGGTGTGAGTGTCGGCGTCGGTGTCGCCGTAGCGGATGTCGAGGCCGCTGATCATGCCGGCGAGGTGGCCGCGGACGACCGAGGTGCGGGTGAGGAGTTCGGCGGCGGTGCCGCGGACCGCCTCGGTCCCGGGGCCGCCGAAGAGAATGACGGTCTGCGCCTCGATGTTGGCCAGCACCCGCCGCCCGACCGCGTGCCGCTCGGTGTGGTACGTGTCCAGCAGCCCGTCGGGCGCGCGCCCGGTGGCCCGCGCGGCGAGCTTCCAGCCGAGGTTGGCCGCGTCCTGGAGGCCGAGGTTGAGCGCCTGGCCGCCGACCGGCATCTGCCGGTGGGCGGCGTCCCCGGCGAGCAGCACCCGGCCCCGGCGGTACGAGGCCGCCTGACGGGTGGTGTTGCCGAAGGCGTTCAGCCAGGTCGGGGTGCCGTGGGTGATGTCCTCGCCGGTGACCCTGGCCCACACGGCGGCGATCTCGGCGTATTCGGGTGCCGCGGTCCTCGGCCGCACCTCGCGGCCGAACTCGTGCACCATGACGCGGGTGACGCCGTCGCGGGTGGCCGCGATGGCCACCCCGTTCGGGAGCCGCTGGAAGCGGCGGTTGGGGATGTCGAGCCCCAGCACGTCGCAGCGCAGCAGCTCCTTGGTGGCGTCGGAGCCGGGGAAGTCGAAGCCCGCCAGCCGCCGTACGGTGCTCTCCTCGCCGTCACAGCCGACCAGATAGCCGGCGGTGAGACGGGTGACACCGTCCGGGGTGGCGACCTCGACCTCCACGCCTTCCGCGCCCACGTCACCTTCGTCGCCGCCGACGCCCGTGGTCAGGCCGAGCAGTTCGTGCTCGCGCCTGACCTCCGCGCCCAGCCCCGTGGCCCACTCCGCGAGCAGCTCCTCGACCCGGGCCTGCGGGACCTTCCACTGGCCGGGGTAGCGGGTGGTCGGCTCGCTCAGGTCGAGCGGCAGACCGCCGAAGTGGCCCATCGGCTCGTTGGGCGGCGTACCCAGTGTCTCCAACAGGCCGCGCTGGTCGAGGAGTTCCATGGTGCGGGCGTGCAGGGTCGACGCCCGGGACTCGGTGGTGGGGGCGGCGAGCCGCTCCAGAACCGTCACCCGGGCTCCGCCGAGCCGGAGTTCACCGGCCAGCATCAGGCCGACAGGCCCCGCGCCGACGATGATGACGTCGGTGTCCATCTCAGCGCCGGCCCTCGGCGTAGTCCTTGGCGTGGCCCAGGGTGGCCCGGCTGTTGGTGCTCAGCGCGTTCTGCACGAAGGCGCGCGCCTCGGCGACCCCGGCGTCCGGGCCGAGGATCTTGGTGATGTTCGCGGTGTTGATCACCACGGTGTGCTGGGAGGTGGCGGCGACGCCGTCGCCCTCCTCCTCGAACAGCCAGTAACCGGTGTGCAACGTCATCAGCGCGGGCAGGGTGATCTGCTTGTAGACGATCCTGCTGTGCGGGAAGGTCACGCGCACCGACTTGGTGGTGTGCGAGGAGCCGTCCTTGGTGAGGGTGTCCATCTCCAGGATCTGCAGTCCCGGCGTCTCCTCCTCCAGCGAGACCCGCGCCACGTGCGGCAGCCGCTCCTTCCAGAGCTGCGCCTCGTTGATGAAGTCGTAGACGTCCTTGGCCGATCCGTCGATGTGGACGGTGTCGGCGAAGGACAGCAGGAGTTCGTCGGCGGAGCCGACGACCAGTTCGACGTTGGTCTTGAGCGCGGCCAGCTCGGAGCGGCTGTTGCGGTCCACGGCCTCGTCGATCCAGGCGAGATCGTCCGGCTTGTCGTCGATGGCGCGGTAGTCGTGCAGCAGCCGCACCCGCGACTCGGTGTCGGACACGGGCTCGATCACCCAGGTGCCGCCCATCGCCGCGACCGGCGGCGCCGAGACCTCCTGGCGGAATTCGATCCGCAGTGCCCGCGGGTCCAGGACGCGGCGCGACGTCCAGTTCTTGGCCGCGCCGTTGGCGGTGGCCCAGATGCGGATGCGCTCCTCGTTCTCCGAGCGCTCCACATGGTCGACGAAAACGGTCGGCGGGAAGATCCGCGGCCAGTTCTCCACCTCGGCGATCAGCCGGTACACCGCGGCGGCCGGGGCGTTCACCGTGATCTCGTGCTCCACCTCGCGGTGGCCAGTCTGCGTCATTCTCGTTCCCCTCACGCGAGTCGGACGTCGTAGGACGGGGTCGGTGGCGGCGGATCAGAAGTTGCCGAGGCCGCCGCACACGTTGATGGCCTGCGCGGTGATCGACGCCGCGGTGTCGGTGGCCAGGTAGCCGACCAGGCCCGCGACCTCCTCGGGCGTGGAGTAGCGGCCGAGCGGGATCTTGGACTGGAACTTCTGGAGGATCTCGCCCTCGGTGGTCGAGTAGGCCGCCGCGTAGCCCTGCCGGACCCGCGCGGCCATCGGCGTCTCGACGTAGCCGGGGCAGACCGCGTTGACCGTGATGCCGGTCGGCGCCAGCTCGTTGCCCAGGGCCTTGGTGAAGCCGACGACGCCGTGCTTGGAGGCGGAGTACGGGGCGCCGAGCACCACGCCCTGCTTGCCCGCGGTGGAGGCGATGTTGATGATCCGGCCGCGGTCGCGGTACCGCATGCCGCCGGTGTTGAGCACCTCGCGCGTCATCAGGAAGACGCTGTTGAGGTTGGTGTTGACGACGTCGAACCACAGCTCGTCGTCGATGTCGGCGGTGACGCCGCCGCCGCTGCGGCCCGCGTTGTTGACCAGGACGTCGACCGGCCCGTACCGCTCCACGGCGGCGAGCACGAACGCCTTGATGTCGTCGCCCGACTTGACGTCGCAGGCGGTGCCGTCGACGTCCAGGCCCTCGTCCCGTAGTTCCTTGACGGTCACTTCCACGCTCTCGGGCGTCCGCGCGCAGATGAACACCTGGTGTCCCTGTGCGGCCAGCGCCCTGGTGACGGCGAGCCCGATTCCGCTGGTGGCCCCGGTGACGAGAGCGACCCGCTGTCCCTCTGCCGACATGACTGCTCCTCCGACTCGGTACCGCTCGGCTGCGTACATGTGCTGCGTTCACGTGCGCTCTTCAAGTGCTGGGTTCATGTGCGCTGTACGTGTGGTCTGGGCGTGTGGTCCGGGCGTGTGGTCCGGGCGTGTGCGCTGTACGTGTGGGCTGGACGGTGCCGCCGCCGCGCCTCGGGAGCACGGCGGCGGCACCGGGTGGGGGGAGCGTCAGGCCGCGTGTTCCGCGGCGAGTTGCTCGTTGACGACGGCGAGCAGCGCCCGCGGCGTCTCGACGACGGTGATGGAGGTGTCCTCCAGCTCGATCCCGTGCTCGCGCTCGATCCGGCTGCCGGTCTCCAGCAGCGCCAGCGAGTCGTAGCCGAGGTCCTCGAAGGTCTGGTCGAGGATGTCGCCGTCCAGGTCGATGCCCTCGCTCTCGCCCGCGGCTTCCCGGAGGATGCGCTTGAGGTCTTCGATCGTGAGTTCCGGTCCGGCCATCTCGGTCCCTTCCTGAGGTGTGGCGACGGCGGTGCGCGGGCCCGTCACCGGGCTGCTCCGCGCACGACCATCGCCGAGTTGAAGCCGCCGTAGCCCCTGGCCAGCACCAGCGCGGCGTTGACCGGCGCGGTCCTGGGCCGGTCGACCACCAGGTCGAGGTCGTACTCGGGGGCGGGGGCGACATGGGTGGTGGGCGGGATGACCCCGTCCCTGATCGACAGCAGCGCGGCGGCCGTGTCGAGCGACGCGGCTCCTGAGTAGAGCCGTCCGGTCATCGTCTTGGGCGCGGTGACCGGCACGCCGCGCGGTCCGAAGACCGCGGTGATCGCGTCGGCCTCCGCGCGATCCAGTTCGGGGACGGCCGCCGCGTCGGCGAAGACGACGTCGATGTCGCCCGCCGTCAGGCCCGCGTCGGCCAGCGCCGCCTCGACGGCCCGCCGGAGGCCGGGCTCCCGGTCGCTGCCGGGCCTGGGGTCGAAGGTCGAGGCGTATCCGGCGATCTCCCCGTAGACCTTGGCGCCGCGCTCCCGCGCGGACCCGGCGTCCTCCAGGATCAGCAACGCGCCGCCCTCGCCGGGCACATAGCCGTCGGCGTCCGCGGCGAAGGGCCGGTACGCCTTGTCCGGGTCGTCGCTGTCGGTGAGCCGTCCCGCGGCGACCTGCGCGATCCAGCCCCAGGGGCAGATCGAGCCGTCGACGCCGCCGGAGACGATCAGCCGGGTGCCCTTGCGGATCTGCCGCCTGGCCTGCGCGAGCGCGTCGAGGCCGCCCGCCTGGTCGGAGACGACGACCCCGCTGGGGCCCTGCATGCCGTTGCGGATGGAGATCTGGCCGGTGTTGACCGCGTAGAACCAGGCGAAGGACTGGTACGCGCTGACGTGCTGGCCGCCCTTGGACCACAGTTTCTGCAGTTCGTTCTGGCCGAATTCGAAACCGCCGGAGGAGCTGGCGGTGATGACGCCCATGTCGAACTGTTTCCACTCGTCGAGCTTCACGCCCGCGTCGGCCAGCGCCCAGTCGGCCGCGACCAGGGCGAGCCTGGTCATGTGGTCGGTCTGCGGGATCAGCCGGCTCGGCAGGTAGTCCGTGGCGACGAAGCCCGGTACCTCACCGGCGAGTTTGGCGGGGTAGCCGGTGGCGTCGAACCGCTGGACGGGTCCGATGCCGTTCTTCCCCGCGAGGGTCGCGGCCCAGAACTCCTCGGTGCCCAGGCCGTTGGGCGCGGTGACGCCGATACCGGTGACGACGACGGAACTGGCGGTGCCAGAGGAGGCGGCCGTACTTGCGGAAGCGGCCGTGCCCGCGGAAGTGGTCGTGCCTTCGGAAGTGGTCATGCCGCCCTCCGCAGCACCATCGCGCTCTGGAAGCCGCCGAAGCCGCTGCCGACGCTGAGCACGGCGTCGGTGGTCCACTCCCTGGCCTTGAGCGGTACGTAGTCCAGGTCGCACTGCGGGTCCGGCTCGTGCAGATTGGCCGTCGGCGGGACGAGATTGTTCTCGATGGCCAGCGCGGACGCGGCGATCTCGATCGAGCCGATCGCGCCGAGCGAGTGCCCGACCATCGACTTGATGGAGCTCATCGGCGTCCGGTACGCGTGGTCGCCCAGCGTCCGCTTGACGGCGGCGGTCTCGTGGCGGTCGTTCTGCTTGGTACCCGAGCCGTGCGCGTTGACGTAGTCGATCTCGTCGGGGTTCATCCGCGCCTCGTCCAGGGCCGTCCTGATGGCCTCGGCCATCTCCAGGCCCTCGGGCCGCAGACCCGTCATGTGGAAGGCGTTGGAGCGGGTGGCGTACCCGGCGATCTCGCAGTAGATGTGCGCGCCGCGCGCCTTGGCCGCCTCGTACTCCTCCAGCACGAACATCGCGGAACCCTCGCCGAGGACGAAGCCGTTGCGGGAGTTGTCGAACGGCCGCGAGGCGTGCTCGGGGTCGTCGTTGCGCGAGGTGGTGGCCTTGATGGCGTCGAAGCACGCCACGGTGATCGGGGAGATCGGGGCGTCGGTGGCGCCCGCGATCATCACGTCGACGCTGCCCTCGCGGATCAGCTCGGTCGCGTAGCCCACCGAGTCCAGGCCGGAGGTGCAGCCGGTGGAGACCACCGTCGCCGGGCCCTCGGCCCCGGTGGACCAGGCCACTTCGCTCGCGAAGGAGCTGGGCACGAAGAAGTCGTACAGATGCGGTACCGCGTACCGGTGGTCGTTGAGGTCGAGACGCCCGCCGTCACTGGTGACGCGGTACTCCTGGTCCAGGCCCATCGTCGCGCCGACGGCGCTGCCGACGGTCACCCCGGTCCGGTACGGGTCCAGGTCGGACATCTCCAGTCCGCTGCCCGCGAGCGCCTCCGCGGCCGTGACCACCGCGAACTGCGCGGCGCGGTCCATGCGGCGGATCTCCTGCGGGCTCAGTCCCAGTGCCTCCGGGTCGAAATCGACCTCGGCCGCGACGCGGGAACGGAACGGGGCGGGATCAAAAAACGTGATGCCTCTGGTCGCGGTTCGGCCGTCGCTCAGCAGACTCCAGAAGTCCTTCACGCCGACACCCCCCGGCGCCACGACCCCAATGCCGGTTATCACCACTCGCCGTCCCATGTGGACGCCGCTCCCTTCGGAATTTCGTGAATTCTTGAGGACAGGCTTGAGATCAGGTCCGTCACTCGGACTTGGCCCAGTGATAGAAACGCGTGGCCATCGCGTCCTTCGGCGACCGCCAGGTCGCCGGGTTGTAGGCCTCGATGTGCGGCTTCAGGTCGGCGCTGACCTGTACAAAGAGCGGGTGGTCCTTGGTCTGTTCGATGGTCGTGTTACCGGCCTCCGTGTCGAAGTCCTGGAGGTGGAAGTAGAGGCCGTTGTAGGAGAAGAGCTCCCGTCGGCGGGTGCCCATCAGGTCGGGCATCCCGGTCTGGTCGAATTCCCCGAAGATCCGGGCCACGTCCTCCGCGGACTGCGGCAGCATGCGCGCGACTATCAACGTGCTGTGCATCGTTCGCTCCTGGTGATGGGAGTGATGGAGGGGTCGTCCGCTGGTCGTCGAAACAGGCCGTCCTAGCGGGATCGTTCGGCAGATCGCTCGGCGCGGCGGCTGAAGCACGCGTGTGCGTCGGCCTCCGAGTAGTAGGTGCGGCCCGAGCCGTGCCTTCGGCGCCAGCTCTGCTCGCTGGCCAGCCGGTAGACTGTGCCGACCGGGGTGCTCCACAGCCGCGAGATGTCGGCGGCGGTGAGCCAGCGCTCGGCGACGACGGGGGCGACGGGGCCGGCGGAGGTGTCGGCCGCTGGGCCCGGGGCCGTGTCCTCGGCGGGCATCAGGCGGCGCAGATGGGTGAGTTGGTGCCCGGCCCAGGTGTGCCGTGGCTGGGCGTCGCACTGCACGGCCGGGTGCGCGGCGGTCGCCCCGACGCGTACGACGGCGGACAGCCGCCCCTCGCAGCCGGGTTCGACGCAGTCGCCGAGCGCGATCCGGCGGATCTGCTCGGGGTGGGCGACACGGCGGGCCCTGCTGACCAGCCGGGCCACCTCGCGGGTGGCCTCGGCGACGGCCGGGTGCCCGGCCAGCCAGTCGGCGTGCCGCAGCAGGAACACCGACAGGGTGCCGATGGACCGCTCGGGCGGTACGAGCCCGCGCTGCTGGGCGATCAGGCCGCTCCAGGAGCCGAGCACCCCGAGGATCGCGGCGCGCGTCTCGGCCGCCGCCGGGTTGAACGGCATGCCGGGCAGCGGGCCGCCGCTGGTGCGTTCGCGCAGCCCCTTGGCCGCGGCGCCGCCCAGCACCCGCTCGCAGTCCCGGTACAGCTCGGGGAGCATGCCGATGCCGGTGGTCAGCCGGCGGTGGCAGGCGGCGCACAGCCGGTTCCCGCCGACCGGACGGCCGGGGTGCCGGCCCCCGTCGCGGGGCTCGGCCTGCCGCGTACCGCATTCGTGTCCCTCGCACCGCACGGCCGCGCGGCTCATGCGGAGGACCCGGACCGTTCGAGCCCCAGACCGAGCCGGAATCCGACACCGCGGACGGTGACGATCCACTCCTTGGCGCCCAGCTTCGTCCGGAGGCTGCTGACATGGGTGTCGACGGTCCGCCGGGACCACGAGTCACCCCACACCTGCTGCATGAGCCGCTTCCGGGTGATGACGATGTCCGGGTGCGAGGCCAGCAGGTAGAGCACGTCGAATTCCTTACGGGTCACATCTATATGCCGTCCGCCGAGCCGCACTTCGCGCGATCCGGCGTCGATCCGCAGCGGTCCGCAGGAGATGACCCGCGCGGAGGCGGGTTCCGGGCGGGCGCGGCGCATGACCGCGTCCATCCGCGCCATCAACTCGCGGAAGCCGTACGGCTTGACGAGGTAGTCGTCGGCGCCTGCCTGGAGGCCGAGCACCCGGTCGAGTTCGGTGCCGCGTGCGGTGACGGCGATGACCGCCACGTCGCAGACCGACCGGATGCTCCGGCAGACCTCGAGTCCGTCCAGGTCGGGCAGGTCGAGGTCGAGCAGGACCAGGTCCGCGTCCTCGTACGTCTGGAGTGCCGCGCCGCCCGTGCCGACCGACGCGACCTCGTGTCCGTGCCGCCGTAACCCCCTGACCAGGGATTCGGCGTCGTCTGCATGAGGTTCCACCACAAGTACCCGCCAGCTCACGGACGGCCCCGGCACTCCCCGTACCGGCGATGCGGTACGTATCTCGGTGCGATTGACGTTTGCGGACGCACGTGGGGCTGGTATATGAGGCTTCAGAAGGTCTATCCGGCTCATGGGTCCGCCCTTTGTGACGCTCAGGTCCGACTGCGACCTGGGCCTGATCGGTTCCTTGGACTGCTTGCGAGCCTCCGGTCAACCTCCGGCTGCGAATGCGAGCGCATCGAGAGTCGAGGCACACTGCCGTGAATCGAATGTCGCGAACACCCGTGATGTCGGGGCGATCCGGCGGCACAGGCCGCCGAGTACCTTTCCGGGTCCGATCTCGATGAAGCGGTCCACGCCCGCGGCCGACATTCCGGCCACGGTCTCGGTCCAGCGGACCCGGCCGGTGAGCTGGCGTTTGAGCGCGGTACGCGCCTCGGCGGCGGTGGTGACCGGCGCCGCGGTGACGGACGAGACCGTCTCGACCACCGGATCGCGGAATTCCACCGCGTCCAGGGCCGCCGCGAATTCGTCCTCGATCTCGCTCATGAGACTGCAATGGAAAGGCGCGCCGACTTCGAGGGGGACCGCCCGGCGCGCGCCGGCGTCCCTGGCGGCGGCCATCACCCATTGGACGGCTTCGGCCTGGCCCGAGACGACCGCCTGCGCCGGTTCGTTGTCGTTGGCGATCTCGACGATCTGGCCGGTGCCGGTGACGGCCTGTGCGCAGATGGCCTCGACGTCCTCGAGCGGCAGGCCGAGTACGGCCGCCATGGCGCCGGGCACGCGTGCGTTGACCGCGGCCATCAACTGGCCGCGCAGCCGTACGAGTCGGAGCGCGTCGGTCCATTCGAGGACGCCCGCGGCGACCAGCGCGGTGTATTCGCCGAGGCTGTGGCCCGCGACGATGTCGGGGGCGAGACCGCGCGGACGCAGGCTCTGCCAGGTGCACAGGCTGGTCAGGAAGATCGCGGGCTGGGTGATCGAGGTGTCCCGGAGGACCTCGGCGGGTCCCTCCCAGCACAGCCGGGACAGTGGAAGGCCGAGAATCTCGTCCGCGGTGCGGTAGTAGGGGCCGACCAGATCCGGATGCTCTCCGGCGAGGTCGAGCCCCATTCCCACCTTCTGCGAACCCTGGCCGGGGAAGACAAAACCGATCCTGTCCATGCGCCGCAGGCTCCTTTCGGCCTTTCGCGGTGCCGGTGGCGGGCGGTCGGAGACGGCGTGGCCGCCCATGACGAAGCCCCGCGGCGGCACAGCGCACGCGGGGCTCGGTGATCTGAGTGTGATTGCGGCGTCCGGGGTCTCACTGCTGCCCGGATCCGGGCATACCTCGGCCGCCGGAAGTATCGTGACAGTCTCTGGCTGTCGATGTCAACTTCACTTGGTCAGCGGGCTGTTTGCGCAGTTCATCGACGGGTCGGGAGTATGCGGTCGCGAAAAATGGTTGCAGTACCCCTCGAATTTGCGTGACACCGATGAAGTTCGGTGATCCTCATAGCATCGCCTCAACATCGAGCATTTCGGAACACTCCGGACCCGAATGACCATCTCGTCTGACGCTCTGTCAGATGGTGATTGTTCGCGGGTTCACGACGGCGTCACGCTAGCGTGTAGTCACATTTTACGCGGCGACATTCTCGTCAATGAGCCGCCGGTCAGGGCCGCGTGGAGCGTGATCGTCGCAGGTAGATCAGGTGTGGACGGCTCCTGCGTTTGCCTGTATCGTCGCCTGCCAAACGCGAACATCCGTATGCTGTAAGCCGTACATGACTCGGGAGCGGGGGTTCCGGATCGTTATGAACACGGATTTAACGCGACAGGCCCAACTGGACTCATCACGGCCACCACGGCGTTTCCGATCGCCGGTAACCTCGGTCTCGTGCCGGGGTGCTTCAGGCACGGTGGATGAGCCGGCCACCTCATGGCGCTGCGGGAGCGTTTCTCCAGGTCACCCTCGGGCGACCGGCGGGGATCCAGCTCCACGAACGGTCCCGGGCACGGCCCAGGGCACCGTCATCCGTCTCCGCCCGAGCCACTGCTCGGACGCGGAGGCCGGCCAGGTCCGCGCACGCTCCGGCGACTCGACGGTTGATTCGGCCGTTGATCCGACGGCGCGGCGGGCCCCGTCCCGCGTGGCACGGACGATGACGTCCCGCTCAGGCGACGCCACGGCACACGCGCGCCCCACATCATCCCGCCCCGGTGCGATCCACTCACGACGCACACCTCCATGATCCGGCGTGCCCCATGGGCCCCACTGGTCTGTGGAGCCCGCGAGCACCGCTGCTCGCGGTACATCCGGTCGGCCCGGCCCTCGCCGACCGTTCTGCACTGCGTTCAGCACTGCGTTGAGATGGTCCAGGCGTTCCACTGAGTAGTTCCCTTGCGCCTGGAGTACGTCGACAGGTTCCGGATCCAGCGGTCGCCGCTGACGGTGCGCCATTCCGTCGGAGGCAGCCGATGCACGGCCATGTTCCGACGGGACGTCGCTCACCTGCACCAACGACGACTTTCGGCATGTCCTGAACAGGGCGCACTCCCCTCGGTCATCGAGTCGATCGACGAGTTCGCACTGCGACAGCCACCTTCCGACATCATGACCAACGGGTGACCAAATGAATTCATCTCCATGTGTGGGCCAAAAATGCGGCAACGTGCCGCACGGGTCGCGACCGCGCCGCACAGCGGCCCCGGGGCTGCGTCTGTGCACCTCGTGCTACCACGATCTCAAGGCGAATCTGATGGAGCTGCCGGAGATCTACGACGACTGCGAGTCGGTGCTCCATCCGCGCCGCAACCCGACCCTCCAACGGGTCAGCGGCAGCAGGCAGTCGACCGGAATACGGCTGGACGAGGCGGCGATCACCGCCCGGTCCGGCATCGTCGGCTTCCTGGCCTCGTGGGCGGCGATGGTCGCCGAGGAGCGCGCCGTCCGCAAGCCGGTCCGCAGGCAGCCGGAGGAGATGGCCGACTTCCTCGTCCGCCACCTCAACTGGCTGCTCGCGCACCCGACCGCCGCGGACTTCGCGGAGGAGATCTCCGAGATAACGCACCGCGCGCGCCGGTCCGCCTACACCCAGCCCGCGTTGCGCATGGATCTCGGCCAATGCATCCATTCCGGTTGCAGCGCGGCGATGACCACGGCGCCGTCGTCGCCCGACGGCCGGCGTACCCGAGAAGTGAGCTGTACCGCAGGACACAGTTGGCAGCCCCACCAATGGCTTCTGCTATCCCGGCAGATGCAGCAGACGCGGCAGTTCGCGCGCGGCACTGCGGGAGCGGCAGCACAATCCCAGCGCCCGGAGGACGCCGCATGAATCCGCCACCGCGCAATAGAAGTCGGCTTGTTCCGACTCAACTCGCCGCACTCGCCGCCGGAGTCTCCGAGGCGACGATCAGGAAATGGGCCAGCCGCGGCAAGATCACCCGCTACGGCAGTCCCGGACGTGCGCAATACGATCTCGACGAGCTACTCGAACGTGTGGCCGCAAAAACGGAAGCGGCGGCTCTGAAGGAATCCACGTGAGCGCTTCGGGCCTCGCGTAAAGCAATTGACAGGGGACGAAGAGCCCTGCCTGTCGTGCGGAGCTTTCTCTCGGGCAGGGTTTCCTCCTCGTTCTTCTCGTTCTCACCGTTCGGCCCTCATCGGGTCCGGCTGCCGTTCGCGCCCTCGTACCAAAGAGCCGGACCGCGCGACCCGATGTGACATCCGGTACGGGAACTGTGACGCGCGCCTCATTCGGCCGCCCGCGGCGGTCGCGCCGCCCGCGTGCGCCCTTAGCGCAGTCGTGGACCTTCCGCCAGCCCTCTCCTCTGTGTACATTTATGCTCGATAGCTGCTCGTTTCGAGCAGGATCGCGCATCCGCACCGCGCGTCGCATCTCGCACGCCGTATCTCGCACACCGCACGAGGAGCCCCGATGTCCGCGTCCCTCACCACCACCGAGACCGCCTCCCAGCCCGAGTGCTGGCAGCGGGCGGCCGATCTCGCTCCCGCCGAGGCCGAGAAGCTGCCGCGCGACGGTGAGCGGGTGGCGGTGATCGGCTGCGGCACTTCCTGGTTCATGGCCCAGTCCTACGCGGCGCTGCGCGAACAGGGCGGCCACGGCGAGACCGACGCCTTCGCGGCCTCGGAGTTCCCGTTCGGCCGCGGCTACGACCGCGTGCTGACGATCACCCGCTCCGGCACCACCACCGAGGTGCTGCGGGCGAGCGAGCGACTGCGTACGGCGGGCGTCGCGGTCACGGCGATCACCGCCGACCCGCACACCCCGGTGATGGAGGCCGCCGACGAGGTCGTGGTGCTGGACTTCGCCGACGAACAGTCGGTGGTGCAGACCCGGTTCGCCACCACCGCGCTCGCGCTGCTGCGCGCCCACCTCGGCCACGACCTGACCGCGGCCGTCGCCGACGCGCGGCTGGCGCTCGCCCAGGAACTGCCCACCACCGTCACGGCCGCCGAGCAGTTCACCTTCCTCGGCACCGGCTGGACCTACGGCCTGGCGCAGGAGGCCGCGCTGAAGATGCGCGAGGCCGCGGGCGCCTGGACCGAGAGCTACCCGGCGATGGAGTACCGGCACGGCCCGATCAGCATCACCGGCCCCGGCCGCGTGGTGTGGGCCTTCGGCGCCCTGCCCGAGGGCCTGGCCGACAACGTCGCGGGCGTCGGCGGCCTTCTCGAGGCCGGTTCCGCCGCGCCCGCCGACGGCGGTACGAGCGCGGTCGGCGGTACGGGCGCGCCCGTGCTCGACCCGCTGGCCGACCTGGTGCGGGTCCAGCGGCTCGCGGTGGCCATCGCGGAGAACAAGGGGTACGACCCGGACCGGCCGCGCAATCTGACGCGTTCCGTCGTCCTGGCCTGACGCCAACACCCGCGCGGCGCTCCGCTGTTCGGCGGCCCGCCGCCCGTGCCCCCGCCCGCACCCGTGAAACCGGCACCGCCGTACGTACCCCGAGGAATCCCATGCCTGCCGTCTCCACCGCAGAACTCGTCACCGCCGCCCGGGCCGCGGGCCACGGGGTCGCCGCGTTCAATGTGATCACGCTGGAGCACGCGGAGGCGATCACCTCCGCCGCGCAGGCCGCCGGGCTGCCGGTGATCCTCCAGATCAGCGAGAACGCGGTGGCCTTCCACGGCGGCCGGGTCGAGCCGGTGCTGGCGGGGGCGGCGGCGGTCGCGCGGGGCGCGGCGGTGCCGGTCGCCCTGCACCTGGACCACGTGGAGAGCGAGGAACTGCTGCGGGCGGGCGTGGCGGCCGGGGCGTCCTCGGTGATGTTCGACGCGTCGAAGCTGCCGTACGAGGAGAATCTGCGCGCCACCGCGCGGATGGTGGAGTGGGCGCACGGCCAGGGCGCCTGGGTCGAGGCCGAGTTGGGCGAGGTCGGGGGCAAGGACGGCGCCCACGCGCCCGGCGTGCGGACCGACCCCGCCGAGGCCGCCGCCTTCACCGCCGCGACCGGGGTGGACGCACTCGCCGTCGCGGTCGGCAGCTCGCACGCGATGACCGACCGCTCCGCGCGCCTCGACCACGAACTGATAGCCGCGCTGCGCACGGCCGTACCCGTACCGCTGGTGCTGCACGGCTCGTCCGGTGTGCCGGACGACGAGCTGCGGCGGGCCGTCGCCGCCGGGATGGTGAAGGTCAACATCGGCACGGCGCTGAACATCGCCTTCACCGGGGCGGTACGGGACCACCTGGCGGCCGACCCGGCCGTCGTCGACCCGCGGCGCTATCTGCGGCCGGCCCGCGACGCGATGTCCGCCGTGGCGGAACACCTGCTGCGCGTCGTCGCGGGCCGTCCGGAGTGATTTGTAACGCCTGACCCCCAACGGCTACTTGGGCATCAGCACCGTGTCGATGATCTGCACGGTGGCGTTGGCGGTGGTGACGTTGCCGCAGACCACGTTCGCCGTGTCATTGACCTTGTACGCCTCGCCGGAGCCCGAGGTCGTCAGGGTGCCCTTCTCCAGCGTGGTGTAGGTGCCCTTGGACAGGCCCTCGGGCGCCTTCACCGGCTCACCGACCACGTGGTAGGTGAGGATCTTGGTGAGCGTCGCCTTGTCGGCGAGGACCTTGTCGAGGTCGGCTTTCGGGATCTTCGCGAAGGCGTCGTTGGTCGGCGCGAAGACGGTGATGTTCTGGGCGTTGTTCAGGGTGTCGACAAGACCGGCCTTCTGGACGGCGGCGACCAGCGTCGACAGCGCCGGGTTGTGCGAGGCGGCGGTCGCCACCGGGTCCTTGGACATGCCGTCGAAGCTGCCCGCGCCGTTCTTGGGCACGGTGGCGCAGCCGGGACCGAAGGGCGCGTCCTTCGTCGAGGCGTCACTCGGCGCGTCGCTGGTGGGCGCCATCGCCGAATCGCTCGCCGAGGTGGACGGGCTCGCCGCCGCCGAGTCGTCCTTCTGGTTGTCGTCGCTCGAACAGGCGCTGAGGGCCAGCGGCAGGACGGCGGCGGCCGTCACGGCGACGGCGATGCGGCGGGCGCGGAGGTTGAACATGGTTTTTCTCCTCTATATGTGCGGTCTATGCGAAATGTGTGTGCGGACAAGTCGTCTGTGGCGGGGAGTTGGGGGGGCGGCGGGCCACTCGAGGGCGGCCCTGCCAGTGGTCGGCGCGCTCGCGGGCGGACGGGGCGTCGGGGGGCGGATGGTCGGCGCGCCGACGGGTCAGTCGACGCTGACCACCACCGAGTGCCAGCCGGTCGCGCCGTTCGGGACGGTGCCGACGCGGTGGTCGGTCTGCGTGTAGCCGTCACGGTCCGTCGCGCGGACCTCCAGCGTGTGGCTGCCGGGCGTGGCGTCCCACTCCCACAGCCACTGCCGCCAGGTGTCGGTGCTGTCCTCGTCCGCGAGCCGGGCGGTCTGCCACCGCCCGCCGTCGACCCGTACCTGCACCCGGTCGATGCCCCGGTGCTGCGCCCACGCCACCCCGGCCACCGGCACCCTGCCCGCCTTGGGGCTGGCGAAGGGCTTCGGGGTGTCGATCCGCGACTCGGTCTTGACCGGCGCCTCGCGCGACCAGCTCCGTTTGACCCAGTAGGCGTCGTAGGAGTCGAAGGTGGTCAGTTCGAGTTCGCGCAGCCACTTGCAGGCCGACACATAGCCGTACAGGCCGGGCACCAGCATGCGGACGGGGAAGCCGTGCGCGAAGGGCAGCGGCTCGCCGTTCATGCCGAGCGCGAGCATCGCGTCACGGCCGTCGAGCACGGTCTCCACCGGTGAGCCGATGGCCATGCCGTCCACCGAGTGCGCCACCAACTGGTCGGCCCTGCCGCCGCGCGACGGGGGCCGTACCCCCGCCTCGCGCAGCAGATCGGCCAGCCGGACGCCGATCCAGCGGGCGTTGCCGACGTACGGTCCGCCGACCTGGTTGGACACGCAGGTCAGCGTGATGTCCCGCTCGATCAGGTCACGGCGCAGCAGGTCGTCGTAGGAGAGCGTCAACTCCTTGCCCACGCCCATGCCGTGGATGCGCAGCCGCCAGGTGGTGGCGTCGATCTTCGGCACGACCAGGGCGGTGTCGACGCGGTAGAACTTCGCGTTCGGCGTGGTGAATTCGCTCAGCCCGGGGATTCCCAGGTCCGCGCCGCGCGGGACGGCCGCGGCGCGGGAGGCGGGGGCGGGCAGCGCGATGGCCTTCCGTGAGGCCACCGCGACGGCGCCGCGACGGTTGTTGAGGGTACGGCCCAGGGCTCCCGCACCCGCGGACGCGGCCGCCGTGGCGGCAGCGGCCAGCACGAAGCCACGGCGGTCGAACGCGGGGCGGGAGGTGGGCCCGGCCTCTGGGGCGGGCGTTTCCGTCCGCGGCAGAGGGGTCTCGACGGTGTCCTCGTCGTCCTCCGCGGCGCGCTCCACTGCGGACGGAGCGGTCGGTGTCTCCGGCGCGGCGGCCTGTTCCGGAACGCGCGCGGCCGGTGCGGCGCGGAGCGTGAGCCGCTGCGTCAGCAGCCACAGCGCCGCCGCTCCGAGCAGCGCGCCGACGATCGACGGCAGCGCGTCCAGCCGGTGGTAGTCGGGACGGCTCCAGGCGGCGACCGCCCCGATGACGCCGAAGGCCAGCACGCCCGCGCAGCCCGTGCGCCGGAAGCGCAGCGCGAACACGCCGAGCACGAAGGCGAAGAGGGCCAGGATCGCGACGATGCCCAGTTGCAGCACCAGCTTGTCGTTGGTGCCGAAGTTCCGTACCGCGTAGTCCTTCAGGGACGCCGGTGTGCGGTCGATGACCGCGCCGCCGACCGCCGTCACCGGACTGGCCTCGGGACGGGCCGCCACGGCGACGAGTTCGGCGAAACCGAGTGACACAGCCGCGGCCAACAGACCGCTCAGTGCGCCGAGTACGACCCTCAGCAGCCGGCTGGCAGCACTCGGGCCGTGTGGCTGATGTGGCTCCAGCGCACGGTCGGGGCTGATGGTCTCCTGGTCGGTCACATCCCGCATTCGTGGCCACTCGCCCGGCGGATTGGTCCGGGATTCCGCGTCCCCCGGACCGACGGGTTCCGCCGCAGGTGGGGGCCGTGAAGATCACCGCCGGAACGTTCCGCTCCCGCACCAATCCGCGACGGCGGCGGCCACGAATGATCAGTGAGGGCGCACCGGTGCCGGTCGCCGTCCCGGCCGCGCCGGACACCGACCGGGCACGGGGCGCCACCGGGCACCACGGGGTGTCACTGGACATCGAGCACTGACCGAGGGGATCGCATGACGGCCGAACGACGTCGGATCGCGGTGACAGGCAGCGGAGTGGCGGGCCTTACCGCCGCCCATGTGCTGCACCGCGCGAGCGACGTGTCCCTGTACGAGTCCCTGTACGAGGCGGACGACCGGCTCGGCGGGCACGCGGACACCCACGACGTGGCCGACCCCGACCGCCGGTCCCTGAGCGTCGACACCGGCTTCATCGTGCACAACGCCCGCACCTGTCCGAATCTGCTGCGGCTGCTGCGCGAGCTGGACATCGCCACGCAGGAGTCCGAGATGAGCATGTCGGGGCGGTGCGAGGCTGCGGCCTGGAGTACGCCGGGGCCCGCGGTCCGCGCGAGCTCTTCCCGCAGCCGCGCAACGCGCTGCGGGGCCGCTATCTGCGGAGGCTGACCGAGGTCACCGCCTTCCACCACGGGGCCCGCCGCCTGCTCGCGGAGAGCGGCGAAGCGGGTGCGGGTTCGGATACGGGAACGGGCCCTTATGCCGGTTCGGGTTCGGATACGGGTGCGGGCTCGGGTTCGTCTGCGGATACGGGCTCGGATACGGGAACGGACTCGGGCTCTCGCGCTGCCGCCACCGACCGCACGTTGCGGAAATTCCTCGCAGACGGCCACTACTCCCCCTACTTCGTCCAGCACTTCATGACCCCGCTGGTGTCCGCCGTCTGGTCCTGCTCCCCCGCGACCGCGCTGGACTTCCCGGCCCGCTCCCTCTTCCGCTTCCTCGACCACCACGGCCTGCTCAGCGTCGGCGACTCCCCTAACTGGCGCACGATCACCGGCGGCTCCCGTACGTACGTCGAGCGGGTGGGCAAGGAGGTGTCCGCCGTGCACACCTCCAGCCGGGTGACCGCGCTGCGCCGCGTCCCCGGCGGCGCCCGCTGGTCGTCGGCGGCGGGCGCGGTCGTGCTGGCCGTACTCGGGCCACTGACCATCAGCTTCCTGCTCCTGCGGGGCAGCGGGAAGCCGCTGCTGGAACGGCACATGGCGCAGCGGCCCGGCTATGCCGCATACGTCGCCCGGACGAGTGGTTTCTTTCCGTGGCCGCCGCGAAAGGGCGGTGTTGACGGGCGGACGTAATCGGCGGCAGCCGGGCCGCTGGGGGCACCGGTCGTGGTGAGTGGGCCGGTTCGGCTCGGTTCGGTGGGTTCGGTGGGTTCGGTCGGTTCGCGCGTCCGCGGTCAGTCGTCCAGGCCGCGGGCCCGCGAGAAGCGGGCGTGCCCCTCGCTGAGGGCCACGATCGGGTCCGGGTAGTCGAACCGCGCCCGTTCCAGACCCGACAGCTTCCACGGCTGGTGCACCGCCGCCCCCTCCAACTCGGCCAGTTCCGGAACCCAGCGCCGTACGTAGTCGCCGTCCGGGTCGAAACGGGCCGCCTGGAGCAGCGGGTTGAGCACCCGGTTGGGCCGGGTGTCGGTGCCGGTGCCCGCCGACCACTGCCAGTTGAGCTGGTTGTTGGGAATGTCGCCGTCGACCAGCAGGTCCAGGAAGTGCCGGGCGCCGATCCGCCAGTCCACGTACAGCGTCTTGGTCAGGAAGCTCGCCACGAGCAGCCTGCCCCTGTTGTGCATCCAGCCCTCGTGCAGCAGTTGGCGCATCGCGGCGTCCACGATGGGGTAGCCGGTGCGGCCCTCGCGCCAGGCGGTGACCTCCTCGGGCGCGGTGCGCCAACGGTCGTGCCGGGAGCGGTAGTCGCGGTGCGCCGCGTCCGGCCGCGCGGCGAGCACCTGATGGTGGAAGTCGCGCCAGGCCAGCTGCCGGATGAACGCCTCCGCGCCCCGGCCGCTCACCGACCGCGCCCGGTGGACGAGTTCGGTCGCGGACACGCACCCGAAGTGCAGATACGGCGAGAGCCGGGAGGTCGCGTCGCCCGCCAGGTCGTCGTGCTGGTCCGCGTAACCCTCCAGGCCCGAGCGCCACCAACTGCCCGCCAGCTTGCGGGCCGCCGTCTCCCCGCCGGGCGGCAGGCCAGGCGACGGCTGCCCGCCGCCTGGCCCGGTCAGCTCGGTGGCGGGGGGCAGCGCGGCGGACTTCAGGTCCTCGGGCACGGTGACCTTGCGCGGCGCGTCCAGCACGCGGCGCTGGGGCTCGGCGTCCCAGCGCCGGAAGTACGGTGTGAAGACGGCGAAGTGGTCGCGGCCCACGGGGGTGACGGCGCCGGGCGGGGCTGCGGTGACCACGGCCTCGTGCACCACCACTTCGCAGCCCGCCTCCGCCAGGGCCTTGCGCAGCCGGTCCTCGCGGCGCAGGGCGTAACCGCTCACCCCGGCCGCGATGTGCACCTGCCGCGCCCCGCTGTCGCCGACGGCCCGGACGACCTCCTCGACGACGTCGCCGCGCCGCACGACCAGCCGCCCGCCGCGGGCCCGCAGGCCCGCGTCCAGGTCGGCCAGGCAGTCGGCGAGGAACGCCGCCCTGTTGGGCACCGCGAATCCGGCCCGCGCGATGCCCTCGTCCACCACGAACAGCGGGACCACGCTCTCGGCCGCCGCCACCGCCGCGGCCAGCACGGGGTTGTCGTGCAACCGCAGGTCCGCGGTGAACAGCGCGATGGACGACCCGGTCCGCGACGTCTCAGGCACGGGCCGCCGCCGGGAACGTCACCAGGGCCAGCGGGGCACTCGTGGGCTGCTGCGAGCCGCCGGCCGGTTCGACCGTCACGCCCACCCCGGAGGCGTTGTCGATCCGCCCGTCCAGCACCACGGCCTGGTCGGTGGCTGACGGGTCCATCAGACCCGCCGGCCGCATCTTCCCGCCGTCGTCGAACCACAGCTCGTACGTCTTCCCGGCCGCCGGCGTCGGCATACCGGCGGCCAGGAAGGCCGCCTTGCCCAGGCTGCGGGAGACCACCACGGTCGCGGTCGTGCCGGTGCTGAGCTTCCGTGTGGTGCTCGCCGCGTCGGGTGCCGAGAGCACCTGGGAGAGCTCGCCCGCCCGCTGCTCGGCCTGGTTCGCCCGCTGCCTCGCGTCGTCGGCGGCCTGGTGCTGCCAGACGGCCACCCCGCCGAGCCCGACCACTCCTGCCATGCACGCGGCCAGCGCGTAACGCGGCAGCCGCCGCGCCCCGGCCATCCATCCGGCGAGACCGCGCCCCTCCTGCCGCGTGACGACCGGCGGCTCCTGCCGCACGGCGGCGACCCGGCGCAGCACCTGCTCGCGCATGTGCGGCGGCGGCACGGCCGACGCGGCCAGCGCCAGCCGGGTGGCCGTCGCGGACAGCTCGCGGACCTCCTGCGCACAGGCCGAGCAGTCGGCGATGTGCCGTTCGAATTCCTCCCGCTCGCCGTCGGGCAGCGCGTGCACCGCGTACGCACCGGTGAGGGTATGCAGATCGGCGGTCGTCATGCGCTCACTCCCAAGCAGTCGCGCAGGCGGATGAGTCCGTCCCGCAGTCGGGTCTTGACGGTCCCCAGCGGAGCCGCGAGCAACTCGGCGACCTCCCGGTAGGTGAATCCCTGGTAGTAGGCGAGTGTCACCGACTGGCGCTGCAATTCGGTGAGCGTCCGCATACAGCGTCGCACCTGCTCGCGCTCCAGCCGTGACTCGACCTGTTCCGCGACCTCGTCGAAGGCGGGGGTGTGCTCAAGCAGCGCGGCCTTGTGCTCCCGGTCGGAGGACGCCTGCGCGGAACGCACCCGGTCCACCGCGCGACGGTGGGCCAGCGTCATCACCCAGGTCATGGCGCTGCCACGGGATGCCTGGAAGCGGGTCGCGGTCTGCCAGACCTCGACCAGCACCTCCTGGGCGACCTCCTCCGACTGCGCGGGGTCGCGCAGCACCGAGCGCACCAGCCCCAGCACGGGCCCGGCCACCGCGTCGTAGACCCTGGCGAACGCCGCCTCGTCGCCGCGGGCGACCGCGACCAGCAACTCCTGGAGGTCGGGGCCGACGCCTGCGACGCCGTCCAGCCGTACGGCTTCCCTCATCTGCGATCCATCCCGTCCCGACTCACCCGCGCAAGTCTCCGACCGGTATTCGGAGCCGAGGGGTGGGCGGATTGCCCGCTCGCGGAATCCCTCCGGTCTCAGCCCGCCATCGTGCCCCCTTTCACCGCGACGGTCCGGACGACCTGCGCGGTCGTTACCCGTTCGCCACGTTTGTCACCGTTACGCGGGTTCCGTGTCACAGAAGATCAACAAGCCCATGCGGTGACGCTCACCTGTCGTTGGCCAGACGAAGGTGCTGATCAACAGCAGCCCCGCCGTACGGAGGTACCTGGGATGACCGACCGGACCCTGTGGTCGTACGCCGAGATCGCCGCGCACATCCGCGTACAGGTCGACACTGTCCGCTCCTACCGGAAGCACGGACATCTCCCGCCGCCCGATGTCGTCGAGGGCGGCAAGCCCTTCTGGTACGCCGATACCGTCAGGGCCTGGAGTGCCCGGCGGCCGGGAAACCGCGGCCGCCGGGATCCGGACTGAGCCTCAGTTCCGCGTGGCCGGCTCGGGGTCCCGCCCCTCCTGCGAGGAGTGCGGGGCCTTCGTGCCCTCCGGCGCCGCCTGGCCGCCGCCCTCCGATATGCCGAACCGGTCGTGGAAGCGGCGCAGCATCGGCGGCGCCCACCATGTGGCCCGCCCGGTCAGCCGCATCACCGCGGGGACCAGCAGGGTGCGCACCACCATCGCGTCCATGAGCACCGCGAGCGCGATGCCGAGCCCCAGCATCTTGGTGTTGGCCACCCGCGAGGTGCCGATCGCGACCATCACCACGGCCAGGATCACCGCCGCCGCCGTGATCAGTCCGCCGGTCCGCTTGAGCCCGAACTCGATGGAGGCCTGGTGGTCGCCGCCCCGGTCGTACTCCTCCTTGATCCGCGAGAGCAGGAACACCCCGTAGTCCATGGAGAGTCCGAAGGCCACGCAGAACATCAGCACCGGCAGGGTCGTCTCGATGCTGCCGGTGGCCGTGAAGCCCAGCAGTCCGGACAGATGGCCGTCCTGGAAGACCCACACCACCGCGCCGAACATCGCGGTGAGACTCAGCGCGTTGAGCAGCACCGCCTGGAGCGGGATGATCACGCTGCCGGTGAGCAGGAAGACCAGCAGCAAGGTGACCAGGGCGATGATCCCGGCCGCCCATGGCAGCCGTTGGCCGATGGTGTCCTTGGTGTCCACCAGGACGGCGGCCTGGCCGGTCACCGAGGCCTTGAAGTCCGTGGGCACGGCGCGGATCGCGCCGACCAGGTGCTGGGCGCCGGCGTCCACCGCCTCGCTCGTGGACAGCACCGTCATATAGGCGGCGCCTGAGTCCTGGGCGACGACCGGCCCCTCGACCCGGACCACGCCGGGCAGGGCGGCCACCCGCTTCTCGTATCCGGCCAGTTGGGACCGGTCGGCGCCTTCGGCCAGCACGGTGATGGCGCCGTCGGGACTGCCGGGGAACTCCTGGCGGATGTGCTGCTGCACCACATGGGACTCGGCGGCCGAAGGCAACTGCCGGTCGTCCGCGGCGCCGAAGCGCACTTGGAGGAAGGGCAGTCCGAGCAGCAGCAGGCCCGCGACCGCGCCGATCGCGAAGAGCGGCGCCCTGCGCATCACCAGCCGGGCGAAGGCGGCGTATCCCGCGCCGGGGTCGCTCGCGGGCCTGCGGCGCAGCGCCTTGCGCAGATCCAGCGCGTTGACCCGGTCTCCGAGCAGGACCAGGCAGGCGGGCAGCGCGATCAACGCCGCGGCGGCGGCCAGCAGCACCACGGCGATCCCCGCGTAGGCGAAGGACCGCAGGAAGTACTGCGGGAAGACGAGCATCGCGGCGAGCGAGGCGGCGACGGTCAGGGCCGAGAAGAGGACGGTGCGGCCCGCGGTGCGCAGGGTCACGCCGACCGCCGCGCGCGAGGTGAGTCCGGTCGCCAGCTCCTCGCGGAATCTGCGGACGATGAACAGGGCGTAGTCGATCGCGAGGCCGAGGCCGAGCGCGGTGGTGAGATTCTGTGCGAAGACCGAGACGTCGGTGAACGAGGTGATGGCGCGCAGCACCGCGTTGGTGCCGAGGATCGCGATGATGCCGACGCCCAGTGGCAGCAGTGCGGCGATAGCACTGCCGAAGACCATGACGAGCAGTATCAGGGTGACGGGCAGGGCGATCATCTCGGCCTTGACCAGGTCGTCCTGGATGGTGCTCTGCAACTCGTGCCGGACGGCGGCCGAGCCGCCGACGCTCACGTCGACCGGTCCGTGCTCCCCGCGGTAGGCGGGGGCGATCCGTTTGACGGCGGCGGCCACCGCGTCGTCGTCGCCCTTGAGGCGGGCGGTGATCATCGCCGAGCCGTCGACCTTGGCGCGCAGCACCGGCGCGTGGGTGCCCCAGTAGGAGGTGACGCCGGTGACCGCCGGATCGGCGGCGAGCTTGCGGGCCAGCTCCTGCCCCTTCGCAGCCACGGCGGGGCTGTCGACTCCCGCGCCCTTGGCGTCGACCAGCAGGACCAGATTGGGTTGGGAGGCGGGGAAGTGGTCAGCGAGCGCCGCGGTCGCGTACGAGGACTCGGAGTCGGGCGCTTCCCAGCCGCCGCTCGCCAGCCGGTCGGCCACGCCTCGCCCGGCGACGACCGCGAGCGCGGTGAAGAGGAGGGCGAGCAGCAGCGTCAGCCTGGGCCGGGCCGTGACGGCCCGCGTCCAGCCCCCGACCTCGGAGTCGTGGTTGACATCAGCCATGACAAAAGGTGTCCTCTCCCCGTAGTGCGACGTAGAATCGCAAATGCGAACTGTCGCTCGCGTTTCAAGAATGCGAGTGACCGCTCGCATTTGTCAATACCCCTGGGGAGTCACCGTGTCCGAGGCGGAAGAGCGGCAGCCGCGCCGTCGGCAGGCCCGCGGCGAGCGGCGTGTCACACAGCTCCTCCAGGCCGCCGCCAGCGTGTTCTGCGCGCTGGGCTACACGGCGTCCAGCACCAACGCGATCGCCCGCGAGGCAGGAGTGTCGCCGGGCACGCTCTACCAGTTCTTCCCGAACAAGGAGGCCATCGCCGTCGAGTTGGGCAGCCAGCTCACCAAGGAGATGGAAGCCACCCACGGCCGGGTCTTCACCGTCGAGAACGCCCTGCTGCCGCTGGACGAGATGATCGACGCCGTCGCCGGTCCCTTCATCGAGTTCAACTGCGCCAACCCGGCCTTCCTCGCCCTGATCAAGGGCCCGGACACTCCCGGCAAGGTCGCCGAGGGCCACGACGAGCTGCACGCGTCACTGCTCGCGCGCCTCACCGAACTGCTCGGCGTCCGTCAGCCGACGCTGTCCACAGCGGAACGCACGCTTGTGGCGCAGATGTCCTTCGCGATGTTCAAGGCAGGACTCGACCTCGTCGTCCAGCACGAGGGCGAGGAACGGGACGCGTACGCGCGGGAGATGAAGGGGATGCTCTACCGCTATCTGGCGCCCTACCTGGGCACCGGCGCGGTCACCGGTCAGGGCACGGCCGCCGCCCCGGACAAGGGCGCCGCCCTGGGCAAGAGCCCCGAAAACAGCACGGATACCGCCGCGCGCTGACTCCGGGTCCGGGGACGCCGCCGACGGTTACTTGCCGCGGCCGGCCGAGAAACAGGGAAATCCGCCCCGGTCCCTGCCCGGTGGCGGACTTGTGCGCGCGACAGTGGCGCCTGTGACGGATGCAGATGTGGTGGTGGCCGCTGCCCCTGGTCCCGCGGGCAGGCCACCGGCCGACCCCGTACCACCACCGCCGGAGGGTCCCGGTATGGCCGCCGCGTCACCCGCGAAGGACGCCCGTACCACCATCGAGGGAGGCCGGCTCGCCTCGCGCTCCCCCACCAGGCGCGGATCACGGCGCTCACGCGCCCGCGAGATCCACTGCACCAGCGTGCCGATACCGGCGACGAGCATCGATATACCGAGCCCCAAGGAGAGGGCGAAGAAGGAGTTGGAAGCGGCTTTTCCGCTGAAATAACCGGCTCCGACGGAATAGCTGGCCCAGACGGCCTCCGCGACGCCCGCGCCCACCGCGTAACGCCGGGCGGGATAGCGCACGACGCCCGCCGCGAGACCGCCTATCACTCGGCCGCTGGGCAGAAAGCGCACACCGATCACAAAGGGCACACCATGCCGCTGTATCCGCAGGGCGGCCCATCTGAGCAGCGCCGCCCGGCGCTCGTTGCGCTCCATGCGGGCCAGCACCCGGCCGCTGAGCGCCCGGCCGGTGCGGTGGATCAGCATGTCGCCGAGGACCGCGCTGCCCGCCACCACCAGCAGCACGAGGGCGAGGTCCAGCCGCCCCTCGGCCGCCATCACTCCGCCGGTCACGAGCAGCACGGCGTTGGGCACGAGCGGCGGGGCCGTGGTGAGGGCCAGTACCGCGTATGCCCAGAAGACGTGTCCACCTCGCAGGTACTCAGCGAGACCCGAGGTGAAGTCCAGTGACGACACGTTCAGTGCAACGTCCATTCCACCGCCCCTCTTCCCGCCCCCGGGCTTCAAAACTGACAGCGGCCGGTGGGACGGGGCAAGGGGGTTTCCCGTGGATCAGGGGATTCCTCGGGGGCTCCCGGGAGAATTCATCCTGAGGGTCCAGTCGGGCTACTCCTCAGGGAGTACGGGCGCGCCTGTCACGGAACGCGGAATGCCCCGAAGCACCGGACCTCCGGAGCACAGGGACCACCCGGTCACCGGGTCACCGGGTCACCGGCCGAGCAGTTCGCCGCCGTTGCACTGAAGGATCTCGCCGGTGATGAAGCCGGCCTCGGGGGACGCGAGGAAAAGCACGGCCGCCGCCACATCGGCGGGATGGCCGACCCGGCCCACGAGCGTGCGCCCGGCCCGCCGGGTCAGCTCGGCGTCGTTGAGCCGCGAGCCGAAGAATTCGGTGCCCGCCACGGTGCCGGGCGCCACGATGTTGCACGTGACGCCCTGCGGGCCGAGCTGGGCGGCCAGCGAGTGGTTCCAGGCGTGCAGGGCGGCCTTGGAGGCCCCGTAGGAGCCGCCGCCGCGCAGCGCGGCCACCGAGGTGACCGTGACCACCCGGCCGCTGTCGGTGAAGCGGTCCCGCAGCGATTCGGTCAGCAGCACCGCGGTCAGCACATTGCGCTCGAAGTCGCCGCGCCAGCGGGCGAGCACACCGTGCGGGCCCGCGCCGATCGCCAGCTCCCGGCTGCCCGCGTTGTTCACCAGGACGTCGACCTGCTCGGGCAGGTGCCGGAGCGCCGCCTCGACATCGTCGGGGTCGGCCAGGTCGCAGGCGACCGGGGTGACGTCCAGCCCGCGCTCCCGGCGAAGCTCCTCCGCGGTGGCGTGCAGGACCTCACGGCGACGGCCGACGATCGTGACGTGGTGGCCCTCCTCGGCGAAGCGGATCGAGATCGCCCGACCGATGCCCGTACCCCCGCCGGTCACGACGACGCTGCGGCCCGCTGTCCCGTTCTGTGCCATGTACTCCGCCCCTCATGAGGAGACAGCACGCTACGGGATCGCCCCATACCGCCCGCGAGCGGGGTAGCCTGCGAAAACGCCCCCATTCGAAGAGACGTAGATCACAGGGCTTGGAACGTAACCATTACGGTGGTTCGTGGGTCTTATGTCTTGAGCACCGCGCTCCCGGCGGAGCCGGTGGGGGGCTGCGGAACGGGCTGTCTTGGGGGACGGCCCGGGAATGCGTCGCCGGGGCGATGTCCGGGGAGCTTTGAGCGGCCCTCCCGGGCCGCAGTCGTCCCGGCACGGCGCAGCCGCCGAAAGACGCCCGGTCGGACCCGTGGGGGGATCCGTTCCGGGAACGGGAGCGCCCCGTGCCGGACCCGTGGGGGGATCCAGCGCGGGGCGCTTCTTCATGCGTGGTGCGGCCAGGCTCAGCCCGTGGTTCAGCGGCCCTCGACGGGCACGTAGTCGCGGATCTCGACGCCCGTGTAGATCTGCCGCGGACGGCCGATGCGGGAGCCGGGCTCCTTGATCATCTCGTGCCACTGGGCGATCCAGCCGGGCAGCCGCCCGATGGCGAACAGCACGGTGAACATGCTGGTCGGGAAGCCCATGGCCCGGTAGATCAGGCCGGTGTAGAAGTCCACGTTCGGGTACAGCTTGCGCGAGACGAAGTAGTCGTCGCCGAGCGCGTGCTCTTCGAGCTTGAGCGCGATGTCCAACAGCTCGTCGGACTTGCCGAGCGCCGACAGGACGTCGTGCGCCGCCGACTTGATGATCTTCGCCCGGGGGTCGAAGTTCTTGTAGACGCGATGTCCGAAGCCCATGAGCTTCACACCGTCTTCCTTGTTCTTCACCTTGCGGATGAAGGCGTCCACGTCGCCGCCGTCAGCCTGGATGCCCTCCAGCATCTCCAGCACCGACTGGTTGGCGCCGCCGTGCAGCGGGCCCCACAGCGCGCTGATACCGGCCGAGATCGAGGCGAACTGGTTCGCCTGCGAGGAGCCGACCAGCCGGACCGTCGACGTCGAACAGTTCTGCTCGTGGTCGGCGTGCAGGATGAAGAGCTTGTCGAGGGCGCTGACCACGACCGGGTCGAGCTCGTACTCCTCGGCCGGCACGGAGAACGTCATGCGCAGGAAGTTCTCGACATAGCCGAGGTCGTTGCGCGGGTAGACCACCGGCTGACCGACGGACTTCTTGTACGCGTACGCCGCGATGGTCGGCAGCTTGGCGAGCAGCCGGATCGTGGAGAGGTGGCGCTGCTCGGGATCGAACGGGTTGTGGCTGTCCTGGTAGAAGGTCGACAGCGCGCTCACCACGGACGACAGCATCGCCATCGGGTGGGCGTCACGGGGGAAGCCGTCGTAGAACCGTTTGACGTCCTCGTGCAAAAGGGTGTGCTGGGTGATCTCACCCTTGAACTCCGCCAGCTCGTCGACCGTCGGCAGTTCGCCGTTGATCAGCAGGTAGGCGGTCTCCAGGAAGCTTCCGCGCTCGGCGAGCTGCTCGATCGGGTAACCGCGGTAGCGCAGGATGCCTTCCTCACCATCGAGGAAGGTGATCGCGGACTTGTAGGCCGCAGTGTTGCCGTAACCGCTGTCCAGGGTGACCAGCCCGGTGTCGGCGCGCAGCTTGCCGATGTCGAAGCCGTTGTCACCGACGGTGCTGTCAACCACCGGGTAGCTGTACTCGCCGTCCCCATACCGCAGTACTACAGACTTGTCGCTCACGTCATTCCCTCACCGACGGTGTTGCCTCTTCTTCGAGGTGCCCTGACGAGGTCCACTGTCCCCCATTTGGCACTGGCGTGTGCACTCGGGGTCGGCCATCGGGCCGAAAGGTGGCACTCAGTGCCTATTTTGCGCCCCTGGACAGCCGGTGGTCGAGAGCCGTGAAGCGCTTTCCCGCCGACACCGTCCGCACCGCCTGACCGATGGCGCGACGCGATCCGACCAGCACGACGAGCCGCTTCGCCCTGGTCACAGCGGTGTAGAGCAGATTGCGCTGCAGCATCATCCAGGCACTGGTGGTGACAGGGATCACCACCGCCGGGTACTCGCTGCCCTGCGAGCGGTGGATCGTCACCGCGTACGCGTGGGCCAGCTCGTCCAGCTCGTCGAAGTCGTACGGGATCTCCTCGTCCTCGTCGGTGTGCACGGTGAGGCGCTGCTCGACGGTGTCCAGCCCGGTGACCACGCCGACCGTGCCGTTGAAGACGCCGTTCACGCCCTTGTCGTAGTTGTTCCTGATCTGCGTGACCTTGTCGCCGACCCGGAAGGTCCGGCCGCCGAACCGGCGCTCGGGCAGGTCGGGCCGCGCCGGGGTGACGGCCTGCTGGAGCAGTCCGTTGAGCACGCCCGCGCCCGCGGGGCCCCGGTGCATCGGCGCGAGCACCTGGACGTCCCGGCGCGGGTCGAGCCCGAAGCGGCCCGGGATGCGGCGGGCCACCACGTCCACGGTCAGCCTGGCCACCTCCTCCGAGTCCTCCTCGGCGAAGAGGAAGAAGTCGGGCAGGCCCTGAGTGAGCGGCGGGACACCGGAGTTGATCCGGTGCGCGTTTGTCACCACCCCAGACTGCTGCGCCTGCCGGAAGATTCGCGTGAGCCGCACGGCGGGCACGGGGCCGTCCGCCGCGAGCAGGTCACGCAGCACCTCACCTGCGCCGACGCTCGGCAACTGGTCCACATCGCCGACGAACAGCAGGTGCGCGCCCGGCGGCACCGCCTTCACCAGCTTGTTCGCCAGCAGCAGGTCCAGCATCGACGCCTCGTCGACCACCACCAGATCCGCGTCCAGCGGCCGGTCCTTGTCGTACGCCGCGTCGCCGCCCGGCTTCAGCTCCAGAAGCCGGTGCACGGTCGAGGCCTCGGCGCCGGTCAGCTCGGCCAGCCGCTTGGCGGCGCGGCCGGTCGGGGCGGCCAGCACCACCTTGGCCTTCTTCGCGCGCGCCAACTCCACCACCGAGCGGACGGTGAACGACTTGCCGCAGCCGGGGCCGCCGGTGAGCACGGCGACCTTCTCGGTCAGCGCCAGCCGCACCGCCTCCTGCTGTTCCGGTGCGAGATCGGCCCCCGTCCTGGTCGCCAGCCAGGCCAGCGCCTTGTCCCACTCCACGTCCCGGAAGGCGGGCAGCCGGTCCTCCGGCGCGCGCAGCAGCCGTAGCAACTGGGCGGCGAGCGATATCTCGGCCCGGTGGAAGGGGACCAGATAGACGGCCTTCACCTGTTCCTCGTGCCCGTCCGGCGAGGGCACGCTCTCCCGGACCACGCCCTCCTCCTCGGCCAGCTCGCCCAGGCAGTCGATCACCAACCCCGTGTCGACCTGGAGCAGCTTCACCGAGTCCGCGATCAGCCGTTCCTGGGGCAGGTAGCAGTTGCCGCCGTCAGTGGCCTGCGACAGGGCGTACTGCAATCCGGCCTTGACCCGCTCCGGGCTGTCGTGGGGTATCCCGACCGCCTGCGCGATCCGGTCCGCGGTCAGGAAGCCGATCCCCCAGACCTCGGCGGCCAGCCGGTACGGCTGGTTCTTCACCACGGAGATCGACGCGTCCCCGTAGCCCTTGTAAATCCGCACGGCGATGGAAGTGGACACCCCCACTCCCTGGAGGAAGACCATCACCTCCTTGATCGCCTTCTGCTCCTCCCACGCGGCGGCGATCAGCTTGGTGCGCTTGGGGCCAAGCCCCGGCACCTCGATCAGCCGCTTCGGCTCGCCCTCGATGATCTCCAGCGTGCCGGTGCCGAAGTGGTCGACGATCCGCTCCGCGATCCTCGGCCCGATGCCCTTGATCAACCCCGATCCCAGGTAGCGGCGTATTCCCTGGATCGTGGCCGGCAGCACCGTCGTGTAATTCTCGACACTGAACTGCTTGCCGTACTGCGGATGCGAGCCCCAGCGGCCGTGCATCCGCAGCGACTCCCCCGGCTGCGCCCCCAGCAGCGCGCCGACGACCGTCAGCAGATCCCCCGAGCCACGGCCGGTGTCCACCCGCGCGACCGTGTACCCGGTGTCCTCGTTGGCGTACGTGATCCGTTCCAGGACGCCGTCCAGCACGGCCAGCCCCGACTCGCCCATGCCCGGCCTCCCTTCCCGGCCCTCCCGTTGGTGATCTGTTCCGAAGGTACCGGTTGGCTCGGACACCCCGCTCCCGCCCTGTGGATAACTCTCCGGCAGCAAATCCCCCTGTGGACAACGCCGCTCGGGCCACCCGGCGGCGGCCCTTCACGCGTTCGGCCGAAGTCCGGGGGCCGCCGCTCGCGCGCCCGCGTAGCGTGCGGCACATGAGCGACCGACCGCTGCAGGACGAAGTGCTGACCGAGCTGGGTGACGAGCGGCTTCAGGAGATGGCCGAGCGGCTCGGCACGGACACGGACGCGGCTCGGCAGGTCGTGGGCGCCTCGGTCGGTTCGCTGACCGGTGTGGTCACGGACGAGGCGGTGACACCGGGCGGGACCGCGGAGTTGAGCCAGGCGCTGGAGCAGGCCGCCTCGGAGCCGGAGCCGCTCACCGAGGTCGCCGGTTTCGCGGGGCTCGGCACGGGCGTGGGCGGCGGCCTGCTCACCACGGTGCTGCGCAAGGCGACCGCCCCGACGGCCCGCGCGGTGTCGAAGCGGACGGGCCTTCCAGTGACGGCCGTCACGGGGGCGCTGGAGATGCTCATTCCCGTGGTGGCGACGGTGCTGGCGCAGCGGGCCCGCCGGGCGAAGTGAAGCGACGCGGCGAGCCGCCCCGGCGGTCACAGCGTCCGCACAGAGATACGAAAGAGGTCCGGCACAAGGCCGGACCTCTTTCGTTTTCCCCCCTACTACCCCCGAAGCCCCCCTCGGGCGCATTTCCCTCTTGGCTCCGTGAAACCCCTCCCAGGAGCCTTGATGCCCAGTAAGACCACCGACCCCCCGGAAGGGTTGTACGACGGATGCGTAATCTCTCAAGTTTTTTTCAGAGAACGTGCCGGAGGTACCGATCGGCGATTTCGGCGACCAGTTCAGTGCCGTCCCTGGCCCACAGAGCGGGGTTGAAGATCTCCACCTCGACCGGTCCGCGAAAGCCCGTCGCGTCCACCTGCTCACGCAGTCCCCGCAGGTCAACGCAGCCGTCACCGAGCTGTCCCCGCCCCAGCAGCACCCCCTCCGGCAGCGGCGTCACCCAGTCGGCGACCTGGAAGGAGGCGATCCTGCCGCCCGCTCCGGCCCGGACGATCTGCGCGGGCGCCAGGTCGTCCCACCACAGGTGATAGGTGTCGACCACGACACCCACCTGGTCCGCGGGGAAGTGCTCGGCGATGTCCAGTGCCTGGCCGAGCGTGGAGACCACACACCGGTCGGAGGCGTACATCGGGTGCAGGGGCTCGATCGCGAGCCGTACCCCGCGCTCCGCAGCGTAGGGCGCCAGCTCGCCGATCGCGTCGGCGACCCGCTCCCTGGCGGCGACGATGTCGCGGTCGCCCGCGGGCAGGCCGCCGGAGACCAGTACCAAGGTGGCCGTTCCCAGCGTCGCCGCCTCGTCGATCGCCGCGCGGTTGTCGTCCAGCGCGGTCACGCGCTCCGCCGCGTCGGTCGCGGTGAAGAATCCGCCGCGGCACAGCGACGTCACGGTGAGCCCGCTGTCCCGCATCAGGTCCGTGGCACGCTCGACGCCGTACTCCCGCACCGGTGCCCGCCACAGCCCCACCGAGCCGATCCCGGCCGCCACACAGCCCTTGGCCAGCTCGGGCAGCGACCACTGCTTGACGGTCTCCTGGTTGATGCTCAGCCGCGAGAGGTCGCCGGTCACGTCGCCGTACACGTCGTCGTGAGAGGCGGATGCGGAGGACGCGGGGTCGGGCGACGTCGGTACGGTCATGCGTCCACTCCGTATACGGCGAGCAGGCAGCGCATCCGTGCCTCGGCGAGTCCGGGGTCGGGGAACAGGCCGATCCGGTCGGCCAGTTCGTAGGCGCGGGCGAGATGCGGCAGGGAACGGGCCGACTGGAGACCGCCGACCATGCTGAAGTGCGACTGGTGCCCGGCCAGCCAGGCGAGCAGGACGACACCGGTCTTGTAGAAGCGTGTCGGTGTCTGGAACAGGTGCCGGGACAACTCGACGGTGGGGTCGAGGACGCGGCGGAAACCGGCGGCGTTCCCGGTGTCGAGGGCGCTCACGGCCGCCGACGCCAGGGGCGCGAGCGGGTCGAAGATGCCGAGCAGCGCGTGGCTGAAGCCCTGTTCGTCGCCCTCGATCAGCTCGGGGTAGTTGAAGTCGTCGCCGGTGTAGCAGTGCACGCCCTGCGGCAGGCGGCGGCGCAGTTCGACCTCGCGCCGCGCGTCGAGCAGCGAGATCTTCACGCCGTCGATCTTGTCCGGGTGGGCCTTGATGACATCGAGGAAAATGTCGGTCGCCGCGTCCAGGTCGCCGCTGCCCCAGTACCCGGCGAGCGCCGGGTCGAACATCGGGCCGAGCCAGTGCAGGATCACCGGGTCGCCGGCTTGACGCAGCAGCCGCCCGTACACCTCCAGATAGTCCTCAGGGCCCTTCGCGACCCCGACGAGGGCGCGGGACGCCATGAGGATGGCCTGCGAACCGGTCGCCTCGACGAGCGCCAACTGCTCCTCGTACGCGGCGACGACCTCGTCCAGTGTGGCGGCGGGACCGGTGAGCTGGTCGGTGCCGACACCGCAGGCGATCCGGCCGCCGACGGCGCGCGCCTCGGCCGCCGACCTGCGGATCAGCTCCGCCGCGCCCGCCCAGTCGAGCCCCATGCCGCGCTGCGCGGTGTCCATGGCCTCGGCCACGCCCAGCCCGTGCGACCACAGATGGCGACGGAAGGCGAGAGTGGCGTCCCAGTCGACGGCCGCCGGCTCGTCCGCCGCCGTACGCAGCGGGTCGGCCACGACATGGGCGGCGGAGTACACGACACGGCTGCGCAGCGGAAGATCCGCGCTATAGGTGACGGATTCCGAACGCGGCACATAGGTGCGCGTTTCACCGGACGCGTCGGGCAGCAGGATGCTCACAGGGCCAGCTCCGGAACCTCGAAGCGGCGGCCCTGCGCGGAGGAGGCCAGGCCGAGTTCGGCGAGCTGAACGCCCCGGGCACCGGCCAGCAGGTCCCACTGCCAGGGCTCGTCGAGCGCGACGTGCCGCAGGAACAGCTCCCACTGGACCTTGAATCCGTTGTCGAAGTCGCCGTTGTCCGGGACCTCCTGCCACTGGTCCCTGAAGGACTCGGTGGCGGGCAGGTCCGGATTCCACACCGGCTTCGGCGTGGCGGACCGGTGCTGCACGCGGCAGTTGCGCAGCCCGGCGACCGCGGAGCCGTGCGTGCCGTCGACCTGGAACTCCACCAATTCGTCGCGGTTGACGCGCACCGCCCAGGAGGAGTTGATCTGTGCGACGGCGCCGCCATCCAGTTCGAAGACACCGTAGGCGGCATCGTCCGCGGTGGCGTCGTACGGCTTGTCCTTCTCGTCCCAACGCTGCGGGATATGGGTGGTGGCCAGCGCCTGGACGGTACGGACCCGGCCGAACAGTTCGTGCAGCAGGTACTCCCAGTGCGGGAACATGTCGGCCACGATGCCGCCGCCGTCCTCCGAGCGGTAGTTCCAGGAGGGGCGTTGGGCGCTCTGCCAGTCGCCTTCGAAGACCCAGTAGCCGAATTCGCCGCGGACGGACAGGATCCGGCCGAAGAAACCGCCGTCGATGAGCCGCTTGAGCTTCAGCAGGCCCGGCAGGAAGAGCTTGTCCTGCACGACACCGTGCTTGACGCCCGCGGATGTGGCGAGCCGGGCGAGGTCCAGCGCTCCGTCGAGTGAGGTGGCGGTGGGCTTCTCGCAGTAGATGTGCTTGCCCGCGGCGATGGCCGCCTTCAGCGCGGTCTCGCGGGCCGCGGTCACCTGCGAGTCGAAGTAGATGTCGACGGAGGGCTCGGCGAGGACGGCGTCGAGGTCGGTCGACCAGTGCTCGATGCCGTGCCGCTCGGCCATGGCCCGCAGCGCGTGCTCGCGCCGGCCCAGCAGGATCGGCTCGGGCCACAGCGTGGTGCCGTCGCCGAGGTCGAGTCCGCCCTGCTCACGCAGGCTCAGGATGGAGCGGACCAGGTGCTGCCGGTATCCCATCCGCCCGGTGACGCCGTTCATGGCGATCCGCACTGTCCTGCGTGTCACGTGACAAGTCCTCTCGTCGCTGCCGGGTGCAGGGAACGCGCCCACGGTCACTGGCAATGAAATAGCAAGCGCTTTCTCCCGGTTCACGCTAGCCGCCACGGCCTGCGTTCGACAAGAGTCTCCTGGTGTCTGATGTAAGCGCTTTCTCTCACATGCGCCACCGCTCCCCCTCGCGTCCACGAAGTGAGATCATGTGCCCCTGCGAGCGGGAACGCGCACCTCACGGCGCCCCTCGCGCCCACCGCCCCCTGCAGAAAGACCGGACCGAGATGGCAGTGACTCTGGCCGATGTGGCGGCGCGCGCCGGAGTGTCGTCGGCGACCGTATCCCGTGTTCTGAACGGCAACTACCCGGTCGCGGGAAGCACTCGGGAGCGGGTCAGGCGCGCCGTCGCCGAACTGGACTACGTCGTCAACGGCCAGGCGCGGGCCCTCGCCGCCGCCACCTCCGACCTGGTCGGCGTCCTCGTCAACGATGTCGCCGACCCCTTCTTCGGGCTCATCGCGAGCGCCGTCCAGGCCGAGATCAGCGCGGGCGCGGCGCCGGGCGGCGGCAAGCTCGCCGTCGTGTGCAACACCGGTGGATCCCCCGAGGCCGAACTCACCTATCTCACGCTGCTCGAACGCCAGCGCGCGGCGGGCGTGGTCCTCACCGGGGGCGCCGTGGAGAGCGAGGAGCACACGGCGGCGGTCACGGCACGGCTCACCCGGCTCGCCGCGTCCGGCGCCAATGTCGTGCTGTGCGGCCGTCCCCCGCTGACCCTGCCGGACAGCGGGCTCGTCGCGGCCACCGTCGCCTTCGACAACCGCGGCGGCGCGCGGCGACTGACCGAGCACCTGCTGTCCCTCGGCCACCGCAGAATCGGTTATGTGACGGGGCCGGTCGAGCGCAGCACCTCCCGGCACCGACTGGAGGGCCACCGAGCGGCCCTGGCCGCGAGCGGCAACCGGATCACCTCGGATCCGGAGGCGTACGCGGAGCGGCTGACGGTGCACGGGACGTACGACCGGGCGTCGGGCTACGACGCCGCACTGGAACTGCTGCGGCGGGACAAGGGTCTGACCGCGATCGTGGCCGCGAACGACACGGTCGCGCTCGGCGTGTGCGCGGCGCTGCGGGACCAGGGACTGAGCATTCCCGGTGACGTGTCGGTCGCCGGATTCGACGATCTTCCGTTCAGCGCCGATGTCTCCCCGGCCCTGACGACGGTCCGCATTCCCTTGCAGGAGGCGGGCGCGCGAGCCGGGCGGTTGGTGATGGGGCGGCTGTCCCCGCCGCCGGGCGGGGTCGCCACGATCCGTACGGAACTCATGGTCCGCGGGTCGACCGCGCCGCCGTCTGGCCGGTCCGACTGAAGTTATCCACAGGTTTCGGAGGGGTCTTCCGCCCGGCACCGCATCCGCCTACCTTTGACTCAGGCAAAGGAAATAGGGGATTGATCATGGCCGTCCGGGAGATCCGCGAGTTCAACCGCTTCTACACCAACCTGATCGGCGCGCTCGACTACAGCCGTCACCTGCACACACCGTTCACCCTCACCGAAGCGCGCGTGCTGTACGAGCTGGCGCACGCCCCGCGGACCGACGCGGCCGACCTGCGGGTGGAGTTGTCGCTGGACGCGGGCCATCTCAGCCGGATGCTGGCCAAATTCGAGGAGCGGCAACTGGTCACCCGCGGCCCGTCAGAACAGGACGCCAGGCGGCAGCGGATAGAGCTGACCACGCACGGGAGGCAGGCCGCGTCGTTGCTGGAGGAGCGGTCGGAGGAAGCCGTCGGCTCGCTGGTGGACCGCATACGTCCGCAGGACCGGCCGCGGCTGTCCGAGGCGATGCGGACGGTTCGGGAAATACTGCGCGACAACACCGTCAGCGGCAACAGCGGTGGCGACGGCCCCGCCCCGGCCACCGGCGGCGAGCCGTCCGGGTCGCGGGTCGTGCTGCGCGGCGCGCGCCCCGGCGATCTGGGGTGGTCCATCGAGCGCAACGCGGAGGTCTACGCGACGGAGTTCGGGTGGAACGAGGAGTACGAGGCGCTGGTCGCCCAGATCGTCGCGGACTTCGCCGCCCATCGCGATCCGGAACGCGACGAGGTGTGGATCGCCGAACTCGACGGACAGCGGGCGGGCTGCGTCTTCTGTGTACGCGACAAGGAGCCGGACACCGCGCGGCTACGGCTGCTGCTGGTCGATCCTGCCGCCCGTGGACACGGCATAGGCAAGTTGTTGGTGGACGAATGCATCGCCTTCGCCCGCTCCGCCGGCTACACCGATCTGGTCCTGTGGACCAATGACATACTGGCCGGCGCCCGAACGATCTATCAGCGCGCGGGATTCGAACTCGTCGCGGAGCAGCGGCATCACAGCTTCGGCCGCGAACTCGTGGGGCAGGACTGGCACTTGGCGCTGTAGGGGACAGCGCCACGGGGCCGACACGACATGTCAGACACGGTATAGGGGGGATTCCATGGCGATTTCGATGCAGAAGGTGGAGCAGACCGCGCCCGGCCTGGTCAGCCTCTACAAGCAGGCGGCCGTCAGCCTGGGCAAGCACCGACTGTCGGGCGAAAGCGCCGCGGTCTATCTGGTGCTCGACCGCTCGGGCAGCATGCGGGAGTTCTACAACGACGGCACCGTCCAGCATCTCGCCGAGCAGACACTCGGCCTGGCCGCGCATTTCGACGACGACGGCATCGTCCCCGTCGTGTTCTTCTCCACCGAGGTCGACGGTGTGGACGAGGTGTCGCTGACGCGGTACGGCGGGCGGATCAACAAGCTCAATGAGGCATACGGCCACATGGGTCGCACCAATTACGCGGCCGCCATGGAAGCGGTCATCGAGCACTATCAGCGGTCGGGGGCGACGGCGCCCGCGTTCGTGGTGTTCCAGACCGACGGCGGGCCGATCAACAAGGGCGCGACCATCGAGGTGCTGTGCAAGGCGGCGAAGCTGCCGATCTTCTGGCAGTTCGTGGGATTCGGGGACGACGAATTCCGCTTCCTGCGGCGGCTGGACGAACTGCCGGTACCCGCCAAACGGGTGGTGGACAACGCGGGGTTCTTCCCCGCGGGCAAGGACCCGCGATCGATATCGGACGCGGTGCTGTACGACCAGCTCATGGCGGAGTTCCCCGACTGGCTGGCGGCGGCCCGCGCGCAGGGCATCGTCCGCGGCTGAACAGGTGCCGAGCAGGGGCTGAACACGGGTCGGGCGGGGCCGAACGCGGTTGACCCGGCAGGAAGCGGTGCCTAATGTCCGGCGAATGAAACTCGCCTTCTCCACTCTCGGCGTCCCGGCCCTGCCCATCGAGCAGGTGGTGCGGCTCGCGACGGAAAACGGCTTCCACGGCGTCGAATTGCGCGCCAGCGACGAGGAACCGGTCCACCCCGGTCTCTCGGCCGGTGAACGCGCTGACGTGGTGGAGCAGTTCGGCAAGGCCGGGGTCGAGATCCTCACCGTGGCCGCCTACGCCAAGGTGGCCGCGCCCGGGGACGACCAGTCGGTGCTCGACGAGATCGGCGCGGCGATGACCCTCGCGGCCGATCTGGGGGCCTCCTATGTGCGGGTGTTCCCCGGCGGAGGCGACACCGAGTCGCAGGAGGCGGACGCGGTCGCCGCGCGCCGGCTCGCAGCGGTGGCGCCGGTCGCCGCCGACCTCGGGGTGCGAGTGCTGCTGGAGACCCATGACTCGCACCGCGGCGGCGCCGATGTCGCGCGGATCCTGGGCCTGGTCGGACACCAGGCGGTCGGCACGATCTGGGACGTGATGCACACCTGGCTGGCGGGTGAGCAGCCGTCCACGACCTATCCGGCACTGGCCCCGTACCTGGGCTATGTCCAGGTCAAGGACATCGCTTCGGCGGCGGACACCACGCCGCTGGCGCTGGGGGCCGGGGTGCTGCCGCTGGCGGAGACCGTCGAGGTGCTGAGCCGGGCGGACTGGGACGGCTGGCTGTGCTGGGAGTACGAGAAGCGCTGGTATCCGCAGGTGCCGGAGTTGGCGGGGCTCCTCGGCCCGGCGCGTGAGCACCTGTCCCGGTTGCTGGCTGACTCGGCCTGAACGGCATGCTCGATCTGGCGCGGCTGAGGGCGCTGCACGCGGTGCACGTTCACGGGTCGGTGGGCGCGGCGGCCGAAGCTCTCGGCTACACGCCGTCGGCGGTCTCGCAGCAGATCTCCAAGCTGGAGCGGGAGACCAGGTCCGTGCTGCTGGAGCGGCACGGGCGCGGGGTGGCGCTCACGGACGCGGCCCATCTGCTGGTGGAGACCGCGCAACGGCTGATGTCGATCGTGGAGGCGGCCGAGGTCACGCTGGAGGAGCAGCGCGGACGGCCCACGGGACGACTGACGCTGGCGGCGTTCCCGACGGCGGCCTGCGGGCTGCTGCCCGGAGTGCTGGCGGAACTGACCGCGGCGCACCCCGCGTTGGAGCTACGGCTGCTGGAGGTTGACGCGCATCTGTCGGTGGACCTGGTGGCACGCGGGGCGGTGGACCTGGCCGTGGCGCACGACTGGGACATCGCGCCGCTGCCCGCGCCGCCGGGCTTGGAGCGGGCGGTCATCGGGGACGACCGGTGCGACGTACTGGTCCCTGCCGGGCACCGTTTGGCCGAGCGGGCGTCGCTGACGCGGGCGGATGTGGCGCACGAGCGGTGGATCTGCCAGCCGCCGGGGTCGGTGTGCCACGACTGGCTGGTGCGGACGTTGCGGGAGGCCGGGACGGAGCCGGACATGGCCTTCCGGGTCGGCGAGTACGGGACGCAGTTGGCGCTGGTGGGGGCGGGCCTCGGTATCGCGTTGGTGCCGAGGCTGGGGCGGGGCCCGGTGCCCGAGGGCGTCGCGGTCGTACCGCTGGAGCCCGCTCCGGTGCGGCGGCTGTACGCGCTGTGGCGGACGGGGGCCGCGCGCAGGCCCTCGATCGTCGCGGCGGTCGACACGTTGAGGTCGCATTGGTCGGCTGGGCCCGGATCGGCCGCCGAGGACGGATGATCGGGGCATGCGCCCAGGATTTCCGCACCGTCCGCCGCGCCCGCAGCCGGGCGGTGGCCATGGCCCTGAGGCCATCGCGGAACCGTGCGGGGTCGGGGGCCGTCACACCGGCATGCTGACCGTGAAGGTGAATCAGCGCGGAGCGACCTGGGCCGTGGCCCTGGCCGTTTCGCTGACCTTGGGTGCCGTCGCCTGCGGGAGCGGCACCTCGGACGCGGCGGACGGCGCGCCGTCCAGCACAACCGGGCCCGTGACGCCGAGCGGCGACACGACCACCGCGACGACCGCGCCGCCGACGACCGGTGGCCCCACCACGGGCGGGGCGACGCCGGGAGCGGGGTCGATCGCCAGTCGCGTCGTGTACTTCTCGTCGTCGGTGCGGGCCGTCGCGGGGACGCACGAGGTGCTGCGCGACCGGGGCGAGTTGGACCGTTTCGCCACCACCGCGGCGCACAACGACGGGAGGACGGCGGCGGAGATCTCGGCGGGCGGGGCGGCGACGGACTTCGGGCGGTACGTGCTGGTCGGCTGGACCGAGTCGACCGGGTGCAGCGCGGCCACGTCGGCGACGCTCGGCGTGGCGGGCAACTCGCTGAAGCTGCGCGTCGAGCAGCCGACGCCGACGGCGGAGTGCCTGACGGACTTCCGCGTGACGGTGCTGTTCGAGGTGCCGAAGGACCGGATCCCGGCGCGGCCCGCCTTCGGCTGACCGAAGGCGGGACGCCAGAAGGCCAGAAGGCCAGGAAGGCGGGACCCGCCGGTTCCGTCGCACGGGCGACGGGTCCTCCCGTCACGCCACCGCGCGCACCTCGCCGGTGAAGGTGCGCCACAGCTCGGCGTAGCGGCCGTCGCGGGCCAGCAGCGCCGCGTGGGTGCCGTCCTCGATGACCCGCCCGTGGTCGAGGACGACGACCCGGTCCGCGCGGGCCGCCGTGCTCAGCCGGTGCGCGACGACCAGAGTCGTACGCCGGGTGGCGAGCCGGTCGGCGGCCTGGTTGACGAGGGCTTCGGTGGCCAGGTCGAGGGCCGCGGTCGCCTCGTCGAGGAGCAGGACGGCGGGGTCGACCAGTTCGGCGCGGGCCAGGGCGATCAACTGCCGCTGTCCCGCCGACAGATTGCGGCCCCGCTCGGCGACCTGGTGGAGATAGCCGCCCTCCAGCGTCGCGATCATCGCGTGCGCGCCGACCGCCCGCGCCGCCGCCTCGACCTCGGCGTCGGTCGCGCCCATCCGCCCGTACGCGATGGCGTCGCGCACCGTGCCCGCGAAGAGGTACGGCTCCTGGGGGACGACGCCGAGGCGCTGCCGGTAGGCGGTGAGGTCGAGTTCGCGGATGTCGGTGCCGTCGACCAGCACCGCGCCGTCGGTCGGGTCGTAGAACCGCGCGACCATCTTGACCAGGGTGGACTTGCCCGCGCCGGTCTCGCCGACGAAGGCGACGGTCTGTCCGGCGGGGATGCGCAGATTCACGCCGCTGAGCGCCTCCGCGCCCTCGGCCCCCTCGCCGCCGTACCTGAAGCGCAGGTCGCGGAAGGCGATCTCGCCGCGCAGCCTTCCGACCTCACGCGGCCGGGCGGCGGCCGGGGTGGCGGTCGGCTCGTGCAGCAGCTCACGGATCCGGCCGAGCGACACCGACGCCTGCTGGTAGCCGTCGAAGACCTGCGAGAGCTGCTGCACGGGCGAGAAGAACAGGTCGATGTAGAGCAGATACGCCACCAGCGCGCCCGCCGTGAGCGTCCCCGCGCTGATCCGGTGCGCGCCCACGATCAGGACGAGCGCCGCCGCCACGCTGGACAGCAGTTGAACGAAGGGGAAGTAGACGGAGATCAGGAACTGGCCGCGCACCCGCGCCGTCCGGTAGTCGTCACCGCGCTCGGCGAATCGTTCCGCCCCGCGCCGCTCCCCCCGGAACGCCTGCACGATCCGCAGACCCGCGACGTGCTCCTGGAGGTCGGCGTTGACGACGGCGATCCGCTCGCGCGCCAGCTCGTACGCCTTCACCGACTTACGGCGGAAGACCCAGGTGGCGACGATCAGGATCGGCAGCGTGGCGAAGACCATCAGGGCGAGCTGGACGTCGATGGCGAGCAGTGCCACCAGGATGCCGAGGAAGGTGAGGACGCTGACCAGCGCCGTGACCAGCCCGGTCTGGAGGAACGTCGACAGCGCGTCCACGTCCGTGGTCATCCGCGTCATGATGCGGCCGGTCAGCTCGCGCTCGTAGTAGTCGAGGCCGAGCCGGTGCAGGTGCGCGAAGATCTTCACGCGCAGGGTGTAGAGGACGCGTTCGCCGGTGCGGCCGGTCAGCCGGGTCGAGCCCCACTCCGCCGCCCACTGCGCGATCACCAGGGCCAGGCCGAGCAGCGACGCCACCCAGACCGCGCCGAGCGCGGCCTGCCGGACGCCCGCGTCGATGCCGTGCCGGATCAGTACCGGCAGCAGCAGTCCCGCGATGGCGTCCACGGCCACCAGCGCGAGGCTGAGCAGCAGCGGGGTGCGGAAGCCGCGCAGCAGGCTGCCGAGGCCGAACTTCTCCTCGGCGGTCCGCGCCCGGTCCTCGTCCACCTCCGGGGTGTCCAGGGCGGGCGGCAGCGCGGCGACCTTGGCGAGCAGGTCGGGAGTGGCGGGCATGCCCGCCAGCGCGCCCGCCATGCCGCCCTGGACGGGGGCGACCCGCGGCGGCCCGGAGGCGCCCGCTCCGGCGCTCCGCCGGTCGTCGTCCTCGGCCCGCCGGTCGGCAGGCCACAGCTCCGGAGTCACAGCCCCCGGAGTCACAGGCTCGGGAGTCACAGGCTCGGGAGAAGCGCCGTCGCCCCGCGCCAGGTCGTCCTCGTCGAGCGGGCACTCGAAGCCGTCGAGGCCGTCCGTACACCCCTCGGTCCGTGCACCCGCCAGTTCGGCCTGCGCCGCGGCCATGTCCGTCTGCGCCGCCTCCAACTCGATCCGCCCCGCCGGGTCGAGGTCGACCACGTCGGCGCCGAGCGCGTCCGGATCGGTGAGCAGCGCGCGGTAGAGCGGGCAGCGCTCCTGCAACTCCTCGTGCGTGCCGACGTCCGCCAGGCGTCCCGCGTCCAGCACGGCGATCCGGTCGGCGAGCGCCAGCGTGGAGCGGCGGTGGGCGATCAGCAGCGTCGTACGGCCGCGCATCACCTCGCGCAGCGCGTCGAAGATCTCCGCCTCCACCCGGGCGTCGACCGCCGAGGTGGCGTCGTCGAGCAGCAGCAGCCGGGGGTCGGTGAGAATCGCGCGGGCCAGGGCGACCCGCTGGCGCTGGCCGCCGGACAGGGTCAGGCCCTGCTCGCCGACGACCGTGTCGTATCCGTCGGGCAGCTCGGAGATGAAGCCGTCCGCCTGTGCGGCGCGGGTGGCGGCGAGCATCTCCTCCTCGGTGGCGTCAGGGTGGCCGTAGAGGATGTTCGCCCGCACGCTGTCGGAGAACAGGAAGCTGTCCTCGGGGACCATGCCGATCGCGGACCGCAGCGATTCGAAGGTCAGCTCCCGTACGTCCACGCCGCCGACGCGTACGGCGCCGCCGGTCACGTCGTACAGCCGCGGCAGCAGCAGCGAGACCGTGGACTTGCCGGAGCCCGAGGAGCCGACGACGGCGACGGTCTCGCCGGGCTCGACGCGCAGGTCGAAGCCGTCGAGGACCGGCCGGTCCTCGGTGTAGCCGAAGGTGACGTGGTCGAAGTCGACGGTGGCGGGGGCGTCCGCGGGCAGCGTCCTGGTGCCGTCGGACAGGGTGGGCTCGGTGTCGATCAGTTCGTAGACCCGCTCGACCCCGGCCCGCGCCTGCTGGCCGACGGTGAGCATCATCGTCAGCATCCGGACCGGGCCGGTGAGCTGCGCCAGGTAGGTGGAGAAGGCTACGAAGGTGCCGAGGGTGATCTGGCCGCGGGTCGCCATCCAGCCGCCGAGCGCCAGCATGCCGATCTGGCCGAGGGAGGGCACCGCTTGGAGCGCGGGGCTGTAGCGGGCGGTGAGACGGATGGTACGGAGGCGGCCCGCGAACAGCTTGCGGCTGACCGTCTCCAGCTTGTCCATCTCCTGCTGCTCCTGGCCGAAGCCCTTCACCACGCGCACGCCGGTGACCGAGCCGTCGACGATGCCCGCGACGGCCGCCGCCTGACCTTGCGCGTACCAGGTCGCGGGAAACAGCCGCTTACGCGACCGGTCGGCGATAAACCACAGAGCAGGGGCGACCGCGAGCGCGACCAGGGTGAGCAGCGGCGACAGCGTGAGCATCACCACGAGCGAGAGCACGAACAGCAGCAGATTGCCGATCATCATCGGCAGCATGAACAGCAGACCCTGGATGAGCTGAAGGTCGCTGGTGGCGCGGCCGACGACCTGGCCGGTGCTCAACTCGTCCTGGCGACGGCCGTCCAGGCGCATGATCGAGCGGAACATCTCATTGCGCAGGTCGTACTGGACGTCCAGGGCGAGCCGTCCGCCGTAGTAGCGCCGCACATAGGTAAGCACATAGACGACGACGGCCGCCGCGATCAAGGTGAACGCCCAGGGCGCGAGCGGCTTGTCGTGCTTGACGATCACGTCGTCGATGATCAGCTTCGGCACCAGCGGGACCAGCGCGGTCACCGCCATGCCGCCGAGCGACGCGCCCATCGCGAGCAGCACATTGCGGCGGTAGCGCCAGCAGTACGTGGTCAGCCGCCACAGCCAGCCCCGCTCCTTCGGCGTCCGCGCCGCCGCCCCCTCACCGGGGACAGGACCTTCCTTCGTCGTCCTCGCCCTGGTCAACGACCTTGCCACCCGTGTCCTCCAGCCCGTCCGTCCACCCGTTGCCGCCGGAGGCTGCAACGCTCCGGCGTGCGCGTTTCATCCTCCCGCAACAAATGGGAGACCAAGGTCGCGGGGCGGTGCGACCTTGGTCGTAGTCCCCGGGGCGACGCCGGCCAGGCCGCCGAGGGGCGTGAACAGACCCGCAGGACGGCCCTGGAGGGGCCGTCAGCGGGCCGCCGCGACCTGCCGGGCCATGATCGTCGTCAGCTCGTACGCGGTGTGCGAGGCCGCGACCGAGGTGATCTCGGCGTGGTCGTAGGCCGGGGCGACCTCGACGACATCGGCCGACACCAGGTGGCAATCGGCCAGGCCGCGCAGGATCTCCAGCAGCTCGCGGGAGGTGAGCCCGCCGGCCTCCGGGGTGCCGGTGCCGGGCGCGTGCGCCGGGTCGAGCACGTCGATGTCGACGGAGATGTACAGCGGGCGGTTCCCGACGCGCTCCCTGAGCTGCTGCGCGACCTCGTCGACACCGCGCCGCATGACGTCGGCGGACGTCACGATCCCGAAGCCCATCTTCTCGTCGTCGTCCAGGTCCTTCCTGCCGTACAGCGGGCCGCGCGTGCCGACGTGCGACAGCGCCGAGGTGTCGAGAATGCCCTCCTCGACCGCGCGCCGGAAGGGCGTGCCGTGGGTGTACTCGGCGCCGAAGTAGGTGTCCCAGGTGTCCAGGTGCGCGTCGAAGTGCAGCAGCGCCACCGGGCCGTGTCTGCGCGCGACGGCGCGCAGCAGGGGCAGCGCGATGGTGTGGTCGCCGCCGAGCGTCATCAGCCGGGCACCGGTGTCCAGCAGGTCGTCCGCCGCGGCCTGGACGGTCTCCACGGCCTCGTTGATGTCGAACGGGTTGGCGGCGATGTCGCCCGCGTCCGCGACCTGGGCGAGCGCGAAGGGCGACGCGTCCTGTGCCGGGTTGTACGGGCGCAGCAGCCGTGACGCCTCGCGGATCGCGTTGCCGCCGAACCTCGCGCCGGGCCGGTAGGAGACACCGGAGTCGAAGGGCACACCGACGACCGCGACGTCGGCGGCGCCGACCTCGTCCAGGCGCGGCAGGCGCGCGAAGGTGGCCGGTCCCGCGTAGCGCGGGATACGCGAGGAGTCGACGGGGCCGCGCGGCTCTGCGCTGCTCATGGGTGGCTGCCTCTTTCGTTGGGGATCGCCCGCCTGAGGGGCGAGGCCGACCCTACGTGGCCGCCGGAAGCCACCGGAATGTACGTTTCCTCCAATCGGCGGTCCCGATTACGCCTCGGCGTCGATCCCCGGCCCGACGCACGTCCGAGCGGCGGAGCGGGACAATGTGCGCATGCCCATGGATCCAGCTGCCGCAGCACCCACCCGCCAGGCCCTCGTCGCCCATCTGACCAGCACCCGGATAGCCGGCGACGTGGCGACCAGCCGCGAGAACAACCTCGACCACTTCCGGGCGCTGGCCGAGGGAAATCGCTACTACTGGTTCGGCCTGGAGCTGGGTGACCGCTGGGACGACCAGGCGGCGGTGCTGGAGCTGATGGCCGAGCGGTGCGGTGTCGTCGCCGATCCCGGGCACCGGCACGGGCAGGACACCATCGATCCCGAGCTGACGATCGACGCGCTCGACCGGATGGCCGGTGTGCTGCACAAGGCGGCGGAAAACGGCTCCAGGGTGCTGGTGGCCACCGGGCACCCGGCGGGTCTGTTCGCCGTCCACTGGGAGCTGGCCGCCGCGCTGCGCGAGGCGGGCTGCACGCTGATCACCCCGTCGGAGCGCCTGTACGCGGACGGCGGTGAGATCCGGCACCTGGCGTCCGTTTCCATGGTCCACCGGGCGGGCGGTCTGGTGCACACCCACTCGCCCGACCCGATGCGGGAGATCCTGGACGCGCTGGAGCGCGACGGCGAGCCGCTGCCCGATCTGGTGATCGCCGACCACGGCTGGGCGGGGTACGCGGGCGAGCGCGGCATCGACACGGTCGGCTTCGCGGACTGCAACGACCCGGCGCTGTTCGTCGGCGAGGCGGAGGGCAGCCTGCTGGTGACCGTCCCGCTGGACGACAATGTGCCGCCGCAGCACTACGCGCCGCTGACCGCGTATCTGCTGGCGACCGCCGATCTGACCGCCGCAGGTCAGGCCGCGCGGAACTGACGCGGTCCCGGTCCGTCGCTACGCTCGCTACCATCAATGAGGGAACAAAAGGAACATCAGGATCAATAGGGGGGCGAGGAAGGCAGGCGCAGTGGTCCAGGTCGTGATCGTCGATGACGAAGCACTGGTCAGGGCCGCCCTGCGAAGCATCCTCGAATCCTCCGGCGACATCCGGGTGGTCGCGGACTGCGACGGGCACGACGCCGTCGAGACGGTGGCTGCGACGCGTCCCCGCCTCGTCCTGCTGGACGCGGTGATGCCGCCGCCCGACGACGGACTGACCGTCCTGCGCGCCCTGCGGGCACTGCCCTCGCCGCCCGCCGTCGCCATGCTGACCGCCTTCGACACCAGCGCCCATCTGCGCGCGGCGATGGCGGCGGGCGCCACCGGCTTCCTGCTCAAGGACACCGCGGTCGGCACCCTGATCGACGCGGTACGCGTCATGGCGCGCGGCGGCACCGTCTTCACCCCCACCGTGGGCCGCGCGGTCGTCGAAGGCTTCCTGGGCGATCCGCTCGGCTCCGACGGCGCGAAGGGGCCCGGTACGCCCGAGGCGTCCGCCCACGCCGCGGCCCTGGCACCGCTGACCGACCGCGAGACCGAGGTGCTGCGGCTGCTGGCGACCGGGCTGCCGAACGCCCGGATAGCGGCGGAGCTGGGGATCTCGGTCGGCACCGTCAAGGACCATGTGCGCGCGCTGCGGAAGCTGGCCGCGCCCAACCGGGTGGCCGCCGCCGTCATCGCGCATCAGGCCGGGCTGGTACGGGTGCCGAAGTGATCGTGAAGCCACGTGTCGCCCTGCCGGACGCCGCACTGTTCGCCCTCTCCGCGACCGAGGTGTGGGCGACGCGCTCCTTCGGCGGCCCGGTCTCGTTCACCTTCGCGACCCTGGGCACGCTGGCGCTGCTGTTCCGGCACCGCTTCCCGCTGATCGCCTTCGCCGCGACCCTGCCCGCCCTCTCGCTCGGCTACATCTGGTTCTCGCCGATGGGCGCGCTCTACGAGATCGCCGCAGGCGGCCCCGACCGTCATCGCGCACAAGGGTGGCCGTTTTCTCCGGCCCGGCCCTCGAAGAGCGCGCCTTCCGGTACGCCGCCCGCCGGTTCCTCTGCTCGGGCGGCTCTCGTACCACCGGGGACGATGTCCGTCACATCTCCGGCCGCGCTCACCCGTTCGGGTGAGCGCGTGATATCTCGCCGCGCCGTGCTGATCGGTGGCTGCGCGCTGCTCGCGGCGACGGTCTCCTGCGTGCCCTGGCCGTTCCGCGCCCCGGCGCCCTGGGGGCTGTCGGACACGATCCTCGCCGTGATGCTGTCCTCGCTGCTGGCCCTGGCGCCGACCGCGCTGGGCCTGTTCGCCGCCTCGCGGCGCGAGCTGGCCGGGCGGCTGGAGGAGCTGGCGGCCAGCAGGGAACGGGAGAGAGAGCTGGCCGCGGAACAGGCGGTGGTACGGGAGCGGGCCCGGCTCGCCCGCGAGATGCACGACACCGTGGCGCACCACATCAGCCTGATCGCCGTGCAGTCCGGCGCCCTGGAGGCGACCGCGCGGGGACCGCAGGCACGGGCGGCGGCCGGGGCGGTGCGCGAGCTGAGCCGGGACGCGCTGGACGAGCTGCGCCGGATGGTGGGGCTGCTGCGGCTGCCGGTGACGTCGGGGCAGCCGCTGAACGCGGGCCCCGGCCTCGCGGGCATCCCCGCGCTGGTCGCCGCCGCGGGACCCGGCACGCACGGCGAACTGCCCGGCGCCATGGCCCCGGCCGACGCCGCCCGCCTGCCGTCGGACGTCCAGCACGCCGCATACCGCATCGTGCAGGAAGCGCTCACCAACATTCGCAAGCACGCGCCCGGCGCGGAAACCCGCGTCCTGGTGCGGCACAGCGGCGATGTGCTGATGGTGGAGGTGCGCAACGGCCCCGCGTCCGCGGCGCCGGGACCGGCCCTGCCCTCGGGCGGCCACGGTCTCGCCGGGCTGCGCGAGCGGGCGGTGCAGCTCGGCGGCGAATTCATCGCGTCGCCCGCGGCGACCGGGGGCTTTCTCGTACGGGCGACGCTGCCGGTCGGACCGGCGGTCGAGGCGGCGTAGGCGGAGCGGCGCGATCAGAGTCGGGGCGCGCCTCGGGAGCCGCCGAGCCGAAATGCCCCGCGCCTCTCGCATCCAGGAGCGGAAATCCTCGCTCACCCGAAAGCGTCAGTCGCGCGGCACCCGCACCAGGCCCTCCTGGATCACCGAGACGGCGAGCTGCCCGTCGCGGGTGTAGATCCGGGCGGTGCCGAGGCCGCGACCGCCGGAGGCGGACGGGCTCTGCTGGTCGTAGAGCAGCCATTCGTCGGCGCGGAAGGGCCGGTGGAACCACATGGCGTGGTCCAGGCTCGCGCCGACCACGTCGCCTACGGTCCAGCCGCCGCGGCCGTGGGCGAGCAGGACCGAGTCGAGCAGGGTCATGTCCGACACATAGGTGGCGAGGCAGACGTGGAGCAGCGGGTCGTCGGCCAGTTTGCCGCGGGCGCGGAACCAGACCTGGGAGCGCGGTTCGCGGATGACACCCGCGGTGAGGAACGGCGGGTCCTCGACGTAACGCAGGTCGACGGCCGCGCGGGTCTCGAGTATCCGGTCGACCACGGTGGGGTCGGGGAACCGCGCGGCGTGTACGGGCAGCATCTCCTCGGCCGTCGGCAGCGTCTCCGGGTCGGGCGCGTAGGGCATCGGCTCCTGGTGTTCCAGGCCCTCCTCGTGGACCTGAAATGAGGCCGAGAGATGGAAGATCGGCTGGCCGTGCTGGATCGCGACGACCCGCCGGGTGGTGAAGGAGCGGCCGTCGCGGATCCGGTCGACCTGGTAGACGATCGGCGCGCCGGGGTCGCCGGGCCGCAGGAAATAGGCGTGCAGCGAGTGCGCGCCGCGATCCTCGGGCGCCGTGCGGCCCGCGGCGACCAGGGCCTGTGCGGCGACCTGGCCGCCGAAGACCCGGGGCACCACGGCCGACCGGCTGACGCCGCGGAAGATGTCCCGCTCGATCCGCTCCAGGTCGAGCAGATCGAGCAGGGACTGGAGCGGATCCTGGGAGTCGTTCACGGGTCCTTCGGCATTCACGCGTCCGCCGGCTTTCTCACGGATGGGTCTACGGTCACAGGCCCATCGACTTGGCGATGATGGACTTCATGACCTCGCTCGTGCCGCCGTAGATCCGGTTGACGCGGTTGTCGGCGTACAGCCGGGCGATCGGGTACTCGTTCATGTAGCCGTAGCCGCCGTGGAGCTGGAGGCAGCGGTCGATGACGCGGGCGGCGACCTCGGTGCAGAAGAGCTTGGCGGAGGCGGCGTCCGCGGCCGACAGCTCCTTCTTGTCGTGCGCTTCGAGGGCGCGGTCGACGACGGCCTGCGCGGCGTCCACCTCGGCCTTGCAGGCGGCCAGTTCGAACTTGGTGTTCTGGAAGGACGCGACGGTCTGGCCGAAGACGGTCCGGTCCTGGACGTACGCCTGGGCGAAGCGGATCGCGGCGGCGGCCTGGGCGTACGCGCCGACGGCGATGCCCAGCCGCTCCTGCGGGAGATTCTGTCCGAGGTAGGAGAAGCCCTTGCCCTCCTCGCCGAGCAGGTCCTCGAGCGGGACCTTGACGTCGGAGAAGGAGAGTTCCGCGGTGTCGGAGGTGCGCAGGCCGAGCTTGTCGAGCTTGCGGCCGACCGCGTATCCGTCGGCCTTGGTGTCCACGACGAACAGGGAGATGCCCGCGCGGCGGTCCTCGGGCGTGGCGGGGGCGGTGCGGGCGCAGACGATGACGCGGTCGGCGTGGACGCCGCCGGTGATGAAGGTCTTGGCGCCGTTGAGCACGTAATGCGTGCCGTCGGCGGAGAGCTTGGCGGTCGTCTTCATGCCCGCGAGGTCGGAACCGGTGCCGGGTTCTGTCATGGCGATGGCGAACATCGCCTCGCCGCTGACGAAGCCGGGCAGCCAGCGCTTCTTCTGCTCGTCGGTGGCGTAGGCCATCACGTAGGGCAGGCAGAGGCCGACGTGGACCCCGCTGCCGCCGAAGCTGACGCCCGCGCGGGCGCACTCCTCGCTGATGACGGCCTGGAATTTGAAGCTGTGCTCACCCGCGCCGCCGAACTCCTCGGGCACCTCGATGCCGAAGACGCCCAGCTCGCCGAGCTTGTAGTAGAAGTCGCGCGGGACCAGGCCCGCCGCCAGCCACTCGTCGTGGACGGGGACGACCTCGGCCTCGATGAAGGCACGTATCGTCTCGCGGAACGCTTCGTGGTCCTCGTTGAACACCGTACGACGCACAGCGCGCCTCCCATCCGCGACCGGGTCCGCTGCCGGGGCGATCGACAATCGAGCATTAAGCAAGCGCTCAGTAAGTTACCCGCCAGTCGGCCGTGCTGTCCAGACCGTCCAGCGCGTCCAGCGCCCCGAGGGCGAGCCGGTGCAGCAGGGCCGCCATCGCGGTCCTGCCGGGCAGTCCGCCGCGCTCGCCGAGGTGCGGGGTGGAGTTGAGCAGACCGAAGACGGCGTGCACGGCCGCGCGCACCTCCAGCTCGGTGGCGCCCGGATGCACCAGCCGCACGACCGCGACCCACTCCTCGACGTACTGCCGCTGGAGCTGGCGGACCAGCTTGCGGTCGGAGTCGCGCAGCCGGTCCAGCTCGCGGTCGTGCAGCGTGATCAGTGGCCGGTCGTCGATCGCGAAGTCGATATGACCGCGGACCAGCGCGTCCAGCGCCTCGACGGGCCCGGTCGCCTCGGCGACCCGCATCTTGCCCGCGGTCAGCAGCCGGCCGCTGATGCCCACCAGCAGCTCGGCGAGCATGGCGTCCTTGCCCGCGAAATGCCGGTAGAGACCCGGGCCGCTGATGCCGACCGCGGCGCCTATCTCGTCGACACCGACCCCGTGGAAGCCGCGCTCGGCGAAGAGCCGGGCGGCCTCTCGGAGAATCTGCTCGCGACGGTTCTCCGCCGTCTTCGTCGGGTTCATGAGATCGAGTCTAGACAACCGAGTTAGCGAGCGTTAACCTGGAGTCATCACGTTAACGCTCGCTAACATCCGGGGGGCCGAACCATGGCAGCACCCGCCCTGTCCAGCGCCGCAGATCCGGCGTCGGAGGCGTATCAGGCCAATGCGCAGGCTCATGCCGCATTGACCGCGGACCTGCGCGACAAACTGGCCGCCGCGCGGCTCGGCGGCGGCGAGAGAGCCCGCGCCCGCCACACCGCGCGCGGAAAGCTGCTGCCCAGAGACCGGGTGGACGGGCTGCTCGACCCCGGCTCGCCCTTCCTGGAGCTGGCACCGCTGGCCGCGGACGGGATGTACGACGGGCAGGCACCGGCCGCCGGGGTGATCGCCGGGATCGGCCGCGTCGCGGGGCGTGAGGTCGTGGTCGTCGCCAATGACGCCACGGTCAAGGGCGGCACCTATTACCCGATGACGGTCAAGAAGCATCTGCGCGCCCAGGAGATCGCCCTGGACAACCGGCTGCCCTGCGTCTATCTGGTCGACTCCGGCGGCGCCTTCCTCCCCCGGCAGGACGAGGTCTTCCCCGACCGCGACCACTTCGGCCGGATCTTCTACAACCAGGCCACCATGTCCGCGCGCGGCATCCCGCAGATCGCCGCCGTCATGGGCTCGTGCACTGCGGGCGGCGCCTACGTCCCGGCGATGAGCGACGAGGCGGTGATCGTACGGAATCAGGGCACGATCTTCCTCGGCGGTCCGCCGCTGGTGAAGGCGGCCACCGGCGAGGTCGTCACCGCGGAGGAACTGGGCGGCGGCGAGGTGCATTCCCGGGTCTCCGGCGTCACCGACCACCTCGCCGAGGACGACGCCCACGCGCTGGACATCGTCCGCGACATCGTCGCCACCCTGCCCGCGCGCGGCGCGCCGCCGTGGACGGTACGGCCCGCGGAGCCGCCCGCCGTGGACCCGGCCGGGCTGACCGGCGCGGTGCCGGTCGACTCCCGCACCCCGTACGACGTTCGCGAGGTCATCGCGCGGCTGGTGGACGGCAGCCGCTTCGCCGAGTTCAAGGCGGAGTACGGCACCACGCTGGTCACCGGCTTCGCTCACATCCAGGGCCACCCGGTCGGCATCGTGGCCAACAACGGCATCCTGTTCGCCGAATCCGCCCTCAAGGGCGCGCACTTCATCGAACTGTGCGACCAGCGCGGCATCCCGCTGCTGTTCCTCCAGAACATCTCCGGCTTCATGGTCGGCCGCCAGTACGAGGCGGGCGGCATCGCCAAGCACGGCGCGAAGATGGTCACGGCGGTCGCCTGCGCGCGCGTGCCCAAGCTGACCGTGGTGATCGGCGGCTCCTACGGCGCGGGCAACTACTCGATGTGCGGCCGGGCCTACAGCCCGCGCTTCCTGTGGATGTGGCCCAACGCCAAGATCTCGGTGATGGGCGGCGAGCAGGCCGCGTCCGTGCTGGCCACCGTCAAGCGCGACCAGCTCGCCGCGGCGGGCGAGAAGTGGAGCGAGGAGGCGGAGGAGGCGTTCAAGGCCCCGGTCCGCGAGCAGTACGAGACGCAGGGCAACGCCTACTACGCCACCGCCAGGCTCTGGGACGACGGTGTGATCGACCCGCTGGAGACCCGTACCGTCGTCGGCCTGGCCCTCACCGCCTGCGCCAACGCCCCCCTTCCGACCGCCGATCCGGGTGCGCCCGGCTACGGCGTCTTCCGGATGTGAGGGGCGTGCCGACCATGAACACCTCAACCGCCGGGAGCGCGAGCCCCATGTTCGACACCGTGCTGGTCGCCAACCGCGGCGAGATCGCCGTCCGCGTGCTGCGGACCCTGCGGGAGCTGGGCGTCCGCTCGGCCGCCGTCTTCACCGACGCCGACGCCGACGCCCGGCACGTCCGCGAGGCGGACACCGCGGTACGGATCGAGAACTACCTGTCGGCCGCTGAGCAGGTACGGGCGGCCGTCGAGGCGGGTGCCCAGGCGGTCCACCCCGGATACGGCTTCCTGGCGGAGAACGCGGCCTTCGCCCGCGCCTGCGCCGAGGCGGGCCTGGTCTTCATCGGACCGCCCGCCGAGGCCATCGAGCTGATGGGCGACAAGATCCGCGCCAAGGAGACGGTCCGGGCCGCGGGCGTCCCGGTCGTGCCCGGCAGCACGGGCAGCGGACTCACCGACGCCCAACTGGCCGACGCGGCACGGGAGATCGGCCTGCCGGTGCTGCTCAAGCCCTCGGCGGGCGGCGGCGGCAAGGGCATGCGGCTGGTGCGCGACGAGGCCCTGCTGGCCGAGGAGATCGCGGCGGCCCGGCGCGAGGCGCGCGGCTCCTTCGGTGACGACACGCTGCTGGTGGAGCGGTGGATCGACCGGCCGCGGCACATCGAGATCCAAGTCCTGGCCGACGGCCACGGCTCGGTGGTGCACCTCGGCGAGCGCGAGTGCTCGCTGCAACGACGGCACCAGAAGGTGATCGAGGAGGCCCCCTCGGTCCTGCTCGACGAGGCGACCCGGCAGGCGATGGGCGAGGCCGCGGTGCAGGCCGCCCGCTCCTGCGGCTACACCGGCGCGGGCACGGTGGAGTTCATCGTCCCCGGCGCCGACCCCGGCGCGTACTTCTTCATGGAGATGAACACCCGCCTCCAGGTGGAGCACCCGGTGACGGAGCTGGTCACCGGGCTCGACCTGGTCGAGTGGCAGCTCCGGGTGGCGTGCGGCGAGCGACTGGGCTTCGGACAGCGGGCCATCGCCATGACCGGCCACGCCATAGAGGCGCGGATCTGCGCGGAGACCGCCAGAGCGGGCGACGGCCGGGTGGACTTCCTGCCGTCCGCGGGCACCGTCGTGGCGCTGGCCGAACCGACCGGCCCCGGAGTGCGCGTCGATTCGGGTCTCGCGGTCGGCACCGAGGTGGGCACCGCCTACGACCCGATGCTGGCCAAGGTGATCGCCTACGGCCCCGACCGAGCCACGGCGCTGCGGCGGCTGCGGGCCGCGCTGGCGGACACCGTCGTGCTGGGCCTGGACACCAACACCGGTTTCCTGCGCAGGCTGCTGGCCCACCCGGCGGTGGTCGCGGGCGAGCTGGACACCGGGCTGATCGACCGGGACGCCGCCGAACTGCTGCCGCCCGATGTGCCGGACGAGGTGTACGCGGCGGCGGCGCTGCTGCGGCAGGCCGCGCTGGCCCCGGCGCCGGACGCGGGCGGCTGGACCGACCCCTTCTCGGTGCCGAGCGGCTGGCGGCTGGGCGGCGAGGCGGCCTGGACGGTGCACCACCTGCGGGTCCCCGGCCGGGAGCCGGTGACGGTACGGGTCCGCGACGGCCTGGTGCGGATCGGCGAAGGACCGGCCACGGCGGCCCGGTTGACGCAGGACGGACCCCGAGCGCTGCTGCACCGCGAGGGCACGGTGACCGCTTTCCGGCACGCGGGCGGGTGGCTGGGCCGGGACGGCGACGGCTGGTGGGTACGGGCGTACGACCCGGTGGCCGCGGCCCTGCGCGGCGCCGCGGGCGGTGGTGCGGGCGGCGCGCTGACCGCGCCGATGCCCGGGACGGTCACGGTGGTGAAGGTCGGCAAGGGGGACGAGGTCGTGGCGGGCCAGAGCCTGCTGGTGGTGGAGGCCATGAAGATGGAGCACGTGATCACCGCCCCGCACGACGGGACGGTGTCCGAGATCGACGTCACCGCGGGCAGCACCGTGGCGATGGACCAGGTGCTGGCGGTGGTCACCCCGTCGGCCGCGCAGGACCCGGCCGAGGCGGCAACACCCGCGGCAGCCGCCGGAACAGCGCCCGAGCCGGCCGCCGGATCGACCGCGGCGCGGACCACCGCACCCGCTGCCGGTCAGACCACCGCGCCGGCTTCCGCGCCGACTGCTGGGGAGGCGTCATGAGCGCCGCCGACCGGAGTCCGGCCGCGTCCGGGACACCCACCGGCGCCGCCGCGGGTACGACGACGGACGCGACCGGCGACGCGCTGCCCGCCGGGCTGCCGATGGCCGTACCCGCGGCCGGGCTGCCAACGGCCGTGCGGATCCACGAGGTCGGCGCGCGGGACGGCTTGCAGAACGAGAAGGTGACCGTGCCGACCGCCGTGAAGGCGGAGTTCGTGCACCGGCTCGCCGCGGCCGGGCTCGGCACGATCGAGGCGACCAGCTTCGTCCACCCCAAGTGGGTGCCCCAACTGGCCGACGCGGCCGAGCTGATGCCGCTGCTCGCGGACCTGGACCCGACGGTGCGGCTGCCGGTGCTGGTGCCGAACGAGCGGGGTCTGGAGCGGGCGCTGGAGCTGGGCGTCCGGGAGATCGCGGTCTTCGGCAGCGCCACCGAGTCCTTCGCCCGCGCCAACCTCAACCGGACGGTGGAGGAGTCGCTGGCGATGTTCGCCCCGGTGGTGACCAGGGCCAGGGAAGCGGGCGCCACCGTCCGCGGCTATCTGTCGATGTGCTTCGGCGACCCCTGGGAGGGCCCGGTCCCGATCGGGCAGGTCGCCGCCGCGGCCCGGCGGCTGTACGAACTGGGCTGCACCGAGCTGAGCCTCGGCGACACGATCGGGGTGGCCACGCCCGGCCATGTCACGGCGCTGCTGGACGAACTGACCGGCGGCTCCGGCAGCAACGGCGTCCCGGTCGACAAGCTCGCCGTGCACTTCCACGACACCTACGGCCAGGCGCTGTCCAACACGCTGGCCGCGCTCCAGCGGGGCGTCACTGTCGTGGACGCCTCCGCGGGCGGCCTCGGCGGCTGCCCGTACGCCAAGAGCGCCACCGGAAACCTCGCCACCGAAGACCTCGTCTGGATGCTGCACGGCCTCGGCATCCGCACCGGGGTCGATCTGGACCGCCTCAGCGCCACAAGCGTGTGGATGGCGGAGCACCTGGGACGGCCGAGCCCGTCCCGTACCGTCCGCGCCCTGACCCACCAGGAGCAGTAGCCATGTCGATCGACCACCGTCTGTCCGCCGAGTACGAGGAACTGCGCGCCACGGTCGCGGAGTTCGCCAAGGACGTGATCGCGCCGAAGATCGGCGAGTTCTACGAGCAGCAGGAGTTCCCGTACGAGATCGTGCGGGAGATGGGGCGGATGGGCCTGTTCGGGCTGCCGTTCCCCGAGGAGTACGGCGGGATGGGCGGTGACTACTTCGCGCTGTGCATCGCGCTGGAGGAGCTGGCCCGCGTGGACTCCTCGGTGGCGATCACCCTGGAGGCCGGGGTGTCGCTGGGCGCGATGCCGGTGTTCAGGTTCGGCACCGAGGAGCAGAAGCGCACCTGGCTGCCGAAGCTCTGCTCGGGCGAGATGCTGGGCGCGTTCGGGCTGACGGAGCCGGAGTGCGGTTCCGACGCGGGCGGCACCCGTACCACCGCGCGGCTGGACGAGGCGACCGACGAGTGGGTGATCAACGGCACCAAGTGCTTCATCACCAACTCGGGCACCGACATCACCGGGCTGGTCACGGTGACGGCGGTGACCGGCCGCAAGGACGACGGCAGGCCGCGGATCTCCTCGATCATCGTGCCGTCGGGGACGCCCGGCTTCACGGTGTCGAAGAAGTACAGCAAGGTCGGGTGGAACGCGTCGGACACCCGTGAGCTGTCCTTCGCCGACTGCCGGGTGCCCGCGGCGAATCTGCTGGGCGAGGAGGGCCGGGGCTACGCGCAGTTCCTGCGCATCCTGGACGAGGGGCGGATCGCGATCTCGGCGCTGTCCACCGGCCTGGCGCAGGGTTGTGTGGACGAGTCGCTGTCATACGCCAAGACCCGGCACGCCTTCGGGCGTCCGATCGGTGACAACCAGGCGATCCAGTTCAAGATCGCGGACATGGAGATGCGGGCCCACACGGCGCGGCTGGCGTGGCGGGACGCGGCGTCGCGGCTGGTGCACGGCGACGAGTTCAAGAAGGAGGCGGCGCTGGCCAAGCTCTACTCCTCCGAGATCGCGGTCACCAACGCCCGTGAGGCCACGCAGATCCACGGCGGCTACGGCTTCATGAACGAATATCCGGTGGCCCGTATGTGGCGGGACTCCAAAATCCTGGAGATCGGCGAAGGCACCAGCGAGGTGCAGCGCATGCTGATCGCACGGGAGTTGGGGCTGGTGGGCTAGAACACCCGCCTGCGGGGAAGAGTGATCCCTGAGACAACTGGGGCGCATGACCGTTGAAGCGGTGAGTTAGGTTAGGCTAACCTAACTCAGCCGCTCAACGAGAGGTCTGCCCATGCGCTCACACCTGCTCAACGACACCACGGCGGAGCACTATCTGCGCTCCGTCTCCCAGGGAGTCGAGCGGGTGGCGGCCGCCCTCGCCGCGACCGACCGGCCTTTCACCGGCATCACCCCGGAAGCCCTCGCGCCCCGGATCGACGCGATCGACCTCGCCCAGCCGCTCGGCGACACCGCCGCCGCGCTGGACGAACTCGAAGCCGTCTATCTGCGCGACGCCGTCTACTTCCACCACCCCCGCTACCTCGCGCACCTCAACTGCCCGGTCGTCATACCGGCCGTCGCCGCCGAGGCCGTGCTCAGCGCCGTCAACTCCTCCCTCGACACCTGGGACCAGAGCGCCGGCGCCACCCTCATCGAGCGCCGCATGATCGACTGGACGGCCGAGCGCGCGGGCCTCGGCCCGACGGCCGACGGCGTCTTCACCAGCGGCGGCACCCAGTCCAACCTCCAGGCGCTGCTGCTCGCCCGCGAGGAGGCCGTCACCCGCGGCGCCGCCTCCTCGCGGCTGCGCATCCTCGCCTCCGAGTGCGGCCACTTCAGCGTCCAGAAGTCCGCGAAGCTGCTCGGCCTCGGCGCCGACGCCGTCATCGCCGTCCCCTGCGACCAGAACAAGCGGATGCAGAGCCTCGCGCTCGCCCGCGAGTTGGACCGCTGCGCCCGCGAGGGCCTGACCCCGATGGCCGTCGTCGCCACCGCGGGCACCACCGACTTCGGCTCCATCGACCCGCTGCCCGCCATCGCCGACCTGTGCGAGCGCCACCGCGTGTGGCTGCACGTGGACGCCGCGTACGGCTGCGGCCTGCTGGTCTCCCCCACCCGCCGCCACCTGCTCGACGGCATCGAGCGCGCCGACTCGGTGACCGTCGACTACCACAAGTCCTTCTTCCAGCCCGTCAGTTCGAGCGCCCTCCTGGTCCGCGACCGCACCACGCTGCGGCACGCCACGTACTACGCCGACTACCTCAACCCGCGCCGCACCACCACCGAGCGCATCCCCAACCAGGTGGACAAGTCGCTCCAGACCACACGGCGGTTCGACGCCCTCAAGCTGTGGATGACGCTGCGCGTGATGGGCGCCGACGGCGTCGGCGAGCTCTTCGACGAGGTCGTGGACCTGGCCGCAGAGGGCTGGAAGCTGCTCGACGCCGACCCGCGCTTCGAAGTGGTCGCCCCGCCGACCCTGTCCACGCTGGTCTTCCGCTGGATCCCGGCCGCCGTCACCAGCCCGGCGCTGATCGACCGCGCCAACCTGCACGCCCGCAAGGCGCTGTTCGCCTCGGGCGAGGCCGTCGTCGCGGGCACGAAGGTACGCGGCAGCCACTACCTGAAGTTCACCCTGCTCAACCCGCGCACCACCCCCGCCGACATCGCCACCGTCCTCGACCTGCTCGCCGAGCACGCGGACCAGTACCTGGGAGACGCACTTGTCCACGCCTCGTGACCCGGACTCGGCATCCGAACCCACCGCGCCGGAACCGGAGTTCGACTTCATCGCGATCGGCCTCGGCCCGTTCAATCTGGGCCTGGCCTGCCTGACCGAGCCGATCGACGACCTCAACGGCCTCTTCCTGGAAGCCAAACCGGACTTCGACTGGCACTCCGGCATGTTCCTGGAGGGCAGCACCCTCCAGACGCCGTTCATGTCGGACCTGGTGACCCTCGCCGACCCCACCTCACCCTTCAGCTTCCTCAACTACCTCAAGGAATCGGGGCGGTTGTACTCCTTCTACATACGCGAGAGCTTCTATCCGCTGCGCGAGGAGTACAACGACTACTGCCGCTGGGCCGCCGCCCGCATCCCGTCGGTCCGCTTCGGACAGACGGTCACCGAGGTGACCTACGAGGACGGCGCAACGTACGACGGCACGCACGAGAGCACGCACGGCGGGACCTACGTCGTACGGACCGCGAGCGGCGCGGCGCACCGTACGCGCCGACTGGTCCTCGGCACCGGCACACCGCCGTACGTCCCCGCCGCCTGCGAAGGGCTCGGCGGCGACCTCATCCACAACTCCCGCTATCTGGCGGCCAAGAGCGACCTCCAGCGCAAGCGCAGCATCACGGTCGTCGGCAGCGGGCAGAGCGCCGCCGAGATCTACCACGACCTGCTCCAGGACATCGACGCGTACAGTTACGCGCTGAACTGGGTGACCCGCTCGCCGCGCTTCTTCCCGCTCGAATACACCAAGCTCACGCTGGAAATGACGTCGCCCGAATACGTCGACTACTTCCATTCCCTGCCGTCCCCGGTCCGCGACTCGCTCAACGTCTCGCAGAAGAACCTCTACAAGGGGATCAATTCGGAGCTGATCAACGACATCTTCGACCTGCTCTATCTGAAGAACCGGCGCGGCAAGGTCCCGACCCGGCTGCTCACCAACACCTCGCTCGACAGCGCGCGGTACGACGCCGACAGCGGCACGTACACCCTCGGGCTGTGCCGGCGCGAGCAGGGCGGGGAGTTCACGATCGACACCGAGGGCCTGGTCCTCGCCACCGGCTACCGCTACCAGGTGCCGGAATTCCTCGCCCCCGTCCGGGACCGCATCCGCTGGGACGAGCAGGGCCGTTACGACGTCACCCGCGACTACGCCATCGACGTCACCGAGCGCGCGATCTACGTGCAGAACGCCGAACTGCACACGCACGGCTTCGTCTCCCCCGACCTCGGCATGGCCGCCTACCGCAACTCCCGCATCATCCGGGAGCTGCTGGGCCGCGAGCACTACCGCGTGGAAAAGGCCATCGCCTTCCAGGAGTTCACCGCATGAGCAGCACGAACAGCATGAGCGGCGCAAGCACCGCAAACACCGCAAGCACCGAGAACAGCACGGGCAGCACGGGCACAGACCTCGACTTCACCTTCCGCCCGGTCGACCCCCTCGCCGACGCCGACCTGCTGCACACCTGGGTGACACACCCGAAAGCCGGTTTCTGGCTGATGGGCGACGCGAGCCGTTACGACGTCGAGCGCGCGTACGCCGAGATCGCGCAGGCCCCGTACGAGGCGGCGTTCCTCGGCCTCCAGGACGGACGGCCCGTCTTCCTGATGGAACGGTACGACCCCGCGCGGGTCGAACTCGTCGGGCTCTACCCGGCGCGGCCCGGTGACGTCGGCATGCACTTCCTGGTCGCGCCCTGCGACACCCCCGTGCACGGCTTCACCCGCGCGGTGATCAGGGCCGTGATGGCCGAACTCTTCGCCGATCCCGCGACCCGCAGGGTGATCGTGGAGCCCGACGTCCGCAACACGGCGGTGCACGTACTCAACGAGACGGTCGGCTTCGAGATCATCGAGCGGATCAAGAAGCCGGAGAAGGACGCCTTCTTGAGCATCTGCACCCGCGAGCGCTTCGAGGCCACCCGATGACCGACGTCGACCACCTCACCCCGGAGCTGTGGGAGCGGGCCACCCGCAACCTGATGGCCAAGGCCCTCGCCGAATTCACCCACGAACGCCTGCTCACCCCGGAGCCCTCGAGCCAGGACGGCCAGCACGGCCAGGACCGTCAGCACGCCCAGGACGCCACGGACGCCCGGCACGGTCAGAAGGACCACGACAGCTACCTCGTCCGCAGCGACGACGGTGCCACGACGTACCGTTTCGCCGCCCGCCGCCTGGCCCTCGACCACTGGCGGATCGACCCGGCGAGCATCACCCGCCATCGGCAGGAGGCCGAACTCTCCCTCGACGCGCTCGACTTCATCACCGAACTGCGCACCACCCTCGCCATCAGCGACAGCGTCCTGCCCGTCTACCTGGAGGAGATCAGCGCGACCCTCTCGGCCGCCGCCTTCAGGCTCGCCGCCCGCGACCGCGCGCCAATGAGCGCGGCGGAGCTGAGCCGCGCCGGATTCCAGGCCGTCGAGACCGGGATGACCGAGGGCCATCCCTGCTTCGTCGCCAACAGCGGCCGACTCGGCTTCGGCGCGGACGACCACCCGCGGTACGCGCCCGAGGCCGCCTCCCCCGTCCGGCTGATCTGGCTGGCCGCGCGCCGCGACCGCACCACCTTCAGCGCGGGCGCGGGCATCGACTACGAGGACTTCCTCACCGCCGAACTGGGCCGGGAGCAGCTCCAGCGCTTCGCCGCCGCGCTGACCGGCCGGGGCCTCGACCCGGCCGCGTATCTGCTGATCCCGGTCCACCCCTGGCAGTGGTGGAACAAGCTCTCGGTCACCTTCGCGGGCGAGGTCGCCCGGCAGCACCTGGTCTGCCTCGGCCCCGGCGACGACGCGTATCTGGCGCAGCAGTCGGTCCGTACGTTCTTCAACACCACCATCCCGACCAGGCACTATGTGAAGACGGCGCTGTCCGTCCTCAACATGGGCTTCATGCGCGGCCTGTCCGCCGCGTACATGGCGGCCACCCCGGCGATCAACGACTGGCTCGCCGAGCTGATCGCCGCCGACCCCACCTTCACCGCCGCCGGCTTCTCGATCATCCGCGAGCGGGCGGCGATCGGTTACCACCACCGGCAGTACGAGGCGGCCACGGCGTACGGCTCCCCGTACCGGAAGATGCTGGCCGCGCTGTGGCGGGAGAGCCCGGTCGTGGACCTGGAGCCGGGCCACCACCTGGCCACGATGGCGTCGCTGCTGCACACCGACGCCGACACGAGCACGGGCACGGGCACGGGTACCGGCACGGACACCGGCACCGGCACGGACGCGGGCACCTCCTTCGCGGGCGCCCTCATCGCCCGCTCCGGCCTCCCCGCCGAGACCTGGCTGCGACGCTACCTGGACGCGTATCTCGTCCCGGTGCTGCACAGCCTCTACGCCTACGGGCTGGCCTTCATGCCGCACGGCGAGAACGTGATCCTGGTGCTGGACGAGACCGGGACGGTGCGGCGGGCGGTGTTCAAGGACATCGCGGAGGAGATCGTGATCATGGACCCGGAGACGCCGCTGCCGCCCGAGGTGGAGCGGATCAGGGCCGAGGTCCCGGAGGACGAGCGGGTGCTCGCCGTCTTCACCGATGTCTTCGACTGCTTCTTCCGCTTCCTCAGCGCGATCCTCCACACCGGGGAGATCCTGGACGAAACGGTGTTCTGGCGGACGGTCGCCGAGTGCGTCGCCGACTACCAGGCCGCCCATCCCGACCTCGGCGACCGGTTCAAGCGGTACGACCTCTTCGCGCCGGAATTCACCCTGTCCTGCCTCAACCGGCTCCAGCTCCGTGACAACCAGCAGATGATCGACCTCGCCGACCCGTCGGCCGCCCTCCAGTTCGCGGGCACCCTCCCCAACCCTCTGGCGGCCCACCGGCCGCACCCGTAACCGGGCCGTCCGCGCCCGCGGCAGCGCCGCCTTCGTCCGTAACGGCCGAATTTTCACCCCCTTGGCCGCTTTCCCTGCCCGAAATCGGGCAGGAATCTTGCAAAGTGCAGATGATCACATCAGTATCGACGGGTGCTCGAACGCCGGACGTCCTACGAGGACCTGATCGACCACCTGGTGCGCTCCACGCCGCTGCACCGCGGCGAGGCGAGCCGGGTGGTGCTGGACGTGCTGGCGTACTTCGACGAGACGACGGAGGAGTTCGTCCGCAAGAGACACCGCGAACTCCAGGCCAAGGGCCTGGTCAACGCGGACATCTTCGAGCGGATCGCCGAGGAGCTGCCGCACCGCGCGGTGGCCCCCTCGGCCCTCTCGCAGCGCCAGCTCCGCCGCATCGTCTACGGCTGAGCGGCCGAGCCGACAATGCGGTTGAGCGGCTGAGCGGCTGAGCACCATCGGCCCCGGGACAGGGCACCCGGGGCCGAAAAAGAACAGAACACGGACAGACACAGGGACGAGGGACGACCATATGTGCGGAATCGTCGGATACATCGGCAGGCGTGACGTGGCACCGCTGCTCCTCGAAGGGTTGCAGCGGCTGGAGTACCGGGGTTACGACTCCGCGGGCGTCGTGATCACCGGAAAGTCCGGCGAGCTGAGGACCGTGAAGGCCAAGGGCCGGGTGCGCGAGCTGGAAGCCCGCATCCCCAAGCGCTTCGCGGGCACCACCGGCATCGCGCACACCCGCTGGGCCACCCACGGCGCCCCGAGCGACCACAACGCGCACCCGCACCTCGACGGGGACAGCAAGGTCGCGATCGTCCACAACGGGATCATCGACAACGCGTCCGAGCTGCGCGCCAAGCTCTCCGCCGACGGCGTCACCTTCGCCTCGGAGACCGACACCGAGGTGCTGGCCCACCTGATCGGCCGCGCCCAGGCGGAGACCCTGGAAGAGAAGGTCCGCGAGGCGCTGCGCTCGGTCGAGGGCACCTACGGCCTCGCCGTCCTGCACCGGGACTTCGCCGACCGTATCGTCGTGGCCCGCAACGGCTCCCCCGTCGTCCTCGGCATCGGCGAGAAGGAGATGTTCGTCGCCTCCGACGTCGCCGCGCTCGTCGCCCACACCCGCCAGGTGGTCACCTTGCAGGACGGCGAGATGGCGACCCTCAAGGCCGACGACTTCCGCACGTACACCACCGAGGGCTCGCTGACCACGGCGACGCCGACCACCGTGGAGTGGGAGGCCGAGTCGTACGACATGGGCGGCCACGACACGTACATGCACAAGGAGATCTCCGAGCAGGCGGAGGCGGTCGACCGCGTGCTGCGCGGCCGGATCGACGACCGGTTCTCCACCGTGCACCTGGGCGGCCTGAACCTGGAGCCGGGCGAGGCCCGCCGGGTGCGCCGGATCAAGATCCTCGGCTGCGGCACCAGCTACCACGCCGGGCAGATCGGCGCCGGGCTGATCGAGGAACTGGCCCGTATCCCCGCGGACGCCGAGCCCGCCTCGGAATTCCGCTACCGCAACCCGGTGGTCGACCCCGACACCCTCTATGTCGCGGTCTCCCAGTCCGGCGAGACGTACGACGTGCTGGCCGCCGTCCAGGAGCTCAAGCGCAAGGGCGCGCGGGTGCTGGGCGTGGTCAACGTGGTCGGCTCGGCCATCGCCCGCGAGGCGGACGGCGGCACCTATGTGCACGCCGGGCCCGAGGTCTGCGTGGTGTCCACCAAGTGCTTCACCAACACCGTGGTCGCCTTCGCGCTGCTCGCCCTGCACCTGGGCCGGATCCGCGACCTGTCGGTGGCCGACGGCAAGCGGATCATCGAGGGCCTGCGCCGGCTGCCCGGCCAGATCGACGAGATCCTGAAGACCGAGCCGGAGATCAAGGCGCTGGCCAGGCGGTACGCGGACGCCAAGTCGATGCTGTTCATCGGGCGGGTACGCGGCTACCCGGTGGCCCGCGAGGCGTCGCTGAAGCTCAAGGAGGTCTCGTACATCCACGCGGAGGCGTACCCGGCCTCGGAGCTGAAGCACGGGCCGCTGGCCCTGATCGACCCGTCCATGCCGACGGTCGCGATCGTGCCGGACGACGACCTGCTGGAGAAGAACCGGGCGGCCCTGGAGGAGATCAAGGCCCGCAGCGGGCGCATCCTCGCGGTGGCGCACCAGCCGCAGGAGAAGGCCGACGACACCATCGTCGTACCGAAGAACGAGAACGAGCTGGACCCGATCCTGATGGGCATCCCGCTCCAGCTCTTCGCGTACCACACGGCCCTCGCGCTGGGCCGGGACATCGACAAGCCGCGTAACCTGGCGAAGTCCGTGACCGTCGAGTAGCCGAGCGATCGGCTCGTCGCCGGTCGCGCATACGGCGAAGGCCCCCGCCAGCCCGGCGGGGGCCTTCGTAAATGTCCGCACGGGACGAATCCGCACGAGGCAATTCCACACGGGACGAATCCGCACGGAACAATTCCCCACAGAACGATTCCACGCACAACAATCCCGTACGGAACGATCCCGCGCGGGACGTGCGAACGGCCGCCTCGCCCCGCCGCGCCCTACGGAATGACCACCACGGGCCGCTGCGCCCGCCGCGCGAGCCGCCCGGCGACCGAGCCGAAGATCCGGCCGACCAGGCCGTGCGTACCGCCCACCACGATGGCGTCGGCCTCGTACTCCCGGCCGACCTCCTCCAACTCGTGGCAGATGTCGCCGCCGCGCTCCACCAACACCCAGGAGATCTCGGCGAGGTGGTCCGCGCAGGCCAGTTCGAGGCCGAGGACTTCGGTGCGGTGGTCGGGCACGTCCACGAAGACCGGCGGTTCGCAGCCCGCCCACACGGTGGCCGGAAGCCGGTTGGCGACATGCACGATGATCAGCGCGGAGTGCGTCCTGCGGGCCATGCCGATGGCGTAGGACAGGGCGCGCTCGCTGGAGAGGGAACCGTCGAAGCCCACCACGACCCCGTGCCGGAAGGCAGGATCGCAGGCGTGCCGCAGCGCTGGGGCCTGCTCGGGCAGCGCCGCCGACTCGGCGAGCGGCCTGCCGTCGGCGGGCTCGGGAAACTCATGACCGGCCATGATGCGGATTCTCGGCGAGGGCGGCGCTGACGCGCCGAGCGGCGGACAAGGACGGTACGTGCGGGGCGGGCCGCCGGAACCAGCCGGTTTCGGCCAGTTCGCCACTTCCCGTCCCACTGACTCCAGAGTACGGCCGCGGAGACCGCCTGCACAGGCTTGCCGGGGCTCCAGAGCCCTGTCGTACCCGGCAGGTACCCGGAGTTTCCGGAAGAATGCCGGAGCCGGGCCCAGAGCGCAACGCCATCACGCCAACCGGCGGCACGGTTCAGCGCACCGGCGCACCGTGGGGGCGCATCGGGATCACCCGTCCGTGGCTCTTCCGGAACGCCTCGGAACCCCGTCGGAGGGACCTCGGACCGGTGCGCCGGACACCTCCGGCGCACGTGAACGACGTGTTCGGGCTCCGGCAGGCGCGCGGGTCGGCCGCGCGCCGCGCACCGCTCCCCGCACGCGATGGGCGCACCACCCGGCGCCCTTTACGCACACCGGCCCGCCGAACGACGTTTTTCGGCCAACTTCTCTTCCTTGCGCGCCGATTGGGCTTCCGGATCATTAACACCCCCACCACCTGCGGTTCTACGATGCCCAAAGACGCGGAGGGGGCGTTTGGTGGCCCGTGTGGCGGGAGGCGTACTTCCCAGCGGGCTCAGCGAGTGAAACGCTTCGTGATCGAATGCTTTACGCCACGTTGTCTTGTCGACTTAGCGTCAGATGGTGAACTAGTCACTAACGCCCCACCTGACACAGTAGATTTGATCATGGGTGGCCTCATGGGGGAAAACATGCAGGACCGAGGGGACGACGCGTCGATTCGAGGGGGGCTTGAGCTCCATGAGCCAGGAGTCCAGTTCCGTTACGGCGGCGGACAGTCCGTCGCAAGCACCATCGGCATCGCCTCGCGCCATTCGTAAACTTTCCGCGCGACGCCGACCGGAAGTCGTCGCTGTGCTGCTCTTCAGCGGCGGACCGATCTTCGAGAGCTCCATACCGCTCTCGGTCTTCGGCATAGACCGGCAGGACGCGGGCGTGCCCCGCTACCGGCTGCTGGTCTGCGCCGGGGAGGACGGCCCGCTGCGGACCACCGGCGGACTCGAACTGACCGCGCCCTACGGCCTGGAGGCACTCTCCAGGGCCGGCACGGTCGTCGTGCCCACCTGGCGCTCGATCTCCCAGGCACCGCCGCCCGAGGCGCTGGACGCGATCCGCCGCGCCCACGAGGAGGGTGCCCGGATCATCGGACTGTGCACCGGCGCCTTCGTGCTGGCCGCCGCCGGGCTGCTGGACGGCCGCCCGGCCACCACGCACTGGATGTACGCGCCCACGCTCGCCAAACGGTATCCCTCGGTGCACGTGGACCCCAGGGAACTGTTCGTGGACGACGGGGACGTCCTCACCTCCGCGGGTACCGCCGCCGGGATCGACCTGTGCCTGCACGTGGTGCGCACCGACCATGGCGGCGAGGCCGCGGCCGCGCTGGCCAGACGCCTGGTCGTACCGCCCCGCCGGGCGGACTGGCAGACCGGTCAGCGACACCTCGACCGGTCTTTACCCGAGGAGATCGGCGCCGACCCGCTGGCCGAGGTCGTCGCCTGGGCGCTGGAGCATCTTCACGAGCAGTTCGACGTCGAGGCGCTGGCCGCGCGCGCGTACATGAGCCGTCGGACGTTCGACCGGCGGTTCCGCTCGCTCACCGGCAGCGCGCCGTTGCAGTGGCTGATCACCCAACGGGTGCTCCAGGCGCAGCGGCTGCTGGAGACGTCGGACTACTCGGTCGACGAGGTGGCGGGCCGCTGCGGCTTCCGCTCGCCCGTCGCACTGCGCGGGCACTTCCGGCGGCAGCTCGGCTCCTCCCCCGCGTCCTACCGGGCGGCCTACCGCGCCCGCAGGCCGCAGGACGAGCCGGACCGCACGCCGCCCGCACCCGACCTGCCGCCGCCCCGGCGCGGCCCGGTCTCCCAGATCCTGGCCGCGCCCGGCAAGACGGACAGTGACGCCTACGTCGCCGCCCGTGTGCCCGAGCAGCCCGGCAGCAGGGCCGACGCGGCCGAGAGCGCGTCCCGGGGCCGACTGCGCGCCTCACGCGGCCTGGGCGCCGCACTGCCCGGCTCACGGGATCGCCCCGTAGGGTGAGGCGTATGAACGACCGGATGGTGTGGATCGACTGTGAGATGACCGGGCTGTCGCTGGCCCACGACGCGCTGATCGAGGTGGCCGCGCTCGTCACGGACTCCGAGCTGAATGTGCTCGGGGACGGGGTGGACGTGGTCATCCGACCGCCCGACGAGGCGCTCGTGACCATGCCGGACATCGTGCGGGAGATGCACACCTCCTCCGGTCTGCTGGAGGAGCTGCCCGGCGGGATCACGCTCGAAGAGGCCGAGAAGATCGTGCTGGGGTACGTGCGCGAGCATGTGGCCGAGCCGCGCAAGGCGCCGCTGTGCGGGAATTCGGTCTCCACCGACCGCGGCTTCCTCGCGCGCGACATGGGGACCCTGGAGCAGCACCTGCACTACCGGATCGTGGACGTCTCCTCGATCAAGGAACTGGCCCGCCGCTGGTACCCGCGCGCGTACTTCAACAGCCCGGAGAAGAACGGCAACCACCGGGCGCTGGCCGACATCCGCGAGTCGATCGCGGAGCTGCGCTACTACCGCGAGGCGGTCTTCGTCCCCCAGCCGGGGCCGGACACCGACACCGTGCGGGCCATCGCGGCCAAGCACGTCCTGCCCGCGGAGTAGCGCGGCCGGAAGGCCCTGCTGAGCGGCCGGGAAAGGCCGCGGAGAGCGGACGCGAAAGCTCGCCAAAAGGGATGCGCGAGCACGCCCCCGCACCCTGTACACTTCTTCAGGTCGGCGCCTGAAAGCGCCGGACATGGTGGGTGTAGCTCAGTTGGTAGAGCACCTGGTTGTGGTCCAGGTGGCCGCGGGTTCAAGTCCCGTCACTCACCCCATACGAGAGGCCCGGTCCGCGGAAGCGGTCCGGGCCTCTCGCGTGACTCACGTCACATCAGGGGTGGTCGTACGCCGCCTCACTCGTTGAAGAGCAGCGCGTACGAGCCCATCGCCAGCGCGATGTCCGCCTGGGCCCAGAAGCGGTGGTAGGTGAAGGTCGGGGCGGCTCCTCCGCCGAGGTAGGTGGCGATCTTGGACCAGTTGGGGTCGTTCTTGTAGAAGGAACGCAGCTCCAGGAAGGTCGAGCTGGAGTTGATCTTGTCGCCGTTCGGCATGGCGCCGGAGAAGGTGGACGGGACGTAGACCGGGTCGTTGAAGCGGGAGAAGTCCGTACGGGTCTCCGGCACCGCGATGCCCAGGGCGTCCTGGTTGTTGCTCCACATGCCGTCCAGCAGCGCCTTGGCCGTGGTCTTGGCGGCGGCGTTCCCGGACTTGGCGCCGTAGTACGACAGGGTCTTGGCCAGGGCGGCGGCGACACCGAGGTCGTTGCCGTAGGCCGTGACCGTGACGTGCAGGTTGGCGTTGGCACCCGGCGAGGCGGCGTTCCAGGTGTCGGGAGCGCCGGTCCAGGCCAGGTCGGACGGGATCTTGAAGGTGCCGTCGGGGTTGATGGTGGTCTGGGAGATCGCCCAGGTCACCCACTTGTCGAGCACCGCCTTGGCCTTGGCGTCACCGGTCTGCTGGTAGTACTCGGCGACGCGCTCCATCGACCACGCCTGCATGCCGAACCACTGGTTCGACGGCGGGTCGTGGTAGACGGGCTCCCAGTCGTACGCCATCCCGTAGAAGGTCGGCGTGCCGGCCGGGGGCTGGGCGTAGGCGCCGTCCCAGCTATTGGTGGCACCGCCCGCGATGCCGCCCTCCTTGGACTGGAGCCAGGTGTAGAACTCCAACTGCCGGGTGAGGCTGGTCGACCAGTCCTGCTTGCCGGTGGCCGACTTGGGGGCCATCGCCGGGTCGGTGGTCAACGCGTAGGCCGCCAGCGGGTTCTGGTAGCCGAAGTGCGAGGCGCCGTCACCGATCCGCCAGGACCAGCCGCCGCCCGTACCGCTGGAACCGCCCCAGGCGTAGTACCAGGACAGCAGGTAGTGCTCGCTGTCCTTGCCGGTGCCCGCCGGGCAGGACGGACTCGTGCAGTTGCCGATCTTCTTGAAGTACTTGTCGAAGAACGAGTACCGCAGGTAGTCGCCCATCTTTCCGGCCTTGGCGACCGTGGTCGCCACATCGGCGCCCTTGCCCTGCGCCTTGGCCCAGGTGTCCGCCCAGTAGGCGGCCTGGATCGCGCGCGCGTCGGCGTCCGGGGCGTCGGTGTACTTCCACTGCTTGGCGTACGACGAGTCACCGGTGAACAGGTCCAGATAGCCGTTGGTGCCGCCGTACTTGAAGGCGTCGCAGGTCGGCTGCGGCACCGTCTCCCACACCGACTCCTGCGCGCCGCGCTGGAAGGTGTTGATGTACGAGGGACCGGCCGCCGTCGGGCCCAGCTCGCAGCCGCCACCGGGCGTGTCACCGAAGCCGTAGGTGTTGTCCACGTCCTGGAGCCAGTGCATGCCGTAGATGTCGGACGTGCCGTACGCCGACTTCAGCTCGTTCGCGATCGGGTCCTGACCGACCGGGACGCTCGTGTCGAGCTTGGACGGGTAGTCCGAGGGCAGCGGGTGCTCCGGCGCGTACGTGGCGGGCTTGCTCGGGTCGTAGGAGCTGGTCGTGGGCTGGTCGGCGGAGGTGGGGATCATGTACTTCTCCATCAGCGCCCAGGCCCCGTTGAACTTGCTCCAGTCCTGGGTGATCCGGCCGTACATCGCCTGGAGCCAGATCAGGTACGAGTACGCCTCCGACGTCGTCTCGTGCCCGTAGTCCGGCGCCTCCACGATCAGGGTCTCCACCGAGTGGTAGGGGATGCCCTGCGGGGAGAAGTAGCCGTTGGCCGGGTCGGTGATCTTGCCGTAGAGGTTCAGGAAGCGGGAGTCGTACGTGCCGCTGGTGCCCGTCACCTCCGTCACCGTGACGTCGGCCTTGGCGAAGCCGGTGGCGGTCGCGGAGAAGGTCGCCGCCCCGCTGCCGGTGGCCGCGGCGGCGACGGTGACCGTCTGCGCCGTGCTCCAGTTGGCGGGGGTGAAGGTCAGGCTGGCGCCGGACTTCACGGTCAGCGAGGTGTTCCCCGAGGTACGCGCGACGGCGACCGTGACATTGGCCGACGGCGCGCCGGACAGCTTGACACCGAAGGTGCCGGTGCCGCCCTGCGTGACAGAGACCTGGGTGGGCGAGGCGACGATCGAGGGCCCGGCGGCCACGTGCACGCCCACCGGGGTCGATTCGCCGGACGCGCCCAGACTGTCGTACGCCTTGGCGTAGACCGAGTAGTCACCGGCCGCGACCGCGGGCCAGGTGAAGGTGTACGGCGAGGTGGTGTCGGTGCCCAGCAGCGTGGTGTCGCTCCAGAACTCCACCTTGCTGACGGTCGCCGAGTCCGCCGCGACCGCGGTGGCCGCCAGCGGGATGCTGGCGCCGGCGGTGTACGTCGCCCCGGCCGACGGGCTGGTGAGCACGGTGAGCGGTGGCTGGTGAGCGCCCCCGCATACGGTGCCGTTGACGGCGAAAGCGGTCGGCGCCGCGTTCGTACCGCTGTAGTTGAAGTTGGCGCTCGTGGTCACACCGGCGTTCGGCGCGATCGTCTTGTTCCAGTCGAGCGATTTGACGGTGACGTTCTTCCCGGTCTGCGACCAGGTGCCGTTCCAGCCGCTCTGGAGCGTCTGGTTGCCGGCGTAGGCGTACGTCAGTGTCCAGCCGTCGATCGCGGCCGTACCGCGGTTGGTGATGGTGGCGTTGGCGGTGAAGCCCGAACCCCAGTCGTTGGCCGAGTAGTCGACGCTGCACTGGAGAGTGTCCGCGTGGGCGACGGTTCCGCCGCCGGCCACGGTCAGGGCGAGCGGCAGGGACAGCGCGACGGCGAAAGCCGTCACCAGCCTGCGGATCCGCTTGCTGAACGGTCTTCCTCTGGGCATGCGAGAAGCCCTCCTCGCGGTTCTGTGGGGGGATGGAAACATCTGAACCAGTGGGAGCGCTCCCACAATCAAGGCGCTGTGAGCGCACTGTCAAGAGGTGAAGCAGAACGGCATGTTCATGCCGCTATCACCGGGGAGTCGCTACAGAAGTCGACACGGTCGTCACCGAACCCCTACCGCCCTCGCCGACTTGCCGCTATGGTCTGCGGCGGACCAGTGGGAGCGCGTCCACTTCTCGATCCCCCCACTTACGAGGAGTCGCACATGCGACGACCCACGCGCACCGCGGCATTCGGGATCGCGGCCGTCACGACGGCCGCGACCGCCGCCGCGCTACTACCCGCCGCGCTGGGCGCTACCGCGTCGGGTGCCGCCCCCGCATGTTCGGTGGCCTACTCGGTGACCAGCCAGTGGGACGCCGGATTCCAGGGCGATGTGGTGATCACCAACAACGCCGCCGCCACGACCAGTTGGAATCTGAGCTTCGACTTCCCCGGCAGCCAGAAGGTAACCCAGGGCTGGAACGGCACCTGGACCCAGTCCGGCAAGACCGTCAGCGTCGCCTCGATGTCGTACAACGGGACGATCGCCACGGGCGGTTCGGTGAGCGCCGGATTCCTGGCCAACTGGTCGGGCTCCAACCCGGCGCCGACGGTCTTCAAGCTCAACGGGACCACGTGCAATGTGGACGGCACGACGCCGCCCACCACGCCCCCGACGACCCCGCCCACGACTCCCCCCACCACGCCCCCGACCACACCGCCCACAACACCGCCGACGACTCCGCCCGGTGGTGACACCGCGCCGCCCAAGCTGCACGTCTCCGGCAACCAGCTCGTCGACTCCACCGGCAAGAACGTCGTGCTGCACGGCGTCAACCGCTCCGGCACCGAGTTCATGTGCGCGCAGGGCTACGGCGTCTTCGACGGCCCGGTGGACGACGCGGCGATCGACGCGATCAAGAGCTGGCACGTCACAGCGGTCCGCGTCCCGCTCAACGAGGACTGCTGGCAGGGCCTTTCATACGTGCCCGCCGCGTACGGCGGCGCCAACTACATCTCGGCGATCACCGGCTGGGTCAACCGGCTGGTCGCGCACGGCATCACGCCGATCGTGGAGCTGCACTGGAGCCACGGCACGTACACCGGCAACTCGGCGGGCTGCTCGGACGTCAACGCGACCTGCCAGAAGCCGATGCCGGACGCGCAGTACGCGATCCCGTTCTGGACCGGGGTGGCCAACGCGTTCAAGAACAACACCTCGGTGGTCTTCGACCTGTTCAACGAGCCCTACCCGGACCGTGCCACCTCCACCACCGAGCAGGCGTGGACCTGCTGGCGGGACGGCGGCACCTGCCCGGGGATCGGCTACCAGGTGGCCGGCATGCAGTCGATGATCAACGCGGTACGCGGCACCGGCGCGCAGAACGTGATCCTGGCGGGCGGTCTGGCGTACTCCAACGACCTGACCGGCTGGCTGGCGCACAAGCCCACGGACCCGACGGGAAATCTGGGTGCCTCGCTCCACGTCTACAACTTCAACACCTGCTCCTCGGCGGCCTGCTGGGACTCCCAGGTCGCGCCGGTCGCGGCGCAGGTCCCGCTGGTGGCCGGTGAGATCGGCGAGAACACCTGCTCGCACGGCTTCATCGACCAGTTCATGAACTGGCTGGACGCGCACAAGCTGTCGTACCTGGGGTGGACCTGGAACAACTGGGACTGCTCCTCGGGACCGTCGCTGATCTCGGCATACGACGGGACGCCGACGGCGTACGGGATCGGGCTGCGCGATCACCTGGCGTCGCTGGGGTAACCCGGTGACGTGACGAGCCGGAGCGGTCCCGCGCATGGATGGCGTGTGCGGGGCCGCTCCTTCGCGCCGCGCGGGAGTGCGCGGCGCGAGCGACGGCGCGCGGGGTGTGAGCTGCGGGTTCGGCGTCCGCTCGCGTTCGGTTCTCGAAATCGGGCAAGGGGCCAACTGACCATTATTGAACAACTCATTGACGCGGCTGTTCGGCGCTTGTAAACATCACCTCGCCGGGAGAGCGCTCTCAACTCCGGCTCCCTCCGGCCTCCATCACGGACCCCCACCCGGTTGAGGAGAACACATGTCAGGCAGCACTACCCTGTCGGTGCGCCAGCGGCCATGGCGCGGCGGGCGCCGGCCGGTACTGATCTTCACCGTCCTCGCGGCACTGCTGGCGAGCCTGGCGCTCGTCTGGACCCAGTCCCCGGCCCGCGCCGCGGACACCCTGCTCTCCCAGGGCAAGCCGGCCACCGCGTCCTCGACGGAGAACGCGGGCACGCCCGCGTCGGCCGCCGTGGACGGCAACACCGGCACCCGCTGGTCGAGCGCCGCCGCCGATCCGCAGTGGCTCCAGGTCGACCTCGGCTCCTCGCAGACGATCACCTCCGTCGCCCTCAACTGGGAGGCGGCGTACGCGAAATCCTTCAAGATCCAGACGTCGGCCAACGGCACGACCTGGACCGACATCTACTCCACCACCACCGGCACGGGCGGCAATCAAACGCTGACCGTAAACGGTTCCGGGCGCTATGTCAGGGTCTACGGCACGGTCCGCGCCACCCAGTACGGCTACTCCCTGTGGGAGTTCCAGGTGTACGGCAACGGCGGTACGACGCCGCCCGCCGCCTGCGGTACGGCCAACGCCGCGCTGAACCACCCGGCCACCGCGTCCTCCACCGAGAACGCGACCACCCCCGCCTCGGCGGCGGTCGACGGCAACACCGGCACCCGCTGGTCCAGCGCCTTCGGCGATCCGCAGTGGCTCCAGGTCGACCTCGGCTCCTCGCAGACCATCTGCAAGGTCGGCCTCAACTGGGAGGCGGCGTACGCCACCGGCTTCCAGATCCAGGTGTCCGACAGCGGTACCGGCGGCTGGACGAACATCTACTCCACCACCACCGGGACCGGCGGCGTCCAGGCGCTCAACGTCACCGGCACCGGCCGCTACCTGCGGGTCAACGGCACCGCCCGCGCCACCGCGTACGGCTACTCGCTGTGGGAGCTGACCGTCAACACCACGGGCGGCGGCACCACGACTCCCCCCACCACACCGCCCAGTGACAGCTTCTGGGGCACGACGGACGACATTCCGGCCGCGCACAATGTGATGGAACTGAAGATCCTCAACCGGACCAACGGCCAGTACCCGGACAGCCAGGTGTACTGGAGCTTCAACGGCACGGTCCACTCGATCGCCGAGCAGCCGTACTTCGACATGCCGGCGAACTCCTCGGGCCGGATGTACTTCTACCTCGGCTCGCCGAACAGCCAGTACTACGACTTCATCGAGTTCACCATCGGCGCCAACGTCTTCAACGGGAACACCACCCGGGTCGACGCCTGGGGCCTGCCGCTGGCCATCCGGCTGCACACGCACGACGGCCAGGACGTCCAGCTCGGTGACAGCCAGGATCTGTTCAACCAGAGCCGGGAGGCGACCTTCGCGCAGTTCCAGGCCGCCGTACCGCAGCAGTTCAAGGTGCTGGCCCAGACCCAGGCCCCGTACCGGATCATCGCGCCGGGAAGCGACCCGAGCTTCCGCGCGGGCGGCGCGAACGCCAACTACTTCACGGCGTACGCCAATTCGGTCGGTGTCAACGAGCCCACGTCCAACATCTTCGGCTGCGCGGGCTCGCTGGCGGGCAACCCCGGCATGTGCGCCGCGCTCAACCGGCACACCGCCAACCTCCCGTCCAGCCAGTGGGAGGACCCGACCAAGTTCTACACGGGCGGCGACCCGGCCAACTGGTACGCCAAGTTCTGGCACGACCACGCGATCAACCACCTCGCCTACGGGTTCCCGTACGACGACGTGGCCGGGCAGGCCGCGTACGCCTCGCTCCAGAACCCGCAGTGGATGGAGATCGCGGTGGGCTGGTAGCACCGGCTGCCGCTCCTTCCTTCTCACCGTTCTTTTCTCCTCCCCCCACAAGCCGGGGGCGGGCGGCGGCCGTTAATGGCCGTCGGCCGCCCCCGGCGGCGCGTCCGGGTCCGGGACCGGCGGCGGGTCCAGGTCCGGGTCCGGACGCGCGTCCGGGTCGAGGTCGGCGGCGGGTCCAAGTCCCGTGGCGTGTCAGGGCCGGCGGCGCGCGGGCCCGGCTTCTTTGCGACTCGGATATCTCGCCATGGCGGATGTTTTACCTCCGGATATCCGTGGACGAAACGGGTGTTACGTCTGAGGCGGTGTTGACATGTGCTCGACATCGTTTGATGGTGGGGGACGGCCGGTGGTGAGAGCGCTCTCGTGCGGTTGGGCGCGCTGGGCTGTCGGGCGCTGTTCGAGTGTGTTGTCCCCCCACGATTTCTCGCTCGCGAGAAGGTGCAAAGGAGCGCGTCGATGCGACGTATGACTCGTACGGGCTGGTGTCTGTCCGCCGTAGTGGCTTTGGGAGTAGGGGCGTTGGGGCTGGCGCCGGTGACCTCGGCGTCGGCCTCGGAACCGTTGTCGCCGGGACTGGTGAGCGCCATGCAGCGGGACCTGGGGCTGACCCAGACGCAGGCGACCGCGCGGCTGAAGGCCGAGGCGACGGCGACCACGCTGGCGCCCACCGCCCGGCGCGCGGCCGGAAAGGCGTTCGGCGGCGAGTGGTTCGACGCCGCCTCCGGCAAGCTGGTGGTGGGGGTGACCGACAGCGCCGCGACCAAGGCCGTACGCGCGACCGGCGCTTCGACGGTGAAGGTCGCGCACACCGCGGCCGCGCTGGACTCGGCCAAGGCCGGGCTCGACACCGCGGCCAAGTCGACGGCCGGTGCGCCCGCCGCGGTGCGGAGCTGGCGCGTCGACGTCACGACCAACCGCGTCGTCGCCGACGTACAGGCGGGCGCGGAGAACCGCGCGGACGTGGCGGCCTTCCTCGCGCCCGCCCGCGCCGCCGGGCTGCTGACCGTCAAGGCCGACAACTCCCCCGCGCCCAGCACCTTCTCGGCCGGGACCGTCGGCGGTGACCCGTACTACATCAACGGCAACACCCGCTGCTCCATAGGCTTCTCGGTGGTCGGCGGCTTCGTCAGCGCCGGGCACTGCGGCACGCCGGGCAGCTCCGTGGCCGGCTGGGACGGCTCGGCGATGGGCACCTTCGTCGGCTCCACCTTCCCCGGCAACGACTACTCCTACATCTCCATCGGCAACGGCTGGTGGACCGTCCCGGTCGTCCTCGGCTGGGGCACCGTCAGCGACGTCCTGGTCCGCGGCTCCAACGTCGCCCCGGTCGGCTCGTCCATCTGCCGCTCCGGCTCCACCACCCACTGGCACTGCGGCACCGTCCTGTCCCAGGGCGACACCGTCAACTACGCCCAGGGCGCGGTCTACAGCCTGACCGGCACCAACGTCTGCGCCGAACCGGGCGACTCCGGCGGCTCGTTCATCACCGGCGACCAGGCCCAGGGCGTCACCTCCGGCGGCTGGGGCAACTGCACCAGCGGCGGCCAGACCTGGTTCCAGCCGGTCAACCCGATCCTGAGCCGCTACGGGCTGACCCTGGTCACCGCCTGACCGGATACGGGACCCGCCGCGGTCCCGGTGATGCGTGACAGCTGCGCCTGGTGCGAAGTCGGCGAGGACTTCGGCCGAGTCGGCCGAGTCGGCCGCATGTCGTGTGTCCATGCCTCTAGGGGCGTGTGAGGCGCCGGATTCTTGAAGCCCAGCCCTTTCGGGGGCGGTGGAAAGAATCCGGCGCCTCGCGCGTCCTACTCCATGTCCGGCGAGCTCTTCCTCGACCTCTACACCGGGCACCGTCCTCTGATTCCGGCACGGGCATTCATGCTGGCGGCGAGGACTGGGGAGACGGCGCTCCCGCAAGGACTGCGGAGCCTGGACGTATCCGGCAAGTGCGTCGAAGGACCTGGCTTTCCCCGTACGTCCGGGCTCTGAGTCGCGCGATCGAAGATGCTGTCAACCCTGCGGACATCAGCACGCTCCACCTGCACCACCTCGCTTTCGGCGCCTCACCGGCCCTGCTCGCTGCACTCCCGACGGCGCGGCGCGTCGCCTTGGTCCACGGCACGGACCTCCTGTACGCGGAGAAGTACACCGACCAACGCGCGGTACTCCAGCACTGTGCCGATGCGGCGGACGTGATCGTGATCCCGACCACGGCGATGGCCGACCGGCTGCTCACTCTCGCCCCTTTTGCCCGGACGAAGATCGAACACAGCCCGTGGGGTGTCCCGGACGCTCTCCTCGCCACACCGCCGGAGGCACCGCGAACGGCTCGTGCGAGCCATTTACGCCTGCTCTACGCGGGGCGTCTCACGCCGGAGAAGGGCGTGGAGAACCTGCTCCATGCTCTCGCCGTGATCCCCGACGTCGAACTGAGCGTCGCGGCACCGCCCACACCGTTCCGCGCCGCGGCACCGCTCCTCCACGAGCTCGGCGTACACGTCACCTACCTCGGCTGGCTCCGCCGCCCCCAACTGTGGAAAACCTTCCCCGACTACGACGCCCTCGTCATGCCCTCCTCCACGCTCGAAGCGATGGGCCTCGTAGCGCTGGAGGCCCAAGCCTGCGGCCTTCCCGTCATCTACCAGCCCGTGCCCGGCCTCAACGAGTCGCTGGCGGCATCAGGGCTGGCCGCCGATTTCACGAATCCGACCGCACTCGCCCGCGACATCAACCGGCTCCGTACGACCCCAGGGATGGTCGACGCCTTGCGCGAGGACGGCTACGCGAACGCCGCCCGCTACCCGCTGAGCACGACCGCCTCCGCCTTGACCGCACTCGGCTACCAGCTCGGCTGACCACCGCCGTGGCACACCGTTCGCCCACGACGGCCTCACTACGCTGGCCGGAGGGCAACCACCGGCACTCGACGGGGAGACCATGACGCTCGACACCGGCCGCATCCACCAGCTCCTGGACGACGGCGTACGCGACAAGGTCTACCCGGGAGCCGTCTGGGCCGTCGGTGACCCACACGGCACCACGGCGAGCGGAGCCGTCGGGCTTCTCGACCCCGGCGAACCGGACCAGCCGATGCGGCTCGACACGGTCTTCGACATCGCCAGCCTCACCAAGATCCTCGCCGTCTGGTCCACCACCGGCATCCTCGTCGAGAGCGGCAAACTCCAGCTCGACGCCCCACTCGGCACTTTCTGGCCCGAGGTCACCGGCCACCCGCTCGGCGACGCCACCGCCCACCACCTGCTCGCCCACACCGCGGGGCTTCCCCTGCGCGCCAACCTGCGCAACCTCTACGGCACCGACCCGCAGGACATTCGCGACGGCGTCCTCCACGAAGCCCTCCACCGGCCGCCCGGCGAGGCGGTCGAGTACACCGACCGCGCCGCCCTCGTCCTCGGCTACCTCGCCGAATACCTCAGCGGCCAGCCCCTCGACCAGCTCGCGACCACCCAGGTCTGGCAACCCTTGGGCATGGCTGAGACCACCTTCGGCCCGCTCACCCCGGAAAACATCGCCCGCAGCGCCCCGACCGAATGGGACGACGAAACCGGCCGCCACCTCAAGGGCACCGCCCACGACTTCTCCGCCCGCCTCCTCGGCGGCACCTGCGGCATCGCCGGCGTCTTCTCCACCGCCGCCGACATCTCAGCCTTCGCCCGCCACATGCTCAACCCCACCCAAGCCGCCTTCGGCCCCACCTGGACCAAAGACTCCCTCCGCCTCCACACCGGCGCCCTCACCCCCGCCCGCGGCCTCTTCTGGCACCCCGCCCCCGGCACCACCCCCACCGACGACACCTGGGTCCACTACGGCTTCACGGGCACCGCTCTATGGATCTCCCCTGCCCACGAACGCTGGGCCATCCTCCTCACCAACAAGCTCTACTACACCCGCGACCGTGCCCCCCTGACGGAGATCCGCGACAACTTTCGGTCGATGGCCTTCGCTCACAACGGCTAACACAATGAGGTGGATCGGTCCTGCTGACGGTGTCCGCGCCAGGGGTTGGGCGTTGTCCGGGCCGCATGGGGCTTCGCCGTGGATCGTGTCGGATGACCTGTGGGAGCGGATCGAGCCGCTGCTGCCGCGCAAGGAAGGCCGGTTTCGGCACCCTGGACGCAAGCCGCTGCCGGACCGGAAGGTGCTGTGCGGCATCCTCTTCGTGCTGCATACCGGCATCCAGTGGGATTACCTGCCCAGGGAGTTGGCCTTCGGTTCGGGCATGACCGGCTGCCGGCGACTGCGGGACTGGAACAAGGCCGGCGTCTGGCAGCAGCTGCACGAAGTGCTGCTGGCCGAACTCAACGCGGCGGCCCGTCTCGACTGGTCGCGTGCCGTGGTCGACTCCAGCCCCGTGCGAGCCATACAAGGGGGAGCCGGACGGGACCGAGTCCGGTCGACCGTGGCCGAATCGGATCGAAACACCATTTGATCACCGAGGGACACGGCACACCGCTCAGCCGCGGCCAAGCCCGCGGACGCCGCATCGTGCCGACCATCGCCCAGAGCCAGAGTGACGAAGCGCCATCATGCGCGCCCTCGTCCGCTGACGTTGCCGTCAACTACTGCCGTCAGAGGCTTACGCAGTCCCGTCAGGCACTTGCCCGACGGGACTGCAATTCACGAGCGCGAACTCAAGATCTCTTCCTTACCTCAAGTTCGATTCCCCCTTGAGTGGCCCATTTGATCAGCCTCTATAATCCAATGAAGTCCGGGCTGATACCCAACTCAAGGACATCCTGTCGCACATCCGTAACGAACTCATTGATACACGCGGCGAGCTCGTCCCACGAAACGGGCGAACTCTTCACCTCTGGCGTGAACATTGATCCCACCGTCCAGCCTGATCCGCTGCCAAGGATACGGACCGCACCCAGCTCATCGAAGGATAGCGAAGCGAAGAGGAAGTCCGGAGCCCGCCTCTCACCCAGCGATACCCAACGGGCAAGATCGCGTGCCAACTCCGCCACGGGGAAATAAGGCTCCTCGTAGATCACGTCACACCCATCGACCACCTTAATAGAGGCCTCGATGTTCACGAGATAGTCCGCGATCGTCGACCCTTTCAGATCACTCGAATTGATCGCGTCATAGAGAATCCTCATTTAAATCATCCCGCATTGAACGGTAAGGCGTTGATCACTCGTCCGTCGTTGGCCACAATTATCCTGATTCCCGTCTGGCCTTTAGTTCCGATGGTGCGCTGCATGTCCACTTCCATCTTGAAGGTGCCATCAAGGCCGTTCGGCTTGAAGCTCGCACCTCCGGATCTAAGCGCTTCGGCGACCCATGATTGCGCTTCCGATACATCATCTGTATTGAACTTGGCGTAGCGCCCCTCAAAGGACGAGAGATGCTTGTTCTTGATAAAGATGCCCGCAGGATTCTCGGCAGCCTTAAAGGCGGCTTCCGAGGCAGAGGATATAGCGCAGTTGCTGTTGTGAACGAGAACCGGCGTCGCCCCTGCGAGTACATAGTACGTGTGCTACGCGAAGCCTTCGACCTGCTTTCTCGCAGGTCAAGTGCGGTTTGCTGGTCCGGTGAAGTGCGTGGGCGTCCGTGGTTGTGCGGGGTTGTTGCCGTCGCTACTGCCGTCAGACGGTTCAGCCCAGGTACGGCTTCTCACGCTGTTCCAGGAAGTGCTGGAGCCTGAGTCGTTGGGTGTGGTGCATCGGCCGGTGCTCGATCTCGTCCGGCGGCACGAACCGGAGCTCGGTGGACTCCTCGGAGATTGCCACACCGAGCCGGTGCTGAAGATCAAGGACCAGCAGACCGGAGAGGTCGCCACCGACCGGGAGACCGGGGCGTCGCTGTACACGGTGACCGTGATGCTGATGGAAGACGGCCGGGCCGAGGTCCTGAAGATCACGGTCCCGGAGACGGGCCTGCCTACCGGGCTGAAGCCGGGTGCGATGGTGCGGCCGGTGGAGTTGTTCGCGACGCCGTGGGCGCGGATCTTCAACGGGCAGCTCTCCGACGGCGTTGCCTACCGTGCCGCGCGCCTGGAGCTGGCGACGGAGGCGGCCAAGTGATCCGCTTCGAAGGCCACGTCCCGGAGCGGGAGACCTATCCGCTGCGGTCCCTTCCGGGTACCGAGAACGTTCTGTCGTGCTCCGTGTCGGGGGCCGTGCTCGACGTGCTGGGTTTGAGCCCGGCCGACGCGACGGCCCTCGACCTGTGCGACGTCTTCCGTCTTCTGAGCGAAGCCGGGGGCGTGACATGGGCACCGTGACCGCCCACGCGCCGGACTTACTGCCGGTCGCCATAGCGCTGCTGGCGGGCTGGCTGCTGCTGGGCCTGGTGCGCTACGTGCGCGCCGACCGGGGAACCCGGGCCAGTATCCGGCAGGCCGTGCGGGTGCGCTGCGGCTGGATGCGCCTGGCGCGGATGGCGGGCCTGACCGTCACCGACAAGACCCCCGGCCTGCTGGGGCAACTGACCGTACAGAAGGGCACGACGCCTCCGCCGCGGGTGCTGACTCCGAAGATCAAGGTGACGGCTGATCAGTTCGGTGTGGTCGTGCGGGCCAAATGCCTGCCGAAGGTCGGCCTGGAGGAGTTCCAGCGCGCGGCCCGGTTCCTGGCCGACTCGTGGCGGTGCACGCGGGTTTCCGTGCTGCCGGACGGCCCCGGCCGGGTGGTGATCCGGGGCGTTCGCCTCGATCCGCTGGTCACGCAGACCGAGCACCGTCCCACCGGCCGCCCGCACACGGACCTGTCGCGGTGGGAGCTGGGCGTGGACGAGTACGCCGCCCCCGTGTGCGTCTCGCTGGCCAATGTGCCCGGTGTGACCGTGGCCGGTACCCCTGGCGCGGGCAAGACCTCGCTGATCAACCGGCTCGTCTGCGACCTCGCGCCTTCGCGGGCGGTGCAGTTCGCGGTGGCCGACGGGAAGGTGTCGGCCGCCCATGAGGGTGACTACGCCGACCTGCGGACCCGTCTGTTCGCGTTCGTCGGTGACGATCTGGACGAGGCGAACGCCCTGTTCAAGCGCCTGGTCGCGCTGCGGCGTACCCGGTCCTCGGCGATCCGGGACGTGCTCGGTGTGAAGAACATGTGGCACGTCGGTCCCTCGGAGGTCTGGCCGCTGACCGTGCTGATCATCGACGAGGCCCACACCTACTTCCGCGACTACAAGGGCAACGACCCGCAGACCAAGCGCCTGGCGGCGCTGACGGCGGACAACGCGCGTCTGGTCGAAGACCTGGTCAAGAAGGGCCGCAGCGTCGGCTTCCTGGTCATCCTGGTCAGCCAGAAAGTGACCGGCGACGCGATCCCCACCTTCATCCGCGACGTGTGCCCTATCGGGCTCTCCTTCGCCCAGAAGACGGCGGAAGCCGCCGTGGCCGCACTCGGGGACGACATCCGAAACTGGCCCGACGCCAGCCCGGTCACCTTGCAGGACCCCGCCTACGTCGGCGTCGCCGTCATGGCGATGCAGGGCCGCCCCGGCTTCACCCGCATCCGCACCCCCTACGTGCCGGACGCCGACGCGGCCCGCATCGCGCAAGCGACTGCCCACCTTGCCATCGATCCAGCCCTGTACCTGGAATCCGTCCCCGGCCCGCGCTACTGGGCCGGCACCGCGCCGAAGGACGGCACCGTCGTGCCCCTGGCCAAGCGCCGTCCGTGATCATCCCCGACCCCCACCCCGGAAGGAGGCCCCACACATGACCGAGGAACGGTTCACCCGGCGCACCGTGACCGTGGTCATGGCGGTCATCGCGGCCCTGGCCTTCGTTTTCTCCTTCGGCAACGTGTGGGCGCTCGCCCTGCGGCTCGGCGTACCCCACCCGATCGCGCCACTGGTCGCGCCGATGGTGGACCTGTCGGTCGTCGGACTCCTGGTCGCGCTGCGATTCCTCGCCCTGCACGGCGTCCCCGAGAACGAGTTGAAGGCCGGTACCCGCCTGCTGCACCTGTGCGGGCTGCTCACCCTCGCACTGAACACCGCCGAGCCACTGCTGACCGGACGCTACGGACGCGCCTGCCTGGACACCGTCGCACCGCTCCTGCTGCTGGGCTGGGGCCGCGTCGGCCCCTCGTTCCTGGCCCAGTTTCACACCCTCACCCAGCCACCCCTGAACGTCGCCACCGAACCCGTCCACATCCCCGCCGCTGAGGCGGTGCCCGCTGGGGTCTTCGCCCCTGCCGCACCATCCCCAACCCATGCACCGGTCACCGAACCCGCCCCGGCCCCTGATCCAGCTCCGGTCACCCCGACCATCGAAGCACTGGAGCCCAACCCCGCTCCGGCCCAGGCCACCGCCCCGGTCGCCATCGCCAAGACAAACGCGACCGCCTCCCGCCCGGCCCTGCCCGCCGCCCTGCTCAACGCCGCCCGCCGCATCGCGGACACCCACCACGCCGAGCACGGCCAGCCCATCACCGCCGCCCAACTGGGGACCCGCATGGGCGTCGCCCTGCCGGTCGCCACCGCCGCGCTCGCTCACCTCTGAGCCCCGGCCCTCGCCGGCCGAATCCCCCTCGCTGAAACCACGCCCGCCCACGGGCCTGGTTCGTCATGCTCCGAGCAGCACCAACACGCCTCCCTAACCGGCTGGTTGCTGCTCGGGGCCACCCACCCGAACTGAAGGGACACGCCCGGATGGTCACCCTGGACCTGCACCAGGTGGCAAGCCCCGCCGTGCGGGACCTGCTCCACCTGGTCAACCAGCCCGACTTCGACCGCGTACAGCAGCAGATCGAACGCCTCGGCGGCTGCACCGAACCCGTTCGCCTGACTGGCCACACCGCCACCGTCGACACCACGACCGGCGAAGTTCTGCGCTCCTACGCCTCCTCCGCGGAACCCACGGGCAGTCTGCTCACCACGTGCGGCAATCGCCGCGCCACCCGCTGCCCGCCGACACCTACCACCTCATCCGCGTCGGCCTGACCGGCGGCAAGACCGTACCCGACACCGTCCGCACCCACCCCCGCGTCTTCGCCACGCTGACCGCCCCCTCCTTCGGCCCCGTCCACAACCGCCCCACCACCCTGGGCGGCGATGTCCGGCCGTGCCGCTGCCGCAAGCTCCACGAACCCACGGACCCGCTGCTGGGGGCGCCACTGAACCCAGCGACGTACGACTACGCGGGCGCGGTGCTGTTCAACGCCCACGCCTCCGCGCTGTGGGCGCGCTTCACGATCTACCTGCGCCGGGAGATTGCCGTCCGGCTCGGCATGACGCAGAAGGCCGCCCGGGCCGTGCTGCGTGTGTCCTTCGCGAAGGTCGCCGAGTACCAGAAGCGGGGCCTGGTCCACTTCCACGCTGTCATCCGGCTCGACGGCCCGGATGGCAGCACCCAGCCCCCGCCTCCGTACGCCGCTGTCGCTGTGCTCACCGACGCCATCCGGGCCGCTACGGCCCGAGTCCGTGTCACGGTCGAGTCGGACGTGGTCGGGGAACGCGAACTCGCCTGGGGCGAACAGCTCGACGTACGCGAGATCGCCTCCTTCGGCACCGACGCCGAACTCACAGACCAGGCCGTGGCCGCCTACGTGGCCAAGTACGCCACCAAGTCCGCCGATGCCTCCGGCGCCCTCGACCGCGCCCTGTTCTGCCGCCCCTGCCAGGGACGCGGCGCCACCCTCCTGCCCCACGGAACCCCACTCCCGTGCACCGCCTGTGGCGGCACCGGGCAGGCCCGCCCGCTGCCACGCCTCGCCGTCGCACGTCACGTGCGGCAGATGATTCGCACCTGCTGGGAGCTGGGAAAACGCCCGGAGTTCGCCGACCTCAAGCTCTGGAAGTGGGCGCACATGCTGGGCTTCCGGGGCCACTTCTCCACCAAATCCCGCCGCTACTCCACCACCCTCGGCGCGCTGCGCGCCGCCCGCCGCGTCTGGCGCACCACGCAGGCCCGCGCCCACGCCGGCCTGCCCGAACCCGACCCGACGACCACCCTCGTCGTCGGCCACTGGAACTACCTCGGCTCGGGCTACAGCCCCGGCGCCGCACTCCTCGCCGCCCACGTGTGGCACAGCAAGGAACTGGAACGGCAGTTCTCGGCCGAAGGGGGCTGTTGATGGCCTCGCCCCCGCTCGCCGTCCTCCACGCGGAGGCGGCACCAGTGCTGGACCTGCTCACGGTGCCCCAGGTCATGGCCCGTCTCCAGCTCGGCCGCTCCGCCGTCTATGACCTGCTCCGCTCCGGCCAGCTCGCCTCGATCACCCTCGGCCGCGCCCGCCGCATCCCCACCCACGCTCTCACCGACTTCATCCGTACCCGCCTCGAACAGGAAGCCGCCTGATGACCACACCCCGCGACACCCCCGCATCCCGCCGCGTGCGCGCCAACGGCGACGGGACCGTCTACCAGCGCAAGGACGGCCGCTGGGAAGCCGCCGGATACGTCCTCGCCCCCAGCAACACCCGCAAGCGCATCCGCGTCTACGGCGCCACGCGGAAGGAAGCGCTGGCTCAGCTCACGGAGAAGATCGCGGCAAGCAACCGCGGAGTCCCCGCCGTCTCCGTCCAGGGCAGCCTGGCAGCATACCTGACCTATTGGCTGGACAACGTCGCCGTCCACCAGCTACGCGAGACCACCCACACCAGATACACCGCCGTCGTGGATCACTACCTCGTCCCCGGGCTGGGCCGCAAGAAGCTCGCGAAGCTCACCGCCAAGGACGTCCGCACCTGGCTGAACGGACTTCGGACCGTCTGCCAGTGCTGCGTACGCGGCATCGACGCCCGCCGAAAGCCCGACGCGCAGGCCAGCCGCCAGCCGCGTTGCTGCGCTCTCGGGAAGTGCTGCCACAAGCGGCTCTCCCCGCTGACGCTGGCCTACGTGCACTCCGTCCTCAAGTCGGCCCTGGAGCACGCGGTGCGCGAGGAGGAGATCCCGCGAAACGTGGCTCGCAACGTCCGCATGGGCACACCACGCCCCCGCCGCTTCGAACCCCTCACCGCCCCGGAAGCCCGCGCGTTCCTCGCAGCCACCCACGGGCACCGGCTGAGCGCGCTGTTCGAGCTCGCCCTGCGAACCGGGCTCCGCAAGGGCGAACTCCTCGGCCTGCGCTGGGAAGACCTCGACCTGGCCGGCGGAACCGCCAGCATCCGCCGCACCCTCCAGCGCACCACCTCTGGAGGCCTGACCGCCCTCCCGACCAAGACCAAGAGTTCCGAACGGCGCATCGCCCTGCCGACGCCGTGCCTGCGCTCCCTTGAACAGCACCGCAACCGGCAGGCCCGCGAGCGCGAAGCGGCAGGGACGAACTGGAAGGCAAGCGGCTACGTCTTCACCCGGCCCGACGGCAACCCGATCGAGGGAGCCACCCTTACCCGGCACTTCAACACTCTGCTCCGCCGGGCCAGCCTCCGCCGCATCCGCTTCCATGACCTTCGGCACTCGACGGCGACCCTGCTCCTCGAACAGGGCGTCGAACTCGTCGTCATCAAGGAACTCCTGGGACACGCCCACATCGGCGTCACCGCCACCGTCTACGCCCACGTCCGACTCCGCCTCCAACGCGACGCCATCGACCTCCTCGGCCACGTCCTCCGCAACCCCGCCGAGCCCCTGATCGGGCCAGGAGACAACGACGACCCGCCGCTTTGTGCAGCACCCGTCCGCTGACGTTGCCGTCAACTACTGCCGTCAAGACCCCAAGAAGCCCCGCCGGATACCATCCCGGCGGGGCTTCTAATTACCTCAAACCGCTATGACTCTTGAGTCTATGGCAACAACTGTGAGGCCCTATCAAATATCGCACAGCAAGGCCGAAGCAGAGAATAAATCCCGCTGCTAGAAGTTGTCAAATGTTTCACGGAGTTCATCGTCCGAAATCTCGCCCATGAGCCATTTCCAGACAGTCTTGCGACCGTCCCGACTTAGCGACAAGGCATCGCGACACGCACGCAGGAAGAGTCCAGACCTGAGCGATACATACCAGGAATCGCTTCGCACGATGAAGCAGATCGATGAGGCGGAAGCCCCCTCAGTAGCCATGCGTGACATTTCATCCACATCATTGTCATACCTAGACCTGGAAGCGATTTCCACTCCATGAGACTCGTGAAACTCTGCACAGAATCTCCTGGCGGCGTAAATTGGCGTACGCCGCAACCACCAATCACCCTCCGAAAATCCTGGAAAGGAATCTCGAACCAGTACCGCTTTGAGGATCTCATCTGACTCTGCGATCGACTTTCCAAGCTCACGAGCATGCCCGTGACCTGCGGACTCCAGCTCGGGAAGTGCCTTGGCAAGCGCGGACCTAAGCGACAGGTCATTGAAGTAGTCCTCAACGTCCCAGGGGTATCCGTCGACACAGTCTTTTACAAATGAACTCCAGCGCGCTTCAGCCTCTCCAGGCAGCATGGGGATTCGCCACCCCTGACGAGAGAAGACTTCCGAGAAGCACTCGTCGAACCTCTGGATCTCACCGCCCACTTTCGGCCTCCATGTATTTCAGAGGATCATCCGGGCGGAAGAAGTTCGTAATTTTTCCGTTTTGCATAATTCCCAGCCTGCCGGTTGTCGTGTCGAGCCGCAGGATTGCGCCATCCCCCGAGCGCACTACCTCTCTCACACCCTCACCCTTAGGCCCGCACATCAATGCGCACGCATCCTGATTATAGCGGTCGAACCCATCTACGCCGTTTACCGGGTGCTCATATTCCGGCATGTCAGCGCTTTCGCCGGGCCGCTTACCCTCCCCAAGCACGTGCTTGTCATACTTTTCGTCGATCTTGGTCATATCCCAGCCACAGTTGGAATTGTGAACGAGGACCGGGGTATCCCCTGCGAGTACATAGTACGTGTGGAGCTGTTCGATGGTGAGGTTGTACATCGCGGCGGCGCCGGGCCGGCCGGCGACAGAGAGGATGCGGGTGTGCTTGTTGTCCTCCGTGTTGAGGACATGGCCTGGTGTGAGCTGACCTGCCTCCACCCAGGTGTGGCTGGTGTCGTCCCAGAAGGGGTGGCGGGAAGTGGTGTGAAGCGTCTTTGTCTCGCCGGTCGAGGCCTGGACTGTGACGTCGGTCAGGTCGTCGTCGTGGTGGACGAGTCTGGCGGTTACGCGGCGGGTGCCGATGTGTTTTCCGGTTTTCGGGTCTGCCGCTTCGACCTCGTCGCCGGGCTTGATGTCCTTGATCGGCTTGAGTTTGCCGTCTTTCATGAGCACGAGGGTGGACGGCGAGAAGCTGTTCGTCAGGCATCCTAGAGTGCCACCGGTGTACTTGTTGCCCTCGCGAAGCGCTGCCGCAAGGACTCTCAGCTTGCTCTGGAATACGACGCTCGCCTGGAGTTCCGCGCAGGCTAGGAGGTCTCCGTTTCTGCATGACTCAAAGCCAGAGATCCCGAGTATTTCCTTCTCGGTGTCCCAGATTTTCTGTATCGTGCGGTTGAACCCTTCGGACTTGGAGAGCGCGTAGCACAGGACTTCGTTGTGCTGGCACCATTCGCCAAGGTTGTGTGTTGCCTGGCAGCCGAGGACACCGCACTTGTAGGCGTCCCTCATACGCTGGCAGTCCTGGTCGCAGGAGGACGTGTCCGTGTCCGCGCTCGTCGTTACGGGAGCGGGGCTGTTTCCGGTTTGTTTGCCGTTGTCGGGCAGGCCGTTGCCGTTTTGGTCGTTCTTGGGGCAGGCGGCGCCGTCGCGGCTGCTGCTGCCGCAGTCGGTACGGAGGCCGCTGGGGTCGCTGTAGGTGACCGGGCTGTTGTTGCTGTAGCTGTAGCCGTTCATCTGCTGCGGGTCGGCGGTGTCGAGGATGGGGTCGGCGCTGATGAAGCGGCCGGTGGTGGGGTCGTAGTCGCGGGCGCCTAGGTGGGTGAGGCCGGTGCCCTGGTCGATGGTGCCGCCGATGAAGCCCTTGCTGCCGGGCCAGTTGGCCGGCGGGGTGCCGCGGGCGCCGCCGAAGGGAGTGGAACGGCGCTGCTGCATGGCCAGGTCGGTCGCGGAGATGGCCAGTTGGGAAGTGCCGAGGTGGTCGCCGATGAGGAAGCTGAGTTTGTTGTCGTCGGTGCGGATCGCCTGGGTGCCGCCGCCGAGGTCGTAATAGCGGGTGGCCTTGGCCTTGGTGGCACCCTTGGTCAGGGTGATCTCGGTGGAGCCGAGGTAGACGGTGGTGTCGGTGGCGGTGCGAGTGATCAGGCGGTTGCCGTCGGCGTCGTAGACGTAGGAGACGACGGTCTTGGTGCCGCCGTTTCCGTCGTCCTCGGTGACCTTGGTGAGGTGGCCCTCGGCGTCCCAGATCAAGGTCTGCTTGTCGCCGCCGATAGTGCGGGTGGCGGTATTACCTGTGGCGTCGTAGGTGTAGTAGTCGGCCGCTGTTCCAGTCGCTCCGGTGGTGTCGACTTCGCTGAGAGTGTGCGGCCGCGCCGCTGTCGCGCTCGGATTGATGTAGGCGCGGTGGACGTCGTTGGCCGTCACCCCGTTGGGGTCGTGGAGTGTTTCGGTCTTGCGGTTGCCGCTGAGGTCGTAGGTGTACGACTGCCAGTAGGGGGCCGGTCCGCCGAGAAGCGCGGCGCTGGGGTCGCCGCAGGTGGCGGCCGTTTGGGCCCAGGTCTCGGTGAGACGGCTGAGGTAGTCGTAGGTGAAGCACTGATTGTCGGTGCCGTCGCGCGAGATGTCGTTGATTGAGGTGACGTTCCCGGCTTCGTCGTAGCCGTAGGTGGAGGACTTGTCGGTGCCGGGCACGTCCTCACGGTCGACGCGCGCGTTGGCCAGGCGCTGTGTGCCCCACTGGTAGGTGTTGGTGACCTGGGTCTTCTTGCCGCCGCTTTGGTAGGTGTACTGGAGCGGCTTGCCCGTGAAGCTGTAGACGGCATCGGTGAGGTACGTCGTGCCGCCGGTTCCGGTCACCTTGGTCGGACGTAGGACGTCGTTGTACGTGGGAGCCAGAGTGTCGGCAGGCAGCGAGCCCGCTGCGGGGTAGCCGGTCGACTGAACGGTCCCGTTGGCGTTGTACTTGACGTTGGTCTGGTATGACCCGGCCAGTGTTTCCTCGCCGGTGACGGAGGGGATGGTGGTGGTGATCCGGTTGGGCCGGTAGAGGGAGTCGTAGATGTTGTACGTGGTGGTGTACGCGGTCCCGGTGGCTCCGCCGACGTAGCGGGTGGCGGAGGCGAGCTGGCCTTTGTAGTCGGACGGGTCCCAGACGTGCTTGGTCAGCAGGGTTCCGGTCGCCGCGCCGTCGTGGGTCTCGGTCTCGCGGCCCAGGCCGTCGTACACATGCGTGATCGTCTGGTGACTGGCATCGGTGGTGGAGACGAGCTGGTTGCGGTCGTCAAAGACCGAGGAGGTGTCACCCTTGTCCGGGTCGTGCGCACCGGTCTGGTTGCCACGCTGGTCGTATCCGTAGGACCAGACAGTGCCCGACGGGTCGGTGATCTTCTCCAGCTTCCCGGCGGGCGTGTAGCCGTAATGGGTCGTGTCGGCCGCTCCGGTGGGGGTGGCTGCGTGGTACTGGAGCAGGTCGGTGGTTCGGCCGCGTGCGTCGACCACCGTGGTGGTCGGAGTGGCTCCCCTCGGCGGCGTGACCGTAATGCGGTCGCCGCCGTACGTGGTGCTGGTGGTTGCCAGAATGCCACCGCCGCCGCTGTTGCCCGAAACCTGCTGGGTCTGGACGACGCGGCCCAGGCCGTCGTAGGTGTTGCGGGTCTGGGTCTCGACACCGAGAGCGTCATCGAGCTTCAGCAGTTCTGTGGAAGGCGCGCTGGTGTTGTAGTACGGAGCGAAGGTCATGACTGCCTGGCCGCGCTCGTCATAGAAGGTGTCGGTGACCAGGCGTCCGCCGTTCGGGCCGGGCGCCTGGGTCTGCCGGGGCTGCAGGAATCCGTCGTAGAGGGCGTAGGAGGTCTGCTGCCCGGCGTCGCTCTTGAGCGTTTTGGTGGCGACCGAGATCGGTTTGGTGTCGGTGATGGTGTAGACGAACTGGTAGTTCGGGATGTCGCTGTTGGCCTTGGACCGGTTGGGCAGCCAGACCTTCAGGCTGCGGCCGAGCGCGTCGTATGTCATGTCGGTGCGCTTGGTGTTGGTGTCCGACACCGTTGTGGCCAGGCCGCGCAGCGTGTCGTAGGTGGTCTTCGTCGCCTGTGAGGTCGATGCCGTGCCTGGCACCGCTGGCGGCGAGGTCACGGTTACGGTCGTCGGAAAGCCTGTCGCCGGGGCGTAGGCCGTGGTCATCGTCCGACCGTCAGTGCGGTTGGTACGGACCGGGCTCGTGGTTTCGGTGGCGGTGACAGTACCGGTGAGGTCCGTCGCGGTCAGAGGCCGACCGTAGGTGCTGTCGTATGTGGTGCCGGCCTCAAGGTAGGTAGCTTTGCTGCCGTCATGGCTCTTCAGGGATGCCATGTGGGTGGCGTCGCCCTTGGTGGGCGCGACACCGTAGTCGAGTCCGTCGTAGGCCGTGCGGACATCGGAGAGAACGTCCTTGGCCCGGTTCGGGGTGGCGGAGCAGTTGACGGCAACGGTCTCGCTGCGCGCGACGGCGGTGAGCAGCCACACGCTGGTGTTGTCCGCGTAGGTGACGCGGGTGCACTGATCGTCGGCGGGAGTGCTTTCGTCACCGAAGTCATCGGTCTTGACGACGCGCCCGGCGGTGTTCTCGAAGCTGTTGACCTTGTAGGTCTGCCGCCAGGTGGTTCCCGCGCCGTTGTCCAGCGAGGCCCAGGTGCGAGTGTTCGCGGTACCGGTGAGGTCGGCCGTGGTCGTGCCCCAGTCCCGCACCCGCTTGGCCGTCTCGTGGAACCAGGGGGTGTTGACGGTCTTCGACAAGACCTTGCCGCCCGGCGCGCTGTACTGCTCGGTCTTGTACTCGAAGCCCGCCACGGGGTCGCTGTCGGTGATGGTGCCGCCGTGGTCGTCGGAGACGGTGACCGGGTTGGTGTCGCCCTTGTCGCCGTCCATGCCTCGCAGGAAGTAGTGGTCGGTCTGGGTCTTCATACCGACCGGGTCCTGACCGCCGGTCTGGACCCGGACGTGGCCGTAGCCGCGCCAGGTCGACCAGGTCTTGTACTTCTCCTTGGTGAGCCCTTCATCGTCGTCGTAGTGCCAGGCCGCCCCGTCGAGGTAGGAGTAGCGGGTGACCATGTCCGGCGACGATTTGGTGCGGTCGGTCCGGACGACGGTGTCGACGACGTATTTGTTGAACCACTGCAGAGTGGGATCCGTGTCGCCCTGCTTGGTGAAGTAGACCGGGAAACAGCGGGTGGTGTTGGACGCCGGCGTCGGCAGGTGGGCGGCGTCGCAGGTGGCCGCGGAGTAGGTGACGTCGAGTTGTCCGCCGGATTCGTCGACGACTGTGGCCAGCCGCTCCTTGATGAACGGTGCCGTGTCGTCGCCGGGTTGTTTGAGGCGGTTGGTGCGCTGGTCGTATCCGAAGGTGACCGGCGGCAGCGGGATGTCCGGCGTGGCCGACTTGCCGGTGTGCTTGACCGACTTGAGGAGCAGTTGGTAGTCGATGTCGGCCATGCCCCAGCCCTGGTCCAGGTGCCAGGTGTCGATGGGGTTGTAGCCACTGCTGTCCGGCTTGAGGACTTGGGTGGTGACGTCGGTGAGGCGCTTGCGGGTCCAGAACGTGGGGGACGCGGACTTCGTGCAGTCCGCGCCCGCGGCGCAGTTCAGGTCCCACGGGGTGTCGTACCAGTAGAACGACTTGTCGTTGATCGTGCCCGCGTCGCAGGTGACGCCGGTTTCGGGGATGCAGCGCTCGGCTGAGGCGAAGTCGACACGGGCGAGTGCCTTGGCGGAGTAGACGGAACTGTCCCGTAGCCCGTACTCGATGTGGTCGAGGCTGCCGCCGCGGTCGTACGCGGTTTCGTCGGCGGGCTTCAGGTTGCGGGCGTAGGTGTTGGTCTCCTTGTTGTAGAAGTAGGCGATGGCGTTGCCGTGGACGTCGACCGCGTAGTCGAGATTCCAGCGCCAGCCTTGCTGGCACCAGGAGTTGGCGAATGTGGCCGCGTTGCAGGGCTCACCGGAGTCGTCGCCGTAGACCGGCACGGTCCAGGCCGAGTTGGTGACTGCGTTGCCGGTGGCCCAGCCGGGGAGCCGGTTGTAGCCGAAGTAGTAGCGGGTACCGTCGGTGGTCGTCACCTTCCAGTACTCGTCGTTGCGAGCCCCGTTGGCCCGGACGTTGTTCGTGTCACCGTAGATGCGGTCGATCTTGGTGCCGTCGTCGCCCTTGAGACGGAAGGTGTTGGTTCCCGTTGCGATGAGCTCTCCTGCGTGCCCGTTGAAGGAGAGCGTCGCGTTGTCATAGGCCCAGCACAGGTCTCCGGGAGCCTTCCCGTCGGCGTTCTTCACGTTGTCGTCGGCGCATGGCTTGTAACTGCGCTCGATCGAACCGGACCAGAGGTTGAAACCGTCGCCGGCCCAGGACGCCTGATTGTTGGAGTTGGACGTACGTCCGTCCAAAGAGTCGGAGGAGTAGGCGAGCTTGACAGTCGGAGTGAATTTTCCTGGCACATCCGGTGTGGGCATCGGATAGGACCAGGTGAAGTCACCAGTGTTCAGGTTGGCGTTCCACGTCGCGGACGACGACAGCGGCGTCGCCTTGTAGTCACCGTGATCGCTCGATGTCCCGGTGGCCACGGCGAGCAGCAGCGACTGGCCCGCGGCAGGCACGCCTACCGATGCCGCGGTAAGGCTGTGGGCAGCCGGGTCGTTACGGGCCGGAACGGGAGTACGCGTGGAGCAGGACGGCTCTTCAGGCGTGGTGGCCGCGCAGGCCGGGAGCTGCACCAGTCGGACCCGGGCGGCGTAACCGCCTCCGTAGGCCTGGGAGAAGGCGCTGTAGTCCACGGTCAGTCCCACCGCGTTCCCGCGGGCTGCGTTCTGGCGGCTGACAGAGAAGAGCATGCCGTCCACGCCGGCCCGCTGGGCGGCCTGATGGTCAAGCACTCGTACGGTGGCGGCGCCTTCCAGGGGCGTACTCGCCGTCTTCGCCCGGGCGGTCTGTGCGGTCGCGGTGGTGAGCGCCACCGCGGTGCTTCCGGCGCGGACGGCGGTGGCGGTCTTTCCCGGGGCGGGGAGTGTCACCTGCGCGGTACTGGCCTTCGGCCAGTTCTGTTTCGGCGTCCACTGGGGGATGCCAGGCGCACCCTTGGTCTGGCGGGGTGCCATCTTCACGTCGTGGCCGCTGAGTGCCTTCTCCGACGCCGGAATCCCCGGCATGTCGTCGGCTTCCGCCACAGGGAGGACCGCCCCTTGCAACAGGGTGGCGATCAGGGCGCCGGAGACGACTGCGGCGATCCTGCGGCGAATCCGTCGTCTCATGCCCGCAGAAGTCGTCGCTGTCCTTGCCCGCTTCATCATGAAATCCGTCCTGGGCCGCACAAGCCATGCCCCCTCGCCCCGGTTCGGGGCAGTCCGCCGAAAGGTCGTGGTCAAAAGGGTGGTACTGGGACTGCTCAGCAGGGTGGCCGCACAGTTGGTGCGGCCACCCCGCCATGGCCGGTCAGGGGCCGGGATTGGTGGGGATCGCGTTTCCATTAGCCAGGATTGCGATCTGCTCGTCGTTGGCGGCGCCTTGGAAGACCCACACGTCGTCGATCGCGCCCGACCAGTTCTCGCCGAAGGTGCCGCCGTTCAGGGAGCGTCCGATCTGCAGTCCCTTGGTCGCGTCGAAGGGATGCGCGTCGGAGTTCCAGGACACCTTCGTCGTACACGTCGGGTCGTTCTGCGTGCCGTCCCCGTCGTCGTCCGCACACACCGACTGACGCAGTCCGCCGTCGACGTACAGGCGCATCTGCGCAGCGAAGGCGTCGTAGACCACGGTGATGTTGCTCCAGCCGTCGTCCTGGAAATTGGTGTGCTCTGCGAGAGAGTGTTTCGCGGCGCTGTCGTCTGTGGTGGCCATGTCCAACTGCCATCGCCCGGCGTTCGGGTCGTCCGGGTCAGGGACGTAGCGCACGGCGAAGGCGGAGTTCTTCACACCCGCCTGGCTCAGCACGGTCCGTGGCGATGTCGGCCGCGGTCCTTTGACCCAGGCGCTGACGGTGAAGCTGGTGTTGGTGTGGATCGGTGACGCCGTGGTGGAGGCGTAGCCGTTGCTCGAACCGTCAAGCAGCAGACTGCCTGTTCCCACCATGCTGCTGGTGTCGATACTCGCCCCGGTACCCAGATTCAGCGGGTGCCGGTCCGCTGCTGTGGGCAGATCGTCGGGAGAGACAGCGGGGCTGCCCGAGACGGCGTCCAGCTTCCACCGGCCTGCCACGATCGGCCTGGACCGGTACAGGTCGGACACCTCGGGACCGGACAGCGCCCGGTCGAAGAGCTGGACGTCATCGATCTGTCCGGGGAAGAAGTCCCCCGCGACATGGTCGAATGAACTCGCACCGATCTGTACGCCGCCAGTGCTGTAGAAGGGGGTGGCGAAGCTGGTGGTGGTCACATGGACGCCGTTCACGTACAACTGCATCTCATCGGCGACACCGTCGTAGGTGCCGACCAACTGCGTCCACACACCGGCCGGGGATTTCGTTGTGTCGCCTTGTGCGGCCCGGACCAGTGTGGCGCTGGGAGCGTCCGTGGTGAACTGGCCGAACGTCCAGCCGAGTGCGTTGGAGTAGTAGATCTCGAAACTCGGACGTGAGGACCCTGCCTGGGTCACGACGACCGCGCCGTGGTCGGGCTTGACCGAGAGCTTCGCCCACGCCACCACGGACATACTGTCGACTGCGTTGACGTGCGGGAACGTAGTGGCCGCGTAGTCGTCGACTCCGTCGAGCGTCAGTGCGTTGCCGTAGACACCTGGTTGACCGGGCGTCGCCCCGCCCTTGTACGTGGCGGCCTGCACGTCTGCGTGTCCGCTGATCACCGTGGTGGCAGCGCCGTCGTCCTGCGTCGCTCCCTCGTCGAGGGAGAAGACGGCTCGGGCTGGGCGTCCGGTGTCCAGCGGCTGCTTGTTGGCCAGCCTGGTGACGTCGTTCTGTACCAGGGGCTTGTCGTAGATCCGTACGTCATCGATGGACCCGGGGAAGAAGGAGGTCGGGCTTCCGCTGTGGGAGCCCGCGCCGATCTGCAGTCCTCGGCGGGCGTCCCATGGGGTGGCGTACGCCTTCGTACCCGCCGCGACTCCGTTGACGTAGAGGGTCATCAGGTCGGCCGCCGAGTCGTAGACACCCGCCAGGTGAACCCACTCACCCGGATGGACGCCGCCGCCGGCGGCCTGCGCCGCTTCTACTGGTGTCGCTGAAGTCGTGTCGGCCGTGTACTGGTTGAACGCCCAGCGATCGGCCGTCTTGTTGTAGTACAGCTCGAACCCTGGACTCTTGTTGCCCGGCTGCGCGGCCACTACTGCCGACGAGCCCGGCATCGTGGACAGATTCACCCACGCGGCGACCGAGAACCCGTACGACGTGTTCACCGTGGGGATGTCGGAGTGCAGGTAGTCGTCGATCCCGTCGAACGTGACCGCATTGCCCACGGCGCCCGGAACACCCAGCGTGGGGTTGCCCGCGATGTCGAGCGTCCGCTCTCCGCCACTGCCTTCGGCGGCGGTCGCACCGGCTGGGTCGTCCAACTTCCACGCGGCCCTGGCCGGCTGGCCGGCCTTCACCTTGAACATGTACGACGTCGGCGCGCGCTTGTTGCCCAACGAGTCGAGTGTGGAGGCATAGACGATGTTGACACCGGATTTCGTGGGGCGGAACTTGATCGTCTTGGCCGCGCCCGCGGTGGTGGTGATCACGTTGGCCGATGACGGCTCTTCGTTCACCCCGTACCAGTACTTCGTGGTGCTGCTGTCGGTGGGAGAGGAGATGGTGAAGGTGCCATACCGGCCGACACCGTCATAGCTCGGGTCCAGCGGATCGTTGACGTTGATCGGCGGGTAGTCGCCGGAGGTGATCGTCGGGCTTGCCGGTGCGCTGGTGTCGTAGACGAAGTAGCAAGCGGTCGCGGCCCCGTCGTACGACCAGGGGGAGTAGCTGTACCGATTTTCCTCGTCGTAGTCCGCCACACGTACCGTCCACCCGATCTTGAGGTTCTCCGGGATGGTCGAGGGGAGGGCGATCGAGAAACTGGAGCCCGAGGCCTTGGCCGTCGTCCACGCTGACGTCCAGTGCGTCGTCCGGTTCGTACCTCTGCTCGCATCCCACAGAAGCGCGAACTGAACGGCGACGTGGTCTCCGTCGGGGTCGGTGACGTTCACCGCCGAGACCGTGGGCACAAACCGCGTGGAGCTCCCGAGCGGATTGCACGTCCCGCCCGGATTCATCGACAACTGCGACATCTTGATCTGCGTCGGCGGCTTGTTGTACTTCACCCGCAGGAACGCGTCGTCGGAGAACCGTTTCCACGCGTACTTGTCCCCCTCTTCCGTCGCCTTGAGACCGAACGTGGCCGTGGAAGAGCCGTGAGAGACCGCGTACTTCACACCGTCCGTGGCCTCGAACTCCACGTCACCGGCCGGGCATCCCGAACCGCCGCCCTTGGCGACATCGGCCGTGCCGAGTGCGTCTGCCCAGAATCCGCTGGCGAGCTGCGTGTTCCACGTCGTCGACGAGCTGATCGGCTTGGTCCGCCACAGCTCGACCACGCGTTTGTCGCAGCTCGCCGAGTGCGTCTCATGCCCGACGAAAGTGGCCTTGACGATCGTCTTGCCGATGAACTTCGACGTGGAGAACTGGTAGAACAGCCGCTTCAGGTCGTACGGGGCGCAGTAGTCCCAGCCGCAGTAGCCGACACCCGCGTCGGAGTCCCCGTTGAACCGCCACTGCGGTGAGGACGCCCAGTACCGCGAGACCATCGTCCACGACGACGCCTTCGGCGTGTACGTCTGCGGGTCGATGAACACCGGGAAGCGGGTGCCCGCGTCGGCCAGCATGTTCTGGTCGGGTGTCAGATGCAGTTCGCTCCCGTCGGCAGACACCTCGACATCGATCGGGGCGATGTTCGAGGCGTCTCCGGGACCGAGATCGTCGGTTGCCCCCGCCTCACTCGAAGCGCCAGCCCGCCCGTTCGCGGTCCTGGACGGTGTCTGAGCGCCGGAAGGACGTGCCGAATCCCACATCAGCGGCTGGGGGGCCTCGAATGCGACACCTCCGCCCGCCTCGTCGGTAGCTTCCAGGCCACCGCCGACCGATTCGGCCAGGCGCAGCCCCTGCCCCTGCACTCCCAGCTTGAGTTGAGTGAGTGCAGGGTTCTTCGCGGCTTCGGCCGTGCGCACGACCAGCACCTGGTGGAAGCCGTCCACATCGGCACGCATCTGCAGATCGACGTCAGGGAAAACGTTCTTGTACGTGGCCGTGTCACCGTCGAGCGTCGGCACGGGGAGCAGCGCGGGCCACGTGTACGCCAGCTTCTTGCCCGCGTTGTCCAGCGACACCAACGGGCTGCTGCCGCCGCCGGAGAAGGTGATCCCCACGGTCGTCGCGTTCGGGACCACCGTTCCCTGCGCCGTCGCGGTCAGAGTGTTGTCAACCGGCTGCCACCCGCCGCGAATCCGGGCACGCACCGGCCGGACATGCTCCACCACCTCGAACTGGCCATCGGCCGTGGCGTACGTCTCGCTCGACTCCGACCGCAGCGACGTGATCTCCACATCTGCCCCGGACGACGCGGCCTGTGCCTTCGCGGCGTCCTCGGTGAGGGCCGAAGCGGCCTTTCCCTGCGGGGACTTCTCCGCTGTCTGCGAAGGAGGAGCGGCGAACGCCTGCCCGCCCGCACCCAACGGCGCGAGGCCGCCCGTCACCATTACCGCCGCCACGGCAGCAATCAACGACCTGCGCGCATGTCTGCTCACCACAGAGCTCTCCCCACCCCAGCCCCAAAGTCCCCACCCGGAGCCACAGAATTCCCACAAGTTCGCAGAACTTACATGTGATGTACATGCTCAGGTCAAGGGTGCATAAAGGGGTCTTCTGGCGGGTGGGCGGACGATGGAGATCACGGGCATATCCGGAGGGAGTCATTCCATGCGGAGGGGGCGATCACTCGTTCGCATGATCTGCTTTACTCCGGGCCATGGATGACAGAGGGGCGTCGCCGTCGGGCGGTGGAAGTAGCGGTGGAACGGGTGTGGGCGGGGTGCTTGCGCCGCAACAACCGGGCTCGGGAAATGGGTTGCCGGAATATCCCCGTGGGGGGCCTACGGATCAGACTGTGTACGGGCAGGTGCCGGCGGGCGGGATGCCGCCACTGGCGTCGTGGGGCCGACGGGTAGCGGCGGCACTGATCGACGGCATCATCATGTACGTGCCCGAACGCATCGTCTGGTACTCGCTGGGCAGCACGCCGGCAGCCGCCCAGTGGGGCGCGCTTCTCGTCCTCCTGATTGCCATCGGTCTGAGCTACGTGGCGGGCACCACCGGGCAGACCCCCGGCAAAAAGGCCGTCGGCATCCACCTCCTACGCGAGGCCGACGGGCAAGTCCTCGGCTTCGGGAGGGCCTTCGGCCGCTGGCTCCTGCACATCCTCGACGCCGTCTGCTGCGGGCTCGGCTATCTGTGGCCGCTGTGGGACGAAAAGCGGCAGACCTTCGCCGACAAGATCGTGCGCTCCGTCGTCATCAAGCCCTGACAGCCGCAGGCGCGACAGCGGGGGCCACGGCGATGCCGCCGTGGGCGCGCCCCTGGGCCTGAGTGACGAGCCAGGACCGGAATCGAGCCGTGGCGACGACCTTGGTCGCGATGACGAGTCTCCGCTTCACGACGCCGAAGGCGGCCTGGGGGCGGGGCGGTTGGTCCGGTAGCGGCCGGGGGTTGTGCCGAGGACGGCGGTGAAGGCGGCGATGAAGCTGCTGGGGTTGGCCCATCCGCAGGCGGCGGCGGTGCGGAGGGTGTCGCGGCCGTCGGCGAGGAGCACGAGCGCGTGGTGGATGCGCAGTTGGGTGCGCCACTCGTAGAAGGTCATGGCGAGTTCGTCGTGGAAGAGCCGGCTGAGGGTGCGGGGGCTGGCGCCGATCGTCCTGCCGAGTTCGGCCAGCGTGGAGTTGTCCGCCGGATTCTCGTAGAGGATCCGGGCGACGGCTCGCAGCCGGTCGTCCGCGGGCTGCGGCAGGTGCAGGGGCTGTTCGTGCGCTTCCTGGAGGTCGTCGACGAGGACGCGCAGAAGGCGGGAGCGCGCGGCGGGGCTGTGCGCGGGCACGTCGGCGTCGTGCGCGCGGGGTCCGGTCAGGGCGAGCAGGACCTCGCGGGCGAGGCCGGAGGCGAGGAACACGGCGGGGTGGCCGGGCAGGAGCCGGGCGAGGGACGGCGTGAGGAAGACGATCCGCATGTCGGTGACGCCGTGGGCGCGGTGGTGGTGCGTGAACCCCGCCGGGGTCCAGGCGACCCGGTCGGCGGGCACGATCGACGTGCCGCGCTCGGTGTGGACCGCCAGGACGCCGCTGGCCGCGTACACCAGGTGCCCGCGTGCGTGCGACCGCACCTCGCTCGCCTCGCCGGACGGCCAGAGGTGGCGCCCGCCGGACGGCCACACGTGGGACGTCACACCGGCGGCCTGGCGGGGTTGGCGGCGAACGGGCATGACTTGGCATCGTAGCGGTACCACGCCACCGCGTGACCCCGTGAGACTGGCTCTGTACGAAGTGGTCCCGCGGCGCGCCGAGCGCCCGACCGGGCCGCGTGTCCCCCGGCGAAGGAGAAGCACATGGCGACGTTCGTCCTCGTACCCGGCGCGTGGAAGGGCTCCTGGTCGTTCGAGGCGGTGGTCCCGCTGCTGGAGCGCGCCGGGCACACCGTGCACGCCCTGACCCTGACCGGTCTGCGGCCGGACGACGACAGCGCGACGGTCGCGACCGCCGGTCTCGACACGCACGCCGACGACGTGCTGCGGTGCCTGGACCGCCACAGCGTCACCGGCGCGACGCTCGTCGGCCACAGCTACGCCGGGATGGTGGTCGCCGCCGCGGCCGACCGCGCCGAGGGCCGGATCTCCCGGCTGGTGCACCTCGACGCCTACGTACCGCGCGACGGTGATTCGTGCTGGTCGTCGACGAACGACCACTTCCGGGAGGTGTTCGCCGCCGGCGCCGCGGCCACCGGCTACTCCGTCCGGCCGCCGGACGGCGGCGATCCCCGCCGCCGCCCCCATCCCCTCGCCGCCTTCCTCCAGACGATCCGGCTCACCGGCGCGGTCGCCCGCGTCCCCCGCCGCGAGTTCGTCTACTGCTCGGGCTGGGAGAACCGGACACCCTTCGCCGGCCTCCGCGCCCGCCTCCAGGCCGACCCCGCCTGGCAGGTCCACGACCTCCCGACCGGCCACGACGCCATGCACGAGGCCCCGGACGCCGTCGCCGCGATCCTGCTCGCCGACACCGACGCCACCGCCACTGCCAACACCGCCGCCGACACCACCGCCGACACCACTGCCACCGCCCTCCCGGCCGCCTGAGCCCGGCGCATGTCGAATCCCGCAGCCGAGCTCACGGCGTTCATGGCGCGGTACGAGCAGGCCAACAACAGTCACGACATCGCACGCGTGGTGCCGTTGATCGTCCCGGACGCCGTCTACTGGTTCTCCGATGGTTCGTACCGGGGTCTGGAGGAAATCGCGGGGGCGGTCGAGCGGACCTTCGAGGCGATCCGGGACGAGGTGTACGCGATCAGGGATCTTGAGTGGGTCGTGCTGGGCGCCGACCACGCCGTGTGCCGGTACCGCTTCTCCTGGACGGGGGTGGTGGACGGTCAGCCCCGGTCAGGGGAGGGACGGGGCACGAACGTGATCGTGAAGCGGGACGGGGTGTGGAAGATGCTGCACGAGCACCTGAGTTCCTGACGCGCGGGTGGGCCATTGGACCGGTGGGCCGGTGGGGCTCCTCCGGGCCGGGGCTCGGCGTCGCCGCCCGGGGCGGAACTCAGGTGCGGGGGCGGACGGGCGTGTCTAGGGTGCGGCTCGGACGTCGAGGGATCGGAGAGGTACGGGGTATGAGCAGTGAACTGTTCGCGATCTGTTTCAACGCGACGCGGCCGACGGGGCTGGCGAGGTTCTGGTCCGGGGTGCTGGGCTGGGAGGTGACCTCCGGTGAGGAAGAGGACGCGCAGGGCGGTGTCGCGATCGTGCCGCCCGCCGCGGACGGGGCGACCGGCGGCTTCCGTATCCGCTTCCTGCCGAGCCAGGAGCCCAAGGCCCGCCAGAATCAAGCGCACTTCGACCTGACGAGCGCCTCCGCCGAGGAGCAGCGGCAGACGGTGGCCAGGGCGCTGGAACTGGGCGGACAGCACATCGACATCGGCCAACTCCCCGAAGAGGGGCACGTCGTGCTCGCCGATCCTGACGGCAACGAATTCTGCGTCATCGAGCCAGGCAACACATTCCTCGCCGACACCGGCGTCATCGGCGCCCTGGCCTGCGACGGCACCCGCGAGGTCGGCTACTTCTGGAGCGAGGCCCTGCGGTGGCCCCTGGTCTGGGACCAGGACGAGGAGACCGCGATCCAGTCCCCCGAGGGCGGTACGAAGATCACCTGGGGCGGCCCGCCCGTCGCCCCCAAGACCGGCGCCAACCGCCTCTTCTTCGAACTGGCCCTCCCCGCCGGCGCCGACCGCTCCGCCGAGGTCGACCGCCTCCTCGCCCTGGGCGCCACGCGCCCCGAGGCCGCGGAGACCGACGCCGGAGCCGACGTCCTGCTCCTCGACCCCGACGGCAACGAGTTCTCCGTCCGGAGGCCCGGACAGGCCGTCCTGCCCGGATAGGCCGTCCTGCCCGAGCCGGCCCCGGCCCGGCCCCCGCCCCGCCACGGCCCGCCGCGGTCAGTCCGCCGTGACGCCCCAGTAGCCGATCGAGACCGGCTTGCCGTCGGCGTCGTAGAGGACGGTGCAGTTGCCCGCCGCGCGGTCGGGGTAGAGGTCGCCGCGGTCCGTCAGCGCGGCGGTCCACTCGGCCTCGGTGGGACGGCCGCCGGGGCACCAGGCGCGGATCTCCGCGTCGGTCAAGGGGCGCATGAACGGCCCCTCTTCGTCGTTGTCGGGTGCGACGACCTCGATCTGGTCGAGTACGGAGGCCGTACCGCCGGTCATGATGTACTCCTGCCAGTCCGGGTCCTCCCAGCGCTCGGCCATCGTCATGGTCCCGAACCCGTGGTCGTCCTCGGAGAGTTCGCGCTCCTGCTCGGCCCGGAACGCCGCCGCCAGATCCGGCTGATACGCCCCGGCCCGGCTCCAACTGTCGCCGCCCATCTGCGATCCCCACCCCTTCGTCCCGCCCCTGCCCCGCTCTTTCGGTGTCAGCGTAAACGCGACCACTGACACTCGCCGGGCGGTGCGGAACCCCGTGGCCGAGGCGGAGGGGGGAGCGTCGGCCACGGGGCGCGGGAATCAGATTCCGCAGGAGGAGGCGCTCCAGTAACGGGAGCTCTGGTCGCCGAGATGGGCGTGGGTGCTGTGGCCCGGGTAGCCGGGGCCGAGGATCTCGTTGAAGCCGTGGTAGCGGGCCTCCTGCACGATGCGGCAGTAGCTCGGCGAGCCGATCAGGTCGACGGCACGGCCGTACATGTGGTTGCTGTTCGCCGCCCCGCCGACGGCGCTGTTGCACGAGGCGGAGCGGAAGCCGCTGCTCGTGTTGAGCGGCTGGTCGCCCAGCGCGTGGCGCAGCGCCTCCAGCTTCCACATGAGCCGCAGGGCGTTGTCACGGGCGGTGGCCGCACTGACCGCGCCGCCCGCCCAGGTGGTGTTGCAGCGGTTCATCTCGCCGAAGGTGAAGTGGATCGGGGTGCAGTCGGTGTCCTGGAGCGCGCCGATCTTCGCGAAGGTCTGCGGCCCGGCGATGCCGTCCGCCGTGAGGCCGTACGCCTGCTGGAAACGCACGACGGCGGACTTGGTCGCCGGCCCGAACTGGCCGTCGGTCGCCAGCACCGCGCCGTAGCCGGGGTATCCGGCGATCCGGATCTGGAGCTGGCGGACGTCCTCACCGCTCGCGCCCTGGCTGAGGGTGCGGCCCCAGGAGTAGCAGCCGGCCGCATGGGCGCTGCCCGCCGTCACGGCGGTTCCGACGAGGATAGCTGACGCAAGCATGACAATTGCGAGTAATGCACGGACGTACCGTCTCAACATCACGCCTCCCATGGGGGGTTCACAGACTCATGAGACTGCCCGACCTTGTCTATGCGCGTCAACCACTCCTTGACCTGGCATATTCGCCTGGCGCACCTCGCCCGCGAACGCCAGCGGGGCCGCGCGGACACGGTGTCCGGGCGGCCCCGCCGAAGCAGGCACAGCCGAAGCAGGCACACGCCAGCCGGGGTCAGGACCCCTGGGTGAAGGTGTAGTGCGGCGAGTCGTACTGGGGGCCGTTCTTCTCGTACGTGAACCAGTACGTGAGAACGCTGCCGGTGGAGAGGCCGTTGACGGTCTGGGTCCAGGTGCCGGAGGAGTTGGTCATGCGGAAATTCTGCTGACCCGCGCCGTTGACGAGGTAGTGGACGTCGACGTAGGCGGCCGGGGTGGTCGGGGTGAAGGAGATGCGGGCCTGCGTGGAACTGGTGGAGGTGACACCGGCGGTGTAGTCGGGCGTGGTGGTGCTGCCGCCCGAGCTGCCCGCGCTCGAACCGGAGCTGGTGCCGGAACTCGTACCGGAGCTAGTGCCGGAGCTAGTGCCGGAACTCGTACCCGTGCTCGTACCGGACGACGTACCGCCGTTGTTCGTGCCGCCGACCGTGCCGCTGCTGCCGCCGGTCGTCTGGTACACGGCGAACCAGTCGACGCTCATGCCCGCGCCGGAGCTGATGTCGGCGGACGGGGAGGTGCAGCCGCAGACCTTGTTGGGGTAGGAGCCGCCGATGGCGACGTCGAAGATGGCGAAGAAGCCGTGGTCGACGGCGGCCTGCCAGGTGGCGACGGAGACCTGGTTCTCGTTGACGGTGAAGGTGAGATTGCCGTCGAGGTAGAAGCGGAGCTGCTCGGCGGAGGTGTTGGTGCGGTCGATGACGGCCGAGTACTTGTGGAAGCCGGTCTGGCAACCGGCGCACGGCTGGAGGTCGCTGGTGATGCCGTCGGGGTCGTGGCACTCACCCGCCCACTGCCCGCAGTGGAAGGTGGTGGAGTGCTTACTGAGGGCGTTGACGTCCTCCATGATGTCGATCTCGCCGATGCTGGGCCAGTTGGTGGCGCTGACCGGGCGGGCGGCGGCGCCCATCGCCCAGAAGGCGGGCCAATAGCCGAGCCCGCTCTGGGGGTTGGGCTGCTGGATCGAAGCGCTGATTTCGAGCTGACCGCCCGCGGGGGCCGCGAAGTCGGTGCGCTGGGTCTCCACGCGGCCCGAAGTCCAGTGTCCCGAGGCGTCCTTGATCGGCTTGATCACCATGTGGCCGGAGCCGTCCTGGTAGACGTTCTGCGTCGAGTCGGTGGAGGTCTCGATCTCGCCGGTGCCCCAGTTGCCCGCGCCGCCGGGGTAGCTCGTGCCGATGTCGTAGAGCCAGTTGGACCGGTTGAGGCCGCTGCCCGCCGCCCCGTTGAAGTCGTCGCTGAACACGGTCGTCCAGCCCGCCGCGGGTCCGGGGACGGCCGCCGACGCCGAACCGCCGGACAGCACAAGGCCGGTGATGCCGGTCACAAGGAGGAGCAGGGCGCTGAGCACGGCCGTGGGACGTCCGCTGATGAAGCGGCGGGCGGCGGATGGAGGGGATGTCGTCATGGGCAGGTGCTGCCTTTCGGTCGTGGGGGGACAGCTGCCGTGGGGGCGGGGAGCTAAGCGTGAGCCGTGGTGCGTGGCGCGTGGTCCGTCGTGCTCGTGCGTGAGCCGCCGTCCGTGATGCCGTACTCGATATGCGTGATGCGGGCATGACATATCAGGATTCCTGAGAGCGCTCTCAGAGCTGCGTGCGAATGGAGTGTCGGGCGGAACGGCGGGGGCGTCAAGGCATCGCACACAGATCCGCCGGGTAGGGGGCGGCGGACGGGGCCGGGCACGCGTCACGGCCCCCGCCCGGGGAGGGGCGGAGTCCGTCACACGCATCGGGGCCGCGGGGCCCGCTTGATCACCCCTGCGAGGCGACCGGCTCGCGGTCCAGATCGGGACCGGAGGCCGGCTCGCCCTCGCTGAGGATGGAGTGCCTGGTGTCGACCAGTTCGGCGTCGGTGCCGCCCACCAACGGGTGCGTTCCGGCGGGCGGCGCGAGGTCCCGTACCGCGCCGACCAGGTCCTGGGCCGCGTCCGGCCTCGGCGTCAGGGAGCTGGTCACGCTGATCCGCTGCCCGTCGGGGCGGCCGAGGTTGACGCTGACCGGCCCGGCGGCGGAAGCCTGCCCGTCGGCGACGACCCCGACGCCCGCGAAACGTGACCGCCGCCGTACGTGCCGCGCTCGACCGAGCCGCGGCGGACTGGCCGGACCTGCCGCGCCTGGTGGTCGCGGCCGAGGGCTACCGCCACTGGGCCATCGCCCACCCCGAGCGGTACCAACTCCTCTACGGGACACCGCCGCGGGGGTACGCGGCCCCGCACGACGGCATCACCACCCAGGCCAACCGCCGGATGAGCGCGCTCTTCCAGCGCGAACTGTTCCACGGCTTCAGTACGGCGCAGCTCGCGGCGGCCGACGTCCCCGCGCTCCCGCCCCGGCTCCTGGCGCACCTGGGCCGGCTGCCGCCGGAGGGCCCGGGAGAGCTGCCCCCGGCGGCGGTCGCTCTCCTCATGGAGGCGTGGGGCCGCCTGCACGGGCAGGTGGTCATGGAGGTCTTCGGGCACACCTCGTTCCTCGGCGAGCACCAGGCCGAGGTCTTCCGCATGGCGATGCGGAATCTGCTCGCGGACGTCCGCCGCCGTATCCCGGCGGACGTGATGGTGCCGCAGACGTAGGACGGACCCGCAGCGCCTCGGGCCCGACACACGCGCGGGCCCGAGGCCCACGCGCGCCCGGCAGGGATCAGGCGGCGGTCTCGGCCCCGAGGATCGCGGCGAGTTGGCGCGGCTCGGAGAACATCGGCCAGTGCCCGGTGTTCATCTCCACCAGCCGCCACTGCTTGCCGTCCAGAAGCGCGGCCACGTCGCTGTTCGGCTCCGGGCCGTCCAGAAGGCACTTGATGTACGTCGTCGGGAGGTCGGCGAGCGGGCGGGACAGCGCGGCGGGCTCGGTGAGCGAGGGAGCCGGGTGCGGGGTCGCGCCCGCGACGAGCCGGGCGATCTGCTCGTCGGTCAGGCCCTGGCCCTCGAACTCCCCGGCGGCGGGCGGCGGCCAGAAGCCGTCCCCCTCGGCCAGGATCGCCTCGAATCTGGCCTGCCCCTCCCACCAGCCGGACGCGAACGACCCGCCCTCGACCGGCACTTCGGAGTCGACCAGGACCATACGGGCCAGCCGGTCGCCGATCCGCCCGGCGGCCTGGCCGACCGGAATCCCCGAGTAGCTGTGCCCGACCAGGACCACATTCCGCAAATCGAGCCGTTCCACCTCGGCCACGATGTCCTCGACATGCGTCCGCTGCCCGGCGTCCGGCGCGGCGCCCCGCTTCTCGGCGAGCCCCGACAGCGTCAGCGGATGGACGCCGTGCCCGGCCGCCCGCAGCTCGGGCACCACCTCGTCCCACGCCCACGCGCCGAGCCACGCCCCTGCGACCAGTACGAATTCAGCCATGACGGCAACGTATCCGAGGGGTACGACAATCCCGCCGAGGCCCGCACGCCGCCGCGCCACCGCCGTGCGACAGCCCCCGGCAGACGGGCGGCGGCTACGACGCCGTGGCCACCATCGAGATGGGCGAGCACGTCGGTGACGCCGAGTACCCGGCCTTCGCCGCGGCCCTGCACGACCGGCTCAGGCCGGGCGGCCGGGTGATGGTCCAGCAGATGTCACGCGGCCGGAACGCGCCGGGCGGCGGCGCCTTCATCGAGACCTACATCGCCGCCGACCTGCACATGCGCCCGCTCGGCGAGACCGTCGGCCTGCTCGAACAGGCCGGTCTCGAAGTGCGGTCCGTCACCGCGATGCGCGAGCACTACGTCCGCACCATCCTGGCCTGGCACCGGACGCTGGAGGACCGCTGGGCCGAATTCGTCGCCCTCGTCGGCGAGGAGACCGCCCGCGTGTGGCGGCTCTACCTCATCGGCAGCGCCCTGTCCTTCGGGGAGAACCGCATGGGCGTCGACCAGATCCTCGCCGTCCGCCCGACCGCGCCCGAGGACGCGGCCTGAGCCGAAAGCGGCGAACGCCGTCGCGAAACGTCTCCGGGAGCGTATTCCTGAACGTATTCGGTGCACGGCGGGCGCCCGAGCGGTGGCCGCGCCCCTAGCCTGAGAGCCTTGTCGGCCAGGGGAGCGGAACACATGCCGAACAGGCGGAGCGCGCTGATCATCGCCGGTGCCGGGCGTCAGGACCCGGAGGAGGACCGACCGCGCGCCCCCGAGCCCGAACGCCTCGCCGAGGCCGCCGCGTTGGCCGACGCGCTGCGCGACCCCGGCATCGGCGGCTTCGACGTCACGACACTCCTGGACGAGCCCGCCGAGCAGGCCCTGACGGCCTTCCTCGCCGACCGCGCGGAGGACGACCTTCTGCTGCTGCACGTCTCGGCGCCCGGCGCGCGCGGCGCGGACGGTGAGCCGCTCATCGCCGGTGTCGCCGCGCGCCGCCTCAACGGGCTGCTGGACGGCTGCGGTTCACGGCGGATCGTCCTGTGGCTCGACTGCTCCGACGCGGACACCGCCGATCACCTCGGCGGGCGGGGGCGGACCGTCATCACCGCCTCGGGCGCCGCCGCTCCGTCCGGACTCACCCACGCACTGGCCCACGGCTTGCGGACGGGCGAGGCGGACGGCGACCGCGACGGGCTGATCACACTCGGCGAGTTGTACGCGTACGTACGCGACCAGGTGCGGGAGGCCGCCGACGTCCACGGCGAACTCCTCATCGCCTGGTGCGACCGCCCCGCCGCGTCCTCCGGCCACCGCCAGGAGCGCCCTCACCACCACCTCGCCGTACCGGAGTTGGAGCTGCCCGACGTCCCGGACGCGGCCGTCCCCGCCCCACCCACACCGGACCGCGTGGTGCTGTCGTCGCCCTCCCGCGCCGCGCCGAAAGTGCCGGTGTGGCGCCGCCTGTGGCGACGGTGAACGGGGTCCGCAGCGCGTTCTGAGAGCGCGTCCGAGGACCCGCGTTCAAGAAACGTACGCGCCTCGGCGGCCCGAGGTCGTAGCCTCCGTTCATGGCCGAGATCTGGGATGAACAGGAGCTGATCGGCGAAGGATTCGAGCGGGTCTTTGCCGAATTGGACCGATACGACGCCCCGATTTTCGGCCTCGCCGAGATCGACGGGGAGCCGCACTACTTCCGGCTCGTGTACGAGGACACCTACGCCGTGTGGCCCGTCGGCGCCGCCCAACTCGCCCTGGAGCGCGAGCGGTGGGCCCTCTTCGCGGCCTGGCACGCCCGCTACGAGGCCGGTACGGCCGAGCCCGACACCCACCCCGGCACGGGCGGCGTCGACGCCCGCTACGACGAACTCACCGCACTGCTCCTCCCCCACCGCGACACCCCCGCCGACCCGCGCGTCCTGACCGCCCAGTGGCGCTCCACCCCCGGCCCCCGCTACCGCCCCGACGGCGTCGACTACCGCGTCAGATGGCGGCCCGCCGACTGAACCGGATACGGCGCCTCCCGGCTCTCCGTCTGCAACGCCCTGTGCCACTCCCCCATCTCCTCGGCCAACTGCCCGTGCCGGGCCAGCACCGGAGCCGGGACCTTCCCCGTATTGCGCTTCAGCCAGCGCACCAAGTGCGTACGGATGTAATCCTGGTCGTACGTCCGGTGCCGCTCGTAGAACTCGGCCTCCGCCGACGACAGTTCGAACCTTGTCGACACCGCCAGGCCGTAATCCCCGAAGTACAGGCGGTGGCCGTCGGTCAGGATATTCTCGAAGTGCGCGTCGAAATGCAGCAGTTCGCGGTCGTTCATGAAATCCGCGCCGTTTCCCCGTAAACCGCCGTCCGCTTCTTCACGTCCTGTCCTTCCTCCGTCCTGTCTTTCCCGCCCTCCCCCTACCTCCGGCGGGGGGACCCCCCATGCCGTGCGGGTGCTTTCTTCGTCTGCGGGTGCCGCTTGTGCCTGGTCGGTCCCGGCCCGGGGCACCTGCTCGGGCGACGAACGTGCACCCACTTCGAAAACGTCCAGCCTCTTTCCGTTCGTCCCCCTGCGGGGGCACCCCGGCCCGCCCCCTCCACGCCCGTCGGCGCCCGACGGTCCGCTGTGGTGGCGGAGGAGGGGGGAGGGGGTGCGTGCCCTGTGGCACCTGACGTCCAGCCGGGCGGGCGACAGGGGGTGGGTGAGGTTCGGGACCTGCGGCGCCCGACCGTCTGGCGGGAGGGGCGGGAGTGCGGGTGCTGGGTGGTTGGCAGGGGCTTCGTCGGGCACTTGGAGGAAGGACCCGAGCGCCCCCGACTCACCGGGAAGGGACACCGGCGCAGGGCGGCCCGCCGAAAGAACCCCCTCCCCCGGAAACCCCCACCGGACAGGCGGACGCCGACGTACCGGAAGGGGACGGGCCGGGGTGCCCCCGCAGAAATGCGGTGACAGGAACGGTGCCGGATGCACGGGACCAGGCAGCCGCATTTCGAGGAGGTACCCCGGACCGGCACCGACCAGGCACAAGCGGCACCCGCAGACGAAAAAACACCCGCACGGGTGGGCGGGCGGGAAAGACAAGACAACGAGCCCTAAACGGAGTCGCGTTGAATGAGCTCGGTGGCCAGAACGACATGGCGTCGTACCGAATCCCGCTCGGCGATCTCCTCAAGAAGCACCCGGGCCATCGTGCGCCCCATCTCCTCCGTCGGCTGCCGAACACTGGTGAGCGCCGGATCCATGTGGCGTGCGATGGCCGAGTCCTCGAAGCCGACGAGCGCGACATCGGTCGGCACAATCCGCCCGGACTCGCGCAGCACCTGCCGCGCGCCGGCCGCCATGAGGTCGGAGGCGGCGAAAACGGCGTCGATGTCCGGCCGCCGCGCGAGCAGTTCGCGCATGGCCCGCCGCCCGCCCTCCTCGGTGAAGTCGCCCCGGGCGACAAGCTCCGAGTTCGAGGAGCCCCCCGAGGAGCCCCCAGTGGAGCCCCCGGCGGAAACCCCCGCCGCCTCCACGGCCTGCCGATACCCGTCGAGGCGACACCGGGCCACGTACATGTCCGGCGGCCCGGTGATCGTCGCGACCGCCCGCCGCCCGCGGGCGAAGAGGTGGGCGACGGCGGCACGCGCGCCGCCGACGTTGTCGGCGTCCACGTACGAGACGGACTCGAGGTCACTGCGCCGCCCGTTCAGAACGGCGGGCATGTCGAGCTGTTCGAGAAGGTCGGGCAGCGGATCGTCCTCGTGGACGGAGACCAGCAGGACGCCGTCCACGCGGTGCGCGGCCAGGTACTGGCCGAAACGGGCCCGCTCCTTGGGCGTACGGATCAGCGTGAGCAGGAGCTGCATGTCGGTGTCGGCCAGCTCCGCCCCGATCCCCCGGATGATGTCGGAGAAGTACGGCTCGGCGAAGAGCCGCGTCTCCGGCTCGGGGATGACCAGAGCGATCGCGTCGGTGCGATTTCCGGCCAGCGCGCGGGCCGCGCGGTTGGGCACGTACCCCAGTTCGGCGATGGCGGCCTCGACCGCGGCCTTCGCGCGGTCGCTGACCCGCGGCGACCCGTTGATGACGCGCGAGACCGTGCCGCGTCCCACCCCGGCGCGTACAGCCACCTCTTCCAAGGTGGGCCGTCCGCTGTGCCGCCCGTTCATGGCCACTTCCGCCTCCTGTGCTCCACTGTGGCGCCACCTTAGCGCCCGGCCCGCTCTGGACAGCAGGATCTCTTGAGAGCGCTCCCACGCTGTGTTCACCGTACCCGCCCCGCGGCGTCCGATCCGTTCAAGAAGTGACCATCGGTCCGGTCCGGACACGTTCCGGCAACGAAATCGACTTCACATCTTGACACTGACCCCTCCGAGGCCGGATTGTTCCGGCAAGCTTAGTGGGAGCGCTCCCACACCCTCACTCGCACCACCGCACGCCAGACCCACCCTGACAAGGAGAGTGGAATGCGCACTTCCGGCAGAACCCGCAAGGCCGCAGTCATCGCGGTCGCGGGTCTCGCGACCTGCGCGACCCTGATCACCGGATGCAGCAGCGACAGCAAGAGCAAGGACTCGGGCAACGGGAGCACCGCCTCCTCGACCGAGAAGATCACGCTGCACGTCGGTGACTTCGGATCGTTCGGCTACGACGACAAGACGGGCGCGGCCCTCTTCTCCGAGTACCACAAGCTGCACCCCAACATCACGATCGTCGAGGACAACGTCGCCGACGGGCAGCAGTACTGGGACGCCCTGAAGCTCCACCTGTCCCAGGGCAGCGGCCTCTCCGACATCCAGGCGATCGAGATCGGCTACATCGCCGAGGCCACCGGCCCGACGCTGGCGTCGAAGTTCGTGGACCTGGGCAAGGCCAAGGGCGTCAACGTCGGCGACTGGCTGGACTACAAGGAGAAGCAGGCCACCACCACCGACGGTTCGGTGATCGGCCTCGGCACCGACATCGGCCCGATGGCGGTCTGCTACCGCAAGGACCTCTTCAAGGCCGCGGGTCTGCCCGACGACCGCGACGCGGTCGCGGCCAAGTGGGCCGGCGACTGGTCGAAGTTCCTGGCCGTCGGCAAGGAGTTCAAGGCGAACGCGCCCTCGGGCGTGGCCTTCACCGACTCCGGCAGTGGCCTGTTCAACGCGGTGGTCTCCAGCCAGACCACGCAGTACTCCGACGCGTCCGGCAAGCTGATCTACGACACCAGCCCCGGTGTGAAGACGGCGTGGGACCTGGCGACCGAGGCCGTCAAGGACGGACTGACCGACAAGCTGCGGCAGTTCGACGCCAACACCTGGAACGCGGCGTTCAAGAACTCCAAGTTCGCGACCGTGGCCTGCCCGAGCTGGATGATCGGCATCATCAAGGACTCGGCCGGTCCCGCCAACCAGGGCAAGTGGGACATCGCCGCGCCGCCGCAGGCCGGCAACTGGGGCGGTTCGTTCCTGTCGGTGCCCAAGGCCGGCAAGCACATAGCGGAGGCGACCGCGCTGGCCGCCTGGCTGACCGCGCCCGCCCAGCAGGCGAAGGTCTTCGCGAAGAACGGCAACATCCCGTCGACCAAGGCGGGTCTCGCCGACCCGGCCGTCCAGAACGCGACGAACCCGTACTTCGGTGACACCCCCGTCGGCAAGATCTACTCGGCCACCGCGAAGAGCATCCAGCCCGCGCCCATCGGCCAGTACGACGGTCAGGTGAAGACCTTCATCACCGACAACGGAATCCTCGACATGGAGCAGCACGGCACCTCGGCCGACAAGGCGTGGTCGAACGTGAAGGCGCTGGTCAAGGACAAGATCGACCAGTAGCGCGGACGGGGCCGCCCGGCAGTGTCTCCCACCTGCCGGGCGGCCCGCACCTCGTCTCCCCGCACCTCGTACCGCCCCCGCATCCGCGGCCGGACCACCCCGGACGACCGCGGCCCTCCTCCAGTCACCGCACAACCCTCGCCCGAACCCCTACGGGAAGGACGCCACTCGTGGCCACCTCCGTCAGGGCGACGTCCGACGGCAGTCCTCCGTCGTCCCGGCCCGCCGCCCCCCGCTCGCCCGGCAAGGGCGCCCACCGCCCCCCGGGCTGGCGTTCCAGGCTGTACCGGCTGGACACCAAGGCGTCGCCGTACGCGTACATCGCCCCGTTCTTCATCTGCTTCGCGGCCTTCGGCCTCTTTCCGCTGATCTACACCGGCTACCTCTCCTTCAACCAGGTGCAGCTCGGCGGCGACGCCAGTTGGGTCGGTTTCCGGAACTACACCCGTCTGTGGGACAGCGAGTTCTTCTGGAACGCGCTGCGCAACACCTTCTCGCTCGCGGTGATCTCGACCGTGCCGCAGCTCCTGATGGCGCTCGGCCTCGCGCACCTGCTGAACTTCAAGCTCAGGGCGCGCGGCTTCTTCCGGGTCGCGGTGCTCGCGCCGTACGCCACCTCGATCGCGGCGGCGTCGCTGGTCTTCGTCCAGCTCTTCAATCCCGACTACGGGATGGTCAACCAGATCCTCGCCCACTTCGGGGTGCACAACCTCGACTGGCAGTCGTCCAAGTGGCCCGCGCAGATCGCCATTTCGGCGATCGTCACCTGGCGCTGGACCGGCTACAACGCGCTGATCTACCTGGCCGCGATGCAGGCCGTGCCGTCCGACCTGTACGAGGCGGCGGCGCTCGACGGTGCCTCGCGCTGGCGGCAGTTCATCAGCGTCACGATCCCCTCGATCCGGCCGACGATTCTCTTCACCATCGTGGTCTCGACGATCGGCGCCACGCAGCTCTTCGGTGAGCCGCTGATCTACGGCGGCGGTGTCGGCGTCAGCGGCGGCTCCGCGCATCAGTACCAGACGCTGAGCCTCTACATGTACGAGAAGGGCTGGGCGACCGGCGCGCTGGGCCAGGCCTCCGCCGTGGCCTGGGTGATGCTGCTGATCCTGCTGCTCATCGGCGCCGTCCAACTGTTGATCGTGCGGGCCAACCGCCGGAAGCTCGGGGGCTGACCTCATGGCACAGACAACCGAAACGCAAGCGTTCGGGGCCGCGCCGTCGCGGCGGTCCACCGCCGTACCGCCGCCCAGGCCCCCGCGTCGCCGGTTCCTGCGCGGGAGCGGGGCGGGCAAGCAGGAGCACGCCGGCCCGGTCGCGTACGTGATCCTCGTCGTCGCGGCGCTGATCTCGCTGTTCCCGCTGTACTGGACGGTGGTGGCGGCGTCGCGCACGGACGCCGAGATCGTCACGCCGCCGATGCCCCTGCTGCCCGGCAGCCATCTGATCGACAACCTGCACATCGTGTGGGACCAGGTCGACATGGGCAAGGCGCTGATCAACTCCACGATCGTGGCGGGCTTCGTGTCGTTCAGCACGGTGATGTTCGCGACGCTCGCCGGATTCGCCTTCGCCAAGCTCCAGTTCCGCGGCCGTAACGCGCTGCTGATGCTGGTGGTCGCGACGATGACGATCCCGCCGCAGCTCAGCGTGATCCCGCTCTACCAGATCATCACCAACCTGGGCTGGGTCGGGCACATCCAGTCCGTCATCCTGCCGTCGCTGGTGGCCGCCTTCGGCGTGTTCTTCATGCGGCAGTTCCTGTCCGAGGCGCTGCCGATCGAACTGGTCGAGGCGGCGCGGGTGGACGGCGCGCACAGTCTGCGGATCATCTGGCACGTGGTGTTCCCGGTGGCGCGGCCCGCGATGGCCGTGCTGGGAATGCTGGTGTTCGTGCAGTCGTGGAACGACTTCTTCTGGCCGTTCATCGCGCTCAACCAGCAGAACCCGACGGTTCAGGTCGCGCTGGCCGGTCTGGGTTCCGGCGACCACACCATCGACCACTCGATCGTGGTGACGGGCGCGCTGGTCGCCACGCTGCCGCTGCTGCTGGTCTTCGCGGTCCTCGGCAAGCACATCGTCGGCGGCATCACGGCAGGTGCCGTCAAGAGCTGAACCCTTCACGAACTCCCCCATGCCTCCCCTGAACTCCCCCTGAACACCGCCCTGTTGGCCCCCTCCCCCGCTTACCCCTGATTCCCCTGGAGTCCCCCGTTATGACCGCTGTCCGCTCCGAGAGCGCCGAGAGCGCCAATGTCTCGGCCTCGCTCCGCTTTCCCCCCGGCTTCGTCTGGGGGGCGGCCACCGCCGCCTACCAGATCGAGGGCGCCGCGGCCGAGGACGGCCGCACCCCTTCGATCTGGGACACCTTCAGCCACACTCCCGGCCGCGTCCACAACGGGGACACGGGTGACATCGCGGCCGACCACTACCACCGCTTCCGCGACGACGTCGCGCTCATGTCCGACCTGGGCCTGGGCGCCTATCGGTTCTCCGTCTCCTGGTCGCGCGTGCAGCCGACCGGGCGCGGCCCGGCCGTCCAGCGCGGCCTCGACTTCTACCGCTCGCTCACCGACGAGCTGCTCGACCGCGGCATCACGCCGGTGGCCACCCTCTACCACTGGGACCTGCCGCAGGATCTGGAGGACGTCGGCGGCTGGACGGTACGCGACACCGCCGAGCGGTTCGCCGACTACGCGGCGCTGGTGGCCGGCGCGATCGGCGACCGGGTGCCGTACTGGACGACCCTCAACGAGCCCTGGTGCTCGGCCTTCCTCGGCTACGGTTCCGGCGTGCACGCGCCGGGCCGCACCGAGCCGGAGTCGGCGCTGCGGGCCGTCCACCACCTCAACCTCGCGCACGGCAAGGCGATCGGGGTCCTGCGCTCCGCGCTGCCCGCCGCCGCGCAGACCTCGATCACCCTCAATCTGCACCAGATCCGCCCGCTGACCACCTCGCCGGGCGACCTCGACGCGGCCCGCCGGATCGACGCGGTCGGCAACCGGGTCTTCCTCGGCCCGATCCTCGGCGGCGACTACCCGGCCGATCTCCTCGCGGACACGGCCCACTTGGTGGACTGGGAGTCGCTGGTACGGGAGGGCGACCTCGCGGAGATCTCCCGGCCGATCGACCTGCTCGGCATCAACTACTACACGCCGACGCTGGTTTCGGACGGCAAGCAGCGCGCCGACGGACCCGACGTGCCCCGCAACGACGGGCACGGCGCCAGCGACCACTCGCCGTGGCCCGGCTCCGAGCACGTCGCCTTCCACCTGCCGCCCGGCGAGACCACCGCGATGAGCTGGGCGGTGGACGCCACTGGTCTGTACGACCTGATCCACCGGGTGGCGCGCGAGCACCCGGGGCTGCCGATGATGGTCACCGAGAACGGCGCCGCCTACGACGACTACATCTCGCCCGAGGGCACGGTCAACGACCCGGAGCGGATCGCGTATCTGCGCAGCCACCTGGCGGCGATCCACCGCACGATCGCCGACGGCGTGGACGTACGCGGCTACTTCCTGTGGTCGCTGATGGACAACTTCGAGTGGGCGTACGGCTACAGCAAGCGGTTCGGCGCGGTCTACGTCGACTTCGGCACACAGCGCCGCATCCCCAAGCAGAGCGCCCACTGGTACGCGGCCGTCGCCCGCGAGAACGTCCTTCAGGGAGTCGCGGAGGAGGACGGGGCTTCCTGAGGGAACGGAAAAGGAGCGGTACGGACAGCTCGAGGGTGCTGTCCGTACCGCTCCGCGCTCCTCTCCCGTGGGGGTGGGAGAGGCACGATTCAGGGGGCGTTCACAGGTGACGTGCCGTCAGCCGGTGTACGCGGCGAACGCCTTGGAGAATGCGCCCGCGCTCTGCACGATCGAGCTGCACGAGGCGTCGGCCCAGCTCTGCGCGCCGCCCGCGCACTGCTTGTCGCGGGTCGCGGACCACATCGACAGCCACGCCAGGCCCTTGGACTTGGCGAAGGTCACCAACTGCGTGGCGTCCTCGACGGTGAAGATCTCCGTGGCGACGTCGTTGACGCCGATCATCGGCGTCACCGCGATCTTCTTCCACGCGGCGGCGTCGGAGATCCCGAGCACGCTCTTGACCTGCGCCTGCGTGGCGGTCGCGCCGTCGATCGCGTACTGGCCCATGTCGCCGCTGAACGAGGAGCCGTAGTCCATCGCCATGATGTTGACGGCGTGGATGTCCACCCCGTTGCTCTTGGCGTTGCTCAGCAGGTTGATGCCGTCCTGCGTGAGCCCGGTCGGCATGGCGGGCAGCGTGTACGAGACCTCAAGTCCGCTGTGGCTTTTCTGGAGTTGGGCGATGGCCTGCGCGCGGCGGGTGTTGGCCGCGGTGTCCGGCAGCGCGCCGCCCTCCACGTCGAAGTCGACCTTCGTGAGCTTGAACTGGTCGATGGCTTTGCCGTACGCCGCCGCCAGGTCCGACGCCGAGGAGCACGCCGAGGCCAGCTCCGTACCGTTGGCGCCGCCGAACGAGACGCGTACGTCGCCGCCGGCCGCCCGCAGCGCGCCGATCTGCGCGGCCACCGCGTCACCGCCCAGGTCGGTGACGCCGCCCCACTTGGGGACGCAGCCGCCGCCGGACACGAGGAAGGCGAGGTTGAACTCCTTGACGCCATTGGCCTTCGACGCGGCGACGAGGTCGTACGCCGGGTAGAGGGAGGTGTCGACGTAGGGGGCGAAGCCGCTGGACGCGGTGGTGCCGCCGCCTCCGCCGCCGCCCGAGGTCGGGGTGGCGGTGGGCGTCGGGCTCTGGGTGGGGGTCTGCGTCGGGGTCTGCGTGGGCTTCTGGGTCGGCGTCGCCGTCGCGGTCGCGGTCGCGGTCTGCGTCGGGTGGCCCGTCGGGGTCTGCGTGGGGCCGTCGGAGACCGAGCACTTCGCGTTGTTGATCAGGCAGTTGACGGGGTCGCCCGCGGCGCCGGACGCGCTCGTCACGAAGCCGACGTCGACTCTGCCGCTGGGGGCGATCGTGCCGTTCCAGCTCTCCGCGGTGACGGTGACCGTCTGGCCCGACACCTGGTAACTGCCGTTCCACAGCGAGCTGATCTTCGTTCCCGCAGGCAGGTCGAACTTCAGCGTCCAGCCGGTGAGGGCGCTGCTCGCGGAGTTCGTGATCTCGTACTGGCCGGTGTAACCACCGTCCCACCCACTGGTCTTGGAGTACACCGCCCCGACCGACGCGGCACTCGCCGATCCCGCCAGTGCGAAGGCGCCTCCGGCTACGGCGGCGACGGCGGTGAGACCGCCAATCAGTTGGACCTTCCGGCTGGGGCGACGGCGGTGCGTTGTTGCCATGTTCGAGCCTGCCTCTTGGGGGTTGGGGGGAGGGGGACGCGTTGGCACGCTAGCGCGTCCCGCGCGGACAAATTGGCTGGTCCGGGGTGCGGACGGGGTTCTTATGGCGCGCTTAAGGCAGCGCAAGGGAGCCGTTAAAGGTGGGGCCTCATCGCCGGCGGGGCTCGTCGCCCCCAGCTCACGCTGGGAGGTGCCCCCACAGTCGTCGGCGGGCTGAATTTGGCTTCTGGCACGCCGGATCAGCCGGGCGGGCTGGGTTTGCCGGGCGCTGCGGGCTCAGCGGTGGCGGTTGAGGGGGGTGCGGCGGTGGGTGGGGTGGGGGGTGGAGGTGTGGGCGGAGAGGGCGAGCCAGAGGCGGATCTCGGCGCCGCCGAGGACGCTGCGGCCGACGGCGAGGTCGCCGCCGGTGGATTCGGCGACGCGGCGGACGATGTCGAGGCCGAGGCCGGTGGAGCCCTGGCCGCCCGCGCCATGGCCGCGGCGCAGGGCGGCGGCCGGGTCGGCGACGCCGGGTCCGGCGTCGGAGACGAGGACGATGACGGCGTCGTCGCCGCGGTGGACGTCGACGGCGAAGGCGGTGCCCTCCGGGGTGTGGCGGAAGACGTTGCCGAGCATGGCGTCGAGGGCGGCGGCCAGTTCGGCGCGGGCGACGGGGACCCGTACCGGCCGGTCGGCCCCCGCGGAGCGGACCTCGCGGCCCTCGTCCTCGGCGAGCGCGGACCAGAAGGCCATCCGTTCGCGGATGACCTCGGCGGCGTCGCACCCGGCGGCGCCGGTCGCGGTGTGGGCGCCGCGCTGTTCGCGGGCGGCGCGGATGATCTGGTCGACCTCGCGTTCGAGCTGGGCGACGGCCGCGCGGGTCTGGTCGGCGGCCGGACCTTCACCGAGGGACGCGGTGTTGAGCCGCAGCACGGTGAGCGGGGTACGCAGCCGGTGCGACAGATCGGCCGCCAACTCCCTTTCGCTGGCGAGGAGTTCGACCACCTGGTCGGCCATGGCGTTGAACGCGGCGGCGGCGGACCGCAGTTCGCTGGGACCGGCCTCGGGAACCCGTACCGCCAGGTCGCCTTCACCGAGGCGCTGCGCGGCGCCCGCGAGCCGGGCCGCGGGGCGGACCATGCGGGTGCCGAGCCGGTCGGCGATGGCGACCGAGCCGACGATCAGGCCGATTCCGACGGCGGCCAGCACCAGCCAGGCGGTGGGGACACCGCGGTTGATGTCGTCGTCGGGCACGAACACCTCGACGACCGCGACCGTCCCCGAGCTGACGGCGGTCGGCTGGAGCAGCGCGTATCCGCCGGGGACGCGTACGGTCGCGGCCTCGCCGTACGCCGAGGCGGTGTGCAGCGCGGCGTCGGTGGCGTGCGGGGTGCCGATGCCGACGGCCGCGGACTGCGCGGTGGCCGGTATGCGCAGCGCGATCCGGGACTCGGCGCCCGCCTGGGTGCTGGCGATGGCGCGTTCCAGCTCACCCCGGTCGGTGGTGATGGCGAGGGCGGGCCCGATCGCGGCGGCCTGGCGTTCGGCGTTGGTGAGCGCGCGGTCGCGGGCCAGTTCCTTGACGACCAGGCCGAGCGGTACGGCGAAGGCGATGACGACCATCGCCGTCACCGCCAGGCTCACCTTGATCAGCGCCCATCTCATGACGGCGGCACCGCGGGGGCGGGCGGTATCGCGGTGGGCGGCAGGGCGGCGGGCGGTTCGAGTTTGACGCCGACGCCGCGCAGGGTGTGCAGATAGCGCGGGCTGGCCGCGGTCTCGCCGAGCTTGCGACGCAGCCACGACAGGTGGACGTCGATGGTCTGGTCGTCGCCGTACGACTGCTGCCAGACCTCGGCGAGCAGTTCGCGGCGGGCGACGACGACGCCGGGCCGGGCGGCGAGGAAGGCCAGCAGGTCGAATTCGCGGCGGGTCAGGTCGAGGACGGCGCCGTCCAGGACCGCTTGGCGGCGGCGTACGTCGATGTGCAGGCCGCCGACGTGGATCAGGGCGTCCGCGGTGGGCGCGGCGGACCGGCTGCGGGCGCGCCGCAGGACGGCGGAGAGCCGCGCCGACAGGTGCTCGACGGAGAACGGCTTGATCAGGTAGTCGTCGGCCCCGGCGTTGAGCAGCCGTACGACCTCGGCCTCGTCGTCCCGCGCGGTCGCGATGATCACCGGTACGTCGCTGAGGCCGCGCAGCATCTTCAGCGCCTCGGACCCGTCGAGGTCGGGCAGGCCGAGGTCGAGGATGACCACGTCGAAGCCGACCTGCGCGACCTCCCGCAACGCCTCAAGAGCCGTCCCCACGCTGCGTACCGTGTGGGACGCCTCGGTGAGGTGCCGAATGAGGGCGGACCGCACGAACTGGTCGTCCTCGACCACGAGCACACTTGCCATGCGCCGCAACCTAGCCCATCCGGGGGACCGGGCACCGGCCCGCCCGACGATCCGAGGTGCGTACGGGGTGCGTACCGGGGTGCGTAAAGGGGCGCATCGGACGCGCGGCGGGGCGGACGGTCTCGCGGACGGCGGTGCTTCGGCCAGGCGCTGGGCCCGCTGTCGGACCCGGTGCCGAACCCGGTGGTGAGCCCGGTGTTGAGCCGGGCGTTCCGGTACGTGTTCCGGGCGGCGGGCGGGTGCGGCAGTATGGCGCGCGTGCACAGAGGACTGTTCCATGTCGGCGCCTGGGCGCTGGCGACCGCGGCGGCCGTGACCTTGTCGTGGTTCGGCGTGCACTCGGTGCTGCGTACGGCGTACGACCCGCCCCGCGCCCTGCCGATCTCGGACGGGGACCCGCCGGTCGTGTCCTCCACGCACCGCCCGAAGCCGACGCCGCCCGCGACGCCGACCACCACGCACACCAGGGCGACGGCCCCGCCCCCGGTCACCGGCAAGGCCAAGGTGCCGCCGAAGACGCCGCCGGGCACGCCGAAGGCGACCGCCACGGCGAGCGGCGACACCGGCCATGTGCACAGCTACACCGTGGAGGGCGGCCGGGTCGCCCTCGACCTGGGCCCCGACTCGGCGTCGCTGGTCTCCGCGACGCCCAATCCGGGCTGGCAGATGCAGGTCTGGACGCAAGACGGCTGGCTGCGGGTGACCTTCACCGAGACCTCCGGCAGCGGCTCGTCCTCCGTCTTCTGCACCTGGAACGGCCACGCGCCGACGGTCCAGGCCTTCGAGGACTGACGCCCGGCCCGCCGGTACGGGGCAGGCCGCGGGTTTACGTGAAGACGCCGGGCGGTGGCGCCGGGGAGTCGGCGGCCGTGGCGTCCGTGACGACGGGCGCGCCGCCCGCGAAGTCCGCCAGCTCGCGGCCGTGTTCGACCCGGCCGGGGTGCGGGTCGGTGGCGACCCTGCGGGTCAGTTCGGCGACCGGCAGGGGGTGGTCGGCGGCGTAGAGGATGAGATTGCCGAATCTCTTGCCGCGCAGCACGGCGGGGTCCGCGGCCAGGCAGACCTCGGCGAAGGCGGCCCGTACGGTGGCGATCTGCGCGCGCAGGAAGTCCAGCCGCCCGCCGTCGGCGAGGTTGGCGGCGTAGTGCCCGTCGGGCCGCAGCACCCGGCGGACCTCGGTGAGGAATTCGGCGCTGGTGAGGTGGGCGGGGGTACGGGCGCCGCCGAAGACGTCGGCGATGACCAGGTCGGCCCAGCCGTCGGGCAGTTTGGCCAGGCCCGCGCGCGCGTCGCCGCCGCGTACCTTGATCCGCCAGCCGCGGTCCCAGGGCAGTTCGGCCCGGACCAACTCGACCAGCGCGGTGTCCAGTTCCACGACCTGCTGGGTGGAGCGCGGGCGGGTGTGCGCGGTGTAGCGGGCCAGCGTCAGGGCGCCGCCGCCCAGGTGCAGGACCTGCAACGGGCGGCCGGGCGGCGCGGCCAGGTCGATCAGGTGGCCGAGCCTGCGCTGGTAGGAGAAGTCCAGGTGCGCGGGGTCCGCGAGGTCCACATGCGACTGCGGGGCGCCGTCGATCAGCAGCGTCCAGCCGCCGGGGCGCGCCCGGTCGGGCACGAGCGCGGCGAGTCCGCCGCCCACCTGTGCCTCGACCGTGTCCGGGGTACGCGCCCTGCCGCCGCTCTGCCGCTTGCCTGCCATCCCCCGATTATCGGGGACGGCCGACGGTCGGGCGGGTCAGGGGCGGGGAGGCCGGAGGGGCCGTTCCTGATCTGCCGGACAGGCCCTAGCGGTACCCCGGCGTCGCGTCCGCGGTCCGCAGGGCCGACTCGGCCGGGCGGTGGTGGTCCGCGGAGGGGCAGAAGCCGTCGGCCAGCTCGATGGTGCGGGCCGCCATGCCGAGGGCCGCGCGCAGTACGGCCGGGTCGGTGACGACCGTGTCGGTGTGCGGCGGCACGAGCCAGCCGGTGTCCTCCACGGGCGGCTCGTCACCGATGACCAGACCGCGGCCGTCGGTGCTGGTACACGAGCTGCCGGGGACGTCCCAGCAGTCCGCGGTGCCGGGCGGAACGAGGAAGCCGAGGCTGTGCCCGGAGTTGTCGTGCAGTACGGGACCGACTCCGCTGCTCAGCCGCAGGATGTCGACCGCTTCGAGACCCTGCCTGGTCGGCACGGTGACCAGGTCGCACGGCGGCGGCAGTTGGCTGCTCTCCGTGCTCGGACCCGACGTGTGTGACCCGCTGGTGTCCAACAAGGCAACTCTCCTCACGCTCACGATGGGATCGGCACCACACCCGTATCAACGCGCCCCGGCGTCAACGGCTACGCGTGAATGACGCCGTAAGGGGTGGCGTTTCATGGCGGATAGCGCGTGAGATATCCGTTTTGTAGGCAAATTGAGTATTTCGCGGTCCCGATTCCCCGGTACGGTCGTCCCCGCCGCCGAGCGGCACCGTCCGTCCGGGAGTCCGTCATGACGTCGTTCCCCCTGCCCCCTCTCCCCCGCACCACCGAGTCGTCCGCCGCCGCGTCCGCTTCCCCGTACACGCCCAACACCGCCTTCCGTCAGTTGCGCGGCGACCGGTCGCCGGGCGAATTCGCGGCGGCGGTACGGCGCGCCGCCCGCGAGATCGGCGAGCACGTGAGCTGCGACGCGCGGTACATCGGGCGGCTGGAGAGCGGGGAGATCCGCTGCCCCAACTACGCCTACCAGCGGGTCTTCCGTCATCTGTTCCCCGACCTGACCTCGGCGGACATGGGCTTCGCACCCCGCCGGGCGGTACGGGGCCGCGCCCGCCGCTCCCCCGGGTCCGGCGCCGCCGCCGGTCCGCCCGCCCTCTCCGTCCCGCCCTCCCCCACCGGCCCTTCTGGCCCCACGGCTTCCGCCGGCCTTCCCGATCCGACGTACGAGGAGAGCGACGTGCTGCGTCGCGCATTCATGACCGGTGGCTCCGCCGCCCTCGCCAGCACGCTGGTGCCCGCGCAGGGCGGCCGGGACCGAGGCCGTACGACCGGCCGCGCCGGTTCCTCCGAGGTACGCGCCGTCCACGAGTCCGTCCGGCAGATCCGGCTGCACGACGACCGGCACGGCGCCGACGGCCTCTACGACGACGCCGGGGACGCCCTGCGCACCGCCTACCGGCTCCTGGACGAGAGCAGCCACGGGCCCGCCGTCGCCGCCGGGCTCGCCTCCGGCGCCGGTGAACTGGCCATCTCCGTCGGCTGGTTGGCCCACGACTCCGGGCGACTCACCGAGGCCCGCTCGTACTACGCCGAGGCGCTGGCCACCGCCCGGATGGCCGGGGACTCCGCGCTGGAGGCCCACGCCTTCTGCAACACCGCCTTCCTCGCCCGCGACGCCGGACGCCCCCGCGAGGCCGTCCGCGCCGCCCAGGCCGCCCAACTCCTCGCCCGCTTTTCCGGCTCGCCCCGGCTGCTCTCCCTGCTCGCCCTGCGCGAGGCCGGGGGACGCGCCGGGCTCGGCGACCGGCGCGGCTGCGAACTCGCCCTCTCCCGCGCCCACTCCCTCTTCGCCTCCGGCCCCCGCGACGCCGACCCCGCCTGGATGACCTTCTTCGGCGAAGCCGAACTCTCCGGCCTCGCCGCCCAGGCATGGTCCGCCCTCGGCGCCCACTCCCGCGCCGCAGCCGCCGCCCGCGAGGCCGTCCGCCTCCAGGACCCGCACTTCACCCGGAACATCGCCCTGTACGAGGCCGAACTCGCCCTCAATCTGGCCGCGTCCGGCCAACGCGAGGAGGCCCAGGCGGCACGCTCGCGCGCGCTGCGCCTCCTCGGACAGGTCCGCTCCTCCCGCATCCGCGCGATGCTGGTGGCGTAGCACGCGGCACCTCAGCGGACCCGGTCGTAGACGAGGGACAGCGTCCCGTGCTCGCCCGCCGCCTGGCTGACCAGCGACCACTGCCCGGCCGGCAGCCCGTCCTCGAAGAGGCGCGGTCCGCCGCCGAGGAAGACCGGGAAGACGTTGAGCGCCAGCCGGTCGACCTGGTCGGCGGCGAGCAGCGCCTTGATCACACTCGCGCTGGACAGCACCAGGATGTCGCCGCCCTCGGTCTCCTTGAGGTCCGCGACCACTTCGGCGGTCGGCTTGTCCACGATTATCGTTCGCTCCCACGGGGACTCCGTGAGGGTGGACGAGAGGACCACCTTCTCGCTGTCCACCAGCCACTTCGCGAAGCCCTCGTCGCGCGGGTCCGCACCCTCCATTCCGATGACGGTGGGCCAGAAGCCCAGGAACCCTTCGGCATTGACCCGCCCGAGCAGGGCCGTCGTCGCCGAGCCCCACAGCCTCGCCAGGTGGTCGCGCGCGACATCGGTGATCGCGTACGGCATCACCCACCCCATGTCCCGGGCGTCGCCCGGACCCGCGTAGTGCCCGTCGAGGGACAGGCTCATATTGGTGACGACCCTGCGGCTTGCGGTCTGCTCCGTCATTTCGTGCTCCTTGTGTCGTTGTCCCGCGATGTGGCCGCGAGTGCCGCCGCGAGCTTGTCGAGGCTCTGTCCGAAGCCGATCTCGACGCCCGCGACGAAGTCGGCCGAGTCGGTCGTGCTGTCGCTGATGCGGTAACCGACGTCGAGGTGGGTGCCGGTGGGCGTCGGACGCAGGTCGAGCGTCACGTGCGAGGTGAACGCCGTGGCGCCGTCCGGCAGCAGCGGCGAGAGCTGGTACGCGAGGCGCTCGCCCGGCCGCACGTCGTCGACCGCGCCCTCCGCGCGGCCGACCACGCCGTCGGAGCCGTCCGCGTCCTCGGCGTCCCGGTACTCCAGGACGACCCGGCCGCCCGGCCGCGCCTCGAACACCAGCTCCGAGACCCGGAGGTCCTCCGGCGCCCACCACCGCGCCAGCAGCGCCGATTCCGTCAGGTGCCGCCAGACCACTTCGGGGCTGCCGGCCAGCGCCCGCTCGAACCCGAACGTCCTTCCGTCCGCCCAGCCGTCTCCCTCCGCCGCCATGCGCTCCGCCCTCAGGCTCAGGCCGTACCGGTCGTACGTCGCCCGTGTCCCGGCCGGTCCTTGCCCTTCCGCCGTGTCCGCCGTGTCCGCCGAATCCGCCGTGTGCGCCAGCAGGTTCAGTGCCGCCGCCAGGTCCCTCAGCGGGGCCGCGCGCAGCGCGTAGATCCGGCGCTGGCCGGAGCGCTGCGACACCACGACGCCTGCGCGTTCCAGCGTCTGGAGGTGCTTTGTCGTCTGCGGCTGGCGGGCCTCGGCGAGCTGTGCGAGCACGCCCACTGAGCGGGGGTGCTCTGCGAGCAGGCTCACGAGGCGCCACCGCGCCGGGTCCGCCAAGGCGGTGAGGAGTGCGTCCATGCCTTGAGTATTCCCCACGAAGCATATTCGTGTCAACGAATATCTCTCGGCTCGCCTCCTGTGGTGTTTCTCCTCCCTGCCCACCCGCCCACCCGTGCGGGTGCTTTCTTCGTCTGCGGGTGCCGCCTGTGCCTGGTCGGTCCCGGCCCGGGGCACCTCCTCGAGCTGCGTGCTGCCTGCTCCTGTGCATCCATCCACGCCCTGTCGGCACGCAAATCTGCGGGGGCACCCCGGCCCGTCCCCTCCGGTCCGCCGGCGCCCGACGGTCCGTGGGGGTGGCGGAGGGGGGTGGGTGGGAGCCGGGCCTTGCGCCACCCGACCGCCCGGCGGGGTGGCGGAAGGGGGTGGGTGGGGTGCGGGACCTGCGCCGCCGACGTCCAGTCGGAGTGGGCGAAAGGGGGTGAGTGGGTGGGGGTCGGGCCCCTCACGCCACCCCCTCCGGCGGGGTGGCGCAGGGGGGTGGTGGGAGCCGGACCCTGCGCGACCGACCTCCCGGCGGGGTGGCGGAAGGGGGTGGGTGGGTGAGGTGCGGGACCTGCGCCGCCGACGTCCGGCGGGGTGGCGGAAGGGGGTGCGGGACCTGCGCCGCCCGGGGCGCCCTCCGGGGTGGGCGAAGGGGGGCGCGGGCAAAGGTCGAGCCTTGCGCCACCCAACCGTCCGACAGGGTGGGTGAGGTGCGGGACCTGCGCGGACGGGAGCGAGAGGGAGGGAGGTGGTCCGGGCCCCCGGCGTCGACCGACTGTCCGCCAGGTGGATCAGGTGAGTGGGGTACGGGCCTTGCGTGCGGGGGGCTTGGTGGAGCCCACCGGGAGGGCGCACCGGCGCAGGGCGGCCCGCCGAAAGAACCCCCCACCCCCGGCAACCCCCACCGGCAGGCGGACGCCGACGTACCGGAAGGGGACGGGCCGGGGTGCCCCCGCAGAAATGCGGTGACAAGAACGGCACCGGATACACAGGCACCAGGCAGCCGCATTTCGAGGAGGTACCCCGGACCGGCACCGACCCACGCACAAGCGGCACCCGCAGACGAACAACCACCCGCACGGGTGGGCGGGCGGGCACGGCCCGGATCGTCGCGGGCGCCCCCGCCACCCGCACGATCGTGCTCACCAGCTTCGACCTCGACGAGTACGCTTCGCCGCGCTGCGCGCCGGGGCCGTCGGCTTCCTACTCAAGGACGCCGAGCCGGAACGGGTCGTGGACGCCGTGCGGGGCCCCCGTCGCGCGGCGGGGGTCGGCACCCCGCCGACCAGCGGATTTCGCCGCGCGCCGGTCGTCCGGGCGCACGACGACCGGGTGACCCGCGCGTACCTAGCCTCGGCGACATGGCACTGAGACTTCCCCCGCTTCCCGCGCTTCCCCCGCTTCCCCCGCTCGCGCGCCGCATACTCGGCGGCGTCCTCCTCGTCGTCACGGTGGCGCTGACGCCCGTCACCGCGACCGCCGGTTTCTTCGCGGCGGCGCTCGCGACCGCGAACGTCCCGCTGCTCGCCCTGTGCGGCCTGGTGGTCAACGCAGGGACGGCCGCGGCGCTCGACCGAGGGGCGTTCGCCCTGCTCGGCAAGGGCGGCCGGGCGACCTGCGTCCTCACCGGCGTCCTGCTCCTCGGCGTCTGCGCGCTCGCCGCCGGTACGGTCTTCCGCCCGATGCCGACCTCCGCCTCGGCCCGGTCCCGGCGGACGTCAGATCCTGGAATCTGCCGACCGGCTCACGGTTCGCCTATGTGCACGCACCCGCCGTCGGCACTCCGAGGCCGACGCCGGTCGTCTTCCTGCACGGCGGCCCCGGCACCCCGTCGGAGGGCATCCCCACCGGCGGCCGGGAGTTGGCCGCGGACGGCTTCGACGTCTACTCGTACGACCAGGTGGGCGCCGGACGCTCCACCGGCCTCTCCGGCTACTCGTACGACCAGGTGGGCGCCGGACGCTCCACCCGGCTCTTCGACGTCACCGGGTACACGGTGGCGCGCCAGGTCGCGGACCTCGACGCGATCCGCCGCACGATCGGGGCGGACCGGATCATCGTCGTCGGCCAGTCGTGGGCCGGTTCGCCGGCCGCCCAGTACCTGCTGGCGCACGGCACGCACGTCGCCAAGGCCGTGTTCACCTCGCCCGGGGCGCTGTGGGGCCACGAATTCCCCGGCTCCGCGGCGGGAGACCCCTGGGACCACCTGACACCGGCCCAACGGGCGGCCCGTGACCGGCTGGACAGCAAGCCGCGGCTGATCGCCGCCAGTCTGCTGCTCCAGATCAACGCGCGCGCCGCGCACGCCCTGGTGGGCGGCGGCGAACTCGCCACTGGATGCACGAGGTGGCCCTGCTCGGCAGGGACACCACCTCCTGCGCGGACGCCGCGGCCTCGGAGGCGCACGCCAACCCCCAGGGCTTCTCCAGCAATCAGATGACCGTCAAAGGACTTCGAGCAGCTCCCCGACCCGCGCCCGAGGCTGCGCGCGATCCACGTTCCGTCCCTGGTCATGCGGGGAAGCTGCGACTGCATCAAGCCCGCCGTGACCGAGGAGTACCGGCAGACCCTCCCGGACTCCCGCATCGTGCGCGTCAAGGACGCGGGCCACGCCATCTCCCACGACCAGCCCGCCCTCTACACCGCCCTCCTGCGGTCCTTCCCCCTCGGCCGCCCCCTGCCGACACCCGCCTCCTGAGCCGAGGAGGCCGAGGACGCGGAGGAGGCCGAGCACGCGGAGGGGACGCGGAGGGGACGGTGCGGGGCGCGGTCAGGGCCTCACGCCAAGTGACCCGTGTCGTTCCAGCGTTCGATCGCCGGGGCGCCGTAGGCCCAGCCGAGGATGGACAGGGAGGCGGGGTCGAGGCGGAGGGCGCCGGCGAAGGACGGGGCGAGGTCGAGCCAGCGGGCCCCGAGGACGCGCAGGAAGTGCCCGTGGGCGAAGACGAGGACATCGCGCTCGGCGGACCGCGCCCAGGAGACGACCTGGTCGGCGCGCGCGGCGACCTCGGCCAGCGCCTCGCCGCCCGGCACGCCGTCGCGCCAGATGGTGAAGCCGGGCCGCAGGTCCTGGAGCTGGGCGGGCGTCAGGCCCTCGTAGTCGCCGTAGTCCCATTCGACCAGCGCGTCCCACTCCTTGGCGGCGCCGCCGAACCCGGTGAGGTCACAGGTCTCGGCGGCCCGCAGCAGCGGACTCGTGCGGACCTCGACGTCGGGAAGTCCGTTCCAGGGCCCGCGCGCGAGCCGCTCGCCGAGGATCCGGGCGGTGCGCCGCCCCTCCTCGGTGAGGGGGATGTCGGTACGGCCGGTGTGCCGCCCGGACAGGGACCATTCCGTCTGGCCGTGTCTGACCAGAAGAATGCGCGGAGCCATGCGGCGGTGCCTTTCCTAGGAAACGGGCCCCCCATCATCGCTCACGGCCCCGCCGTGAGCGCCCTCAGAGCCCCTGGCCGCCGCCGAGCAGACCTTCCAGCAGCCCTTCTAGGCCGAATTCGTACTGCGCGGACCCCTGGTCCTGGGCGCAGAGGAGTTCGGGCGCGAGGCTCACGAGGGCGGGGTAGACGTCGGGCGGCAGGGCGTCGATCTTGGCGCGGACCCGGTCGCGTACCCCGTCCTCGCACAGGGCACGGGCCCGCCGGGTGTTCCACAGGGCGGAGCCGACGGTGTACTGCATGAGGGCCACGTGCGCGTGGGCCGCGTCGGCGCGGCCGAGCCCGGCGCGCCTGAGCAGGTCGAGCATGCGGTCGATGACGGCTATGGCGTCGTCGCCGCGCAGCGGCCTGATGGTGAGGAGCTGGAGCGCGGAGGGGTGCTCGGTGAAGAGCCCGTAGACGCCGCGGCAGACCTCCCGCAGCTCACCTCGCGGGTCGCCCGTGCCGGTGGGCGGAAGCTCTATCGTGTCCATCAGACGCTGTGCCACGGCGTCGCTGATCTCGTCCTTGCCCCGGAAGTGGGAGTAGACCGCCATGGTGCCGACGCCGAGTTCCTGGGCGAGCGCGCGCATGGTGAACGCCTCGGCGCCGTCGCGGTCGAGGAGGGTGATCGCGGCGTCGAGGATACGGTCGGGGTTGAGCGAGTTGCGGGGAGCGCGGCGCCGTGGGGAGCGGACCGGCTGGGTGACGGACATCCGATTCTCTTGTTTCTCGTACTCAGTCGTACTTCAGTCGTACAACAGTCACGCTTGGATGCCTCGCGCGACGGGGTACGCCGAGGCCGGAACGTCGCCAACACGTCGAGGAATACGCCGAGGAAGGCAACCCGGAGAGCGGACCGGGCGTCCTCGACTGCACATACCCCTGCTACGGAACGTTGAACACCGTACGATGTCGGAGTTTCTTCCGTAGTTCTGGGCCGGTGTACGTGGCGTTTAGCGTACGTCGTACGGTAGAGGGTACGCGCCAAGACCATGACCGCCCGCCCGCGGCCTTCGGAGAACCTGGAGAGACGCCCGCATGACGATCACCGCCACCGCGCCGCGCGCCGCCGCCTACCGGGGCAAGCTGCGCTGGTGGACCGAGCTGCCGCTCATCGCGGTGATTTACGCGCTCTACTCCGGCGCCCGCCTGCTGGTCAGGGGGGATGTGGACGACGCCGTCGAACACGGCGCGGACATCCTGCACTTCGAGCAGCTCCTGCACATCGATCCGGAGCGCTGGTTCAACAAGCTCTTCACGCAGCACGCCTTCCTGGGCGTGCCCGCGGACTTCGCGTACGCGTCGCTGCACTATGTGGTGACGCCGACCATCCTGATCTGGCTGTGGCGCCGCCGCCCGACGCACTACCGGGTGGCGCGCACGTGGCTGATGATCTCGACGCTGATCGGTCTGGTCGGCTTCACCGTGGCGCCCACCGCGCCGCCGCGGCTGATCGGCGGCGGGCACGGCTTCATCGACACGATGGCGCAGTACGGCTCCTACGGCTGGTGGGGCACCGACGCGAGCGCGCCGCGCGGTATGGGACATCTCACCAACCAGTACGCGGCAATGCCCAGCCTCCACGTGGGCTGGTCGCTGTGGTGCGGGATCATCCTGTGGCGTTACGGGCGGAACAGGGTGGTGCGCACCCTGGGCGTGCTCTACCCGGTGACGACGGCGTGTGTCGTGATGGGCACCGCCAACCACTATCTGCTGGACGCGGTGGCCGGTGTCGCCGTGATGGGCCTGGGCTATCTGCTGGCGAAGCCCGCGCTGCGGATCGCCGACCGGCTGCTGGCGCGCGTGAAGGAAGCCACGGGCAGGCCGACGGCCGAGGAGACGGAGCCGGTGTCCGGTTCGTCGTCCGCGGTGGTCGCCGCGCACGTCGCCAATACCGCGCAGGTCTCCAACGGCACGCACGTGTCCAACGGCACGCAGGTGTCCAACAGCACGCATGCCACAGGCGTCAGCGGTGTCGCCGCGAGCATTCCGGCACCCGGTGGCGGCGCCTCCGTACCGAAGCCGCGAACCGTGTCCGTACCGCCCGGCGCGGACGGGCCGGACGACGCCGACGACCCGCGTGCGGCGGGCGAACACGCCGGACAGAGCCGGATGTCGTAGCCGAGTGCCACACTTTCGCGGGTGAGCACTACGCACCACCACCACTCGTTGCGGGAACGGCTGGCCGCGCTGCGCGGCCCCGACACCGCGCCACGGCCGCTCGACGCACGGGCGCTGGCCGCGCTGGCCGCCAACCCCGGCTGCCGCCGCCGCGCGCTGCTGGACGCCGCCGGGGTCGACAAGGGCGCGGTCGCCGAAGTGCTGGGCGCGCCCGCCCGGTTCGGCCAGTCCCGCTTCGCCTTCTCGCGCGGCCACGCCTTCGAGGCCCGCGTCAAACGGGACGGCTGCGCCGAGTTGCTGCGGCTGCTGGGCGCCGCGGAGACGGCGGCGGGGATTCCGGAGTCCGCCGAAGTCCCCGATCTGTCGGCGGCAGGGCCCGAGGGCCGGGCGGCCCGTACGCGGCTGGCGCTCGCCGAGGCACCGGCCGGTTCCTGGACGCTGCTCGACCATCCGCTGCTGGCACTTGAGGTCGCGGGGTCGCTGGCGTATCTGGAGCCGGACGCGGTGGCGGTGCGGCCCGACGGGTCCTGGACGGTGGTGGAGATCAAGTCCTTCCCGATCCTGGACGGCGGCGCGGACGCGCTGAAGGTCGGCGCGGCGGCCCGGCAGTCCGCGGTGTACGTGCTCGCGCTCGACGAGGTGGCGGCCGGCCGGACCCGGCCCGACGTCCTGCTGGTCTGCCCGAAGGACTTCTCGAATCTGCCGACCGCCGAGTGGGTCGACGTCCGCAAGCAGCTCTCGGTCACCCGGCGGCAGTTGACCCGGCTGACCCGGATCGAGGAGATCGCGGCGGCCCTCCCCGAGGGCACCACCTTCGACCTGGGGTACGGCGCGGACGGCAGTACGCCGACCCGGCCGCGGATCGACCTGACCGCCGCCGTGGACGCGGTGCCCGCCGCGTACGCGCCCGAGTGCCTGTCGACCTGCGAGCTGGCGTACCACTGCCGTGACCGGTCGCGGGCGGACGGCTGCGTGGAGTCGCTCGGCCGCAGTCTGCGCGGCGAACTGGGCACTCTGACGACGGTGGAGGCTGTGCTGTCGGCCGCGCACGGTGAGGCCGGTGACCCGGCCGACCCGGCGGTGGCGGCGCTGCGCCGGGCGGCGGCCCTGCGGGCCGAGGCGCTGTCCGCCCGGGAAGAGGCACCCGCGCTGCCCGCCCAGGCGGCCGTACGGGACGGCGTACCGGACGACGCCGTACGGGACGGTGCCGCATGTCGTTGATGAACACGCTCGCGCGGGCCGAAGCCGTCGCGACGGGCCGGGCCGTGCCCGCGGCGACCGTACGCCACCGGCACCTTGCCGAACGGCCGCTGGTGCTGGTGCCGTTGACGACGGCCGGTGAGGCGGGCGCGCCGCTGGGCGCGATGGTGGGCACGGACCGGGCGGCGCCCGAGTTGCTGGTGGTGCCGCAGCCGCTGGACCGGGAGCTGCGCTTCGGCTTCTTCGCCGGACTCGCGGGCGCCGTACTGCCGTTGATGGACGCGTACGCGGACGACGTCGAGGTGGAGCCCGCCACCCGCAACCGTGAGGAGTCGGAGGTCTGCGCGGACGCGCCGCAGATCGTGGTGCCGAACAGCGCGGCGCTGGAGTACGTACGCCTGCTCGGCCGGTCCACGCGGTTCCTGCGGACGGTCGAGGACCCGGACGCGCCGCACCCCGTCCCGGTGCCGGTGCCGCTGCTCGGCCGCTGGCTGACGCATTACGGGGAGCGGGCGCGTACGCCGGGGAGCGCGCTGCTCGTGGCCATGACGGAGTTGCTGACCCGGCACTGGGCGACCGGGCAGAGCTCGATGGAGGACCAGCACCTGGGCGGCCTGCTCGGCTGGATCGACCCGCCGGACGGGCTGGACGGGGCGGTCGCCGCCGAGCGCGCGCAGACCGACCGCGCCGCCGACGGGCTGCTGCTGAGCCCGCCCGCGGGTCCCGCGACCGACCCGGTCTTCGACAACCGTGTGCTGGCCCCCGCGATGGCCCGCTACGACGCGGCGCGTACGGCGGCGGAGGCCGACCCGGCCGGGGCCGCCGCGGAGCTGGCCGCCGCCGAGGCGGAGGTACGGCGGCTGGTCGGCTCCCAGCTCCGGCCGACCTGGGACGACGTGTGGCGCGGCCTCGACCTGCTGCGGGCGCTGCCCGAGGGCGCGCATGTGGCCGACCGGTGGAAGCGCGACCGCTGGTCGTTCACCGGGCACCGCGACCGGCTGCGCGCGGGTGAGCCGCCGCAGCCCAAGCGGGACGGCGCCATCGCCGCCGCGCAGAAGCTCGCGGGCCGCGAGACCGCCCAGGCGCGGGTCTCCGCGCAGGAGGCGCTGGACGACCCCCTGACGATGGCGGCCCGGCGGCTGGCGGGCGAGGCGTTCGCGGGCGAGGTCGTCGGCGTCGAGATGACGTACTCCGAGGGCAAGCGGCCCATGCCCCGCCCCCTCCTGACCATCCGCACCCACGACCTCCCCCAGGCCGAGCCCGGCACCAAGGCGTACCGCTCCGTGCCGGGCGCCAAGTCCGCGCAGAGCGCCGAAGTGGTCTCGGTGGCCCCGGAGTTCGCCCCCGCGAGGCACGCCGGGGGCGCCCTGACGACCGGGGCGCGGCCCCACGGCCCGACCGAACCGGAAGACGGCCACGCGACCGGGTCGCAACCCCATGTCCCGACCGGGCCGGAAGGCGGCCACGCGGCCGGTGCGCAGACCGACAGGGCTGCCAGGCCAGGGGGCGCGCTTGGCCTCGGGGCGGACGGCAGCGTCGACGCCGGGACGGACGGCGCGCCTGCGACCGGGCCGGAAGGCCGCTTCGTGGTGGTGGTGCGGCTCACCGGGGGGATGGGGAGCGGGCGGACGCCGAAGGAGGGGTCGGTGCCGGGGGCCGGTGACCGGGTGGACTTCACCTTCTTCGAGCACGATCCGCGCGGCGGCCCCGGCCTGCCGGAGCCGGAGCAGACACCGTGGACGCACGGCGGCCCGCCCGACGCCGGGACGCCGCCCGGCACACCGCCGACCGCTGACCCGCCCGACCTCGTGACCGCGGAGGACTACCTGTGACGCAGCCCGTGCGAGCCGACGGCCCGGACACGGACGGACACGTACCGGAGAGGTGGGACCGAAAGGACGGGTTCGACGCGGGCAGGGCCGCCGCCGAGGCGACGGCCGCCATCTTGGAGAGCACGCTGCACGGCACCGCCCGCGGGGTCGTGGTCGACTCGCCGCCCGGCGCGGGCAAGTCGACGCTCGTGGTGCGCGCGGCACGCGAACTGGCGGCGGCGGGCGAGTCGTTGATGATCGTCGCGCAGACCAACGCGCAGGTCGACGACCTCGCGGACCGGCTCGCCACCGCCGAGCCCGACCTGCCGGTGGGCCGGCTGCACGGCGCCGAGTCGCCGCCGGACAAGGCGCTCGACCGGCACCCGGCGCTGATGAAGTCCAGTTCGGTGGCGGATCTGCGGGCCTGCGAGGTGGTGATCGCGACCGCGGCGAAGTGGGCGTACGTGAAGGACACCGAGCCGTGGCGGCACGCCATCGTGGACGAGGCGTACCAGATGCGGTCGGACGCGCTGCTGCAAGTGGCGGGGCTCTTCGAGCGGGCGCTGTTCGTGGGCGACCCCGGGCAGTTGGACCCGTTCAGCGTGGTCGGCGCGGAGCAGTGGGCGGGGCTGAGCTACGACCCGTCGGCGAGCGCGGTGGTGACGCTGCTCGCGCACAATCCGGGGCTGCCGCAGCACCGGCTGCCGGTGTCCTGGCGGCTGCCCGCGTCGGCGGCGCCCCTGGTGTCGCGCGCCTTCTACCCGTACACCCCGTTCAGGAGCGGTACGGACCACGGCGACCGGCGGCTGGTGTTCGGGGTGCCGGGCGACGGCGGCGGGCCCGACCGCGTCCTGGACGAGGCGGCGGCCAGCGGCTGGGGGCTGCTGGAGCTGCCCGCCCGGCACACCCCGCGCACCGACCCTGAGGCGGTACGCGCGGTGGCCGTGGTGGTGCGGCGGCTGCTGGACCGCGGGGGTCTGACGTACTCCGCGCCCGATCCCGGCCCGGCGCCGCTGACCGCGGACCGGATCGCGGTCGGCACCGCGCACCGGGACCAGGCGGCGGCGGTGCGCGCCGCGCTGGGCGACGTCGGCGTCGCCGGGGTCACGGTGGACACCGCGAACCGTCTCCAGGGCCGCGAGTTCGACGTGACCGTGGTGCTGCACCCGCTGTCCGGCCGGCCCGACGCCACGGCGTTCCATCTGGAGACCGGGCGGCTGTGCGTGCTGGCCTCCCGGCACCGGCACGCGTGCATCGTGGTGTGCCGCGCGGGCGTGGCCGAACTCCTCGACGAGCACCCGTCCTCCGAGCCGGTCCAGCTCGGTGTCACGGTCAAGTTCCCCGACGGCTGGGAGGCCAACCACGCGGTCCTGGCGCACCTCGCGGAACACCGGGTGAGCTGGCGGCCGTGAGCGCGGTCGCTCACCCGGATGGAGGGGGTCTTGCGTGGGCGCGGGACAATGGTGTGCGTGATCGATTCCGGAGGTAGCCGTATGTCAGAGCCGCAGTCGGCTCAGAGCGCGCAGGGCGGTGGGTCGCGGGAGGCGGCGCCGCGGCCCAGGCGGCCCGCGTCGCTGAGCTTCGAGCCTGCCGCGACGGTGGAGGATCCGGAGCACTTCTTCGACCTGGAGTCGATGGACGATCCGGGGCGGATGCTGGCGCGGGCGACGGAGCTGGCGACGGCTTTCCGTACAGCCGCCGACCGGGCCACGGACTTCCAGGCGATAGCCGCCGCGCAGCTCACCGATCCGCGCCGCTTCGACCGGCTGACGTACGCGGGTCTGGCCGAGCGCGCGGGGTGGACCGAGGACTACGCGAAGCGGATGGTCGAGTACGGCGAGGGCCTGATCGCGGGCGGCGGCGCCCCCTAGGGCGTGTCCGCGGGCGCTTCCGGCCCCCCGGGCGGCTGCCGTGACCGTCACGCCGCCGGGGGCCGCCGCAACTGTGCCCCGCATATGCGTCGCGGCAAGGTACTCCCTCTCCCACCCTCCTGTCCCGAATTCGTCCGATTCCGCCGACCGCGCCGGAAGCGGCCGGTACCTGTAGATGCCATGGACGAATGGCAAGGGACCGGAAGCATCGCGGCCGTGACGCATGCCGTCACCGAGGTCGTCACCGAAGCCCAGCGGCGTCGGCACACGTCGTACGTCACCCCGGAGGGCGCCGAGTGGCTGGCCTCGGCCAGCGCCTTCCCGCGCAGCGTGCGGGCACTGTGGTCGGCCCGTCCCACGGCGCCGAGCGTGCTGCCGTGCGGTACGGCGTTCGACGTGGTGAACCTGTCGGCGCTGTTCGGCCGCAGAGTTCTGGAGCAGTTATGGGCGTCGGGCCCCGGCAGCGGCCCGGTGGCCGTGCACCGCGGGCGGCTGCTGCTGCTCGTCGCGCCGGGTACGGCGCAGCGGCTCCCGTACCTGCTGGACTGGGAGGAGTGGGGCGAGGCGGTGCCGCCGATGCTCTGTCACGGCACCGGCGACGCGGTGACCGTACCCCCGCTGTACGCGCCCCCGGACGGCGCCGAGGCCGACCGGGACGCCGGTTGCGATCCGGGGGCAGGGATGTCCCGCTGGCTGGTGGCGCCCGACACCCGGCACCCCTGGCTGCCGGGCGCGGACGTGGTGCTCTGGGCGTGTGTGCGGGCGGCCAGGTCGGCGCCCGCGAAGACCGTTCCCGCCCTGGTCAGCACCCCTGGAACGGCCTGAGTCATATCGATTTCCGCTCCCCGTGGCCGGATGCTAAGGTCTACGACGTCAGCAGGCGCCGCTAGCTCAGTTGGTTAGAGCAGCTGACTCTTAATCAGCGGGTCCGGGGTTCGAGTCCCTGGCGGCGCACAGACGGTCGAAGGCCCCTCGCGGAAGCGGGGGGCCTTCTTCGTATGAACGTCCAGGCATGCGGACGCGCCGTCCGGGTGGCCGACGGCCCGCACCACGACGACCCTGGAGCCATGGTGGACTGGCTGGCCGACGCGTACCGGACGCGGATCGCGGACACCGGCCGTGAGCCGCTCTTCCTGCTGCTGGTCGGACTGATCGGCTCCTTCCTCTTCATCCGGTTCAGCGTGCGGATGATCCGGCGCGGGGTGAAGTGGTGGCCGGGCAATGTGCAGCCCGGCGGCCTGCACATCCACCATGTGGTGTTCGGCCAGGCGATGATGCTGATCGGCGGCATCGGGTCGTTCGCCGTACGCGGCGGCCCGGCGGTGCACGACGTGCTCGCGCTGGTCTTCGGGATCGGCTGCGGCCTGGTGCTGGACGAGTTCGCGCTGGTGCTGCACCTGAAGGACGTCTACTGGAGCGAGCAGGGCCGCCAGTCGGTCGACGCGGTGATCCTCGCGGTGTCGGTGATCGGGCTGCTGCTGATCGGCCAGGCCCCGCTGGGCGGATTCGTCGTCGGGGAGTCGTACCAGCAGTATCTGAGCGCCGGGGTGCTGATCGGCTTCGTGGTGGTGTGCCTGTCCAAGGGCAAGGTGTGGACGGGGCTGCTCGGGGTGATGGTGCCGGTGCTGGCGATCGTCGGCGCGCTGCGGCTGGCCCGCCCGGCCAGTCCGTGGGCGCGCTGGCGGTACACCTCCCGGCCGCGCCGGATGGCCAGGGCCGAGCGGCGCGAGGACCGGATCCACCGGCGGATGGTCGTGATGAAGACGGCCATGATGGACGCGGTGGCGGGCGCGCCGCTGCCGTCGGCGACGCCCGTGCGCAAACCCGCGCGGCGGCCGACGATCGTGGAGCTGCCGCCGTCCAGGATCGAGACGCTGCTGGCCCACGTGCTGCGGCCGTTGCGGCAGCCGGGGGCGGCCTTCACCGTCTGGTATCTGCGGGTGGTGTGCGTGGTCAACGCGGTGACCGGGGTGATCGCGCCGTTCCGCAACCGGGTGCGGGCCGCCTCGAACGGCGAGTTCTTCGCCGCCTTCCTGGTCAGCCCCGGTTTCACCGGCGCGGTGCTCGCGCTGGTGCTGTCGGTGAGCCTGCGCCGCCGCAAGCGGGCCGCCTGGATCGTCACGACCGTGCTGACCGGCGGATACACGCTGCTGTGCCTGGCCGGTGTGGCGGCGCTGCCGGTGACGCGCGGGCATCCGTTCAACTGGGTGTCGCTGGGGGTGACCGGGCTGGTGCTGTTCGCGCTGCTGGTGTCCAGGACGGTGTTCAACGTGCGCGGCGAGCGGGGCAACGTGGCTCTGGGGCTGACGACCTTCGTCGTCGGCGGCGCGGTGGCGATCGGCCTCGGCACGCTGCTGGTGCACGCGACGGACGAGCTGCCGCCGCGCCAGTGGGGGGCCAGTACGCGGTACACGCTGGTGCGGGTGCTGACGGTGTCCGGTCTCTTCGACCTGCCCGAGATCCGGGTGCCCGGCTGGACGGACCTGGCGATCAACGTCCTGAGCGTCGCTCTGATGCTGCTCATCCTGCTCGCCTTCTTCCGCTCGCCGCGCGGCCGGGACCGGCTGCTGCCCGCGGACGAGCGGCGGCTGCGGGCGCTGCTGCGGGTGTACGGGCGGGGCGACTCGCTCGGCTACTTCGCGCTGCGCCGCGACAAGGCGGTGTCCTGGACCCCGGAGCGGGACGCGGCCGTCCTCTACCGCGTGGTGAACGGGGTCGCGCTCGCCTCCGGTGACCTCGTCGGCGACCGGGCCGCCTGGCCGCGGGCCGTCGACCGCTGGCTGGACACGGCGCGGCGGCACGCCTGGGTCCCGGCCGTCACCAGCGCGGGGCCCGCGGCGGCCGTGGTGTACGAGGCGGCCGGTTTCCGCGCGCTGCCGTCCGGCGACGAGGCGGTGGTGGAGGCGGCCTCCTTCGCCGCCGTCTTCGCCGATACGGGCTCCGCCGAGCTGAGCGCGCTGCGGCAGGCGCACGGGGTGCTCGGCGGCGCGGGCTACTCGGTGGTGCTGCGCAGGCACCGGGAGATCGCCCCGGACGAACTGCGGCGGCTGGCGCATCTGGCCGACAAGTGGCGGCGGCACCCCGCCGAGCGGGGCTTCTCCGTGGCGCTCGGGCGGCTCGGTGACGCGGCCGACGGGGACTGTCTCCTGGCGGAGTGCCTCGATCCGCACGGGCGGACCTGCGCCATGATCACGTTCGTGCCCTGGGGGCCCGACGGGCTCACCCTCGACCTCATCCGGCGCGACCGGGAGTCCGGGCGGGCCCCGGTGGATTTCCTCCTCACCGAGGTGCTGCTGCGCGCCGCCGCCGGTACGGCTCCGCTGGACGCGGTCACCCGCGTGTCCCTCAACTTCACCGCCTTCCGCGGTGCCCTGTCCTCGCGGCTGCGCCGCGCCCCGCTGCGGCTTCTGGCCCGCCTCGGGCAGGTCGCCGCCCGCGAGCGGGGCTACGCGGCGTTCGCGCCGCGCTGGCAGGCCCGCTATGTGCTCTTCGAGCGGAGAGCCGATCTTCCGCGGGTGGCTGCCGCCAATGCCATCGCCGAGGGTTTCCTCACCGGACCCCGTCTCCGCCACCGCGGCACCCTCCTCACCCCTGAGGACGGTGCCCCCTAGGGCCTGGGGAGGCGCGTCCCGCCGGATTGGGGAAAGCTGAAGGCGCCAGGTGCGTGGGAGGAGAGGCGGAGCCGATGCCCGGGAAGGTGGCGTGGGGGCGGGTGGCGCCCAGAATTCCGGGCTGGTTCGGAGAATTCTTCGGGATCCTGGCCCTGTTCTGCGCCACCCTGGCCGTCGTCTCCCCGTTGCGGCCCCTGCTGGACCCGGTGCGCCGGTGGGTGGAGATCCTGACGGTGCCGGCGTCGCCGAATCTGGCGTACGCGGCGTTCCTGGTGCTGCTGGGCGGCGCGATGGCGGCCCGCAAACGGGTGGCGTACTGGATCGTGGCGGTCTTCCTCGGCCTGACCGTGGTGGCGAATCTGGTGCTGATCGCGGTACGCGACTGGAGCGCGATCCCGGCGCTGCTGATCACGGGCACGGTGCTGGGCGCGGTGATCGCCGCGCGGGGCGAGTTCTCGGCGCGGGTGCGCAAGGGGGCGTTCTGGCGGGCGCTGCTGGTGCTGGGGTGCGGGCTGGCGATCGGGGTGCTGCTGGGGTGGGGGCTGCTGACGCTGTTCCCGGGGACGCTGGACGGCGGGAACCGGCTGCGGTGGGCGGTCAACAAGGTGGTCGGCGGGGTGAACGACCTGCCGGACATCGGCAGGCCGCCGTACTGGACGAATTTCTGGCTCGGCCTGTTCGGCGCGGCGGCGCTGCTGTGCGCGGCGGCGACGCTGTTCAGGTCGCAGCGGATGGAGGCGGCGCTGCGGGGTGACGACGAGGGCCGTATCCGGGCGTTGCTGGCACGGTACGGGGACAAGGACTCGTTGGGCTACTTCGCGACGCGGCGCGACAAGTCGGTGGTGTTCTCGCCCAGCGGCAAGTCCGCGGTGACGTTCCGGGTGGAGGTGGGGGTCTGTCTGGCCAGCGGTGATCCGCTGGGCGACCCGGAGGCGTGGGGTCCGGCGATCGACGCGTGGCTGGCGCACGCGGGGGCGTACGGCTGGGTGCCGGCGGTGATGGGCGCGGGCGAGGAGGGCGCGAAGGCGTACGCGCGGGCGGGGCTCGGGGCGCTGGAGCTGGGCGACGAGGCGATTCTCGACGTGACGGACTTCGACCTGGCGGGCCGCGAGATGCGCGGTATCCGGCAGGCGGTGCACCGGGTGCGGCGGACCGGGGCGACCACCCGCATCCGGCGGCACCACGATCTGTCGCCCGACGAGCTGCGGGAGGTCGAACGGCTGGCGGACGCCTGGCGGGACACCGACACCGAGCGCGGCTTCTCGATGGCGCTGGGGCGGCTCGGCGACCCGGCGGACGGCGAGTGCCTGCTGGTGGAGGCGCTGGACGACAAGGGGCGGGTGACCGCGCTGCTGTCGTTCGTGCCGTGGGGGCACGACGGGGTGTCGCTCGACGTGATGCGGCGGGACCGTACGGCTCCCAACGGGATCATGGAGTTCATGGTCACCGAGCTGGCCGCGGGCGCGGGCGCGCTCGGTGTCCGGCGGGTCTCGCTGAACTTCGCGGTGTTCAGGTCCGCTTTCGAGGAGGGCGCCCGGATCGGCGCGGGGCCCGTCCTGCGGATGTGGCGGCGGATGTTGCTGTTCTTCTCCCGCTGGTGGCAGCTGGAGGCGATGTACCGCTCGAACGTGAAGTACCAGCCGCACTGGTACCCGCGGTTCCTGTGTTACGCCGACGGCAAGGACATGGCCAGGATCGGTCTGGCCTCGGGCATCGCCGAAGGTTTCGTGGAGCTCCCGAGCCTGCGCTTCCGGCGCCGCCGCCGGTCCGCGGCGGGCGGTACCGGAGCGGGCGCGGTGGGCGGTACGGCGGTGGCCGGTGCGACGGCGAGCATGACGGCCGCGGGGATGACGACGGCGAGCGTGACGGCCGCCGCGGCCGAGCGCGGCCGTCACGCCCCCGTGGACCCGCACGGCCCCGCCGAGCAGGTCCGTGTGCGCCTGGCCAAGGTCGAGGGGATGCGGCGCGACGGCGTCGACCCGTATCCGGTGAGCGCGGGTCCCACGCACACGCTGGCGGCGGCGCGTACGGCGGGGGCGGGCAGCGCGGTGGCCGTCGCGGGCCGGGTGCTGCGAGTGCGCGACCACGGCGGGGTCGTCTTCGTGACCCTGCGGGACTGGTCGGGCGACCTCCAGATCATGCTGACCAGGGATCGTCTCGGACGGGACGGTCTGCGGGAGTTCGAGTCGGGCGTGGACCTCGGCGACCTGCTCCGGGTCGCAGGGGAGATGACGGTCAGCCGCGGCGGTGAGCCGACCGCGGAGGCGTACTCCTGGACGCTGACCGGCAAGTGCCTGCACCCGCTGCCGGACAAGCGGCGCGGCCTGACCGACCCGGAGGCGCGGGTGCGGCAGCGCTATCTGGCGCTGGTGGTCTCCCCCGAGGCGCGTTCCCTGCTCACCGCGCGCAGCGCGGCCGTCGGCGCGGTCCGTACGACGCTGGCCGACCGCGGCTTCCTGGAGGTCGAGACGCCGATGCTCCAGCCGGTGCACGGCGGCGCGAACGCCCGCCCGTTCACCACGCACATCAACGCGTACGACCTCGACCTGTATCTGCGGATCGCGCCCGAGCTGTATCTGAAGCGGCTGTGCGTCGGCGGGGTGGAGCGGGTCTTCGAGCTGGGCAGGACCTTCCGCAACGAGGGCGTGTCGCACAAGCACAACCCCGAGTTCACGATGCTGGAGGCGTATCAGGCGTTCGCGGACTACGACGTGATGCTCGATCTGGCGCGGGAGCTGATCCAGGCGGCGGCCGTCGCGGCGAACGGCGGGCAGACCGCCCGGCGGCCGGACGGCGCGGAGGTCGACCTGTCGGGGCGGTGGCCGGTGCGGACGGTGTTCGGGGCGATCTCGCGGGCACTGGGCGAGGAGGTCGACGCGGGGACGCCGCTGGCGCGGCTGCGCGCGCTGTGCGATCGGGCGGGGGTGCCGTACGGCCCGGACGACGGGCCGGCCGACGTGGCGCTGGAGATGTACGAGCGGCTGGTCGAGGAGCGCACCACCACGCCGTGCTTCTACAAGGACTTCCCGGCCGAGGTCTCGCCGCTGACCAGGCAGCACCGCACCGATCCGCGGCTGGCCGAGCGCTGGGACCTGGTGGCGTACGGCACGGAGCTGGGCACGGCGTACACCGAGCTGACCGATCCGGTGGAGCAGCGGGCCCGGCTGACCCGGCAGTCGCTGCTGGCGGCGGGCGGCGACCCGGAGGCGATGGAGTTGGACGAGGACTTCCTGACGGCGCTGGAGTACGCGATGCCGCCGACCGGCGGGCTGGGGATCGGGGTGGACCGGCTGGTGATGTTCCTCACGGGCCGGACGATCCGTGAGACGCTGCCCTTCCCGTTGGTACGTCGCCGCTGACCGTGCCGCGCGGCGGGTCGCGGGGGGTTCGCGGCCGGATTCGCGGGGGCGCGGGGCGGGTTCCCAGGGGCCGGGCGCGGGGCGGGGGGCCTTGCATCACCCGTTCGGAGCATGTTTACGGTGGTGCGCATGACGTACAAAACCGGACGATCTGGGATGTTGAGCCGCACGGCCGTACGGCGGACCGCCGCCGCGGTGGCCACCGCGGCGCTCGCCGGGACCGCGCTCGCGGCGTGCGGCACACAGCACGGCGGGGCCGCGGCGAGCGGGGCGGACGACGCGCGGGCCTCGTCGCGCGCGCCGTCGTCGACCGCGTCGGGTGAGACGTCCGGTCCGGCCGCGGGCATCCCGTCCCAGCGGACCTCTCCGCCGGGCGATCCGTCCGGCTCGCAGCCGTCCGGGCCGGGTCCCACGCAGAACGGTCCCGCACCGACCGGTCCGTCGCAGACGGGTCCCGGGGCAGCCGATCCGTCCGGGGCCGTCCCGTCGCAGACGATCCCGGGGCAGCCGACCGGGCCCCTGGACCCCTCGGCCGGTCCGGCCGACCCCTCGGGGAGCCCCACCACCGGCGCCCCGGCCGGCGAGTCGATCCAGCACTCCACCGAGGACGGCGGCAGGTCCGTCGCGCTGACCTTCGACGACGGCCCCGACCCGCGCTGGACCCCGCAGGTCCTGGCGCTGCTCGCCGCGCACCACGCGAAGGCGACCTTCTGCGAGATCGGCCCCAACGCCGCCGCCCACCCCGACCTGGTCCGGCAGATCACCACGGCGGGCCACCGGCTGTGCGACCACTCGGTGCACCACAACGAGCGGCAGAGCAGCAGGTCCGCGGCGTACAACACGCACGAGATAGTCGACGCGCAGCGCGAGATAGCCAAGGCCGCGGGCGCCGACGCGAAGCTCTGGTACTACCGGGCGCCCGGCGGCGACTTCACCCCGACGATCCGTCACATCGCCGCCGGCCACGGGCTGCGCCCGCTGGGCTGGACGGTGGACTCCCGCGACTGGGAGCGGCCCGGCACCGCCAAGGTGCTGGCGAACATCGACCGTCAACTGCGCCCCGGCTCCATCGTGCTGATGCACGACGGCGGCGGCGACCGCACTCAGACCGTGCAGGCGCTGTCGCGGCTGCTGGACAGGCTCGACGCGCAGGGCTGGACATACAGCTTCCCCGCGCGCTGATCGGGGCGCGCGCGAGGTAGCGTTCAGGAGGCGTTCCCGCCATCCGTCGGTACCTCTTGGAGGCTTCACCATGGCAACCACCCGCACCGCGACGACCCAGTGGAAGGGCCCGCTGATGGGCGGCGCCGGGACCGTCTCGCTCGACACCTCGGGCGTCGGCTCGTACGACGTGACGTGGGCCTCCCGCGCGGAGGAGGCGAACGGCAAGACCAGCCCCGAGGAGCTGATCGCCGCGGCCCACTCCTCCTGCTTCTCGATGGCGCTCTCGCACGGCCTGGCGGGCGCGGGCACCCCGCCCGAGACGGTGCAGACGCAGGCCGACGTGACCTTCCAGCCGGGCGAGGGCATCACCGGCATCGTCTTGACGGTGAAGGCGCGCGTCCCCGGCATCTCCGCCGGTGACTTCGAGGCGGCGGCGCAGGGCGCCAAGGAGAACTGCCCGGTCAGCAAGGCGCTCGCGGGCACGACGATCACGCTCAACGCCGAACTGCTGGACTGAGTACGGTCTCTGACGCCCGATCAGCGGCGGGTGACGTGGATCTTCCACGCGCCCGCCGCTGTCCTTCCCAGCACCGTGAAGGTCAGGCCCGACACCTTGTCCGTGTAGCTCTCGCCGACGCCGAAGGGCGCGTCGTTCAGGGAGTTGAAGGCGCCGCTGCTGAAGTCGCAGGCGGAGGTGCGGGGATGGGCGTCCACGACGGTCACCGGGCCCCTGCCCGAGTCGACGTCGGTACGGACCCGGTAGGCGAGCACGCCCGCGCGGCACGCGTCCTTGTCGTTGCCGAGCTGCTGTCTGGCCTCCAGGACGAAGACCCCGGTGCGGCTGTACGGGATCACGACGGCTTTGCGTCCGCCGGGGATCTCGACGGCGCCGAGCTCGTAGGTCGCGTCGGTGCGGCCGGTGACGCAGGCGATCTGGTTGTCGTCGAGCCAGCCGAGCTTCCACTTGTGCCAGGCGAACAGGTCGCCCTGCAGCCCCCAGTCGAGCGACATGCTGTCCCACTGCCCGGCGAGCGTGTCGGTGCGCGGGAAGTCGTCGGCGGCGTAGAGGTCGGGCAGGCCGAGCGCGTGGCCGTTCTCGTGGCTGAGGACGCGCGGGCCCGACTGGTCGTGGCCGTAGATGAGGGAGACCTTGTCGAGGTGGGCACCGTCGTCGGTGGTCGCGGCGGACGCGCCGGTCCAGGTGACCGAGAGCACCGCCTCGTCGGCGGGCGGCCCCGCGTTGGGCGTGACGAGGATGTTGACCAGGTCGTAGCCGCGGAAGTCGATGGAGTGGTCGGCGACCTTGAGCAGGTCGCGCATCATCTCGGTGTGGGCGTCCCAGCCGTAGCCGCGGCCGATCCCGTACGCGCTGAAGGGCCGCGGCATCCGTATGTAGCGCAGCACGGGCGTGGACTCGTAGTCGAGGCGGCCGTACGAGCTGACGGCGTACCACTTCTTGACGGCGGGGAAGAACTCGCCGTAGCGGTCGGCGGCGCTGTACTGGGCGGGCGCGTCGGGGAAGTCGATCAGCAGGGTCAGGGCGTGCAGGGTGCCGGTGGAGGGGGCGAATTCGGCGTTGGGGCCGCGGCTGGAGCTGTCGGGGAAGCCCTCGGACATGGCGACGCCGGGGACGGCCCGCAGGGCGCAGGGCCGGGCGGCGGGCGGCGGCGAGGCGTTGAGCGCGGCGGTGCGCGGGCCCGCGGAGACGGTGCTGCCGACGGCGAGCAGCCCGAGCGCGAAGAGCGCGGTGCAGCGCAGTCCGGTCCGGGTCAGCCGGCGCGGCCCTGACCCCGTCGTGGCCGGGCGGCGCGGTCCAGACCCCTTGGTGGAGGCCATGGCGTTAGCTCCTGTGGCCGGTGTCGTCGCCGACGGGCGACCCCTCGACGATCTTGACCGTCCAGGTGCCGTCCGAATTGTGGGCGGTGACCGTCACGCGGGTGGAGCCGTCGGGTACGGCGTAGGACTCCCCCACGCCCAGCGGCGCGTCGGCCAGCGGCGGGTAGACGGAGGTGGCCCGGCACGCGGAGGTGTGCGGGTGGCCGTCGATCACCGCGATGGGGCCGTCACCCGACTCGACGTCGGAGCGCACCTTGTAGAGCAGGACGCCCTGGCGGCAGGCGGCGTGGTCGTTGCCGGTGGCGGTGCGCGCCTCGATGGCGAGGGCGGTGTCGGGCCCGGTGCGTACGACGATCAGCTTGGTGCCGCCGGGGGTCTCGTCGGGGCTGAGGTCCCGGTAGGTGGTGCCCGCGCGGGTGACGCAGCCGACCTGGTCGGAGGTGATCCAGCCGAGCTTCCACTTGTGCCAGGCGAAGAGGTCGGGCGCGAGGCCGAACTGGCTGCCCATCAGGTCCCAGTCGCCGACGTGGGTGTCCCAGTCGGCGTTGCTGCCCGCGGGCGGCCGGTAGTACAGGTCGGGCAGGTCGAAGACGTGGCCGGTCTCGTGGGCGAGCACGTTGCGGTCCGGCGGGTGGCGTTCGAAGACGGTGACGAGCCGGCGCAGCGGGGTGCCGTCGACGGTGATCGGGGTGGAGAGGTTGACGACCTTGGTGGCGTCGGAGTCGACGCCGGGCGCGTCGGGGTCGGCGACGAGGTAGACGACGTCGTAGCCGTGGAAGTCGACCACCGGGTCGGCGGCGGCGATGGCGTCGCGCAGGTAGGCGGTGCGGTCGGCGGCGTTCCAGTCGCGGCTGATCGCGTAGTCGGTGGCGGGGCGCGGCATGCGCAGCCAGCGGGTGACGGGGTGGACGCCGAGGTCGAAGCGGCCGTACGAGGCGCGGTCGAAGAAGCGGGTGGTGGCCGGGAAGTGGTCGGCGGCGACCTGCTGGGTGGTGAGGTCGGGCGCGGTGCCGGGGAAGTCGAGGAAGACCATGAGGGCCTTCATGTGGCCGGTCGGCCGGGCGTAGCCGCTCTCCCAGGTGTCGACGCCCTCGGAGTGGTGGGCGCCGGTGCGCGGCAGGAGGCAGGCGCTGCCGACGGCGGCGGACGCGGCGGGGCCGGTCGTCAGCGTCCAGGCGACCACGGCGCTGAAGACGCTGAGCGCCGCCGCGGCGGAGCGCAGGACACGCCGCCGCGCGCGGGGCGGTACGCCTATCGAGACGACTGAAGAGCCTGACGAGCTGGCTGACCGCCGCACATGGACCTCCGGGGAGGATTCGTGAACCCGTTCGGGACACCTCCCCCACATTGCTATGGAATGTGACGATATGTCCTGTCCGACTGCTCCAGCCGGGCGGTGCGCGGGAGGCGTACGGGCCTCGCACGGCGGTCACTACGGTGCGTAATGTCCCCGGGGATGCGATCACCTGAGCGATCCGTTCGGACACGTTCGGTCGATCCGTCAGCACACGTGCGGAGAATCACCACCAGGGCGCTGGAACACCAACTCCGCCAGCCCATATGATCGCGATCGAGACGAGCGCGAAGCGGGGAGCGGGCCATGGGCGGACCCTCGGGCGGCCCAGGTGTCGAGCCCGAAAGCACAGCACAAGTCATCACGCACAGTCACACCTCTGCCCCACACTCCGGCGGCGGCACGGAACCGCAGCCGGCCGGACGGACGGCGGGGCAGGGAGGTACGGCCGCGCGGCCGGGCGACGCCGACCTGCGCGACTACCGGGCCGCCTTCGCCATCGCCCAGACCGCGATGGCGCTGCTCGCCCCCGACGGCACGGTCCTGGAGGCCAACGGCGCGCTCGGCGCGCTGCTGGGCGCCTCGCCCGAGCGGATGAGCGCCACGGGCGCCGCCGCGCTCCTCGGCCTGAGCGGCGACCGGCACGCCCGCGCCGCCTTCCACGACGTGCTCACCGGCCGCCGCGAACGGCTGCGCTGCACGCGCGGCATCACCCGGCCGGACGGCAGCACCGTGCACGCCGAGATCACGCTCTCGCGCACCGGCGCCCGCCCGCTGCTGCTGTCCGTCGAGGACGTCGGCGAGCGGGACACCCTGCGCGAGCAGCTGCGGCACCTGCGCATGCACGACCCGGTCAGCAGACTGCCCAACCGCGCGCTGTTCTTCGAGCGGCTGTCGGCCGCCGTCGGCGACCACGGCAGCCGTACCGGCCGGATCGGCCTGTGCTATCTGGACCTGGACGGCTTCAAGGCGGTCAACGACACGCTCGGCCACCGCGTCGGCGACGAACTGCTGGCCGCCGTGGGCCGCCGCCTGCTGGCCTGCGCCGAGCCCGGCGGGCACCTGGTGGCGCGGCTCGGCGGCGACGAATTCGCCCTGCTGGTACGGGACTCCACCGGTACGGGGCAGGCGACGGATCTGGCCGAGGCCGTACTGGCCGCGCTCCAGCCGCCGTTCGACGTGGGCGGCCACCGGCTCGCGGTCTCCGCCAGCATCGGCGTGGTCGAACGGGAGGCGGCGGGCACGTCGGCCACCGGTCTGATGCAGGCCGCCGACACCACGCTGTACTGGGCCAAGGCCGACGGCAAGGCGCGCTGGACGCTCTTCGACCCGGAGCGCAACGAGCACCGGATGACCCGTCAGGCCCTGTCCCGTACGCTGCGGCAGGCCGTCGAGCGCGGCGAATTCGTCCTGGACTACCAGCCGTTGGTCGCCCTCGACTCGGGCGAGCTGCGCGGTGTGGAGGCGCTGGTGCGCTGGGAGCACCCGCACTTCGGGCGGCTGGCGCCCAACCGCTTCATCGGTCTCGCCGAGGAGGACGGCTCCATCGTCCAGCTCGGCCGCTGGGTGCTCGCCGAGTCCTGCCGCCAGGCCCGCGCCTGGCAACTGGCCCACCCCGAGGCGCCGTTGGTGGTCAGTGTCAACGTGGCCGTACGCCAGGTCTGGGACTCCGACCTGGTCGCCGACGTCGCCGCGATCCTCGCCGACACCGGTCTGCCGCCGCGGCTGCTCCAGCTCGAACTCACCGAGTCCGCCGTGATGGGCTCCGCCGGCCGTCCCCTCCAGGCGCTGCACGCCCTGGACGAGATGGGCGTACGGATCGCCATCGACGACTTCGGCACCGGTTACTCCAACCTCGCCTACATGAGCCGCCTCCCGGTCTCGGCCCTGAAGCTGGACGGCTCCTTCGTGCAGGGCTTCCGCTCCGCGGAACACCCCAACCCGGCCGACGAGACGATCGTCGAGGCGCTGGTCGAACTGGCCCACCGCCTCGGCCTGACGGTGACGGCGGAGTGCGTGGAGAACGCGGAGCAGGCGGAGCGCCTGCGCCGGATCGGCTGCGACACGGGCCAGGGCTGGCACTACTCGCGCCCCGTGGCGGCGGCGGCGATCTCCGCGCTGCTGGACTGAGGCGGCACGCGCCGCGGGAGCGGGGCGGCACGCGCCGCAGGACGGCGGCGGCACGCGGAAGGGGCCCGCGTCCTTGGGGGGAGTAAGGACGCGGACCCCGGGTCATGCGGTCAGGAGGTGAGCCGCGTCAGCAGGCCCCGAGGTCCTGCCACACGCCCCATTCCCCGGTCGTGCCGGGCTCCTCATTGGTGGTCCACCACTTGGCGTTCCACTTGTGGCCCTTCCAGGAGACCTGGTTGCCACCGACGTAGACCGCGGAGGCGGACCACGACGGCAGGGTGCAGGTGCCGCCCGGCGGGGTGGTCGGAGGCGTGGTGGGCGGGGTCGTCGGCGGCGTCGTGGGGGGCGTCGTCGGCGGGGTGGTGGGAGGCGTGGTCGGCGGCGTGGTGGTCGTGCCGCAGCCGGACGCGGACCCGTTGGTCGCCGTCACGATCTTGTTGAAGAGGGTGGCGGCGGGATCGAGGTCGAGCAGCGAGTACATCATCGAGCCGGCCAGGTTGTGGCAGTGCGCGTAGTCCGCCTTGGCCTGGATCGCCTGGGCGCCGAGGCCGGTCCAGAACTCGGTCCCGTTGTAGAACCAGTTGGCCTGGGTGCTCGGGTCGTAGAACGTCGTGGAGGCGTTGTCCACGAGCCCGGTGAGCTCCTTGTAGTACGCCGTGCCCGCGACCTGGCTGATGCCGCGCGCCGGGGCGGGGCCCGAAGCGGACTGGTACAGGCCGTGGTTGCTGCCCGCGGGTACGCCGGTCCAGCCGCGGTAGTACAGCGGGTAGCCCATGGTGATCTTCGTGGACGGGAAGCCGCCCGCGATGCCGTAGGCCGAATTACCGTTGATCCACGCGTTGATGGCGTGATCGGTGCTGTACTTCTCGGTGCCCGGCGGGATCGCCGTGGACGGGTCGGTCGGCGACTGGTACAGCGGGTCCTGGAGGTTGGTCGGACCGGTCGCGTCCCAGGCTCCGTGCATGTCGTACGTCATGATGTTCGCGTAGTCGAGGTACTGCCCGACCTTGTTGGTCTCGATCTGCGCGATCTTGTCCTGGCCGGCCGGGAGCGCGGCGGTCAGCAGCATCTTCTTGTTGCCGTTGGCCGTGCCGTACGCGTTCAGCTCGGTGCGGAACTCCGCGAGCAGCGCGGTGAAGTTGGCCTTGTCGTTGGGGCTGTAGTGGTTGCCCACGTGGCCGTTGGGCGAGCCGGGGTACTCCCAGTCGATGTCGAAGCCGTCGAAGATCCCGGCACCGCTGCCGGGGCCGCCGTAGCCGCCCTGCACGGGCAGATTGCCCTTGATGAACATGTCGATGCAGGAGCTGACGAACTTCTTCCGGCTGGCGTCCGTGGCCGCCACGTCGGAGAAGTACTTGGAGTAGGTCCAGCCGCCGATCGAGGCGACGATCTTCAGGTTGGGGTGCTTCGCCTTCAGCTTCTTGAGCTGGTTGAAGTTGCCGACGATCGGCTGGTTCCAGGTGTCGGCGACGCCGTCCACGCTGATGTCCGCGCCGAACGACTTCTGGTAGTCGGCGAAGGAGTCGCCCGCGCCGTCACCGGCGTTGGGGTTGGACTCGTTCGTGGAGTCCGACGCCTTGGTGGCCTCGAAACAGGTCAGGTTCGAAGGGTCGATGTTCTCGAACGAGTAGTTGAGGATGTCGAGTTTGCCCGCCACCCCCGACGTGTCGAGGTTCTTCGGGTAGTAGGCGTTGCCGTACACGCTCCACTGGTCGTAATAGGCGATCTTCACGCCGCCGCTGCTCGCGGCGGCGGCCGCGGGCTTGGCGGCGGCGGTGGTGTCCGCCTGGGCTGTGCCCACTCCGGCGACGAGCGCGGTGAGCGCTCCGGCGGTGAGGGCGGCGGTCGTGACGGCTGCCACGATCGCTCTCTTCCTGGACTGCACGAGTACCTCCGGGGGGAGAGGGAGGAACAACAGGGGGCTGGTGAATGGATAACCCCTCGTCAAGTGCACGTCAATGGTCTGAACCAGACTTAGGACTAGACCAATCCTGCGGAAGGCGACCGGCCGGTAGCGTTCCGCGACAACGGCAAAGCCGCTCGTCAACCGGGTGACAAGCGGCTTTAACGCTGACTTAAGGCTGGTCAGGGCCGTCGTGCGACGTTGGACCACGCACCGGCCGGAAACGAGTCTTTAACCGGCGGCGACCTCGGACGAGACGCCGGACGCGGCCTCGGCGGAGGCCGTCGCGATGTCCTTCGGGAAGCCGTACGCGTCCGCGATGAGGTCGTAGGAACGCAGCCGGACCGACGGCGTGTGCGCGTTGGCGGTGATCACCAACTCGTCGGCGCCGGTGCGGTCCACGAGCTGGTCGAGTCCGGTACGCACCGTGTCCGGGTCGCCGTGGATGATGTTCACCAGCCACGAGTCCACGAAGTCCCTTTCCGCCGGGCTGAATTCGTACGCCTCGGCCTCCTGGGGCGTCGGCACCAGGCCGGGGCGTCCGGTGCGCAGCCGCAGCATGCTCAGCGCGCCGGAGAGCACCTGGCGGCGCGCCTCGGCCGGGTCGTCGGCGGCCAGGGCGGCGACGCCGATCGAGGCGTAGGGGCGGTCCAGGATCTCCGAGGGCCGGAAGGACTCGCGGTAAAGGGCCAGCGCGGGAACGGTGTTGGCGGCCGAGAAGTGGTGCGCGAAGGAGAACGGCAGGCCGAGCGTGCCCGCCAGTCGCGCGCTGAAGCCGGAGGAGCCCAGCAGCCACACGCTCGGGCGGCCCGCCGACTGGACGCCGCCGGGCGCCGTGCCCTGCACCGGGCCGGGAATGGCGTGAATGCGCGCGTAGCGGTGCCCGTCGGGGAAGTCGTCGTCCAGGAACCGGGTCAACTCCGCGAGCTGCTGAGGGAATTCGTCCGCGCCCTCGTGCAGCCGGTCGGTGCGGCGCAGCGCGGCGGCCGTCGCGCCGTCGGTGCCGGGCGCGCGGCCGAGACCGAGGTCGATCCGGCCGGGGGCCAGCGCCTCCAGGGTGCCGAACTGCTCGGCGATCACCAGCGGCGCGTGGTTGGGCAGCATCACCCCGCCGGAGCCGAGCCGCAGCGTGCGGGTGTGGGCGGCGAGGTGGGCGAGGATCACCGCGGGCGAGGAGCTGGCGACGCCCGGCATCGAGTGGTGCTCGGCCACCCACATCCGGTGGTAGCCGCGGGTCTCCGCGGTCCTGGCGATCTCGACGCTGGTGCGCAGCGCGTCGGTGGCGGTGAAGCCGCTGCCGACGGTGGCCAGATCCAGTACGGACAGCGGTACGGGGGCGGTGCCGCGGACCGGGCCGCGGATGCCCCGGCCGCGGAGCGTACCGGTGTCGCCGTCCCGGCCGTCCGTACGGGACCGGCCGTCCGTAACGGACCGCCCGTCCGTCCGTTCGCCCTGCTGTTCGCCCTGTCGTTCGTCACCCACGGCGGGCGCCTCCTCGATCGTTTCCGTGCCCATGTCTGCCCCACCCCTGCGCGACCGACAACCGGAGCCCACGTCCGGTTATTCCCGGGCGCGGATTGTACGGTTCCCCCGCTGTTTCCTTTTCGGGTAATGACGTAGGCATATGCCAGGGTGGCCCCTTCCTGCATATACGCTTGAAGAGCCCCGGATAACTGGCCAACCGCCTCTACCTGAAACGGGATTGGGGCTATCGTGGAGACCGGCCCAGCCGCCGGGTCCGGTCGTTTCGTATCCCCGTCCGTGACCGGCGGCGACAGCCAGGACGCAAACGGTCATACCTGCAGGGGGCTACCGTGGCGCTTGAACACCGACAGATCGAGCCGGTGTACGCGGTCCAGTACGCGCTGCGCGTGCTCGAATCCGTCGACACCCATCGGCACGGCGTCACCGCCGAACAGTTGGCTCGCGAAATCGGTGTGCCGCTGGACTATCTCTCCCATCTGCTGGCAATGCTGCGCCGCGAGCGTTATCTCGGATTTCTGCCCGGCGGCGGATATGTCATCGGCGAGTCCATGGTGCTCCTCGGCGCCGCCAACCGCGACCACGCTCTCGCGGAGAAGCTCCAGACGGTCCTGGCCGAACTGCGCGACGAGGTGGGCGCGGCCGTCTACTTCAGCCGGTACGACGACGGCGAGGTGCACGTCATCGACTTCGCCGACGGCCCCAACGCGCCGAAGGTCAACGAGTGGGTGGACTTCCGCTCCTCCGCCCACGCCAGCGCGGTCGGCAAGTGCCTGCTCTCGCAGCTCGACCACAACGGCCGGATGGAACACCTCTCGCGGCACCGCCCTGCCCGGCTGACCTCGCGCACCGTCGTGGACGACCGCGTCCTGCTGACCAAGCTCGAACGCCAGCCGACCTCGGTGCCCACGCTCGACCTCCAGGAATACGCGGTCGGCACCGTCTGCGCCGCGATCCCGGTCACCATCGGCAAGATGGTCGCCTGCCTCGCGCTGTCGATGCCGTACGCCCAGGCCCACCGCCTCAAGCCCGCCGTGGACACCCTCCACACCCGCGCGGCCCCGGTCCTGCTCTCCTTCAGCATCTGATCCGGCACGGCACAGGCTCGGCACGACGAAGACCCGGTACGACGAAAGTTCGGTACGACAAAGGCCCCCCGTGTGAACGGAGGGCCTTCGTCGGCACGTGCGCCGCCAGGGACTCGAACCCCGGACCCGCTGATTAAGAGTCAGCTGCTCTAACCAACTGAGCTAGCGGCGCCTGCTGACGTGGGAGATCGTACCCGATGGTCGGGGCCGGGCTCAAAGCGGCGGCGGATTGCCGCCAGGCGGAATCGCGCCACCGCCGATCCGTGCGCAGGCGGGCGTACGGCCGGTAGATCATGTGCATGACTTCGACTCGACGCCGGATCACCGTACCGGCGGGCACCACCGTGCTCGCCCTCGGTACCGCTCTCCTGCTGCCCACGGGCCACGCCGCCGCGGCGACCCCCGCGGCGGCCCCGCGGTCCGCGCCCTCGTCAGCCAACTCCACCCCCTCCGCCACCTCGACCACCGTCACCCTGCTCACCGGAGATGTCGTGCACATCGCCGACGGCCCCGGCAAGCAGGACACCGTCACCGTCGACCGCGCGCCCGGAGCGCGCGGGATCGTACGGATCCAGCAGTACGGCGGTGACACGTACGTCATTCCCGACGAGGCGGAGCCGCTGCTGGCCGCGGGGAAGCTGGACCGGCGGCTGTTCGACGTGTCCGCCCTGGCCGCCATGGGCTACGACGACGCGCACAGCGCCGGACTGCCGCTGATCGCCACCTGGACGGACGCCGCCCGCACGGCACGGTCGCAGCCCGCGGCGCCGGCCGGCGCGCGCACCGTACGGACGCTGCCGAGCATCGGCGGCGCGGCCCTGAAGGCCGACAAGAAGCGGGCCCGCGCCTTCTGGACCGGCCTGGCGGGCCCGGCGGGCAACGCCCGTTCGCTCAACGTCGCCACCGGCATCGACAAGCTGTGGCTCGACGGCCGGGTGACGGCCGACCTCAAGGACTCGGTGCCGCAGATCAACGCGCCGCAGGCGTGGGCCGAGGGCTACGACGGCGCCGGCGAGAAAGTCGCCGTCCTGGACACCGGCGTGGACGACACCCACCCCGACCTGAAGGACCGGATCGCCACCGAGCAGAGCTTCGTGCCCGGCCAGGCCGTCACCGACGGCAACGGCCACGGCACGCACGTCGCCTCCACCATCGCGGGCAGCGGCGCGGCCTCCGACGGCAGTTACAAGGGCGTCGCGCCGGGCGCGAAGCTGCTGGTCGGCAAGGTGCTCTCGAACGAGGGCGAGGGCCAGGACTCCTGGATCATCGCGGGCATGGAGTGGGCCAAGGCCCAGGGCGCCGACGTGGTGAGCATGAGCCTCGGCTCCTCGATACCCGACGACGGCACCGACCCGATGGCCCAGGCCGTCAACTCCCTGTCGGCGAACGGCGGTCCGCTGTACGTGATCGCCGCGGGCAACTCCTACGGCGCGGGCACCATCGGCGCCCCCGGCTCGGCGCGCGACGCGCTCACCGTGGCCGCCGTCGACAAGTCCGACCAGCGCGCCGACTTCTCCAGCATGGGCCCGCTGAGCGGCGGTTACGGTCTCAAGCCGGACCTGTCGGCGCCCGGCGTCGACATCACCGCGGCCATGCCGGGCGGCGGCTACCAGACGATGTCCGGTACGTCGATGGCCACCCCGCACGTGGCGGGCGCCGCCGCGATCCTCAAGCAACGACACCCCGACTGGACGGCGGCGCGGCTCAAGGACGCGCTGATGAGCACGTCCAAGGTGCTCGCCGACTACACGCCGTTCGAGCAGGGCACCGGCCGGGTCGACGTACTGGCCGCGGTCGACTCCCCCGTCCAGGCCACCGGTTCGGTCGACACGGCCGTCTACTCCTGGCCACACGACGACGCGGCGCCGGCCACCCGCGTGATCACGTACCGCAACAGCGGCAAGGCCCCGGTCACGCTGGATCTGGCGACGGATACCAAGGACCCGGCGTACACGCTGTCGGCGCCGTCCGTCACCGTCCCCGCGGGCGGCAGCGCGGACGTCACGCTGACGCTCGACCCGGCCGGGGTGCCGTCGGCGACCACCTTCTCCGGCCAGGTGCTGGCCACCGACACGGCGACCGGACACCTCGTCGCGCACACCGGCTTCGCGCTGGAGAAGGAACAGGAGCTGTACGACTACACGGTCAAGCTGCGCGGCCGGGACGGAAAGCCCGCCGCGGGCACCGTCGTACTGGCGCAGGAGGGCAACCCGTACCCGTCGCCGATCGCGGTCGACGGCGAGCGCACGCTGCGGCTGGCGCCCGGCACGTACATGGCGTACGCGGAGATCGACGTGGCCGGCGACGCGCCGGACTCGCTGGGCCTGGCCGTGCTGATCAACCCGGAGACGGTGCTCAGCAAGGACACCACCGTCACACTCGACGCGAGCAAGGCGCGCAAGGTCAGCGCGGCCGTGCCGGGTCAGCGGACCCAGACGCGGCAGCTCCACGTGGACATCGCCCGCACCTTCGCGGACGGCGAGGTGGTCCGTGACGCGGCGGTCCTGCCGCTGACGTACGACACGCTGTACGCGTCGCCGACGGCCAAGGTCGGCAACGGCACCTTCAACTTCCTGACCCGCTGGCGGCTCGGCGAGCAGCAGGTCGCCGTCACCGGGCGCGGGCAGGACCTGGACACCACCCCGCAGCCCGGCGCCACCGTCACCGACGGCAAGGGCACGCTCCGCGCGGTCTACGCCGGGCAGGGCGGCGCGGCCGACTACCGGGGTCTGGACGCCAAGGGCAAGGTCGTGGTGGTCGAGCGCTCCGACGCCGTCACTCCGGTCCAGCGGGCCGCGGCGGCGACCGCCGCGGGCGCGAAGCTGCTGATCGTCGTCAACGACGGCCGCGGCAGGCTGCTGGAGTCCTACGCCGACCCCGACAACGGCTACCGGGACACGCCGCTGACCGTGGTCTCCGTCCAGCGGGGCGCGGGCGCGAAGCTCGTCGCCGACGCCAAGGGCGGCAAGCTCTCGCTGAGCGTCGAACAGCGCAAGTACACCCGGGTGGTCTACGACCTGCTCGACCAGCACGACGGCACCATCCCGGACCGCACCCTGGCCTACACCCCCGACCCCAAGCGCGACCTGGCCAAGGTCACCGCCACCTACAACGGCGACCGCGCCCGCAACGGCGGCGGCTTCCGCTACGACATCCCCGCCTGGGGCCACGGCATCGGCTTCGCCGAGCAGGAGTCCTACCCGGGCACCCGCACCGAGTACGTCTCGCCCGAGCACGGCGCCGGATTCTGGTACGAGGACCACTCCGTCTACGACGCGGACTACAGCAACCAGCTCCTGGAGGAGCGCGGCGGCAACGACCTGTTCGCAGCGGGCCGTTCGTACGCGGTCTCCTGGTTCGGCGGGATCTTCCGGCCGCGCCTCGGCTCCGCCTTCTGGGGGCCGAACCGGTCGTCGTACAACGACATCCAGTTCAACATCACGCCGTGGACGGACGGCGGCGCGGGCCACTCCGGTGACATGCCCGCCGACGAGTACGACGGCCGCACCACCTACGCCGCCTACCAGGGGGACACCCTCGTCGCCCAGGGCGTCGGCCGGGCGGGCGGCATCTGGGACCAGCCCGCGAAGAAGCTGCCCTACCGGCTGGTGCTCGACTCGGCGCGGGACGCCAAGGAGTGGCGGACCTCGATCCGTACGCACACCGAGTGGAACTTCGTCTCGGGGCCGCTGCCCGAGGGCGTCGGCCAGGACGACGTCAAGCTGCTCCAACTCGACTACGACGTGCCCACCGACACCGCGGGCAAGGTGCGCGGCGGCCGGCTGATCCCGGTCGGTCTGGGGTCCACCACGCAGGAGTGGCTGGACGGCGCGACGAAGGCGGCTTCGGCGAAGCTGTCGGTCTCCTACGACGACGGCAGGACCTGGCTGCCGACGCTGCTGATCAAGGACGGCAAGGGCCACTGGACGACGCTGATCCGGACTCCGCGCGACCCCGGCGGCTCCGTGTCGCTGAAGGCGAGCGCGTCCGACGGAGCGGGCGGCTCGGTGAGCCAGGAGATCATCAGGGCCTTCGGCCTGAAGTGACCGGCTGACCCACCAGGTGGAGGGGATGGTCGGAGGGGGTGGTCGAGACCACCCCCTCCGACCACGTATGATGGTCCCCGCAAGCGCCGCTAGCTCAGTTGGTTAGAGCAGCTGACTCTTAATCAGCGGGTCCGGGGTTCGAGTCCCTGGCGGCGCACTTGCCCAGAAGGCCCTCCGCGCGAGCGGAGGGCCTTCTCCGTGTGCCCGCCGGTGTGCTCCGCACGGGTGGTCCTGGGCGGCGGCGGGCGCGGCAGGCGTACGGGGCGGGACGGGCGGAGGAAGGTCGGCCCGTGCTGGGGCTGATCGTGGGTCATTTCGTGCTGGCGGGTTTCGCGGGGGTGTTCACGCGGTGGTGGGGCCGCCGGGCCTTCCTCGTGCTCGCCGCCGCACCCGCCGCGACCGCCGTCTGGGCAGCCCTCCAGTGGAACGCGGTCGCCGACGGCCGGGTCCGCGAACAGACCTGGCACTGGGCGCCCGCCCTCGACCTGGAGATCGCGCTGCGCCTCGACGCGCTGAGCCTGCTGCTCGCCGTCCTCGCGGGCGGCGTCGGCGCCCTCGTCCTGGTCTACTGCGCCGGGTACTTCCGCGACGACGAGCCGGGACTCGGCGGTTTCGCGGGCACCCTGACCGCCTTCGCGGGCGCCATGCTCGGCCTCGTCCTCGCCGACGACCTGATGATCCTGTACGTCTTCTGGGAACTGACCACCGTCCTGTCCTTCCTGCTGATCGGCCACAGCGCCGAGAAGAAGGCCAACCGGCGCTCCGCCCTCCAGGCCCTGGTCGTCACCACCGCGGGCGGCCTCGCCATGCTCGTCGGGCTGCTCATGCTCGGCCACAGCGCCGGCACCTACCGCCTGTCCGCGCTGATCGCCCACCCACCCGCCACCGGTCCCGCCGTACGCGTCGCCCTCGTCCTGGTCCTCGCGGGCGCCCTGTCCAAGTCCGCCGTGTGGCCCTTCAGCCTGTGGCTGCCCGGCGCGATGGCCGCGCCCACCCCCGTCAGCGCCTACCTGCACGCGGCGGCCATGGTGAAGGCCGGCGTCTATCTCGTCGCCCGCCTCTCCCCCGCCTTCGCCCCGGTCGGCCCCTGGCGCGCCCTCACCGTCGGCCTCGGCCTGGCCACCATGCTCCTCGGCGGATGGCGCGCCCTGCGCGAATTCGACCTCAAACGGATCCTCGCCCACGGCACCGTCAGCCAACTCGGCTTCCTCACCGCCCTGGTGGGCACCGGCTCCCACAACGCCGCTCTCGCCGGAGTCACCCTCCTGTTCGCCCACGCCCTCTTCAAGGCCGCCCTCTTCCTCGTCGTCGGCGCCGTCGACCAGACCACCGGCACCCGCGACATCCGCCGCCTGTCGGGCCTGGCCCGCACCTCCCCCCTCCTGTGCGCCGCCGCCACCCTCGCCGCCGCCTCCATGACCGGCCTCCCCCCCTTCCTCGGCTTCCCCGCCAAAGAAGCCGCCTTCGACGCCCTGACCCCCCTCCCCCTGTCCCTGTCCGTCCTCGGCTCCGCCCTGACCGTCGCGTACACCCTGCGCTTCCTGTGGGGCGCCTTCGGAGAAAGAGCCGCGGCGAAGGCCCCTGCCGACCATCCCCCCGCAGCCCCCGACACACCGGAACCCCCTGCCGACCATCCCCCCGCAGCCGCGCCCCGACCGCAAGGCCCGACGGACCACCATCCCCCCGCAGCCCCCGACACACCGGAGCCCCCTGCCGACCATCCCCCCGCAACCGCGCCCCGACCGCAAGGCCCGACGGACCACCATCCCCCCGCAGCCCCCGACACACCGGAACCCCCTGCCGACCATCCCCCCGCAGCCGCCGACGGACCGGAGGGGACGGGCCGGGGTGCCCCCGCAGATTTGCGTGCCGACAGGGCGGCGACGGATGCGCAGGAGCAGGCAGCACGCAGCTCGAGGAGGTACCCCGGCCCGGGACCGACCCGCGCACACACGGCAAGCGCACACACAACCCGCGCACACACGGCAAGCGCACACCTGAAGGGCTGGGAGAAGGCGGTGCCCGTAGGAACGCTGGCACTCGCCGGGACGGTCCTCGGCCCCTACGTCACACACCTCGAACCGCTGCTCGGGCAGTACGCCCACTCCGTACCGGAAGCGGACGGCGCCACGCCGTACCACCTGGCGCTGTGGCACGGCTGGGGCACCCCCCTGGCCCTGTCCCTGGTCGCCTGGGCCCTGGGCGCAGCCCTCTTCGCGGCGAACACCCCCCTGATCCGACTCGCCCGGAAAACGGCCCTCCCCACCGCCGAAGCGGCCTTCGCCCGCATGATCCGCGGCACCGAATGGTTCGCCCTCCAGCTCACCGGCACGGTGCAACGCGGCTCGCTCGCGGTCTACTTGACCACCGCCCTCCTCGTGTTCACCGGCGCCGAGTCGTACGCCCTGGTCCACGACGCCCCCTGGCACACCCCCGGCGGCGGCCCCCGCCTGGCGGACGACGCGGCGCAGGCCGCCGTGGCGGTCGCGGTGACGGCGGCGGCGGTGTTGTGCGTGACGGCCCGGCTGCGGATGAAGGCGGTGGTGCTGGCGGGCACCACGGGGTACGGCACGGCGGTGCTGTTCGTCCTCCAGGGCGCCCCCGACCTGGCCCTGACGCAGTTCACCGTGGAGACGGCCAGCATCGTGGTGTTCGTGCTGGTGCTGCGCCGCCTCCCGGCGCGCTTCCCGCGCACCGCCCCGCGCCGCCGCGCGGCGAACTACGCGGTGGGCGCTGCTGCGGGCGCCCTCGTCGCGGGCCTGACGTATCTGACGGCGGCGGCCCGCCGGGCGAGCGACGCCCGCGCAGCGCTGATCGAGGCGACCGAGCACGACGGCGTGAAGAACGTGGTGGCGACGATCCTGGTGGATCTGCGCGCCTGGGACACGATGGGCGAGTCCGCGGTGCTGGCGGTCGCCGCGGTCGGCGTGACGAGTCTGCTGTTCCTGCGCCGCCGCGCGGGCTCGCTGCCACGGGCCGCTGACGTCGAGGAGCCGGGCACCGTATGGCGGGCGGGGCCGCGCGAGGCACCGGGCCCGGCGTCACTGGCCCCCGAGCGGACCTGGCTGTCCGCGAGCGGCACCCTCGCGGAGGAGCGCCGCTCGGTGGTCTTCGAGGTGGTGGCCCGGCTGACCTTCCACCCGATCCTGGTGCTCTCCCTCTACCTGCTGTTCTGCGCGGAGAATCTGCCCGGCGGCGGCTTCACGGCCGGGCTCGTCGCGGGCCTGGCGCTGGTGGTGCGCTATCTGGCGGGCGGGCGGTACGAGTTGGCCGCCGCGGCCCCGGTGGACGCCGGTTTCCTGCTGGGCGCGGGCCTGGTCGTGTCGGTCGGTACGGGCCTGGGCGGGTTGGTGTTCGGCCGCGCGGTGCTCGACGCGGGCACCTACCACGCCCGGCTGCCGCTGTTCGGCTCGATCCATCTGGCCAGCCCGGTGCTCTTCGACTTCGGGGTCTACCTGCTGGTGCTCGGCGTCGTCCTGGACGTGCTGCGCGGCCTGGGCGCCGAGATCGACCTCCAGATCGAACGGGACGGCCGCGGGGAGAGGGAGGTCACGTGAAGGCGACGATCGCGCTCATCGCGGTGGGCGGTGTGCTGTTCGGCTGCGGCACCGCGCTGCTGACGTCCAGACCGCTGACCCGGATCCTGCTGGGCGCGGTGCTGCTCGGCAACGGGGCGAATCTGCTGGTGCTCGCCACGTCGGGCAAGGCGGGGAAGCCGCCGCTGCTGTATCCGGGCACCGACCCGAAGGACGTCACCGACCCGCTGCCGCAGGCGATGGCGCTCACCGCGATCGTCATCACGCTGGCGCTGACGGCTTTCCTGCTGGCGATGGCGTACCGGAGTTGGCAGTTGTCGGGGAACGACGACGTGCAGGACGACGTCGAGGACATCCGGATCGCGCTGCGCGCCGAACACGAGGGCACGCGGGCGGAGTTGCGGGCCGTGCTGCGGGCGGACCGGGTGCGGCAGGCCCGCGCGGAGGAGACCGAGGACCTCGACGACGAGGTCTGGGACCACGTACTGGGGGCCGACCGGTGACCGCGTCCGACCTGCTGCCGCTGCCGGTGGCGCTGCCGCTGCTCGCGGCCGGGGTGAAGCTGGCGATCGGCCAACGGCTGCCGCGCACGCAGCGGTTCATCAGCGCGGGCGTGCTGTGCGCGGTGCTCGGCGCGTCGCTCGCCCTGCTGGTGGCCGCCGACCGGGACGGGCCGCAGGTCATGCACACCGGCACCTGGCCCGCGTCGGTCGGCATCACGCTGGTCGCCGACCGGCTGTCCGGGCTGATGCTGGTGGTGTCGGCCGCGGTCACGCTGTGCGTGCTGATCTACTCGATCGGCCAGGGCATGGCCGACCAGGACGCGGCGACACCGCTGTCCGTCTTCCACCCGGCGTATCTGATCCTGGTCGCCGGGGTCTGCGACACCTTCCTCGCGGGTGACCTGTTCAACCTCTACGTCGGCTTCGAGATCATGCTGACCAGCAGCTATGTGCTGTTGACGCTCGGCGGTACGGCGGCCCGCATGCGGGCGGGCGCCACGTACGTGGTGGTGTCGCTGCTGTCGTCGGTGCTGTTCCTCGTCGCGATCGGGATGGTCTACGCGGCGGCCGGGACGGTGAATCTGGCGCTGCTCGCCGGGCGGCTGGCGGAACTGCCCTCCGGCGTACGGCTGGTGCTGCAACTGGCGCTGCTGACCGTCTTCGGCATCAAGGCCGCCGTCTTCCCGCTGGCGGCGTGGCTGCCGGACTCGTACCCGACCGCGCCCGCGCCGGTCACCGCCGTCTTCGCCGGTCTGCTCACCAAGGTCGGCGTCTACTCGATACTGCGGACCCAGACGCTGCTGTTCCCCGGCGGGCGGCTCGCCGACCCGCTGATGCTGGTCGCCCTGCTGTCGATGGTGATCGGCATCCTGGGCGCGGTCGCCCAGACCGACCTCAAGCGGCTGCTGTCCTTCACGCTCGTCAGCCACATCGGGTACATGGTCTTCGGTATCGCGCTCGCCTCACGCGGCGGCATCGCGGGCTCCGTCTTCTACGTGGCCCACCACATCACCGTGCAGACCACGCTCTTCCTCGTCGCGGGGCTGATCGAACGGCGCGGCGGCACGACGGATCTGCTGCGGCTGGGCGGCCTGGCCCGGATCTCGCCGCTGCTCGCCGTCGTCTTCTTCGTCCCCGCCATGAACCTCGCCGGTATTCCGCCGCTGTCCGGTTTCCTCGGCAAACTCGGCCTGCTGCGCGCCGGCATCGCCAACGGGGGCGGCTGGGCGTACGTCCTGGTCGCGGGCGGCATCGTCACCAGCCTGCTGACGCTGTACGCGTTGGCCAAGGTCTGGAACCTGGCCTTTTGGCGTGCCGCCCCGCCCGATCTGTGCGAGGACGGCACCGTCCTCGAATCCGACGAGGACTCCGCTGCCGCGGAGGAGGGTGACCCGGGGCCGGCCCCCGTGCCGCCGTCGCCCGGGGAGGACTCCGGGGCGACCGCCGTGCCGCTGCCCGCCGGGGCCCCCCACGCCGCGTCCCTCAGCGGGCGGCCCATCACCACCACGGCGGCCCTCCCCGCGCCGATGCTTCTCGCCACCTGCGCCATGGTCGCGCTCGGTCTGTCGTTCACCGTCCTGGCCGGGCCCCTCACCGGCCTCGCCGATCGCTCTGCGAGCGAGCTCCTGTCCCGAACCCCGTACGTCTCGGCGGTCCTCCGCCACTGACCTGCGGTCCGCGCTCTCCCGGCCCCACCCCCGGTCGGTTCCTTTGCGCAGGGCCCTGGCTTTCAGGGACGCGACCCCGGTCGGCTGCCTGACGCAGGGCCTGGTTTTTAGGGGCGCTGGGGGCCTCCCAGCCCCCTAGAAGATCGGCTCAGCGCCTCCGCTGAAGGAAGCGTCCTGGGCGTCAGGTCCAGTGGGAGGGGCGGGGCGGGCCACTTGGCGAAAGGACGGTGGTGGAGTCGCCGCGGGCGGCGGTGAGTTGGGGCTGGGTGAGGAAGAGCGCCCCGCGCAGATCCGCCCCGCGCAGATCGGCGTCGCGGAGATCGGCGCCGATGAGATCGGCGAGGCGCAGGTCGGCCCGCCGCAGGTCGGCGGCGATCAGATAGGCCCCGCGGAAGTCGGTGCCGCGCAGGTCCGCCCCGCGGAACCCGCGGCCGATGAGGTCGGCGCCGCGGCGGTCGCGGCCGGGGGTGCCCGCGCGGGCCAGGGCGCTGGCGCGCAGCAGGATCTCGTTGACGGGCGCGCGCTCGGCGGCGACGTCGAGGGCGAGCAGGGCCTCGGGCGTGCCGAGGGTGAGCTGCGAGATCCGGGCGGCAGCCACTTCGGCGGCGGCGTGCACGGGCCGGGCGGAAGGCAGCGCCAGCGTCTCGCCGAGGTAACGGAGGAGTTCGTGGAGCTGCCGGACGACCGGCAGCAGCGCGAACATCGACCGCCCCCCGTCGGCGGCGTCGCGCCAGTCCTGCCCGCCGAAGGTGATCCGGGAGAGCTTCTGGCCCGCGCCGAAGCAGTCGTAGACGGTGCAGCCCCGGTAGCCGCGGCCCCGCAGTTCGCGGTGGATGCCGCAGCGATGGTCGCCGCCGAGGTGCCCGCAGGGCTCCCCGGCGGCCTTGTCCGCGGCGAAGTCCACGGAGCGGGTGAAGGCGAGGGCCACGCAGCACAGCCCGAAGCAGTTGCCGCAGTCGGCCCGCAGCTCACTCGTCTCACCCGTCGGCGTATTCACCGGTCAATGGTGCCTCACGGCGCCGAGGGGAAGACGGCGGGCTTGGCGGCGGTGTAGAGCCAGGTCTGGAAGAAGGCGCCGAGGTGCTGCCCGGAGATCCGCTCCGCGAGCCGCTGGAAGTCGGCGATGGTGGCGTTGCCGTAGCGGTGCAGGGCGGGCCACGCCTTGAGCAGGGTGCGGAAGTCGCGGTCGCCGATGGTGTCGCGGAGCGCCTGGATGGCGACGGCGCCGCGGTCGTAGACGGCGTCGTCGAACTGGTTGTCGGGGCCGGGGTCGCCCGGCTTGACCGTCCAGAACGGGTCGTCGGCGGGGTGCGCGTCGTAGATGTCCCGGGCGAGCTGCTGCGGGGTGCCGGTGCCCTCGTGCTCGGCCCACAGGAACTGGGCGTAGCTGGCGAAGCCCTCGTTGAGCCAGATGTCGGACCAGCGTTCCAGCGACACGTCGTCGCCCCACCACTGGTGGGCCAGTTCGTGCGAGACGACGTTGGTGTTGGCCTTGGTGGCGAAGGAGCTGGGGCTGTAGAAGACGCGGGTCTGCGCTTCGAGCGCGAAGTGCGAGGTCACGTTGGGCACGTAGCCGCCGGCCGCGTCGAAGGGGTAGGGGCCGAACCAGCCGCTGAGGAAGTCGACGATCTCGGCGGTCCGCTCCACGCTGGCGCGGGCGTTGGCGGCGGTGGCGGCGGGAAGGTCGGCGCTGTACGCGTTGATGACCGGGACGCCGGTGCGGGTGCGGCTGTGCGTGATGTCGAAGTGGCCGACGGCCAGCGTGGTGAGGTACGTCGCCTGCGGCTTGGTCTCGCGCCAGTGGTAGCTGGTCCGGCCGCCCTCGGACTTCTGGGAGACCAGCAGCCCGTTGCTGATCGCCTGGTCGCCGTCGGGGACCTTGACGCGCACGTCGTAGGTGGCCTTGTCGGCCGGGTGGTCGTTGCTGGGGAACCACCACCACGCGGATTCGGGTTCGTTGGCGGCGACCGCGCCGTCCGGAGTGCGCTGCCAGGACGTGAAGCCGTAGCGCTTCACGGTGGAGGGGACGCCCGAGTACGTGACGGCGACGGTGATCCGGTGGCCCTTGGCGATGGGCCTGGCGGGGGTGATGACCAGTTCCTGCTCGCCGCTGGTGGCGAAGGCGGCGGGCTTCCCGTCGACGGTGACCCGGCTGACGGTCAGCGCGAAGTCCAGGTCGAAGCTGGTCAGCCCCTGGGTGGCGGTCGCCGTGATGACGGCGGTGCCCGACAGCAGGTCGGTACTGGGCTGGTAGTCGAGGTTCAGGTCGTAGTGGGAGACGTCGTAGCCGCCGTTCCCGTAGGTCGGGTAGTACGGGTCGCCGATGCCGGGCGCGCCCGGGCCCGTGTCGGCAGCGGCCGCCGGGATCGCCAGCAGCAGGCCGAGGGCGGCGGCAGTGGACGCGATGACTCTCTTACGCACAGGGGTCCTCCAGCACGGTGAACGACAAGCGGCAGGTGCCAAGTGGCCGCCGCCGCGGGGCGGGTGGCGGCGGCCGAATGGCAGGTACACGGCGACCCTAAGGAGCCCCAACCATCCCAGCCACCCCTGTACTCACTGCTGTCGCAGAACGTTCACCCGGCGCAACACAACGGCCGGAACGTGACACCCGTGTCGTAGGCGCGTCACACGTGTCCGGTCTGCGAGCATTCGGCGGGTGCGTACCCTGCGGAGAATCCAGTGGCCGCTGGTGCTCTGGCTGGCCGTGGTCTGGGTGCTGCTGTGGGGAAAGGTCACCGCGGGCAATGTGCTGACCGGCCTGGCCGTCGGCGTCGTGCTCTGCCTGGCCTTCCCCCTCCCGCCGCTCGAACTCGAACTGCGGCTGCATCCGGTGGGCCTGGTCCGCTTCGCCGCCTACTTCCTGGCCGATCTGACGGTGGCCGGGCTGCGTACGGTCTGGCAGATCCTCACCCCGTCGCCGCTGCCCTGCGCGGTGCTCGCCGTACCGCTGCGCTCCCGCAGCGACTTGATGCTGACCGCGACGGCCGTGGCGGTCTGCGCGGTGCCGGGCAGCGCCGTACTGGAGATCCAGCGCTCCACCGGCACGCTCTTCGTCCACGTCATGGGCTCCGACAGCGCGGGCACGGACCAGGCCCGCGCCGAGGTCAGACGCCTGGAGCAGTTGGTGGTACGGGCGTTCGGCACCCGCGCGGAGATCGCGGACCTGACGGCCCCCGAACCGGGTACGGGTGCGCCGTGAACTGGGTGACGGGGGTGGTGCTCGCCCTGCTGGTCGCCTCCGGCGTGATGGTCTTCGTCCGGCTGGCGCGCGGCCCCTCGATGCTGGACCGGGCGGTGGCGGTGGACGCGCTGCTGGCGGTCGTGGTGGCCGGACTCGGCGCGCGGGCCGCCGAGGCGCGCACCCCGTACACCCTGCCGGTGCTGCTGGTCCTGGCCTTCCTCGGCTTCACCGGCTCGGTGGCCAGCGCCCGCTTCATCGCGGTGCGCGGCGCGGAGCCCCCGGAGCGGCCGGGCGGGCAAGAGCCAGCGGGGGCAGGGCGGCCAGGGGAGCCAGGGGGGCCGGTGGAGCCCGAGGGGGCTGAGCGGACCGAGCGGCCGAAAAGGGACGACGGCCGGGAGGGTACGGGCGCCGGCGGTGAGGAGACGGGCGGATGAGCTGGACCGCGGTGGGCGACTGGGCCGCGGCGGTGTGCCTGCTGCTCGGCGCGGGGCTGAGCTTCGTGGCCGGGGTCGGGCTGCTGAAGCTGCCCGACACCCTCACCCGTATGCACGCGGCGACCAAGCCGCAGGTGCTCGGGCTGCTGTTGGTGCTGCTCGGGGTCGCCCTGCGGTTGCGTTCCTGGGTGGATCTGGGAACGCTGGTACTGATTGGCACGTTTCAGCTGATGACTGTGCCGGTCGCGGCTCATATCGTGGGCCGCGCGGCGTACCGCACGGGCCAGGTGGACGGCGACCGGCTGGTCCTTGACGAGTTGGACGAGCGGCTGACCCGGCCGGAAAGGCCAGATAGGTTCACCGTGTGAAGGATGTCCGGGTGGTCAGGGCCCTCCAGCACGTGGAGGACGAATACCTGTCTCGTATGGGTATGTCGCTCCCCTTGCTGGTGATCGCGCTGGTCGTGGTCGCCGATCTCGCGGCGGGCCGGGACAACTTCATCACGCCCGGCATCGTCGCCGCGCCGCCCCTGGCCGCGATCACCGTCAACTGGCGGAGGACCCTGTTCATCGGCGTGCTGGGCCTGGCCGTCCAGGGCGCGCTCGCCCCCTACGACGGCATCACCGAACTGCCCGACCACGACCTGCTCTTCGGCCAGATCTTCGCCTACAGCGCCGTCACCCTCTTCAGCGTCTACATCGCCTGGCGCCGCGAGACCGGCGCGAAGGCGTTCAGCGCCATCACCTCCGTCGCCGAGGCGGCCCAGCACGCCCTGATGCGCCCGCCCGCCCCGCGCGTGGGCGGTATCCAACTGGCCGTGCGGTACGTGTCGGCGGCCGACGCGGCGCAGATCGGCGGCGACCTGTACGCGGTGCTCGACACCCCGTACGGCGTTCGGGCGCTGATCGGCGACGTGCGCGGCAAGGGCCTGGGCGCGGTGCAGACCTCGGCGGTGGTGCTCGGCGCCTTCCGCGAGGCCGCGTTCGACGAGGGCGGACTCGACCGGGTGGCCCGGCGGGTGGACACCAGCGTGGGCCGGCATGTGACCGGCGGGGACTTCATCACGGCGCTGTTCGCGCAGTTCGACAAGCCGGACAGCGTGGAACTGCTGCACTACGGCCATGTGCCGCCGCTGCGCGTCTCGCGGGACGGCGAGGTGGAGACGCTGTACCCGAACGAGCCGTGGCTGCCGCTGGGCCTGGCCGACATGGTGGCCGACGGGCCCACCCCGTGGCGGGTGCCGCTCATGCCGGGCGACGTGCTGGTGCTGTGCACCGACGGGGTGATCGAGGCGCGCAGCCCTCGGGACAACTCCTTCTACCCGCTGGCCGAGCGGGTCGGCCGACTGGTGGCCGGTGCCTCGTACGACCTGGACGACGCCGTGGAGCGGGTCTACAGCGATCTGCTGAAGCACGCGGGCGGTTCGCTCACCGACGACGTGGTCCTGCTGCTGCTCGCGCCCCAGCAACGGCCCCTGCCGGCCCACCCGCAGGACCCGCCGCTCAATCCGGTGTGACCGCTGTCGTCGTGTCCCGGGCGTCCGGCGCGGGCGCCGCGTGGGTGACCGGCAGACCGCGTGTCGCGCGGTCCAGCGCGATCAGCACCGACTCGTACGCCTCGCCCGTGGCGTGTTCCATACCCAGCTCGCACATCCGGTTCGCCGACAGATAGGCGTCGTAGCCGCGCGCCGCGACCTCCTCGGCCTCGGGGCGCGTCGCGGCCTCGGTCAGCTCCTCGTGCAGCATCCCGCGGTCGCCCGCGAAGGCGCAGCAGCCCGCGTCGTCGGGTACGACGACCTCGCGGGCGCAGGCCCGCGCGACGGTCTCCAGCGCGCCGGTGTCGCCGAGGTGCCGCATCGAGCAGGTCGGGTGCAGGACGGCGGACGCGACGGTGTCGGTGACCGTCAGCCGCGGCAGCAGGTGCTCGGCGGCCCAGACGACGGAGTCGATGACGGTCAGCTCGCCGTGCAGCTCACGGTTGGCGTCGGTGAGGTACGGCACGACGTCGCGGGCCAGGCCGAGCGTGCAGGAGCTGGCGTCGACCACGATCGGCAGCCGTCCGCCGCCGGTCCACAGCCAGGCCGCCTCCACGATCCGGTTGGCCATCACCGCGTTGCCCGCCAGGTAGCCCTTGGAGTGCCAGATGGTGGCGCAGCAGGTGCCCGTCACGTCGTCCGGGATCCACACCGGGCGGCCGGCCCGCGCGGAGACGCTGACGACGGCCTGCGGCAGCGAGCCGTACCGGGTGGCCGGGACGCCGAAGACGCGGTTGACGCAGGCCGGGTAGTACACGGCGGTCGCGCCGTCCTTCTCGGTCCGGGGCAGCCGGGGGGCGGCGCCGGGGATCTCGGGGAGCCATTCGGGTATCAGGTCCGGGCGTACGGCTCTGCGGGCCAGGCCGGTGCCCGCGGTCAGCGGGCGGTCGCCGACCCGGTCGCGTACCGCGTCGGCGGCGGCCACGGCGGCGCGGGCGGCGCGTTCCGCGGCCTTCCAGTGGGTGGCGACGGAGGCGGCGACCCGCTCCTCGGTACGGGAGTGCCCTGCGTGCCGGAAGTCCCGCATCATCGCGCCGGTGTCGATGCCGACCGGGCAGGCCAGCGCGCAGGTGGAGTCGCCCGCGCAGGTGTCGACGGCGTCGTATCCGTACGCGTCCAGGAGCGCCTGGAGGACCGGGGAGCCGGACGGCTGGCGGAGCATCTCGCGGCGCAGCACGATCCGCTGCCTGGGGGTGGTGGTCAGGTCGCGGCTGGGGCAGGTGGGCTCGCAGAAGCCGCACTCGATGCAGGCGTCGGCGACGGCCTCGATGGCCGGGATCGTCTTGAGGCCGCGCAGGTGGCCGCGCGGGTCCAGGTCGAGGACGACGCCGGGGGCGAGGACGCCGTCCGGGTCGAGCAGCCGCTTGACCCGCCACATCAGGGCGGTGGCCTTCGCGCCCCACTCCAGTTCGAGGAAGGGCGCGATGTTGCGGCCGGTGCCGTGCTCGGCCTTCAGCGAGCCGTCGAAGCGCTCGACGACGGTGTGGCAGAAGTCGTCCATGAAGGCGGCGTAGCGCTCCACGTCGGCGGGGTCGGCCGCGTCGAAGGTCAGCAGGAAGTGCAGATTGCCGTGCGCGGCGTGGCCCGCGACGGCCGCGTCGAAGCCGTGCCGCTCCTGGAGTTCCAGCAGCTCGGCGCAGGCGTCGGCGAGCAGCTCCGGCGGTACGGCGAAATCCTCGGTGATCAGCGTGGTGCCCGACGGGCGGGCGCTCCCGACGGCCGTGACGAAGGCTTTGCGAATCCGCCACAGGTCGGCGATCCGCGCCGGGTCGCGGGTGAAGGCGTTGTCCGCGGACGGTACGGGCGTGACCAGGCCGAGGTCGTCGCAGACCCGGACGGCGGCCCGCTCGTACGCGGCCAGCTCCGTGTCGTCGGCGGCCCGGAACTCCACCAGCAGCGCGGTCGTCTCGCGCGGCAGCACGGCCCACTCGCCGGGCACCTCGGGCACGCCCACGGCGGCCCGCAAGGTGTTGCCGTCCATCAGCTCGACGGCCTCGGCCCCCGCCTGGTTGAACAGCGGCACGGCCGCGGCGGCGGCGGGCAGCGTCGGGAAGAACAGCAGGGCGGCGGTGGCCGCCTCGCGTATCGGCAGCGTCTCGAAGACGGCCTCGGCGACGAAGCCGAGGGTGCCCTGCGAGCCGACCATCAGACCGCGCAGGATCTGCGCGGGCGTCTCGGCGTCGAGGAAGGCGTCGAGCCGGTAGCCGTTGGTGTTCTTGATCGCGTGCTTCGCGCGGATCCTGGCGGTCAGCTCCTCGTCGGCCTCGATCTCGTCCCGCAGGTCGAGCAGGCCCTGGCACAGCTCGGGCTCGGCGGCGGCCAGCGCCGCGTCGGCGTCGGGGTCGCCGGTGTCCACGAGGGTGCCCGACGGCAGGACGACGGTCATCGAGGTGACGGTGCGGTACGAGGTGCGGCTGGTGCCCGCGGCCATCCCGGACGCGTTGTTGGCGACGACTCCGCCGACCGTGCACGCGACGGCGCTGGCCGGGTCGGGGCCGAGCATCCGGCCGTGCCGGGCCAGGGTGGCGTTGGCCCGCGCGAGGACGGTGCCGGGCAGGATACGGGCCCGCGCGCCGTCGGCCTCGACCTCGACGCCGCTGAAGTGGCGGCGCACGTCCACCAGGATGTCCTCGCCCTGCGCCTGGCCGTTCAGGCTGGTGCCCGCGGCTCTGAAGACCAGGTGGCGGCGCTCGCGGCGGGCGTAGGCCAGCAGCCTGACGACGTCCTGCGCGCTCTCGGGCAGCACGACGGCCTGCGGCACGAAGCGGTACGGGCTGGCGTCGGAGGCGTAGCGCACGAGGTCGGAGACGCCGGTGAGGACCTTGTCGGCGCCCAGCAGCTCGGTCAGCGCGGCCTTGAGGCCCTGCGGTGTGCCGGTGGCCCGCGACTCCTCCACCCGGTCGGGCGCGGCGCTCGCGGGCGGCGCAGGGCGCAGTGCCTCGGCCTGCGGATCGGGCACGGGCATCCGGACCTCCTCGGGCGGACCGTGGGACGTGGTGGTTTCCGGTTCTCGGTCGTCGGCGCTGGGTTGGCGGGCTCGCGGTGGTCGTTCTCAGGTCTTCGGCTCTGGGTGCTCGGTGCTCGGTGCTCGGTGCTCGGGAGGAGCACACCGATTGCCAAGGTATGACGGACTCCGCGTTCCCGCTCGCCCCGCGGGCCCCGCGCTACTCCGCCGTCTCCGACCTACGGCGGAGGCGCCGCGCCGACCCGACGGCGGATACTCGGCTGCGAGTCCGGCAACGGGGGCCGGGCACGAACGGGGAGCAGCGAGAATGAGCCACAGCGCGCCAGGTGTTCCTTCCGGCCCTCCCACGAAGGGTCCCGCCACGAGCGGCCCCGCCTCGAACGGCCCCGCCCCGAACGGCGCCGCCCCGAACGGTCCCGCTACAAGCGGCCCTTCCGGGGTCCGGCCCGGCGCTCCCTCCGACTCTCCGGCGCCCGAGCCGTACGCCGCCGCGCTCGGGGCGGCCTTCGTGGCCGTGGCCGACACGCTCGACGGGGGCGGCGCGGTCGGGGACGTGCTGGTCGGGCGGTGTGTCGGGGTGCTCGGGGCGGCGGCGGCCGGGCTGCTGCTGGTGGCGGAATCGCGCGGGAGCGCGGAGCCGGAGGTGGTCGCGGTCACGGACGAGGCCGTACGGGCGCTGGTCGCCGCCGAGGGCCCCGGCCGGGAGTGCCACCGCGTGGGCGCGCCGGTGCGCGCCGACGTGCTGGGCGCGGCGGCGGGCCGCTGGCCCGATTTCACCGGGGCCGCGCTGGCCGCGGGCTACGGCGCCGTCCTCGCCGTCCCCATGCGCTGGCGCGAGGAGACCATCGGCGCCCTGACGCTGTTCCGTACGGCGTCAGGCCCGCTCCCCGACGGCTACGCCGAGCTGACCCAGGCGCTCGCCGACGTCACCACCATCGGGGTGCTCCAGCGCCGGGTCAGACGGCAGCGCGAACAGCTCGCCGACCAGCTCCAGTCCGCGCTGGAGAGCCGGGTCCTGGTCGAGCAGGCCAAGGGGCTGCTCGCCGAGCGCTGGCAGGTGAGCGTGGACGCCGCCTTCACCGCGCTGCGCAGCCACGCCAGGACGCGCCGCATCCGGCTGTCCGATCTGGCGCAGGGCCTGCTCGACAGCACGGTGGACGCGGCGGAGCTGCGCGAGGGCCCCGGCCGGTGACGCCGCCGGTGTCACGACCGGTGACGTCGCATTGCGTAGGGAACGTGTAACCAACCGTCATATTCCCTCTGGTGCGGGGGAGTTCGGTGTTCTAGGGTGTGGGGCACTTCGCGGCCCGTGACCCCGGCCGCGGCGCACGGACCCGTACTCTCCCGTCCGCTCAGGCACGGCCCGACGACGCCAGGACTTGGTTTGCCCATGGTCAAGCTCGCGGCATCCGCGTACCTCCCCCCACGCGAAGCCGACCGCCCGGCGCTCGACGTGTCCTGGACCTTCTCCGTCGGCCGCCTGCCCGGCAGCGTCGAACTGGCGGCCCGTATGACCCGCGCCGCCCTCGACACGCTCGGCGGCCCGTACGGCGCGATCGGCGCCCTGATCACCGACGCCACCTCACTGGCGTGCGCCTACCTGGTCGCCCACAGCCCGGCCCGGCGCTACCGCGTCACCCTGGGCGTGGACGGCGGGCACTGCGCGGTCGCGGTCACCGACTACGGCTACGACCACGGGCTGCCCGGCGACGGCGCGGAGCCGGTGCCGGAACCGGCCCGCGACGAGGCCAGGGACCTGTGCAGACGGCTCGCCGAGGCCGCGGCCCACCCGGTGACGATCGACGGGGTCCAGGTGCACCACGCGGTGGACGGCGCCGTGCTCATCCGCTTCAGGACCCAACTGCCCCACGCCCCTACGGTTCCCCCCACTCCCCCGGCCGCGCCGGACGCCTCCCGCAGTCCAGGCGCCCGAGGGTGAGGAGCGCCCGGCCGGGCGGCTTCGCGGGGGAGGCGAGCCACCGGCCGGGCGCGGTACGCACCCCGGGAGGGGTGCGGGTCTCGACACGCACATCAGGCCGTCCGCATGCCGGGCCGTCCGTGCGTCGACCCGACGCATGCCGGGCCGTACGTGCGTCGGGCCGTCCGTGCGTCAGGCGCATGCGCCTCGGGCCGTACCCCGTGCGTCAGGTCGTGCGGTTGCCGGTCAGCGCCGCGAAGACCACGACGTTCGCCGAGTACGCCTGCTTCTCCTTGTCGAAGGAGCCGCCGCAGGTGATCAACCGCAGTTCCGGGCGGCCGGAGGACCCGTACACGCGGTTGGCGTCGAAGTGGTCCTTCTCCACCACCTCGACGCCCTCGACGGAGAATTCGGCGACCGTGCCGTCCGCGCGGGTCACCTCGACCAGCGCGCCCGGCTCCACTGTGCTCAGCCCGTAGAAGACGGCCGCGCGGGTCTCGGTGTCGACGTGGCCGACGATGAGCGCCGCGCCGGCCGTTCCCGGCGACGGTCCGTCGCGGTACCAGCCCGCGACGTCCGGGGTGGCGTACGGCGGCGGGTCGACCGCGCCGTCCTTCAGGCCGCGGCCGACGAGCTTGGCGTGCAACCCGATCGAGGCGATGTCGATGCGCAGCGGCGTGGAGGCGGGCATCGGCAGGTGGGGGGCGTAGACCTCGCGCGGGCGGTCGGCAGCGGCGGCGGCCAGCGCCCGGCCGCCGGGGGTGGCCTCCGTACCGCTGCCGCCGCCGTCGTGCCCGAACAGCCAGGCCGCGAGCAGCACGAGGGCGACGGCCGCGGTCGTCCAGGTCCTGTTGTCGGGCCGTGGACCGTCCTCGCCGCCGCCCGCGGCCTCCGCCCCTTCCGCCATGCCGGTCAGCCGCGGTCGGAGCTGCGGCGCCGGTGGATCACGAGACCCGCCAGGCCGACGACCGCGAAGCCGCCGGTGACCAGCAGCGCGCTGGTGTTGGAACCGGCCGTGCCGGGCCCGGCCGCGAGCTGCGCGGTACCGCCGCCGCCCGCGGGGACGGGCGCGATCGGCAGCGAGGTGCTGGCACCGGTGACCGTCACGGACGCGGACGCGGAGCTGGAGGCGCCGTTGCACTCGACGGAGATCTCGTAAGAGCCGTCGACCGCGTCGGACTTGATGAACGCGGTGCCTTCCAGCGAGTGGGAGCCGTCGCTCGCCGGGGCGAGGGTGACGGTGTCCACGAAGACCTCGGCGCTGGCGCGGGCCTTGGCGCCGGACTTGCAGGAGGTCTCCAGGTGCAGGCTCACGACACCACCCGGCGCCACGCTGGTGGGCGACACGTCCATCGAGTCCGAGGAGCTGGACGACGAGGACGAGGACGACGACGAGGAGGAAGAGGACGATCCCCCTCCGCCCGAGTCGGCGATGGCCTGGCTGGGCAGCCCTGACGCGCCACCGAGCGCGAACACTCCGACGGCACCGGCTGCGGCGATGACGGGCAGTTTCAGACCGAACATGGAGACCTCCGCTCGTCCGGGAGCGGGGACTCGCGCCCGGTGCTTACGAACATCCCTGCGACGGCCGCCGCCCGCACCCCGAGGGGCGTCTCACTCGTCCATCAGGGTGAGGGATGCTCTACGGAGAGTGACGGATCGGTGTGTCGGCTCGGCTTTCCAGGACCCGGGGCTCTGGCACCCGCGCTCCGGCTCGGGGGCTGGCTCTGGGGGCCGCGGGCCGGGGCTCCGGCGGCTGCGCGCTGGGGCTCTGGGGGCTGCGGGCCGGGGCTCCGGCGGCTGCGCGCCGGGACTCAGATCTCCGACACGAGGTCCGCGATCGAGTTGACGACGCGCGAGGGGCGGAAGGGGTGGCGGTCGATGTCGGCGGGCCTGGTGAGTCCGGTCAGCACCAGGAACGTGGTCATGCCGGACTCCAGGCCGGCCAGCACGTCGGTGTCCATCCGGTCGCCGATCATCGCGCTGGTCTCGCTGTGCGCGCCTATCGCGTTGAGCCCGGCGCGCATCATCAGCGGGTTGGGCTTGCCCACGAAGTAGGGGTCCTTGCCGGTGGCCTTGGTGATCAGCGCGGCCACCGAGCCGGTCGCGGGCAGCACGCCCTCGGGGGACGGCCCGGTCTCGTCGGGGTTGGTGCCGATGAAGCGGGCGCCGTTGTTGATCAGCCGGATCGCCTTGGTGAGCGCCTCGAAGCTGTAGGTGCGGGTCTCGCCGAGGACGACGTAGTCCGGGTCGGTGTCGGTGAGGATGTAGCCGACATCGTGCAGGGCGGTGGTCAGCCCCGCCTCGCCGATCACGTACGCGGTGCCGCCGGGGCGCTGGTCGTCCAGGAACTTGGCGGTGGCCAGCGCGGACGTCCAGATGTTCTCGACCGGCACGTCGAGGCCCATGCGGGTCAGCCGGGCGTGCAGGTCGCGCGGGGTGTAGATGGAGTTGTTGGTGAGCACCAGGAAGGGCTTGCCGGACTCCTTCAGCCCCTTGATGAAGGCGTCGGCGCCCGGGATGGGCGTGCCCTCATGGATCAGCACCCCGTCCATGTCGGTGAGCCACGACTCGATGGGCCTGCGTGTCGACACGGGTTCCGCTCTCCTGTTCCTCGCACAGCTCGCGCTCAGGGCATCCGCTCAGGGCATCCGCTCGCGGCTTCCGCGCACGGCTTCAGCCCACGGCTTCACTCACCAGCGTAGCCGGGGCCGATGGCACCCGTCCCGGCCGTCTCGCGTGCTGGTCGGCCGCCGCGTCACGGCGGTCCCCCGGTCAGCCGACGGCCGGCCAATCGGCGACCTACCGCTCGGCCAGGAGTCAGCTTCCGGTGGTGGTCTTCCACGCGTCCACGTAGTCGGTCAGGTGGGCGTCGATGTCTGACCGGTCGGGGGTGAAGACGTCCACGCCCGACATGATCTGCTTGAGCTTGGCGGCGTTGGCGTCGGTCGCGGTCACGTCGGTGCGGGCCGCGAAGCCGCCGCCGATCGAGGAGACCTCCTGCTGGACCTCGGCGGTCAGGAAGTAGTCGAGCAGCCTCTTGGCCGCGTCCTCGTGCGGCGCGTTCTTCACCAGGCCGGCCGCGTACGGCAGCGCGAAGGTGGTCGGCTTGCCCGAGGCGTCGGCGGCCGGGAAGAAGATGTCCTAGAGCGACCCGCGGTTCGTCGCGCCGTAGATCTGGACCGGCAGCGGCAGCCAGTCGGGCGGGTAGAGCATCATCGTCGCGCTCAACTCCCCCATGACAGGGCGAAGCAGAGTCCGGCGGCGGCGGTGAGCGAGGGCAGCAGCACCCGCCGGCCTGATCGCCGGCGCGCGGGCGATGGCCACGCGCTGCTGCTGCGCACCGTCTCGATCCGCTCGTCCACCGAGACCGGCTCGACGCCGATCCGCTCGCGCAGGAAGGCGTAGAAGGAGGTGTCGGGCGCGAAGTCCCTTTCCAGGTGCGGCAGTCGGGCCACCGCGAGATACGTGCTCTCCAGGCCGACCCGCTCCTCGTCGGCGAGCAGCACGCGCTCCATGTGCCACACCGGGTCGCCGGGCGCGAGCCGCAGTTCGGCGGCGAGACCGGGGTCGGCGGGCAGCCGTTCCAGGGCGATCAGATGACGGCCGGGGACGCGGCCCTGCCGCCGTACGCCCTCGGTGTAGCTGTCGGTGGACAGCGGCTGTTCCAGCTTCGGCCCGGCCACGACGGTGCCGCGGCCCCTGCTGCGCACCCGGCCCTGGATCAGCAGTTCCCGCAGCGCCTGCCGTACGGTCTCCCGCGCCACCTCGAAGCGGGCCGCCAACTCCCGCTCCGTGGGCAGCAGTCCGCCCTCGCCCAGTTCGTCGAGCACGACTTCGAGGCGGGTCTTGACGGCGAAGCACTTCGGCACCCGTCCGTGCTCCGGGACGCCCGCCCGGATCGGGCTCTGCGGATCTGCGTCGGCCATTGCCCGATCCTCGCAGACCGGACGGGGTGCCCGGTCCCGGAGCCCTGCTCACAGGCGGGCGGGGACGCGTCAGGCGTGGGTGAGGACATTTCCGAAGAGCGGCGCCAGGACGAGCAGGGCGGCACCCTCTGCCACCGCGCGGGGGCCCGCCGCGGCGAATCCCACGGGCACGCTCCGGCCGCGCTCGGCCAGCACGGCCGCGACCTGCTCCGCGAAGACGGCGGGCGCGGCCAGTACGGTCCTGCCGCCCAGCACCACCCGGTCGATGTCGAGCAGCGCGACCAGATTCGCCGCCCCGACGCCCAGCAGCCGGGCCGCGCCCACGGTGTCACCGCGCCCGGCCGCCGCCAGGCACAGCGCCTCCAGACAGCCCCGGTTGCCGCACTCGCACAGCACCCCTCCCAGCTCCACCGCTTGGTGCCCGAACTCCCCGGCCCCGGTCCGCCCGCCCCGGTACACCTCCCCGCCCAGCACCAGCCCTGCACCGAGCCCGGCCCCGAGGTGCAGATACGCGAAGGCCGGGAGGCCGCCAGCGGCGGGGCGGGGACGGACGGCTGCGGACTCCGCCGTCCTCGGCGGCTCGCCGCCGGGGGCCGGGTCGAACTCCGTCGCGGGACCACCGGCTCCGGACGCGGGACCACCGGCTCCGGGACCGGCTCCGGGGGCCGGGGCGGTGACGAGGGCCGGGGCGGACCACCCGCCGGGGGCGGCGGCCGGGGGCGGTGAGACCTCCCCGGTCCCGGCCGGAACGACCCCGGTCGGGACGCTCCCCGCCGGGACGGCCTCGGCCAGGATCGACAGGGCCGCCGCGTTGGTGTTCTTGTCGAGGGCGACTGGAAGGCCGAGGGCGGCGGCCAGGCGGGCGCGGAGCGGGACGTCCTGCCAGTGCGGGAAGCCGGTGACGCGGTGGAGGGTGCCGGTGCGGTGGTCGAGGGGGCCGCGCATGCCGACGCCGACGCCGAGGACGGCGCCGGGGGCGCGGGCGGCGGTGAGCCGTACTTCGTGGACGATCGCGGCGAGCGCGGACTCCACGGGCAGGCCGAGGTCCAGCGGCGCCTCGCGTTCGGCGACGGTACGACCGGTGAGGTCGGTGAGGACGGCGGTGAGCCGTTCCCCGTCGAGGTGGACGCCGATGGCGTGCCGGGCGCCGCTGACGAGCCGCAGTTCGGTCCGCGGCTTGCCGCCGGTGGAGGCGCGCCGCCCGGCCTCCTCGACCAGTCCCTCGGCCCGCAGCCGGGCGGTGATCTTGCTGACCGCCTGGGGGGTGAGGCCGGTCCGCTCGGCCAGCTCCAGGCGGCTGATGCCCCGCGCGCGGCCGTCCGTACCGCCACCGCTCGTACCGCCACCGCTCGTACCGCCACTGCCCGTACCGCCACTGCTCGTACCCCCGCTGTCCATGCCTCCGTCGGCGGGCGACAGCGTGGCCGTACGGAGCAGGCCGAGGACGAGCGCGGCGTTGTGGCTGCGGAGGGCGGGGAGGTTGGCGCCGGGCGCGGACGGGTTCACCCCGCCATTGTCCCGCGCGCTTGCACTTTGGCAACACTGTTGCCAAAGTGGAGCGCATGAGCACCCCCGGCACTCCCCTTCGCGTCGGACTCGTCGGCTACGGCCCGGCCGGCTCCTTCTTCCACGCCCCGCTGATCGCCGCCACCGAGGGCCTGGTCCTCGACACGATCGTCACCGGCAGCCCCGAGCGCCGCGCCCAGGCGCTGGCCGAGCACCCGGACGTACGCTTCGCCGCCGCGGCCGACGAGCTGTGGGCGCGCGCGTCCGAGCTGGACCTGATCGTCCTGGCCTCCCCCAACCGCACCCATGTGCCGCTGGCCACCGCCGCGTTGGACGCCGGGCTGCCGGTCGTGGTGGACAAGCCGCTCGCGGGCACCGCGGCCGAGGCGCGCGAACTGGCCGCCTTCGCCGAGCGCCGCGGCCTGCTGCTCTCGGTCTTCCAGAACCGGCGTTGGGACAGCGACTTCCTCACCCTCCAAGGGCTGCTGGACAAGGGCGAGTTGGGCGAGGTGCAGCGCTTCGAGTCGCGGTTCGAGCGGTGGCGCCCGCAGCCCAAGGGCGGCTGGCGCGAGTCCGGCGACCCGGCCGAGATCGGCGGCCTGCTGTACGACCTCGGCAGCCACCTCGTCGACCAGGCGCTCGCGCTGTTCGGCCCGGCCGCCCTGGTCTACGCCGAGTCCGACGTCCAGCGGCCCGGCGCCGCCGCGGACGACGACACGTTCATCGCCGTCACCCACGCCAACGGCGTCCACTCCCACCTGTGGATGAGCGCCACCACCGCCCGACTCGGGCCGCGCTTCCGCGTCCTCGGCAGCCTCGGCGGCTACGTCACCTACGGCCTGGACCCGCAGGAGGCCGCGCTGCGCGAGGGCCTGCGCCCCGGCGAGGGCACGGCGTGGGGCGCGGAGCCGGAGTCCTCGTGGGGCACCGTCGGCACCGACGACAACTCGCGCCGGGTGCCGTCCGTGCCCGGCGACTACCCCGCCTTCTACGCCGGTGTCCTGGCCTCCCTGCGCGACGGCACCCCGCCGCCGGTCACGGCGCTGGAGGCCGCCGCCGCCCTGGACGTCCTGGAGGCCGCGAAGCTCTCGGCCGCGCAGGGTCGGACGGTGGCGCTGTGACCGCCCCCGGGGGCGAGCGGGTCGCCGAACTCGTGGCGCAGGAAGCGGAGTTGGTGTTCCCCCGGTTCACCCACGACGACGCCTGGCGGCTCGGCTCCCTGCTGGTCGAGATGGCGCGCGAGGGCGGCGCCGCCGTCACCGTCGACATCCGGCGCGGCGGTCAGCAGCTCTTCCACCACGCCCTGGACGGCACCACCCCCGACAACGACGCCTGGCTGGCCCGTAAGGCCCGGGTCGTCGAGCGCTACCACGCCTCGTCGCTGCTGGTCGGCGAGCGGTTCCGGGCCAAGGGCAGCAGCTTCGAGGAGTCCTCGCGGCTCGACCCCGACCTGTACGCGGCGCACGGCGGCGCGTTCCCGCTGCGGGTGGCGGGAGTCGGCGTGGTCGGGGTCGTCGCCGTCTCCGGCCTCCCGCAGGTCGAGGACCACGCGCTGGTCGTGGCGGCGCTCACCCGCTATCTGGCGGAGGCGGATGCCTGACGGCGAGCGCGGCGGTGGCCGTGGGCCTGATGGTCGCCGTGATCGCTCAGTCGGCGGGGGCGCCGAACCACTTCGGCATCAGGGCGCGCAGGTCCGCCTGGTCCTCGCCGACCCACACGACATGGCCGTCCGGGCGCAACAGGACGGCGGGGACGTCCAGTTCCTCGCTGATGTCGACCACGTGGTCGACCCGGTCGGCCCACCCGTCGACCGAGAGCGCGCCGGTCCGGTCGAGCAGCAGACCGCGCCCCTGGTGCATCAGGCCGTACAGGTGGCCGCGCTTCAACTCCACGTCGCGCAGGCGCCGGCCGAGCAGTTCGTGCCCCTCGCCGACGTCGTAACGGATGGCGATCGCGGTGATCTTCTCGATCAGATGCGTGTTGACGTTCTCGAACTCGGCCAGCTCCGACAGCAGTCGGCGCACCGCCATGGCTCCCGGCTCCGTGGACATCAGCTCCATCTGGGCGCGGGTGTTGTCCAGTACGGCGGCGGCCACCGGGCGGCGTTCGGTCTCGTAGGTGTCCAACAGCCCTTCAGGGGCCCAGCCGTTGACGGCGGCGGCCAGCTTCCAGCCGAGGTTGAACGCGTCCTGCACGCCGAGGTTGAGGCCCTGGCCGCCGGTCGGCGGGTGGATGTGCGCCGCGTCCCCCGCCAGCAGCGCCCGGCCCACGCGGTAGCTGTCCGCCAGGCGGGTCGTGTCGCCGAACCGCGACAGCGAGCGCGGTGAGTGCACGCCGAAGTCGGTGCCGCCGAACGCTGTCAGCCGCTCCTTGAAGTCCTGCAGCGTCGGCGGGACCGCCCGGTCCTCGGAGACGCCCTTCGCGGGCACGACCACCCGGTACGTCCCGTCCCCGAGCGGCATCGCCCCGAAGCGCTTCTCGGTCTTGCGCACCTCGGCCGTCACGGCCGCCAGCGTCTCCTGGTCGACATCCAGTTCCATCTCGCCGATCAGCGTCTCCACTCTGCTCGGCTCCCCCGGGAATCCGATGCCGAGCAGCTTGCGCACCGTGCTCCGGCCGCCGTCGCACCCCACGAGGTACCGCGACCGCAGCCGCGACCCGTCCGCCAGCTCCGCCGTCACTCCCTCGTCGTCCTGGCTCAGCCCCACGACCTCGCAGCCGCGCCTGAACTCCACGCCCAGTTCCAGCGCGTGCTCGGTCAGCAGCCGTTCGGTGACCGTCTGGAAGATGCCCAGCACATATCCGTGTGCCGTATCCAGCCGCTGCGGCCACTCCGTGCCGATCCCCCCGAAGAATCCCCCGACCCGGTGCTGCGTCCCCAGCGCCAGGAACCGCTCCAGCAGCCCGCGCTGGTCCATGATCTCGATGCTCCGCGCGTGCAGCCCCAGCGCCCGCACCAACGACGTCGGCTCCGCCGCCCGGTCCAGCACCACCACGTCCACGCCCTGCAACCGCAGCTCGCTCGCCAGCATCAACCCCGTCGGCCCACTGCCGACGACGGTCACGTCCACCATCTGATGTCCCCGTCCACAAAGCCGTGCATTCCGCCAGATTCACCGCACCTCTGGCCTCCGGCCGCCCATTGTGCGACCCCAGGGGCCCCTTGCCGCAAGGCCCCCCTTGCGCTATACCTTAGGAGTGGCGAGAGGTAGGTTTTCCTCTCCGTCCGGCACGAGATACGGCCCCTCACGAGGGGCCGTCGTCGTTTCCGGGGAGCGCCCCGGCGCCCGCTCGCGATGAGCCCCGCGGGTGCGCTGGGCACCGGCGGGGCTCACGGTCGTACGAGGCGGCGCGCCGCAGGCGGTCAGGCGGACTTGAACTGCTGGCGCTGCGTGCCGAGTCCGTCGATGCTCAGCTCGACGACGTCGCCGGGCCGGAGGTACGGCTTGGGTTCGGGCTGGCCCATCGCCACACCGGCGGGGGTGCCGGTGTTGATGACGTCGCCGGGGTAGAGCGTCATGAAGTGGCTGAGGTAGCGGACGACTTCGGCGACGGGGAAGATCTGGCTCGCGGTGGAGCCGTCCTGCTTCAGCTCGCCGTTGACCCAGAGTCGGAGGCGCAGGGCCTGCGGGTCGGGGACCTCGTCGGCGGTGACGAGCCAGGGGCCGAGAGGGTTGAAGGTCTCGCAGTTCTTGCCCTTGTCCCACTGGCCGCCGCGCTCGATCTGGAACGCGCGCTCGGAGACGTCGTGCGCGATGGTGTAGCCCGCGACGGCGGCCAGCGCCTCCTCGTGCGAGGCGGCGTAGCGCAGTTCGCGGCCGATGACGACGGCCAACTCCACTTCCCAGTCGGTCTTTTCGCTGCCGCGCGGCACCAGCACCGTGTCGTCGGGGCCGACGACGGTGTCCGGGGCCTTCATGAACACGACGGGCTCGCCCGGCGCCTGTGCGCCGGTCTCGGCCGCGTGGTCGTGGTAGTTGAGCCCGATGCAGACGATCTTGCCTATCCGGGACAGCGGCGGGCCGACCCGCAGCGACGGGTCGAGCGACGGGAGCGAGCCGTCGGTCGCGGCCTCGGCCACCGCGGTGAGCGTCGCCGAATCGGCGAGGAGCTTCCCGTCGATGTCGGTCACCAGACCGCTCAGGTCACGCAGGACACCGTCTCCGTCGAGCAGGGCCGGGCGCTCCGCCCCGGCGGGGCCGACTCGCAGCAGCTTCACTTGGGTACTCCCATTTTTTTCCGGTCGCCTCTGGGCGACCTGCCCCGGGCCGGGGCTCGGTCATCGGTTGGCACCCGGCGGGAACGGTCATCGGATGTCTTGTCCGATCCTCCAACTCCGCCCCCGGCCCGCGCAACCCCCGGCCCACCCCGTGGGACAGCCACCCAGGACGGCGCCTTTTGCGCCTGACGGCACGCCGATCTTTTGAGGGGCGCGGGAACTGCGCGACCAGCCCCCACCGGGCGGTCAGCCCGAAAGCACCCAGCATCTGCCCCACGGGGGCCGGTTCTCAAAGGCGCGCCACCGCGCGGGCTGAGCGCGCAGTTCCTCCCCCAGCTACCGCTGGGAGGTGCCCCCAGCGCCCCTGAAAAGGTCGGCCAGCCGCCCTGGCAGGAGAACCGCACGGGGCCGGGCCCCGGAGAGGGGCGCCCTCTCAGCGGGGAGCGGTGGATTGGAGGGTGCCCCAGAGGATGAGGCGGTAGCGGGAGGTGAATTCGGGAGTGCAGGTGGTGAGCGTGATGTAGTGCGCGACCCCGCGCATACGGGCGGAGGCGTGGACGGAGCTGTAGGGAATGGGCGCGATGACGGTGCCGTCGGAGGCATACGTCTCGGGAAGGACTTCGCGGATCACGTAGGTGTAGCGGTAGGCGGCCGTCTCGACCTCGACGGTGTCGCCGACGCGGAGCCGGTTGATGTAGCGGAACGGCTCGCCGTGGGTGTTGCGGTGCCCGGCGAGGGCGAAGTTGCCGGTGGCGCCGGGCCCCGCGGTGCCGGGGTAGTGGCCGACGTAACCGTGGTTGAGGATCGCGGACTTGCTGGTGCCCTCGGCGATCGGCGCGGTGATCCCGATCCGGGGAATGCGGATGACGGCGAAGGCCAGATCGCGGGTGCCGCCCTTCGAGGAGGGCGGCGGCGCGGAGGCGGACGGGGCCGGGCCGCTCGGCGTGACGGCCGGATCGTCACTCGGCGCACCGGTCCCAGGCGAGGGTGCCACGGGAGAGGGCGACGGCGTGCCCCAACTCCGTTCCAACGCGGCGACTTCGCGCCGGGCCGCCGCGTGCGCCTGCACGTTGGTCCACCACAACTGGTGGACGACGAGCAGGAGTACGAGTACCCCTGCGGTCATGGCCAGTTCGGCCGCCGCCCACAGCAGTCGCCCGGTCAGCGAGCGCCGCGGACGGGGCCCGCGGCCGTAACCGGGGCCGTACGCCTGCCCGTAGCGGCGGCCGTAGCCGCGCCCGTAGGCGACGACGCGCCGCCGCCGGGGCGGGCCCGACCCCCGCCTGGACGTCGAATCACGCCGACCGTGCCGTATCTGACGAACCGTCACATCGGCAACGATACGGCGGTACGGCGCCGCCCGTCAGCCCCCCGCGAGGCGGGAGATGGCGAAGATGGCCAGGCCCGCGAGGGCGCCGACGACGGTGCCGTTGATCCGGATGAACTGGAGGTCGCGGCCGACGTGGTTCTCGATCTTGCGGGAGGTCTGGTCGGCGTCCCAACCCGCGACGGTCTCGGAGATCAGCGAGGTGATCTCGTCGCGGTAGGTGGTCACGAGATACGTGGCGGCGTCCTCCAGCCAGACGTCGACCTTCTCCTGGAGCCGTGGGTCGGTGGCCAGCTTGCGGCCGAGCGACAGCAGGGAGGCGCGGGCGCGCATCCGCAGCTCGCTGCGCTCGTCCTCGGCGGCGGCGACCATCATCGTGCGCACCGCGCTCCACGCGGACGCGATGAGGTCCTGCACCTCGCCGCGCGCCAGCAGGTCCCTCTTCAGCCGCTCGACGCGGGCGCGGGTGTCCGGGTCCGCCTGGAGCTCGACGGCGAAGTCGCCGAGGAAGCGGTCGACGGCGCCGCGCGCCGGGTGGCCGGGGGAATCGCGCATCTCGGTGACGAAGCGCAGCAGTTCCTTGTAGACCCGCTCGCCGACCTTGCGGTCCACGAAGCGCGGGGTCCAGCCGGGGGCGCCGCCCTGCACCGCGTCCATGACGGAGTCGCCGTGCTCGACCAGCCAGTCGTGGGCGCGGACGCAGACCAGGTCGACCATGCGGCGGTGGCCGCCGTCGGCGACGATCCGCTCCAGCATCTTGCCGAGCCCCGGCGCGACCTCCTGGGCCTCCGCGCGCCGGGTGATCGCCTCGCTGACCACGGCCTGCACGTCGGAGTCGCGCAGCACCGTGAACATGCCGCGCAGCGCGGCGGCGGCCTGCTCGGTGACCTTGTCGGCGTTGGCGGGCTCCGACAGCCAGCCGCCGAGCCGGGTGCCGATGCCGACCGCCCGCAGCCGGGTGCGGACGACCTCGGCCGACAGGAAGTTCTCGCCGACGAAGTCGCCGAGGCTGGCGCCGAGGGCGTCCTTCTTGGTCGGGATGATCGCGGTGTGCGGGATCGGCAGGCCCAGCGGGCGGCGGAAGAGCGCGGTGACCGCGAACCAGTCGGCGAGCGCGCCGACCATGCCCGCCTCCGCGGCGGCGGCCACGTAACCGGCCCAGCCGCCCGCGCCCCGCGAGTCCGCCCACTTCGCGAGCGCGTAGACGACGGTCGCGACGAGCAGGAAGCCGGTCGCGATCAGCTTCATCCGGCGCAGGCCCCTGCGGCGCTCCTCCTCGGCCGCGGCGCCGCCGGGCGCGTCGGCCAGTCCGCCGCGCGGTGAGGGCCGCCCGCGCGGGGCGGAGCCGGGCCCGGAGCCGGAGCCCGAGCCGCCGGAGCCGCCGTGACCCCCGCCGCCGGAGCCGTTCCGGGACGCGCCGCCGGGGCCCGAGCCGCCGGCCGTAGGCACAGCGTCCCCGGCCTCGGGCCCGAGCGCGATCCGTCCGCCTGCTTCCGGCCGTGCGCCGTTGGCCGCCGGGGCCGCACTGCCCGCCCCCGCCGCCCCGCCCGTACCGGTCCCGTCGCCCGTGCTCGCCGTTTCCATCCGCTCCCGCTCCGCCCGCGTGTCCACCCGGGTATTGTCGCCGCCCGCGGCCGTCACGGCCCGGTGATCCTTGTCGTACGCGCGCACGTACGCCTGCTCCTACGCGCTCCGGTACGCCTGCCCGTACGCGCTCCCGTACGCGCTCCCGTGCCCGCTCCCGCTTCCCGCTCCCGTGCGCCTCCTCGTCCGCGCGCTCGTACCCGTCGTGCCGGCGCTTTCCCCCCGCGCCGACAATGGGGGAACGAACGGCGGGTTCCCGGTGCCTCCCGGCGCCGGTCGGGGCCCACGACGCACGCATACCCCCGCACGGCACCGCCACGTACGAGCGACAGACAGCGACAAGGGAGCACACCGCGATGACAGCGCCGCACGCCACCGGAGGGCTGCCCGGTTACGCCGAGCACTTCGAGGAGCCGGAGGGCTATCTGGACTTCGCCCGTTACGGTCCGCCCTCGCGGGACGTGCTGACCGCGACGGCCGAGGCGCTGGAGAGGTCGGCCCACGCCGACCAGGACACGGTGAACGACCTGATGCGCGCCGAGCCCAGGGCGCGGGAGGCCGCCGCCCGGCTGGCGGGCACCGACGCGGCGCACACGGTGCTGCTGCCGAACACCTCGACCGGCCTGTTCCACGCGGCCTTCGGCCTCCCGGCGGGCACGGTGCTGGTGCCCGCGGGCGAGTTCCCCGCCAACCACTACCCGTGGCGGCGCAGCGCGGAGCTGGGCCGTGCCGTACCGCGCGTGCTGGAGCCGGACGCGCGGGGGCGGATCACCGCGGACGCCGTACGGGCGGCCCTGACCGACGACGTCGTGGCCGTGTCGGTCAGCGCCGTGGACTTCCGTACCGGCTACCGGGCGGATCTGGCGGCGCTGCGCGAGGTGATCGGCCCGGACCGGCTGCTGGTGGTGGACGCCATCCAGGGCTTCGGGGTGGCGGATCTGCCGTGGGCGGCGGCGGATGTGGTGGTCGCGGGCGGCCAGAAGTGGCTGCGGGCGAGCTGGGCGACCGGCTTCGGAATCCTCTCCGACCTGGCGCTCGACCGTCTGGAGCCGACGCTCGGCGGCTGGACCGGCGTCGAGGACGCGGGCGTCTTCGACGACGTCGAGCACCCGCCCGCGCCCGGCGCCCAGCGCTGGAGCACCACCAATCTGAGCCCGGTCACGGCCGCCGCGCTGGCCGCGGCGCTGGAGCTGGTGGAAGGCGTCGGCGTACCGGCCGTCGAGGCGCACATCCGCGCGCGGGTCGGGCAGTTGATCGACGCCGTCCGGTCCTGCGGCGGCGAGGTCCTGTCCCCCGCCGATCCGGCCGAGCGGGCCGGGATCGTCTCCTTCCGGCTGCCCGGCACCGACCCGCGGCACGTCGCGCAGGCCCTGCACGCGCACGGGGTCACGCCGTCGGTCCGTACGGACTCGGTACGGCTGTCCGCGCACGCCTCCACCCGGCTCGCGGCCGTCGACCGCGTCCGCGCGGCCCTGACGTCGCTGCGCTGATCCGGCGGCGGGCGGCCCCGCCAACGCGTGTCGCCCACAGCGGTTGTCCCCCCAACGTCCCCCGCGTCGCCCGTGTCGCCCCTGACGCGGGGGGCGTCGCGCCCACTCCCCGTGTGCTACACAGGGAGTAACCAAAGGGGCATTTTGCAGCAGCTCAAGCAGCACAGGCAGAACCCGCAGCAGCCGCACCTCACGCTCGGCATCATGGCGCAGACGCGCAAGGAGAACGAGCACCGTCTGCCCATCCATCCGGCCCACTTCGAACGCATCGACGCCGACCTGCTCGGCAGCATCTATCTCCAGACCGGTTACGGCGAGCACTTCGGTGTGCCGGACGAACAGCTCGCGCCGCTCGTCGCCGGTTTCCGGCGGCGCGAGGAACTGATCGCCGAGTGCGACGTCGTCCTGCTGGCCAAGCCGCTCCACGAGGATCTGGCGGAACTGCGCGAGGGCCAGGTCCTGTGGGGCTGGCCGCACTGCGTGCAGGACGAGAAGGTCACCCAGGCCGCGATCGACCGGCGGCTGACCCTGATCGCCTTCGAGGCGATGAACCACTGGCACCGCAACGGCTCGTTCAACCTGCACGTCTTCCACAAGAACAACGAGCTGGCCGGATACTCCTCGGTGCTGCACGCCATGCAGCTCACCGGGATCACCGGTGACTACGGGCGGCGGCAGCGCGCGGTCGTGATCGGCTTCGGCGCGACCGCCCGCGGCGCGGTCACCGCGCTCGGCGCGCTGGGCGTACACGATGTGGACGTGCTCACCGCCCGCGGTGTGACGGCCGTCAGCTCGCCCATCCACTCCGCGCGGATCGTGCACTTCGACCACGACGAGGCCGACGACACCCTCGACCCGCGGCGCAGCGTCGTCCTGACCGAGGACGGCCCGCAGCCGCTGGCCGAATTCCTCGCCGGGCACGACATCATCGTCAACTGCGTGCTCCAGGACACCGACGCGCCGCTGATGTTCCTGATAGAGGACGACCTGCCCAGCCTCGCGCCCGGCACGCTGATCATCGACGTGTCCTGCGACGAGGGCATGGGCTTCGCGTGGGCCAGGCCCACCACCTTCGCCGATCCGATGTTCACCGTCGGCGACCACGTCCAGTACTACGGCGTCGACCACAGCCCGTCGTACCTGTGGAACTCGGCCACCTGGGAGATCAGCGAGGCGCTGCTGCCGTATCTGCGGCGCGTCCTGGAGGGCCCGGCGGGCTGGGACGCGGACGACACCCTGCGGCGGGCGATCGAGATCCGCGGCGGGACCGTGCAGAACCCCAAGGTGCTGGCCTTCCAGCACCGCGCCGAGGAGTATCCGCACGACCACGTCCCGGCACGGCCGTAGCCGAATCGTCGGCCGAATCGTCGGCCGGGGCGCGTACGGCCTCGCGGTCGTCCGCGCCCCGGCCCGTCGGGTGCGGTCCGTCAGGTGCGCCTAGTCGGAGGCGGTCCGTTCTGGTGCGCCTGTCAGGGGCGGTCCGTTCATGTGCGGTCCGCGCCGTACATCCGGGCGATGACGTCCTCGATGGCCGGTTCCCGGACCGACAGGTCCACCAGCGGGTAGTCGGCGGCGACCGCGGCGACCAGCGGGGCGGCGCTGGCCTGCGCGGGGAAGGCCAGCCACTGGCGGGGGCCCTCGACCTTGACGCAGCGGGCGCCCTCGACCTGGACCGGGGGCAGCTCGCGGGCGAAGTCCGCCACGAGGGTCCGCTCGCTCTCCCCGACCGCGTGCAGCCCGCCGAGGTCCCCGTCGTACATCAGGCGGCCGTGGTCGATCACCATCACCCGGCGGCACAACTGCTCGATGTCGGTGAGGTCGTGCGTGGTGAGCAGCACCGTCGTGCCGCGTTCGGCGTTCACCGTGCGCAGGAAGTCGCGCACCTTGGACTTGCTGATCACGTCGAGCCCGATCGTCGGCTCGTCCAGGTACAGCACCTCGGGATCGTGCAGCAGCGCCGCCGCGATGTCGCCGCGCATCCGCTGCCCCAGCGAGAGTTGGCGCACGGGCACGTCCAACAGCGGCCCCAGGTCGAGGAGTTCGACGCAGGCCGCGAGATTGCGGGTGTAACGGGCGTCGTCGATCCGGTACATGCGGCGGACCAGTTGGTACGAGTCGCGCAGCGGCAGGTCCCACCAGAGCGTGGTGCGCTGGCCGAAGACGACACCGATCCTGCGCGCCAGCCGGGTACGGTCGCGCGTCGGGTCCAGGCCGCAGATCCGAATCCGGCCGCCGCTGGGGTTGAGGATGCCGGTGAGCATCTTGATCGTCGTGGACTTCCCCGCGCCGTTGGGCCCGATGTAGCCGACGATCTCGCCGCGCGGCACGGTGAAGGAGATCCCGTCCACCGCCCGCACCTGGCTGCGCACCCTGCGCAGCGCGCCCGCTTTACGGCGTACGTCGAAGACCTTCTCGACGCCGTCCAGCGCGATCACGGTGTCTGTGCCGGGTCCCGGCTCGCCCCCGGCACCTGTGGCGCCGGCTCCGGTGGCTCCCGTTCCCGTGGCTCCCGTTGCTCCGGTTGCTCCGGTTGCTCCTGCGCGTTGCTCGATCACGGCCGTCTCAACTCCCTGTGCTGCGGTACGTACGAAGGGCCGCGCGCCAGGCGAGCCCGGCCAGGCCGCAGCAGAGCGCCGCGACCAGCGGGGAGGCGAAGTCGACCCAGCCGGGCAGGCCGAGCGGGTCGGGTTCGCCGAGGATGCGCAGGGCGGGCAGCCAGTTGACGAAGGCGAGCGGCACCACGAAGGTGACGCCGCGCACGAGGTCGCGGGCGAAGATGCCCGGCGGGTACTGGAGCATCGTGTTGCCGCCGTAGGTCACCGAATTCTGCACCTCGGAGGCGTCACCCGCCCAGAACTGGAAGGCGCCGCCCGCCACGTACACCGCGCAGAAGATGACCGCGCCCGACAGCACCGTCACGGGCAGCAGCAGGACGGTGACCGGCGACCAGTCGATGTCCGCGTGCGCGACCGCCCAGCCGAGCACGATCAGGCCCTGGGTGATCCGGCCCAGCCTGCGCAGCGCGAACCGGTCGGCGGCGACCTGCGCGAGCACCGGCACCGGGCGCAGCAGCAGCGTGTCGAGCGTGCCGTCCCTGATCCGGCGGCCGAGCCGGTCCATGGAGCCCAGTACCAGATCGGCGATGCCGAAGGACGTGCTCGTGGTGCCGTACAGGAACGCCACCTCGGCGAGGGTGAAGCCGCCGAGCACGGTGATGTGCGAGAACATCAGCAGGATCGTCACGAAGTCCAGGCCGGTGGCGGCGAAGTTGCCGAACGCGGTGAGGACGAAGGACGTCCGGTACGCCATCGTGGACCGCACCCACATGCCGACGATCAGCCGGTACGTCCGCCACGTCTCACGGACGGTGAACCACGCGCCGCCGGCGGTGTCGTACGGGTCGGCGGCCCTGACCGATTCGACGGAGCCGAAGCCCCCGAAGCCCTGGGAGCCCCCGAGACGCTGAGGGCCCGGGCCCTCGGCGCGCTCGGCGCCGTCTCGGACCGTGGATTCCTCAGCCACCCTGCACCACCACCCTGCGCGCCGCGACGGCCTGCAACGCCCGGCCGGTCAGCAGCAGCGCCGCCGCCCAGCCCGCCTGGAAGGCCAGCGCGAGCAGCGCGTCCGTCCCCCGGTGCCGCTCCAGCAGCACATCGGCGGGCACCTGGAGCATCGCCGCCCACGGCATCGACCGCGCCAGCGTGCCGAGCCAGCCCGGGAAGACGGTCAGCGGCAGCAGCATCCCGGAGAAGAACAGCCCGGCCAGGAAGGCGACCTGGCTGACGCCGGCCCCGTCCAGCAGCCAGAAAGCGCTCAGCGCCACCAGGAACCGCACCGCGAAACTCACCACCACCCCCAGCGCCACCGACACCAGGAACAGCAGCCAGGTCACCGGCCGCGTCGGCAGCGCCAGATCGAACGCCAGCGCCCCGCACACCATCGGCATCACACCGCGCCCCATCAGCTGGAAAGAGGCCCGGCCCAGATCCGCCGCCAGCCACCACCCCTGGAGGTCGGCCGGGCGGTACAGATCCACCGCGATGTCACCCGACCTGATCCGCTCCATCAGCTCGTCCTCGAAACCGCCGCCCATCAACGCCATCGTCTGGAGCAGCGCCTGCCCGATCCAGACGTACGTCAGCGCCTGCGCCTCGGTGTAGCCGCCGAGGTGCGGGCGCTGACCCCACAGCGCCACATAGCTGTAGGCGACAATGAAACCGAAGACCGTATTGGTGAAGACACCCGCCGCGGTCGCCGTCCGGTAGGTGGCGTAACGCCGGAAACCGCGCACCACCACGGCCCCGTAGAAGCCGCCCATCACTCACTCACCCCCGAAAAAGACGCAAGTCGGCGAGCCTAGTACGCGGCGAACCCCACCCACCACCGGTTTTCTTCGTGGCGTTCCGCACCCCGGAGGCCCACCCCAACGGGTGACACGCGTGCGCCGTCCGGCCTGTCACAGCCCTGTCACGGATGCGCGGCGTTGAACCCCGGCGGGCTAATGGTGCGACAGTGTTCGGCGGCGGCCTACGTAAGCGTACGTAACGATTGGTCCATCATGTTCCGCCGCGGACCAACCCCGGCAGCGGCGGAGGAGTCCCAACAGATATGAGCCACGAGCCGAAACCGACGACGGGCGAGCGGGCATGACCGGCGGGCAGGGCTGGGGACCGCGCCCGACGCCCACCGACCGCAGGGGACGACCGCGCCGTACCGGCCTGCGCCGGCTGCTGCCGACCTGGCGCATGGTCACCGGCGGCGTACTCGCCGTCCTGATCGTCCTCATCGGCGGCTTCTTCCTCGGCTACGCGCTGGTCTCCATCCCCGACCCGAACGCCGCCGCCACCGCGCAGAGCAATGTGTACGTGTACGCCGACGGCAAGACGGAGATCGCCCGCGACGGCGCGATCAACCGTGAGAACGTCACCCTCAGCGGCGTCGCCAAGACCGCGCAGCACGCCGTGCTCTCCGCGGAGGACCGGAATTTCTACCACGAGTCCGCCGTCAGCCCCAAGGCCATGCTCCGCGCCGCCTGGAACACCGCCACCGGCAAGGGCAGGCAATCCGGCTCCACCATCACCCAGCAGTACGTGAAGAACTACTACCTGAACCAGTCGCAGACCGCGGTCCGCAAGGTCAAGGAATTCTTCATCGCCATCAAGCTGGACCGCAACGAGACCAAGGACCAGATCCTCGAGGGCTATCTCAACACCAGCTACTACGGGCGCAACGCGTACGGCATCCAGGCCGCCTCCCAGGCGTACTTCGGCGTCAACGCCAGCGAATTGACGACCGCTCAAGGCGCCTATCTGGCAACGCTGTTGAACGCGCCCAGCGAATACGACCTGGTCGCCCACCCGGAGAACGCCCCGGCGGCGAAAGGCCGTTGGAACTACGTACTGGACGGCATGGTCAAGGAGGGCTGGCTCAGCCAGTCCGAGCGCAACGCGACGGTCTTCCCCGGCATCGACAAGCCCAAGCCCGTCGCCAGCAAGGCGGGACAGCGCGGCTACATCATCGAAGCCGTCAACCGCTATCTCTCCGACAACCACATCGTCGACGCCGACACCCTGCGCCTGGGCGGCTACCGCATCGTCACCACGATCCAGAAGCCCAAGGAAGACGCCTTCGTCGGCGCCGCCCAGAGGAACATCTACGACCAGCTCGGCCACAAGACCGTCGACAAGTACGTACGCGCGGGCGGCGCCTCCATCGACCCGGCCACCGGCAACGTCGTCGCCCTCTACGGCGGCATCGACTACACCAAGCAGTACGTCAGCAGCGCCACCAACGCCACGTATCCGCCCGGCTCGACCTTCAAGCCGGTGATCTTCGCCTCCGCCGTCCAGCACGAGTCCTCGACGCAGGACAAGGAGCCGATCACCCCCAAGACGGTCTACGACGGCACCAACAAGCGCGAGGTGGTCGGCCCCGACGGGCCCACCGGCTACAAGCCGGAGAACGAGGACCAGGGGTCCTACCCCGACATCACCGTCACCCGCGCCATGGACAAGTCCGTCAACGCCGTCTTCGCGCAGATGGCGCAGGACGTCGGCACCCGCAAGGTGATCGACACCGCGCACGACCTGGGCATGCCCGACGACGTCAAGATCCCCGAGACACCCGCGATGGCGCTCGGCGCCTTCGGGGCCAGCCCGCTGGACATGGCGCAGATGTACGCCACGCTCGCCAACCACGGCAAGGAGATCCCGTACTCGCTCGTCCTGAAGATCACCAAGGACGGCAACGACGTGAGCCTGCCCAAGCGGGACGCCGTCCAGTCCGTGCCCCGCCAGGCCGCCGACACCACGACGTCCATCCTGCGCAGCGTCGTCGACAGCCCCGGCGCGACCGCGACCGTCGCCCAGGACTCCGGCTGGCCGTCGGCCGCCAAGACCGGTACGGCGGACGACGACATCGCCGCCTGGTTCGCCGGCTACACGCCCAAACTCGCCACCGTGGTCGCCGTGTTGGGCATGAACCCGGACAACGGCAAACAGGAGAAGCTGTACGGCGCGATGAATCTGCCGCGGATCAACGGCGGCGGGCCGCCCGGCTCGGTGTGGGCCGACTACACGGCGGCGGCGCTCAAGGGCGTGCCCAAGCAGAACTTCTCGCTGGACGTGCAGAGCGGCCTGCCCACGCAGCCGCCGGCGACCACCGCGAGCCCGACCGACACCCCGACGTCGACGCCGCCCACGTCCGAGCCGCCGACCACCCCTCCCCCGACGACCACCGTGCCGCCCACCACGCAGCCCCCGACCACCGAACCGCCCACGACGCAGCCCCCGACCACCGAGCCGACCCCGTCCGACACGTTCAACCCGATCGGCGGGGTGACGGGCGGGACGAGTCCGGGCGGCGGGAGCAGTGGCGGCGGTGGCGGGAGCGGTACGGCGGGGCCGGACGGGAACAGTTCACCGGGCGGGTGAGGGGGCCCGGCGCGGGGGCCCGGCACGTGCGGGGGCCGGGCTGCGGGCAGGGGCCTCAGCGGCCCGGCCCCCGGGAACCACCGGTCTCGGGGATTCCGGTAGTCCACCGGCCTCAGGGATTCCGTAATCCACCGGTCTCAGAGATACAGCCCGGTGGAATCCTCCGAGCCCTGGAGCCGCTCGGCGGCGACCGCGTGCAGATCGCGCTCCCGCATCAGGACGTACGCGACCCCGCGCACCTCGACCTCGGCCCGGTCCTCCGGGTCGTACAGCACCCGGTCGCCGACCTCGACGGTCCGCACATTCTGCCCGACGGCCACGACCTCGGCCCACGCCAGGCGCTTACCGACGGCCGCGGTCGCCGGAATCAGAATCCCGCCGCCACTGCGGCGTTCGCCCTCACCGCTGTCCTGGCGCACCAGAACGCGGTCGTGCAGCATACGGATGGGCAGCTTGTCGTGCTGCTCGCTCTTCGAACTCTTCGAACTCACGGCCACGACGTTACCGGCGGCGCCGCCACACCGTGAGACCGGCCACCGCGGCGACCAGCGCCACCCCGGCGACCGCCGCCGGAATGACCCGCTCGGGCCGGGGCGCGCCCTTCTCGTCGACGAAGTGCGCACGCGTCCTGCCGACCGCGCGGTTCGCCGCCACAAACGCCTGCCCGACACTGCGGTCCACCGCGGAAACGGCCTTGGCCTTGGTGTCCCGGACAATCGTCACCGGGTGCACCCGTACCGCGATCTCGTCCAGCGTCGACGCCAGATCCTGCCGCCTGCGGGTGATCTCCGCCTCGATCTGGGCGGCCGTCCTGACTTCCGACCCTTCCGACACCGCGGTTCCTCCATCGCCTGATTCGGTAGCGTTCGGACAGTCTGTCAGTACGACGCGGCCCGCGCCCCGTCGGCACCCCCGAATGCGCCCCATTGCACAAGGAGTTTCCCCCATGTCCGAGCGCCTGGCCCCCGGCGACACCGCCCCCGACTTCACCCTTCCGGACGCCGACGGCAAGCCCGTCTCCCTCGCCGACCACCGCGGCCGCAAGGTCATCGTCTACTTCTACCCGGCCGCTCTCACCCCCGGCTGCACCAAGCAGGCGTGCGACTTCACCGACAATCTCGACGTCCTCGCCTCCGCCGGATACGACGTCATCGGCGTCTCCCCCGACAAGCCGGAAAAGCTCGCCAAATTCCGCGAGAAGGAATCCCTCAAGGTCACCCTGGTGGCCGACCCCGACAAGGCCGTCCTCACCTCCTACGGCGCCTTCGGGGAGAAGAAGCTCTACGGCAAGACCGTCACCGGCGTCATCCGCTCCACCGTCATCGTCGACGAATCCGGCAAAGTCGCCCACGCCTTCTACAACGTCAAGGCCACCGGCCACGTCGCCAAACTCCTCAAGGACCTCTCCATCTGACGTGACCACGTACGCAGGGGCGGGTGGGACCACGTACCGCATACGACACCGGGTCGATATCATGGTGAGGTTGCACGCGGCCGTGTCGTAACAGGCAGCCGAGCTGGGTTTAGATCCCAGTGGGAGAAATCCCGTGTGGGTTCGAATCCCACCGGCCGCACCATGTATGGCCTGCGATTCAAAGGTCGAGTCGCAGGCCATTGCCATGCGCGGGGTCAGGCCAGGAGCTCGGCGATCAGGGGGGTCAGGGCGCGGAAGGCTTGGCCGCGGTGGCTGATGGCGTTCTTCTCCGCGGGGGTGAGTTCGGCGCAGGTGAGGGTGGAGCCGTCGGGCTGGAGGATGGGGTCGTAGCCGAAGCCGTTGGTGCCGGCGGGGGTGGTGCGCAGGGTGCCGCGGAGGCGGCCTTCGACGACGCGGGTGGTGCCGTCGGGGAGGGCGAGGGCGGCGGCGCAGGTGAAGTGGGCGGCGCGGTGGGGGGTGTCGATGTCGCCGAGCTGGGCGAGGAGCAGGTCGAGGTTGGCCGCGTCGTCGCCGTGCTTGCCCGCCCAGCGGGCGGAGAAGATGCCGGGGGCACCGCCGAGTACGTCGACGCAGAGTCCTGAGTCGTCGGCGACGGCGGGCAGTCCGGTGCCGGCCGCCAGCGCCCTCGCCTTGAGCAGGGCGTTCTCGGCGAAGGTGACGCCGGTTTCCCTGACGTCGGGGATCTCGGGGTAGGCGTCGGCTCCGACGAGGTCCACGTCCAGGCCGCTGTCGGCGAGGATCGCGTGGAGTTCGGTGACCTTGTGTGCGTTGCGGGTGGCGAGTACGAGGCGGCGGGTCATGGGGGAATTATCTACAAGTTGCGGTAGACGTCTCTGCGGTGGCCGACTCGGACCACGAGGACGACCAGTTGGCCGTCGTCGACCTGGTAGGCGATCCGGAAATCGCCGACCCTCAGGCGGTAAAGATCGTGCCGGCCCGTGTGTTTCTTGACGTTCACGTCGGCACGGTAGGGATCGTCGCCGAGTGGCGTGAGAGCGGTGAGGATGGTCATCGCGGCTGTGCGGTCGATCGCGCGGAGTTGCCGCTGGGCTGACACCGTGAAGCGCAGTGCGTACTTCACGCGGCAGGCGTGCCTTCCTGGAACAGGTCAGCCAGCACCTCGGACATCGATACGGTCGGCTCGTCCAGGTGCTCAGCGGCTTCGCGGGCCAGCAGTTCGTCGGCCGCGTCTTCCAGCGCGTCGTAGTCGGCGATGGGGATCAAGGCCGCGGCGGGCTGACCGTTGCGGGTGATGACGGTCGCCTCACCCGCAACGGCCTTGTCGATCGCCTCGGCGAGGTTCGCACGCGCTTCTCTGACGGTGACGATGTCGGTCATGCGTGCAGTGTACACCGCGGCGTGTACACGCGTCAGGCGGTGGCCGCCAGGGCGGCTTGCTGGGCGGCGGTGAGGTCGGCGCAGCCGTTGACGGCGAGGGCGAGGAGGGCGTCGAGTTCGGCCCGGTCGAAGGGCTGGCCTTCGGCGGTGCCCTGGACCTCGACGAAGCGGCCGTCGCCGGTGCAGACGACATTCATGTCGGTTTCGGCCTTGACGTCTTCTTCGTAGGCGAGGTCGAGGAGGGGGACGCCGTCGACGATGCCGACGCTGACGGCGGCGACGGTGCCGGTGAGGGGCTGGGCCTTGGCGCGGATGAGGCGGTTGGTCTGCATCCAGGTGACGGCGTCGGCGAGGGCGACGTAGGCGCCGGTGATGGCGGCGGTGCGGGTGCCGCCGTCGGCCTGGAGGACGTCGCAGTCGAGGACGACGGTGTTCTCGCCGAGGGCTTTGTAGTCGATGACGGCGCGCAGGGAGCGGCCGATCAGGCGGGAGATCTCGTGGGTGCGGCCGCCGATCTTGCCGCGGACGGACTCGCGGTCGCCGCGGGTGTTGGTGGCGCGCGGGAGCATGGAGTATTCGGCGGTGACCCAGCCTTCGCCGCTGCCTTTGCGCCAGCGGGGTACGCCTTGGGTGGCGCTGGCGGTGCAGAGCACGCGGGTGTCGCCGAAGGAGACGAGGACGGAGCCCTCGGCGTGCTTGCTCCACGCGCGCTCGATGGTGACGGGGCGGAGCTGGTCAGGGGTGCGGCCGTCGAATCGTGACATGCGCGTGAGCCTATCCGGGTGAGGCCGCCGCGCAGGACCGGGTGGTCGCGGTCGTCACGGGCGTTCCGGAAGCCGCCGGGGGTCCGACCGCGGCCGTCGGCGGGAACGGGGAGGACCGCGCCACGGGAGTGACGCGGTCCTCGGACGTTCAGCGCGGGCGCCGCGTCACATCATGTCTTCGATGTCCGCCGCGATCGGGTCCGCGTCGGTGCCGATGACGACCTGGATGGCGGTGCCCATTTTGACGACGCCGTGGGCGCCCGCCGCCTTGAGGGCGGCTTCGTCGACGAGGGAGGGGTCCCGTACCTCGGTGCGCAGCCGGGTGATGCAGCCCTCGACCTCTTCGATGTTGTCGAGTCCGCCGAGACCGGCGACGATCTTCTCAGCCTTGCTGGCCATCTCTTGTCTCCTGTTTCCCTGACCCACCGTGAGTCCGATATGTCACGGTAACGCACGGTTGGCCCAACTTCACGGGCGGTTGACCCCCGGGTGGACCACCATGGCGCTCAGCGGCGCCCCCCTGCCGGACGGGCGTCGCCTGTGCGCAAGTGGTCTAAACCAATGTACGGCCACTGTACGCGAACGCCCGCAGGCAGCAGTCAGGGAGGACACCGAATGAGTTCGGCCACCGCGTCAGCGGCGCCCCGCAAACCCTGGTTGAGCGTGCTGTTCCAAGGGCTCCAGAAGATGGGCCGCAGCCTCCAGCTGCCGATCGCCGTCCTGCCCGCCGCGGGCATCTTGAACCGGCTGGGCCAGCCGGACGTCTTCGGCTCCGACGGCCTCGGCTGGGACCGGGTGGCCAGGGTCTTCGTCGGCGCGGGCGGCGCGCTGCTGGACGGCTCGATCGGTCTGCCGCTGCTGTTCTGCGTGGGTGTGGCCATCGGCATGGCCAAGAAGTCCGACGGCTCGACCGCGCTCGCCGCGGTGGCCGGTTTCCTGGTCTACAACGGCGTGCTGCACCAGTTCCCCAAGGACTGCGGTCCCGACACCGTACTGTCGGCCGGCGCGTGCATCGCCAAGGACGGTACGGCGGCGGCGGCCACGTACCAGAACCCCGGTGTCTTCGGCGGCATCGTGCTCGGGCTGCTGACCGCGTACTTCTGGCAGCGCTTCCACCGCACCAAGCTGGTCGACTGGCTCGGCTTCTTCAACGGCCGCCGCCTGGTGCCGATCATGATGGCCGGGGTCGCGATCGTCTTCGCGGTGATCTGCACCTGGGTCTGGCCGCCGATCGGCGACGCACTGACCAGCTTCAGCAAGTGGCTGGTGGACCTCGGCGCCATCGGCTCGGGCATCTTCGGTGTCGCCAACCGCGCGCTGCTCACGGTGGGTCTGCACCAGTTCCTGAACACCTTCGTGTGGTTCCAGTTCGGCGACTTCACCAAGCCGGACGGCACGGTCGTGCACGGCGACATCCCGCGCTTCCTGGCGGGCGACCCGACGGCCGGGCAGTTCCAGACCGGCTTCTTCCCGATCATGATGTTCGCGCTGCCCGCCGCCGCGCTGGCCATCGCGCACACCGCCAAGCCGCACCGCCGCAAGGAGATCAGCGGCATGATGCTCTCGGTCGGCCTGACGTCGTTCGTCACCGGGATCACCGAGCCGATCGAGTACTCCTTCCTGTTCATCGCACCGCTGCTGTACGCCTTCCACGCGGTGCTCACCGGCGTCTCGATGGCGGTCTGCTGGGGGCTGGGCGCCAAGGACGGCTTCAGCTTCTCGGCCGGTCTGATCGACTACTGCCTGAACTGGAACCTGGCCACCAAACCCTGGCTGCTGCTGATCGTCGGCGCGTGTTTCGCCGTGGTCTACTACGCGCTCTTCCGCTTCGTGATCGTGAAGTTCAACCTGGCGACGCCGGGCCGGGAGCCGGACGAGATCGAGGCCGAGCTGGAGCAGGGCAACGTAAAGTAACGATTCGGCGTCGTAAAAGCCCCCAAGTCCCCGGGCTTGGGGGCTTTTGTCATGTCACCCAGCGTGTGACTCACGGCACACGCAACGATCCGGAATCATGGATTCCTTTACGCCTCCCTCACGTGTTAAAACTGGTCTACACCACTGAGTGGTATAGACCACGGCGGCGGGCCGTCCCCTTCCATGCGCCCGCCTCACCAGGAGGAATCTGATGAGTACGGCCACCGGCGCGGCGGCTCCCGCGAAGAAGCGGGGCTCCGGCCTGTTCCAGGGTCTGCAGAAGGTGGGACGGAGCCTCCAGCTCCCGATCGCCGTCCTGCCGGCCGCGGGCATCCTGCTCCGGCTCGGCCAGCCCGACGTCTTCGGCGCCGACGGCCTGGGCTGGGGCAAGGTCGCGACCGTCTTCGCCGAGGCCGGCGGCGCGGTCTTCGACAACCTGCCGCTGCTGTTCTGCATAGGCGTCGCCATCGGCTTCGCGAAGAAGTCCGACGGCTCCACCGCGCTGGCCGCCCTGGTCGGCTTCCTGGTCTACAGCCGGGTCCTCCAGGCGTTCCCGGTCACCGACGCGGTCGTCAACACCACCGCCAACAAGGGCGTCGACGTCGCGGCCACGTACAACAATCCCGGTGTCCTCGGCGGCATCCTGATGGGTCTGCTGGCCGCCGTGCTGTGGCAGCGCTTCCACCGCACCAAGCTGGTCGACTGGCTCGGCTTCTTCAACGGCCGCCGTCTCGTCCCGATCATCATGGCCTTCGTCGGCACCGGCATGGGTGTCTTCTTCGGCCTGGTCTGGAAGCCGATCGGCGAGGGCATCAGCAACTTCGGCGAGTGGATGACCGGCCTCGGCGCGGTCGGCGCCGGCCTGTTCGGCCTGATCAACCGCGGTCTGATCCCGGTCGGCATGCACCAGTTCGTGAACTCCGTCGCCTGGTTCCAGATCGGCGACTTCAAGGACGCCTCCGGCACGATCGTGCACGGCGACCTGACCCGGTTCTTCGCCCACGACCCGACCGCGGGCCAGTTCATGGCGGGCTTCTTCCCGATCATGATGTTCGGCCTGCCCGCCGCCGCGCTGGCCATGGCGCACACCGCGCGCCCCGAGCGCCGCAAGGCCGTCATGGGCATGATGCTCTCGCTCGCCCTGACCTCGTTCGTGACCGGTGTCACCGAGCCGATCGAGTTCTCGTTCATGTTCATCGCGCCGCTGCTGTACGCGATCCACGCCGTGCTGACCGCCGCGTCGATGGCCATCACCTGGGCGCTGGGCGTGCACGCGGGCTTCACCTTCTCCGCGGGCTTCATCGACTACGCGCTGAACTGGAACCTCGCCACCAAGCCGTATCTGATCATCCCGATCGGCCTGGTCTTCGGAGCGATCTACTACTTCGTCTTCCGGTTCGCGATCGTCAAGTTCAACATCCCCACCCCGGGCCGCGAGCCCGAGGAGGAGATCGAGGACATCACCAAGTGACGTACGCGCGCTGACAGTTCAGCCGCCCGCGGCGGGTCCGGGACCGGATACGGTTACGGGCCCGCCGTCCGCGTTCCGGTCAGAGTTCGTAGACCGCGCCGGAGACGGCGAGTTCGACCGGACCTTCGAAGGCGGCCTTCGCGTCACGCAGGTTGACCGAGGGGTTGGTCCACGGCGGGATGTGGGTGAGGACCAGGCGTCCGGCGCGGGCGCGGGCCGCGGCCTCCCCGGCCTCGCGGCCGTTGAGGTGCAGCTCGGGGATGTCCTCCTTGCCGTGCGTGAAGGACGCCTCGCACAAGAAGAGGTCGGCGCCGTCCGCGAGCCCGTCCAGGGCGGCGCAGGGGCCGGTGTCGCCGGAGTACGCCAGCGTGCTGCCCTCGTACTCGATACGGAACCCGTACGCCTCGACCGGGTGGCTGACCAGGTCCGTGGTGATGCCGAACGGGCCCAGGCGGAAGGCGCCGGGCTCCAGGGTGCGGAAGTCGAAGACCTCGCTCATGCACTTCTCGTCCGGCACGTCGCCGTAGGCGATGCTCAGACGGCGCTCGGTGCCCTCGGGGCCGTAGACCGGGATCGGGGCGGCGGGGCCGCCGTCGTGCCGGTAGTAGCGGGCCACGAAGTAGCCGCACATGTCGATGCAGTGGTCGGCGTGCAGATGGCTGAGCAGTACGGCGTCCAGGTCGTACAGGCCGCAGTGACGCTGCAGTTCGCCGAGGGCGCCGTTGCCCATGTCGATCAGCAGCCGGAAGCCGTCGGCCTCGACGAGGTAGCTCGAACAAGCCGATTCCGCGGACGGGAACGACCCCGAGCAGCCGACGACGGTGAGCTTCATTCCTGGAAACACCTCCGTGGGCGCGCCACAGATCACCCCATTCCGGCTGGAGTGGGGGGATTGGCGGGACGGTCCGCCATGTCTTGAGAGGGTAAGGCGCGGGGGGTCCTCACGCGCCTCTCCCGCACCTCGTTGTGGGCGGAATCACCAGTACGGGGGGCCTCGGGGCCGGTTGCCGAACACCAACGCGGGCCCCCGCGCACCGGGGGGTGTCCTGGAACGCCGGACGGGCGGACCGACGGGCGGGCCGACGAGCGGTCAGGCCCAGAGCTGGCCGTGCAGGGCCGCGACGGCGGCCTCGGTGGACTCGGCGGTGTAGATGCCGGTCGAGAGATACTTCCAGCCGCCGTCGGCGACGATGAAGACGATGTCGGCGCGCTGGGCGGCGCGGTGCGCCTTGGCGGCCACGCCGAGGGCGGCGTGCAGGGCGGCGCCGGTGGAGACCCCGGCGAAGATGCCTTCCTGCGACAGGAGTTCGCGGGTGCGCCGGACCGCGTCCTCGGAGCCGACGGAGAAGCGGGTGGTGAGCACGGACTCGTCGTACAGCTCGGGCACGAAGCCCTCGTCGAGATTGCGCAGGCCGTAGACGACGTCGTCGTAGCGCGGCTCGGCGGCGACGACGGAGACTCCGGGGACCTTCTCGCGCAGGAAGCGGCCGACGCCCATGAGGGTGCCGGTGGTGCCGAGACCGGCGACGAAGTGGGTGATGGTGGGGAGGTCGGCGAGGATCTCCGGGCCGGTGGTGGCGTAGTGCGCGGCCGGGTTGGCGGGGTTGCCGTACTGGTAGAGCATCACCCAGTCGGGGTGCTCGGCAGCCAGTTCCTTGGCGACCCGGACCGCGGTGTTGGAGCCGCCCGCGGCCGGTGAGGAGATGATCTCCGCGCCCCACATGGCGAGCAGCTCGCGCCGCTCGGAGGAGGTGTTCTCCGGCATGACGCAGACGATCCGGTAGCCCTTGAGGCGGGCGGCCATGGCCAGCGAGATGCCGGTGTTGCCGGAGGTGGGCTCCAGGATGGTGCAGCCGGGGGTGAGGCGGCCGTCCGCCTCGGCCTGCTCGATCATGTGCAGGGCCGGGCGGTCCTTGACCGAGCCGGTCGGATTGCGGTCCTCCAGCTTCGCCCAGACGCTCACCTCGTCGGACGGCGACAGGCGCGGCAGGCGGACCAGCGGGGTGTTGCCGACCGCCGCCAGCGAACTGTCGTAACGCATCAGCGCGCGCCGCCGGCCACTGCCGGGAGGATGGTCACGCTGTCGCCGTCGGCGACCTTGGTGGAGATGCCGTCGAGGAAGCGGACGTCCTCGTCGTTGAGGTAGACGTTCACGAAGCGGCGCAGCTCGCCGCCGTCCACGACGCGGTCGCGCAGGCCCGCGTGCCGGGTGTCGAGGTCCGTGAACAGCTCGTCCAAGGTGGTCCCGGCGCCTTCGACGGCCTTCTCGCCGTCGGTGTAGGTGCGGAGGATGGTCGGGATGCGGACCTCGATGGCCATGACTGCGCTCCAGTGAGTGCGTGGTGACGACGACAGGGGCGGGGCTGCGGTGCTTCAGCGGTCTTGCGCGGTGCGTGCGGAAGCGGGCGCGGGTGGTCAGGCGCCCTGACACGCCGCACTGGTGCGGCGGCACAGGTCGACGTGCAGCCGCGCCACGAGCAGCGTGCCCGGCGCCTTGTCACTCACGTCGAAGAGAACCATGGGGTCATCGTATCGATTCCCCCTGGTGGGCCGAGACGGCCGTCCCACGATCCGGACCATCAGACGTAGGAGTCCACGACCTGTACGGGTTCTTCGGTGACGACACCGTCCACGATGCGGAACGAGCGGAACTGGAACTCCTCCGCGAGCGAGACCAGCACGTAGTGCGCGCCCGGTTCCTGGGCGAGCGAGATGTCGGTACGGGAGGGGTACGCCTCGGTCGCGGTGTGCGAGTGGTAGATCACCACCTGCTCCTCACCGCGCTGCCGCATCTCCTTGTCGAGCCGGAGCTGCTCCATCGAGTCGAACTCGTAGAAGGTGGGTGAGCGGGCCGCGTTCAGCATGGGCACGAACCGCTCGGGGCGGTCGCTGCCCTCGGGGCCCGCGACGACCCCGCACGCCTCATCGGGGGCGTCGGCCTCGGCGTGCGCGACGATCCGGTCGTACAGGTCCTGGGTGATGGTGAGCATGCGGGAAAAATAACAGGGGCTGCGCGCTCACGGGCCGGTGGCCGGGGCCCAGCGCTCACGGCCCGGTGGTCACGGTCACCGGGGTGGGGGCGGGCGCCAGGTGGGCCCTGCGGGCGAAGGCGGCCGGATTGCGGCGCTTGAGCAGCGCGTAGCCGCCGGCCAGGAGCGCGAGCCACAGCGGGACGCCGTACAGCGAGATCCGGGCGTCGGCGTCGGCGCCGATCAGCACCAGCACCAGGACGAGGAAGGCGAGCGCGAGCCAACTGGCGACGGCGCCGCCGGGCGCGGTGAACCAGGCCGCCGCCGCGCGCCCGTCCTTGACCGCGGCGCGGTAGCGGATGTGCGAGGCGAGGATCACCCCCCAGGTCCAGACGGCGGCGACGGTCGCGAAGGCGGTGATGTACGTGAACGCGCCTGCGGGGTCGACGTAGTTGAGCCACACGCCGGTGCCCATCAGGGCGACGGAGACCAGGGTGCCGGTGGCCGGGGTGCGGCGGGCGGTGAGGCGGGTGAAGACCCGCGGGCCCTGGCCGTTGACGGCGAGGTCGCGGAGCATGCGCCCGGTGGAGTACATCCCGGAGTTGCAGGACGACAGGGCGGCGGTGAGCACCACGAAGTTGACGATGCCCGCGCCGAAGGGGATGCCGATCCGGGCGAAGGCGGCCACGAACGGGCTGACGCCGGGCCGGAATTCGGTCCACGGGACGACGCAGAGGATGACGGCGAGCGCGCCGACGTAGAACAGGCCGATGCGCCAGGGAAGGGTGTTGATGGCCTTGGGCAGCGTCTCGCGGGGGTTCTCGGCCTCGCCCGCGGTGACGCCGACGAGTTCGACGGCCAGGTAGGCGAACATGACGATCTGGAGGGTGAGCAGCGAGGAGCCGACGCCGTTGGGGAAGACGCCGCCGTCGCGCCACAGGTGGCCGACCGAGGCGGTGTCACCGGCCGCGGACACCCCGAGGGTGAGGACGCCGACGCCGATGAGGATCATGCCCGCGATGGCGGTGACCTTCACCATCGACAGCCAGAACTCGACCTCGCCGAAGAGCCGCACGGAGATCAGGTTGGCGGCGAAGAGCAGGACGAGGAAGCCGAGGGCGGCGGTCCACTGCGGGATCCAGGGCCACCAGTACGCGAGGTAGGTGGCGGCGGCGGTGACCTCGGCCATGCCGGTGACCACCCACATCAGCCAGTACGTCCAGCCGGTGACGAAGCCCGCGAAGGGGCCGAGGAATTCGCGGGCGTAGTCGGCGAAGGAGCCGGACACCGGGCGGTAGGTGAGGAGTTCGCCCAGCGCCCGCATGATGACGAAGATGGCGACGCCCGCGACGGCGTACATCAGGACCAGGCCGGGGCCCGCCTGGTGGATGGCGCGGCCCGCGCCGAGGAAGAGGCCGGTGCCGATCGCGCCGCCGATGGCGATCATCTGGATCTGGCGGCTGCCGAGGCCGCGCGCGTACCCCTCGTCTCCCGCCGGGGCCTCGCCCGTCCCGTCCTGCCCGTCCGTTCCACCCGTCACGTCCGTCATGCCGGATTCGTACCACGTGCGGTACGGCGCCGCCCGTCGGCGGCCGACGGTCCGTCAGGTCGGGTGCGGGCCGGATGAGGGGCGGATACGGCTCGGGCGCGGGTGGGGCGCGGCTCGGGCGCGGGTGGGGCGCGGCTCGGGCGCGGCTCAGGTGAGGGCCGGGCGCGGCCGAGATGACGGTCGGGCGCGGCTCAGGTGAGGGCTTCGAGCAGGGTCTCCTGGAGCAGGCCGAACCACTGGAAGGCGAGCATCAGCGGCTTGCGCGGGTCCTCGTCCGGCAGGTGGTACAGCTCGCTGCGCTCGTCCTCGCTGACCTCCAGCCGGGCGCCGATGGACAGCCGCAGGTCGTTGAGCGTGCCGAGCCACTGGCGGGCCTCGTCGGCGGTGAGCCGGATCAGCGGGCCGCCCGCGTCCAGCGCGCGCAGCACGGCGAGGGCGTCCTCGCGCTTGCGGGCGCGCAGGTCGTTCTCGGTGAAGCGGCGGAATTCGGCGGCGTCGGCGGTCTCCTCGTACGCGCTCGGGAAGAGCCGGGCCAGCGCCGGGTCCTCCGGGGGCTTGCTGGGGCCCTCGGTGAAGAGCGCGGCCAGCGGGTCGTCGTCGGCCTCGGCGGGCTGGTTTCCCGGACCGACGAGTTCGAGCAACTGCGCGGTGAGGCTGCGGAGGATGGAGATCTCCACGGTGTCCAGCTCGATCGCGGCGCCGCCGCCGCGGACCCGCTCGAAGTAGCCCGCCCGGGCGCGGCGGCCCATCAGCGGTCCTGCGTCAAGGTGGCCCACAGACCGTATCCGTGCATCGCCTGCACGTCGCGCTCCATCTCCTCGCGGGTGCCGCTCGACACCACGGCGCGGCCCTTGTAATGGACGTCTTCCATCAGCTTCTTGGCCTTGCCCTTCGAGTACCCGAAGTAGGTCTGGAAGACATACGTCACGTAGCTCATGAGGTTGACGGGGTCGTTGTGGACGAGGGTCACCCACGGCACGTCCGGCGCGGGAACCTCGAAAGGCGCTTCGCTCGCTTCGGGACGCTCGACTTCTACTGGCGCGACACTCACAGGTTCCATGCTGCCGCTCCTGTGGCGCCTCGCACAAATGGGCGTGCGCGGCACCGCCGAATGGGGGGTTTTGCGCCGGCGCGGAATCCGCCGGTGTGCGGCACCGCACACTTGCCCCGAGAAATCGTCACTCTGACGAGTATTGGGGGTAGCATCCTCGCCATGAGCACAGCAGACCTGGGACTGCCGGTGGACGTGCCGTCCACCGCCCTGTTCACCGACCGGTACGAGCTGACGATGCTGCGGGCCGCCCTGCGCAGCGGCGCCGCGCAGCGCCGCTCGGTCTTCGAGGCGTTCACCCGCAGGCTGCCCGAGGGGCGCCGCTACGGAGTGGTCGCCGGCACCGGCCGGGTCCTCGACGCGGTGGAGAACTTCCGCTTCGACGAACCCGTGCTGGAATTCCTGGAGCGCGAGGGCGTGGTGGACTCCGCGACCCTCGACTGGCTGGCGGGCTACCGCTTCACCGGCGACATCTGGGGATACCCGGAGGGCGAGGTGTACTTCCCCGGCTCGCCGATCCTGCGCGTCGAGGGCACCTTCGCCGAGGCCGTGCTGCTGGAGACGGTCATCCTGTCGATCCTCAACCACGACTCGGCGATCGCCGCGGCGGCCTCCCGGATGGCGGTGGCCGCGGGCGGCCGTCCGCTGATGGAGATGGGCGCCAGGCGCGCCCACGAGCTGGCCGCGGTGGCCGCCTCGCGGGCCGCGTACATCGGCGGTTTCGGCTCCTCCTCCAACCTCGCCGCCGGTTTCCGGTACGGCATCCCGACCATCGGCACCAGCGCGCACGCCTTCACGCTGCTGCACGACACCGAGCGCGACGCGTTCACCGCCCAGGTGGACGCGCTCGGCCGCGGCACGACGCTGCTGGTGGACACATACGACCTCACCAGCGCCGTGCGCACCGCCGTGGAGATCGCCGGGCCCGAGCTGGGAGCGGTCCGGATCGACTCCGGCGACCTGCTGCTGCTCGCCTACCGGGTGCGCCAGCAGCTCGACGACCTCGGCGCCAAGGACACGAAGATCATCGTGACCTCCGATCTGGACGAGTACGCCATCGCCTCGATGGCCGCCGCGCCCGTGGACGCCTACGGGGTCGGCACCTCCCTGGTCACCGGCAGCGGGCACCCCACCTGCTCGATGGTCTACAAGCTCGTGGCCCGCGCCACCTCCGACGACCCCGACGAGCCGCTGGTCTCCGTCGCCAAGAAGTCCCTCGGCGGCAAGACGAGCGTCGGCGGCCGCAAGTGGGCCGCCCGGCGGCTCGACGAGGACGGCGTCGCCGCCGCCGAGGTGGTCGGCACCGGGGCCGTGCCGGCCGAGCTCGCCGACCGCCAGCTCCTCGTCCCCCTCGTCCGCCACGGCGAGGTCATCGGCCGCGAGCCCCTCGACTCCGCCCGCGCCCGCCACATCACCGCTCGCGCGGGGCTGCCCCTCTCCGCGACCCAGCTCTCCCGCGGCGAGCCCGTCCTCCCCACCGAACTGATGTGACCGCCGCAGGGGCGCCCCGTCAGGGGCGCGAGCAACTGCGCGAGCGGCCCACCACCGGCCCGGTGGCCGCGAGACAACCGAATTGCCCCTCCGGGGCCGACGGTGACGTGCGGCCCGTCGACGGCTGAGCGCGCGGTTCCCCGCGCAGCGGGGAGGGCAACGTCTTACGTTGGGGGGAACGCACCCCTAGGCTCGGGACCGTTTCCACACTTTCCGCCGGAAGGGCAAAATGCACCGCGCATTGATCGTCGTCGACGTGCAGAACGACTTCTGCGAGGGCGGCAGCCTCGCGGTGACCGGCGGGGCCGACGTGGCCGCGGCGATCACGGACCTGATCGGGGAGTCGGCGGGCAGCTACCGGCACGTCGTGGCCACCAGGGACCACCACATCGACCCGGGCTCGCACTTCTCGGACCGGCCGGACTTCGTGACGTCGTGGCCGGTGCACTGCGTCGCGGGCACGGAGGGCGCGGGGTTCCACCCGAACTTCGCGCCCGCGGTCGCCTCCGGCGCGGTGGACGCGGTCTTCGACAAGGGGGCGTACGCGGCGGCGTACAGCGGCTTCGAGGGCCTGGACGAGAACGGCGCGGCGCTGACCGGCTGGCTGCGCGAGCGCGGCGTCACGGAGGTGGACGTGGTGGGCATCGCCACCGACCACTGCGTGCGGGCGACCGCGCTGGACTCCGTACGCGACGGCTTCACCACCCGCGTGCTGCTCTCGCTGACCGCGGGCGTGGCGCCCACGACGACCGACCGGGCGCTGGTGGAGCTGCGCGAGGCGGGCGTGGAGCTGACCGGCGCCCCGGTGGTCTCCGGCTAGGGCCTGTCCGGCGGATCATGGGCGGTCCAGGCGGCGCCCGGCGCGTGCGAGCGCAAGGCGCCGGGATGGCCTCACAGCGGAGCTATTCGGGTATTTCGGCAACGCGGCGGGCGTGCGTGCCAGGGGTCGAAGGGGCCGTTCGTGATCCGCCGGACAGGCCCTAGCGCGGAGTACGGTTCAGCGCCGAGATCGGGTGCCACAGCTCGGTGCTGTCGCCGACGTCCCCCGCGCCGCGGTATTCGCGCCAGACCAGGCCGTCCGGGTGGTGCAGGACCGCGGTGACCTCGTCGGGCGTGGGCGGCTCGGCGTTGCCGGTGAGCCGGGCGCCGCGGAAGCCGAGGTTGCTGAGCCGGGTGAGGGCGCGCTGCCGGTTCTGGGCGTGCACCACGACCCGTACCGTGCGTTCGGGGCACGCCGGATGCGGCAGGCCGAGTGCGACGACGACCGTGCCGCCCGGGAGCTTGGTGAATCCGCCGACCGCCATGGTCACATCATCAGCCGTTCGGCCGCCGCCCACCAGAGGACGACGGCCGAACGCGGGATGAACCCGGATGAAACAGCAGGTCACAGCGGGTGCGACCCGATCAGGACGATCTTCGTGCGGTGACCGTCCCGGTGATCAGCCCGGTGATCGGTGATCGTCCCGGTGATCAGCGGTGTGCCGGCCCGACCTGGAGGGTCATCGTGCTGCCGTCGAGCGCCTCACCGACGATGGTGATCCGGGTGTTGGTGTCCTGCACCTTCACCCCGCCGGTCGGGTTCGCGGCGTCCCAGTAGGAGCCGTAGTGGTCGTCGAAGACCGGGTTGCCGAGCTTCGCCTTGACCTTGGCGGCGACACCGTTGGTGTGCACGGTGAAGCCGTCGGTCGGGAACCAACTGAACGGCGAGTCGTACGCCTGGATGCGGTTGCGCATCACGCTGCCGTCCGACCACTTCTCCGCCTTGGCGTGGGCGTCGATCGGCAGGATCTGGCCAGAGCCGGGGTGGATGCCGACGTTGTTGTCGGACTGCGAGGTGTCCCACAGCCAGACCAGCAGACCGTTCTGGTACGGGTAGTGCTCGACCCAGTCCGGCCGGGTGCTCGTCCAGCCGAAGTTGTACGGGCCGGTCTTCAGCGTCTTGTCGTACGAGACGTACTGCCGGTTCTCCGCGATGTAGTACTGCGGGTAGTCGTTGGTGAACGACGCCCCGATCCGGGAGAAGCCCTTGGCGGTCCAGCCGTTGTCGTCCGTCTCGGCGCCGTCGGTGAAGACGGTCGCGCCGTCCGCGGTGACCGAGATCGCGTCGGCCGCGAAGCCCTGCTGGGCCACGCCGCCGTCGGTCAGGTAGCGGAAGCGGAGCTGGATCTGCTTGCCCGCGTAGGCGTCCAGCGGGAAGGACAGGTCCTGGTACGCGCCGTTGGTGCCGGTCAGCGCCGGGGTGCCGCCGCCGTCGCGCGGGATGGACCTGCCGTTGGCGGTGCCGTCCAGCGCGGTCCAGGTGGCCCCGCCGTCGGCGGACGCCTCGGTGTAGAGGTAGTCGTACCCCTCCTCGATGTCCCACCAGCCCTTGAGGGCGAGCGACGCCGAGGACTTGCCGGTCAGATCGACCGAGCGGGTCAGGGTGTTGGACAGGTTGTCGCCGCTGCCGCTCCACCACTGCTTGCTGCCCTCGGCGGGCGCGGTGATGGCGGTGGTGACCGCCTTGTCGGGCAGCGAGACGATCAGCGCCTGCTTGTCCTTGGTGTTGTACTCGGCGACGCCCAGCTTGGTCGTCGAGCGCGAAGCGGCCTTGGCCGTACCGTAGTTGAGCCAGCCGAGCTGGAGCTTGTCCCAGGCGCTCATGTCGTCCGGGAGGTCGCCGATCGAGTCCTTGCCGGTGCCCATCCAGGAACCGGAGGACATCAGCGACCAGAAGCCGACGCTGGACTCGCCGACGTACGTGGTGTCGTACTCGTCGGGCAGGCCGAGGTCGTGGCCGTACTCGTGCGCGAAGACGCCGAGTCCGCCGTTCTCCGGCTGGAGGGTGTAGTCACCGATCCAGACGCCGGTGTTGCCGATCTGGGTGCCGCCGGCCTTGTTGTCGGCCGGGCCCGTGCGCCCCGCGTCGGTGCCGTAGGCGTACCAGCGGTGCGCCCACAGCGCGTCCGTGCCCTGGGCGCCGCCGCCCGCGGACTCGTCCTCGCCCGCGTGCACGATCTGGAAGTGGTCGATGTAGCCGTCGGGCTCGTTGAAGTTGCCGTCGCCGTCGTAGTCGTAGCGGTCCCACTGGTCGTACTGGGCCAGGTCCGCCTTGATCTGCGCGTCGGTGCGGCCCTGGGCCTTCTGGTCGGCGACGTACGCGGTGGTGGCGTCGCGGATCAGGTCCCAGGCGCTGGAGCAGGTGCTGGCGCCGCAGTAGTTGGAGCCGTAACGGGCCTCGTTCCAGGGCACCTTGACCCAGGCGGAGACCTCGCCCTCCACCGAGTAGCGGCCCGAGGACTGCTTCTCGTAGTACTTCGCCAGCGACTCCTTCTTCGCGTCGTGCGAGAAGTAGAGGTCGTTGAAGTGCTGCTGGTTGTAATCCGCCTGCCAGGCCGTGCTGTTGTCGTTCTTCGGGTCCGGCTTGGCGATGGTGTTGTGCGCGGGGCCCGGGTCGCCGCCGTACTTCACGACCGGCGGCTGCGGGCCGTCGGGGCCGTCCGGGTCGTACGTCGTGGTGTTGTCGACCTGGTCGCCGAACTCGACAAGAATCGTGAAGATCTTGTCGGTCTGCTCGCGGCCCAGCTCGACGTACTTGCTCTTCTTGCCCTTGCCGGAGCCGAGTTGGACGACCTTCGAGCCGCCGCGCTGCTGCACGGTCGCGTCGCCGTTCACGACCTGCTGAAGTGCGGCCGTGCGCTCGGCCGACTGCTTCTCGCTGAACGGGCCCGGCAGATCGTGGGCCTGGTTCTCCGCCGGATCGTGGCTGGCCACGGGTGCGGGCTGCCCCTTCTCGGCGGGAGCCGCGTACGCCCCCGCGGTGGTGACCGCGGTGACGCCCAACACGGCTATCGCGAGGGCCAGGGCGGCGGGTTTGGTGATCCTCCGCTGCGTTTTCAAGATTTTTGACCTCCCCTTGGGAAAGGCCATTGCATCGGAGTGACGGGAGAAAAAACAGATCTTGACTTGAGCATGGCAGGCCAGTACGTTTACCGGTTTCCCGGCACCGCTCAGCGGACCCACAGGTCACGCCAACCGGCCGCCGCCGTCCGTGCGTTGACGGGCTCCGCCGTCCGCAGGATGAGATGCCTGACACGCTTGCGACCCTGTGCGCCCCCTCGTGCTCCGCACCGTGGGTTAGGTCACGCTTACCCCATGTTCGGGCCGGGCATGCCGAAGCGTAGAGCCAGCCCGCTACCGAGGACGGATTCCCCCAATGCCACGTCCTACGACCGCGCAACTCGCCTACGGTTCCCTGACCGTTGTCCTGTCCACCTTCGCGATGCTCCTGCTGTCGGACGCACGGTCCGGCGTGGGAGTCGCCGTCATTTGCGCGGCGGGACTGATCCTGGGCCTGCTCGTCGCGGTGACCGGCACCCTGCCCTTTGTCGCCCGGGTGCGGTCCGCCCAGGCCCGGCCCAGCGCCTCCACCGGTTCCACCGTTCCCCCCGCCGAGTCCGGCGCCCAACCGTCCCCCGCACAGCGCCCGCTCCCACGGGCGGCCGGCGGTCGCGGCGTACGCGAGTCGTCGCGGGTCAGCGAGGTGTCACTACGACGCTGAAGCCCGGCGCGGACCCGCGCGGAAGACCCGCACCGCATGTCACCACTGAAGGCACTTCGGCACTTCACGGCGCCACCGCTCCACCGCTTCTCCGCGTCAGACGGCGGCCACGACCACGGTCCTGGCCGCCTTGTCGTGCAGGCACTGCCGGAACGGCTTGTCCCAGGTGCACCACAGGGAGTTGAGCAGCCAGAAGAGCGGGCCGATCAGGATCGTGACGAGCACGCCGGGCAGCGCGTAGACCGCGGCCCGCGTCCAGCCGACGCCGCCGGGGACCGCGCCGTCCTCCAGGCGGGCCGCGCGTATCCGCAGCAGCATCTTGCCGAGGGTCTGCCCGCGGGCGGCCGTCATGGCGCCCTCGTAGAGGAAGTACGCGATGAAGGTCGCCGCCCCCGCGAGGATCTCCTTGCTGCGGCCCGCGTCACCCGGATGGGACAGATCACCGCCGAATACCGCCGCGCTGAGCACCACGTCGAGGACGATCAGGATCACGGTGTCGACGACCCGGGCCAGGAACCGCTGGCCGAGGGAGGCGAGCGGGGCCATCCCGGACGGCTGGTCTGCACTCATGACGCTCAGTCAATCAGCCATCCGGGTGGCGGTACAGGGCGTGTGCGACGCCTTTCCGCCCGGCCGCCGGCCCGTCAGGCGGTCTGGACGACCACCGTCTTGGCGGCCTTGTCATGGAGCCCCTGCTTGTACGGCTTGTCGAACAGCACCGTGATGCCGATGATCACGAACCAGACGCAGCTGCAGCAGAAAGCGGGCAGCCACAGCACGAGGGCGCGCAGCCCCGCCGCCGCGGAGGTGGGCACGCTGCCGTTCTCCAGCATCGCGACGCGCAGCTTCATCAGCTTCTTGCCCACCGTCTGGCCGGTGGACCGGGTCATGAACCACTCGTAGAGGAAACCGAGCACCGCGAAGAAGGCGCCGCCGACCGCCGACTTGCCGCTGCTGAGGTTGTCGGTGCCCCCCGCCGCCCAGTCCAGCAGACCGGCCGGGATCAGCACGATGATCACGTCGATGACGCGGGCCAGCACGCGCTTGCCGCCGTCCGCCAGCGGCGGCATCCCGGCCAGCGGGTCCTGCGGGGCGCCGCCGTAGGGGTTGTTGGGGTCACCGGGCCCGCCGGGACCGCCGCCGTACGGGTTTCCCGGGCCGCCGGGACCCCCGCCGCCGTACGGATTCGCCGGGCCGCCGGGACCGCCGCCGTAGGGGTTGTCGGGGCCGCCGGGAGTGGCGGGACCGCCGCCGTACGGGTCGCCGCCGTACGGATTGCCCGGCGGCGGGGTGCCCTGGGCGCCGTTGTACGGGCCGCCGGCCTGGTCGCCTGGCGGCTTGGCGAAGGGGTCCTGGGGGGAACCGGGCGCTGGCTGATCGGTACTCATGTCCCGAGTCAAACCCGGACACCGGCCGCCCGCCCGCTGCGGACTCCGTTCGGAGTACGGCGCCGTCCCGGCCGAAGGGCGCCGACCCGGACGTACGGCGCGGCCCCGCAGGCGGGCTCAGTCGGCCGCCACGAACGTCCGCGCGGCCTTGTCGTGCCAGCACTGGCGCCACGGGCGGTCGAAGAGGCACCAGGCGAGGCCGATGACGCCGACGACCAGGACGTCCAGCACGGTGTGGGTCAGCCAGCGGCGAAGGCTCGGGCCGAAGGTCGGCGGGATCTGCGCCTCGACGTCCAGCACGCGCAGGCCCACCAGCTTCTTGCCCAGCGTGCACCCCCACTTGACGGTCGGCAGCACTTCGAGCAGCAGGCCCGCCAGGACCGCCACCAGCAGCACCACGGCCAGCTCAAGGCCCGTCGTGCCGTCGATCAGCCACACCTTGACGGTCTCGCCGCTCTGCTTCGCGTCGTCCACCTTCGTGTGGATGTGGTGGTACGCGGCCGTGCCCAGCGGTACGGCAGCGGCGGCGGTCACCGCGCAGAACAGCACCGTGTCGACCACGCGCGCCGCGAACCGCCGCACCAGCGCGCCCGGCCGCCCCTGCGCCGAGATCATGCTCAGGAACGGGTCACCGGCCGGGGGCCGCCACGGCGCCGGGCGCTCCTCGCCCGCGGGCCGCTCCTGCTCCCCCGCCGACTGCCGGGCCAGATGGTGCACCTGCTGCGCCCAGGGCGCGGCCTGCGGCTGCGGCTGGGCCTGCGGCTCCGGCTTGGGGGTGGCCTGCGGCCGCGGCTGGGCGTGCGGTTGAGGCTGGGCCTGGGCCTGGGCGTGCGGTTGAGGCTGGGCCTGCGGCTGGTGGGGCGGTGTCTGCGGCTGGGGCCGCTCGGCGGCGGGCCGCGACTGCTGGGCGGGCACGCCCGGCGCGGCGGCCGTGCCCGCGGCGCCCCAGGAGATCCGCGGTGGCTCGGCGCCGGGCGCCTGCCCGGCGGGCCGGGGCCAGGCCGGAGCGGGTTCCGGGGCGGACGCCGGGGCCGGCGCCGACGTACCGAAGTCGGAGTGCGGCGCCCCCGGGTCCTCGTCGAGGAACATTGGCCCGGACTCGTCCATCGCCGGGGCGGGCGGAGGGGAAGAAGAAGGGGACGGGGACGGAACCGGCGCCTCACCCGCGGCGGGCGCGGGCCGACTCGTACCCGGCACCCAGGTGGAGCCGTTCCAGTAGCGGATGTAGTTCGGGACCGAGGGGTCAGGGTAGTAGCCCGGGGCCGGGGACGCGGAGGAGGAACCGGAGGAGCCAGAAGTGGGTGCGCTCATGGTTCACGGAATCCGTATCTGCTCGGTCTGGGGGGTTTGTGACGTCCACATCTACCAGACGCGCGGGCCCGGCGTGACCGCCGTTCCCCGCGCCGCCCGGCTTCGGAGGGCGTACTTGTCTTTACCCGTACGCGCCCCCTCGTGCCCGTGCTTCGGGAAATTTGAACCGAATCCCGCGAACCCGCGTAATGGTTGGAGTGGTACGCGCTCTCTCCTGGTGCAGGCCCCGGCGCAGCACCCGCTGCGCGTCACCGAAGACACCGCGGAACACGCGGAACGCGAAATGGGGCTGCCGCGCCGAGGAAAGGATGTCGAGTCGATGCACACCGTGGTGGAACGCGAACTGGAAATGCAGCTAGTGCTGTCGCCGGAGCGGAGCATCCCCGTACCCGCCAGGCTGGCCTATCGCACGGATGATCCCTTTGCCGTGCACATCACTTTCCACGTGGGCTCCGACGCCCCCGTGAACTGGACCTTCGCCCGCGAGCTGATCGTGGAGGGGGTGTTCAGGCCGTGCGGTCACGGTGACGTACGGATCTGGCCGACGAAGGTCAACGGCCGCAGCGTGATCTGTCTGGCCCTCAGCTCCCCCGACGGCAACGCGCTGCTGGAGGCGCCCTCGTCCCCGGTCGCGGCCTGGCTGGAGCGGACGCTGCGGGTGGTGCCGCCGGGCACCGAGCACGAGCAGCTCGGCATGGACGACGGTCTCAGCCGGTTGCTCGCCCCGACCACGCGGGACGAGCTGTGGCTGAGTGATCCGTGGTCGGGGAAGGACGAGACGCCGGACGCGGGGGCGTGAGGGCCGGGCACGCCCGGCGCGGCCCTCAGAACAGCTTGCCCGGATTCAGCAGCCCGAGCGGGTCGAAGACGGCCTTCACGCCGCGCTGCAACTCGACGCCGGTGGGGCCGAGTTCGCGGGCCAGCCAGTCCTTCTTGAGCAGGCCGACGCCGTGCTCGCCGGTGATGGTGCCGCCGAGCGCGAGACCGAGCGCCATGATCTCGTCGAAGGACTCGCGGGCCCGCAGGGCCTCGTCGGGGTCGTGCGCATCGAAGCAGACCACGGGGTGGGTGTTGCCGTCGCCCGCGTGCGCGCACACCCCGATCGTCAGGCCGAACTTGGCCGAGATGTCCGCGACGCCGTCCAGCATCTCGCCGAGCTTCGCGCGCGGTACGCACACGTCGTCGATCATCATGGCCGTCGAGATCGTCTCCAGCGCCGTCAGCGACAGTCGGCGCGCCTGGAGCAGCATCTCGGACTCGGCGCTGTCCTCCGCGGGCACCACGTCGGTGGCGCCCGCCGCCGTGCACAGCTCGCCGACCGCGGCGAGGTCGGCGGCCGGGTCCGCGGTGTCGAAGGCGGCGAGCAGCATGGCCTCGGTGGTCTCGGGCAGGCCCATGTTCGCCATCGCGTTGACCGCGCGGATGGTCGTGCCGTCCATCAGCTCCAGCAGCGACGGCACATGGCCGCTCTCCATGATCGAGCAGACGGCGGCGCAGGCCGCGGCGGCCGACGGGAATTCGGCGACCATGGCGAGCTGGCGCGGCGGCGCGGGCCGCAGCGCGAGGACCGCCTTCACGACGATGCCGAGGGTGCCCTCGGAGCCGACGAAGAGCCGCGTGAGGTCGTATCCCGCCACGCCCTTGGCGGTGCGCCGCCCGGTGGTCAGCAGCCGCCCGTCGGCCAGCACCACCTCGAGGCCGAGGACGTACTCGGCCGTCACCCCGTACTTCACGCAGCACAGGCCGCCCGCGCCGGTGCCGATGTTGCCGCCGATCGTGCACTGTTCCCAGCTCGACGGGTCCGGCGGGTAGGACAGGCCGTGCTCGCCGACCGCCCTGGACAGCACGGCGTTGACGACGCCCGGTTCGACCACGGCGATCCGGTCGACCGTGTCGATCTCCAGGATGCGGTCCATCTTCACCAGCGAGAGCACGATGCAGCCGTCCATCGCGTTGGCGCCGCCGGACAGCCCGGTCCGCGCCCCCTGCGGTACGACCGGCGCCCGGTGCGCGGTCGCGGTCCGCATGACGTGCTGCACGTCCTCGGTGCTGCGGGCCAGCACGACCGCCGCCGGGGTGCCGACGGCGGAGAAGCTCGCCATGTCCTGGGAGTACGCCGCGACGACGTCGGGGTCGGTCAGTACCGCCTCCGGCGGCAGGCCGCCGCGCAGTGCGGTGATCAGTTCATCGTGCATGTGTTCACCCTGACAGGCCGGGGCCCCGCCCTCAAGGGCGGGACCCCGCGAGACCACAGGGTGAGATCAGAGGTTGCCGCGCAGCTCCTGCTCCCGCTCGATCGCCTCGAACAGGGCCTTGAAGTTGCCCTTGCCGAAGCCCATGGAGCCGTGGCGCTCGATCATCTCGAAGAAGACGGTCGGGCGGTCCTGGACCGGCTTGGTGAAGATCTGGAGCAGGTAGCCGTCCTCGTCGCGGTCCACGAGGAGCTTGAGTTCGCGCAGTGTCTCGACGGGGACGCGGGTCTCGCCCGCCCATTCGCCGAGGGTGTCGTAGTAGGAGTCGGGGGTGTCGAGGAATTCGACACCGGCGGCGCGCATGGCGCGTACGGAGGCGACGATGTCGTTGGTGGCCAGCGCGATGTGCTGGACGCCGGGGCCGCCGTAGAACTCCAGGTACTCGTCGATCTGGGACTTCTTCTTGGCGACGGCCGGCTCGTTGAGCGGGAACTTCACCTTGAGGGTGCCGTCGGCCACGACCTTGGACATCAGCGCCGAGTACTCGGTGGCGATGTCGTCGCCGACGAATTCCTTCATGTTGGTGAAGCCCATGACCCGGTTGTAGAAGGCCACCCACTCGTTCATCCGGCCGAGTTCGACATTGCCGACGCAGTGGTCGATGGCCTGGAAGAAGCGCCGCGCCGGGGGCTCGACCACCGGCTCCGCGGCGACGAAGCCCGGCATGTAGGGGCCGTCGTAGCCGGTGCGGTCGACCAGGGTGTGCCGGGTCTGGCCGTACGTGGCGATGGCGGCGAGCACGACGGTGCCGTGGTCGTCCTTCAGCTCGTACGGCTCGGTGAGGCCGGTGGCGCCGTGCTCGACGGCGTACGCGTACGCGGCGCGCGCGTCCGGGACCTCCAGGGCGAGGTCGACGACGCCGTCGCCGTGGGCGGCGACGTGGTCGGCCAGGAAGCGGCCGTGGTCGGTGGCGGGCTTGATGACGGAGGTGAACACGAAGCGCGCGCCGCCCGACTCCAGGACGTAGGAGGCGGTCTCGCGGCTGCCGTTCTCGGGTCCCGAGTAGGCGACGCGGCGCATGCCGAAAGCGGTGGAGTAGTAGTGCGCGGCCTGTTTGGCGTTGCCCACGGCGAAGACGACGGCGTCCATGCCCTTTACCGGGAAAGCATCCTGGGTCTCAGTCATGACAAAAGCCTCCCGCCGCTTGTCAGGGTGCGCAATAGTTCCGGATTCCAGTGGACAGTCTGCACAGTGGAGGCGAGGATCGACGGGTCAATCTGTGCAGCATGACCACGGAAGGCGGCGGGGCATGGGGATCGACGCGCTGGACGGGCGGCTGATCACGCTGCTGGACCGGGAGCCGCGGATCGGCGTGCTGGAGGCGTCCCGGCGGCTGGGGGTGGCGCGCGGCACGGTGCAGGCGCGGCTCGACCGGCTGAGGGCCAATGGGGTGATCCGCGGTTTCGGCCCGCAGGTGGACCCGGCGGCGCTCGGCTATCCGGTGACGGCGTTCGCCACGCTGGAGATCAAGCAGGGTCAAGGGGTCGACGTACGGGCGCACTTGACCACCGTGCCGGAGGTGCTGGAGCTGCACACCACGACCGGTCAGGGCGACATGCTCTGCCGTCTGGTGGCGCGTTCCAACGCCGATCTCCAGCGGGTGATCGACCGGGTTGTCGGCTTTGATGGGATTGTCCGGGCCGCCACGGCCATCGTCATGGAGAACCCGGTCCCGCTGCGGATCATCCCGCTGGTGGAGCAGGCGGCGCGCGACACGTAGACGCGCCACGCGGTCGAAGGAGACGGGGAGGTGGGGGCGCGGTGAGTTTCTGGCAGTACCTCTCCAACCGGCACCAGCAACTGCTCACCGACGCCTTCCAGCACGCCAGCGCCGTGTTCCAGTGCATGGTGCTCGCCACCGTGATCGGCGTCCTGATCGGCGTCCTGACCTACCGCAGCGACTGGGCGGGCAATCTCGCGGTCACCTCGACCGCGACCATCCTCACCATCCCGTCGCTGGCCCTGATCGGTCTGCTGATCCCGGTCCTGGGCCTGGGCGTGCCGCCGACGGTGACCGCGCTGACCCTGTACGGGCTGCTGCCGGTCGTCCGCAACTCCATCGTCGGGCTGCGCGGTGTGGACCCGGCGCTGGTGGACGCGGCCAAGGGCATCGGCATGTCGAGGGTGGCCCGGCTGCTGCGGGTGGAGCTGCCGCTGGCCTGGCCGCCGATCCTGACCGGTATCCGGGTCGCCACCCAGATGCTGATGGGTATCGCGGCGGTGGCCGCGTACGCCTCGGGCCCCGGCCTCGGCAACGAGATCTTCCGCGGCATCGCGTCGCTGGGCAGCGCCAACGCGCTCAACGAGGTGCTGTCCGGCACGCTCGGCATCATCGTCCTCGCGCTGCTCTTCGACGCCGCGTACGTGGGCATCGGCCGTCTGACCATTCCGAGGGGGATCCGTGTCTGAGCGGTGGTCACCGGAGGACCGGGAGCAGCCGGCGCCCACCGGGGTGGCGGGCGCCACCATCGAGCTGGAGAACCTGACCAAGCGCTATCCGGGCAGCCAGGACCCGGCCGTGGACAGCGTCAGCATGGAGATCAAGGCCGGTGAGACGGTGATCTTCGTGGGGCCCTCCGGCTGCGGCAAGTCCACCACGCTGAAGATGATCAACCGGCTGATCGAGCCGTCGTCCGGGCGGATCAGGATCAACGACGAGGACGTCACCGCGATCGACCCGGTCAAGCTGCGCCGCAAGGTCGGGTACGCGATCCAGTCGTCCGGTCTCTTCCCGCACATGACGGTCGCGGAGAACATCGCGCTGGTGCCGAAGATGGTCGGCTGGAGCAAGTCGCGGGTCAAGGACCGGGTCGAGGAGATGCTCGACCTGGTGGGCCTGGACCCGCGGGAGTTCCACGGCCGCTACCCCCGCCAGCTCTCCGGCGGACAGCAGCAACGCGTGGGCGTGGCACGGGCGTTGGCGGCCGACCCGCCGGTGCTGCTGATGGACGAGCCGTTCGGCGCGGTCGACCCGATCACCCGCGACCATCTCCAGGACGAACTGATCAGGCTCCAGCACGAGTTGCACAAGACGATCGTCTTCGTCACGCACGACTTCGACGAGGCGATCAAGCTCGGCGACCGGATCGCGGTGCTCCGTGAGCACTCGCACATCGCCCAGTTCGACACGCCGGAGGCCATTCTCACCAACCCGGCCGACGACTTCGTGTCCGGCTTCGTCGGCGCCGGCGCGGCGCTCAAGCGGCTCAATCTCACCCGCGTGCGCGATGTCGGCATCGCCGAATTCCCCGCGGTGGGCGTCGACGAGCCGTTGCAGTCGATCTTCGAGCGGCTGCGCACCAGCCAGCACAACGAACTGCTGCTGCTCGACCGGCGGCGGCGCCCGTACAAGTGGCTGCGGCGCGGTGATCTGATGCGCGCCAAGGGGTCGTTGGCGCGGGCGGGCACGATCGTGCACGACACGGTGACCCGGGACGCGACGCTGCGGGACGCACTGGAGGCGGTGCTGACCGACAGCGGCGGGCGGGTGGCGGTGACCGGGCGGCGCGGCGAATTCGTGGGCGTGGTCGACATGGAGACGCTGATGAACTCGGTGCAGGAGATGCTGGAGGCCGACCGGCTCACCGCGATGGAGCACCAGCACGAACTGGCCGAGTCGCAGGCCGGGCAGGGGCACGAGGAGGAGCGGGCACGCGCCGAGCAGGAGGGCGCGGCGGGCGCGGAGCCGGCGTCATGAGCCCGGACAGGCCGGACCGCGCGACGGGGGCGAGCCGCGCCGACGGCGGCCGTTCCCACCCGTCGGGCCGGGACACCCGCGACGCCGGGGAGCGCCGTCCCCCCGGCGAGCACGAGGTGCGCGGCCTGGCCTTCCGCGACGACGACGGCGGTACGGAGCACGAGGAGCACGAGGGTGGGCCCGCGCCCGCCGCGACCAGGCCGAAGCCCAAACTGACCTGGAAGAAGCTGGTGTTCACCCCGGCCGTGCTGGCCGCCGTGCTGCTCGCCACGTATCTGTGGATCACCAACATCCACCTGGACGCGATCGAGAAGAATTCGCTCGACGACGGCAATGTGCAACTCCGGCTCTGGCAGCACGTGAAGCTGACCGCGATCTCCACCTTCTGGGTGCTGGTGATCGCCATCCCCGTCGGCATCGCGCTGACCCGGCGGCGGCTGCGCAGGGTCGCGCCGTTCGTGACCGCGCTCGCCAACATCGGCCAGGCCACTCCGGCGATCGGCCTGCTGGCGCTGCTGGTGATCTGGCTGGGCATCGGCGCCCGCACCGCGATCATCGGCATCGTGGCGTACGCGGTGCTGCCGGTGCTCTCCAACACCGTCGCGGGGCTCAAGGCCATCGACCCGACGCTGGTGGAGGCCGCGCGCGGCATCGGCATGTCGGCGCCCGGCGTGCTCGCCAAGGTCGAACTGCCGCTCGCCGTACCGCTGATCCTCGCGGGCGTGCGGACCGCGCTGGTGCTCAACGTCGGCACCGCCACGCTGGCCACCTTCGGCGGGGGCGGCGGCCTCGGCGACCTGATCACCTCCGGCATCGTCAACCAGCGGATGCCGGTGCTGATCCTCGGCTCGGTGCTGACGGTGGTGCTCGCGCTGTTCGTGGACTGGCTGGCCTCGGTCGCCGAGCAGTTGATGCGGCCCCGCGGCCTGGAGGTGACGGCGTGACGCGGCGGCGTACGGGGCTCGTGGCGCTCTGCGGCGCCGCCCTGCTGGCGTCCTGCGGGCTGACCAGCGGCAGCCCGCTGGTGGACAACGTCAAGCCGGGCTCGATCGGGCAGGGCGAACCCCTCAAGGGCGCCCACCTGGTGATCACGTCCAAGAACTTCAGCGAGAACATCATCCTGGGCGAGATGATCGGCCTCGCCTTCAAGGCGGCGGGCGCGAGCGTGCTGGACCGGACGAACATCACCGGCTCGATCGGCGCCCGCGAGGCGGTCAAGTCCGGTCAGGCGGACGCGATGTACGAGTACACCGGCACCGCCTGGATCACGTATCTGGGGCACACGGAACCCATCAAGAACCCCCAGGCGCAGTGGCAGGCCGTGCACGACGCGGACCTGAAGAACGGCCTGACCTGGCTGCCGCCGTCCACGCTGAACAACACGTACTCGCTCGCCGTCAGCCGGCCCAACAACGCGAAGTACCACCTCAAGACGCTCTCCGACGTGGCCGCGCTGGCGAAGAAGGACCCCAAGGCCGTGACGCTGTGCGTGGAGAACGAGTTCGCCTCCCGGCAGGACGGGCTGCCCGGCATGATGAAGGCCTACGACATGAACATCCCCAGCTCGCGGATCCAGAAGATGGACGCGGGGATCATCTACACCCAGGTGAACAAGAGCGGTTCCTGCCTGCTGGGCGAGGTGTACACCACCGACGGCCGCATCCAGTCGATGCACCTGACCGTCATGGAGGACGACAAGCACTTCTTCCCCAACTACAACGCGGCGCCCGTCATCTACAGCAAGGCGTTCAAGAAGTACCCGGCCATCGCCGAGCTCCTCGACCCGATCAGCGCCAAGCTGGACACGGCGGTCGCGCAGAAGCTGAACGCCCAGGTGGACGTGGACGGGCAGGACCCGCACGACGTGGCGAAGAAGTGGCTGATCGCCGAGGGCTTCATCAAGAACGGGTGAGGGGCCCTGCGGGGCTCGCGGGGTACGGCTCAGACGTGGATGCAAAGCTGTTTTGCAAAAGAGCGTTGCAAAGGTGCTTTGCACGCGCCTAAAGTGGTGTCCATGACGGACAAGAAGGACGCGGTGCCGATCGGCCCGATCTCGGACGAGGATCTGCTGACCCTCGACGCCAGGTCGCTGCGCGGCCTCGCCCACCCGCTGCGGATGCGGCTGCTGGCCGCGCTGCGCGACCACGGCCCCGCCACGGCCTCCCAACTGGCCGACCGGCTCGGCGAGTCCAGCGGTGCGACCAGCTACCACCTGCGCCAGCTCGCCTCGTTCGGCCTGGTCGAGGACGACCCCGGCCGCGGCACCGCGCGCGAGCGCTGGTGGAAGGCGGTGCACCGGGGCCAACGCTTCGACAGCATCGGGGAGTTCGTCCGCCACCCCGACCTGGAGGTGCGCGCCGCGATGAGCACCTTCCTGGTCGAGCACGCCACCAGCAGCGCCGAGCAGGTGGCGACCTGGATGAGCACGATGCACACCTGGCCGAAAGTCTGGCAGGAGGCGTGGGACTCCAGCCGCTTCACGCTGCGCCTCACGCCACAGGACGCGGTGGAGCTGAGCGAGCAGGTGCACGCGCTCGTGGAGTCCTTCCGCGAGCGGGAGACGGACGGGCCGGAGGGTGAGCGGGTCCGGGTGCAGTTCCACGAGTTCCCGATCGCGTCCGACTGACCCCGCTCCCCCGCGCCGCGCGCGCCGTCACCGCACGCGTATCCGTATCCGTACCGGCTCCCTGTCCGTACCGGCTCCGTAACTCCGTATCAACGCCCAATCGTCACGGGGGAATTCGCCATGCCCGCACGCACCGCGATACCGCACGCCCACCACCGGCCCGACGGGTCGGGACCGGCCCGCGACCGGCGCCCGCTGGGGGTGCTGCTGGCCGCCAACGTGGTCTCGATCGCCGGGAACATGCTCACCGTCGTCGCCGTCCCGTGGTTTGTGCTGGAGACCACCGGGAGCCCGGCGCGGGCCGGTCTGGTCGCCTTCGCGGCCACCCTGCCGGTCGTGCTCGCCGCGATCCTGGGCGGGCCGCTGATCGACCGGCTCGGCTACGCGGTCACGAGCGTCGTGTCGGACGTGGTGTGCGCGGCGGCCATGGCGGCCGTACCGCTGCTGCATCTGACCGTCGGGCTGCGCTACTGGGAACTGCTCGCGCTCGTCGGCGTCAGCGGCCTCTTCCACGCCCCCGGCGAGACCGCCCGCGAGGTGCTGATGCCCCGGCTCGCCGAACGCGCCGACACCACCGTGGCGCGGGCGTCGAGCGCGTACGAGGGCGCGTCGCGCGGCGCCCGTATGCTCGGCGCCCCGCTGGCGGGCGTGCTCATCTCGGTGATGGGAGCCACCAATACGCTGCTGGTCGACGCGGCGACCTTCGCGGTGTCCGCGGTGCTGATCGGGATCGGCGTACGGGACCGGACGCCGGCGGAGGCGGCGCGGAAGCGGGCGGCCAAGGGGGCGTCCAAGGAGTCGGCCTCCGGGGCTCCGGGCGGCTACCGGGCCGAACTGCGCGAGGGATTCGCCTACTTGGTGGCCGCGCGGCTGCTGTTCGCCATCGTGGTGATGGTGATGGTGACCAACGCGCTGGACCAGGCGTGGTCGGCGGTGCTGCTGCCGGTGGACGCCCGCGAGCACCTGGGCGGTTCGGTGAGCGTCGGCCTGGTCGCCGGGACATTCGGCGGCGGCGCGCTGATCGGCTCACTGACGTACGGCGTCGTCGGCCACCGGGTGTCGCAACGCGGCCTCTACATCGGCGCGTTCCTCATCGGCGGCTTCCCCCGGACGGCCGTGGCCGCCTTCGTGCCCGGTCTGACCCCGCTCCTGGTCACCTGCGCGGTGTGCGGGCTGGCCGCCGGGGTCCTGAACCCGATGATCGGCACCGAGATGGTCCGCCTGGTCCCCGAGCGGCTGCGCAGCCGCGTCTTCGGCGCCGTCACCTCCGGCGTCCTGGTCGCCGTACCGCTGGGCGGCCTGCTCGGCGGCTTCCTCGTCCAGTACGCGGGCCTGCGGACCGCCATGGCCACCGTCAGCGCCGTCTATCTGCTCACGACGCTGAGCCCGCTCGTCCTGCCCGCCTTCCGGCACTGGAACGACGAGCCCGGCGACGTGCCCGCCGTGTCGCCGGGCGCCGCGCGGGCGTCCGTCTAGCAGGTCGGCAGCTTTCCGCCCTTGTCCAGGGCGGCCAGGGCCGCCAGCGCGCCGTCCAGGTCGTTGACCGGGACCAGCCTGAGCCCGTCGGGCAGCTCCGCCTTGGCGTCGGAGCACTCGCCGCGCGGTACGAGGAAGACGGTCGCGCCGTCGCGGCGCGCGGCCTGCTCCTTCAGCGGCACCCCGCCGACCGCGCCGACCTTGCCCGCGGCGTCGATGGTCCCGGTACCCGCGATGGTCCGGCCGCCGGTGAGGTCGCCGCCGTGGCCGTCGCCGTTGATCTTGTCGATGATGCCGAGTGCGAAGAGCAGCCCGGCGCTGGGGCCGCCGACGTCGGCGAGCTGGAGGTCGACCTTCACCTTGGACGGTGAGAGCCCGAGGTGCTTGAGCGCGGCCGTCGTCGCCGCGTCCTGCGAGTCGGTCATCTCCTTGCGGTTCGCCTTCTCGATCTCCTTCACCGAGCCGCCGCTGGGATAGACCGAGTCGCGCGGCATCGCCGCCTGGTCCTTCTTGAACCACGCCTTCAGCACATCGGTGACGTGCACCGAGGCGTCCGGTGACGTCGCCTGGATCGTCACCATCCGCAGTTGCCCGCTCGTCCTGCGCACCGGTGTCCCGCTCACCGTGATCACCTGCGTCCCCTGGTCCGCCCCCAGCACGTTCGCCGTCAGCCCCGGCTCCACGATCGAGATCGGGAGCGGGGCGAGGGCCGCGACGGCCAGCAGCCCGGCCGTGACTGCTCCGCAGACGGCCAGAGTCACGGTCCGCCGGGAGACGCTGCTTCTACGCATGCCGCCGACCCTATTTCACGCCCCCGCCCTCGCGGCCACGCCCCCGCTCCCCACCCGGCCGGTGGCCCGGCAACAACCGAACCACCCCGCCGGGGCCGACGGTGACCTGCGGAAGCACCGTGGCTTGTCGCGCAGTTCCCCGCGCCCCCAAAAAACACGACCCGCCGCCCCCGGCAAAGCAGCCCCTCAAGGGCAGCGGCCCAAAAACGCGTAGCTCGCGTCCCGGCAAAAGAACCGCCCCAGGGCCGGGCCCCAGCTACCCGCACGCACGCACGACCAGTGCCCCGTCAGGGGCGCGAGGAACTGCGCGAGCAACCCACCACCGGCCGGTGGCCCGGCAACAACCGAACCACCCCGCCGGGACCGACGGTGACCTGCGGAAGCACCGTGGCCGGCCGCCCAGTTCCCCGCGCCCCCAAAAACACGACCCGCCGCCCCCGGCAAAGCAGCCGCCCCGGGGCCGGGCCCATGAAGACGCAGCCGGTGGCCCGGCAAAGGACCCGGCACGGGCCCGGGGGCCTGGTGGGGGCAGCCTTCTGGGGAGGCTCAGCGCCCTAGCGCAGGGGCGCCCTAGCGCAGGGCGTCGGCGACCTCCGTGGCGGCCTCCACGACGCGCGCACCGACCCTCTCGGGGACCGAGTCGGCGAGCATGACGACGCCGACGCTCCCCTCGATGCCGGGGACGCCCAGGAGGGGCGCGGCGGCCCCGCTGGCGCCGGCCTCCAGCTCGCCGTGGGTGAGGACGTACCGGACCGGCTCGGTGGCGGTGACGGTATGGGCGGCGGGCGGCCCCTCGGCCGGGCGGGCGCCCAGGGACTCCTCCTCGACGAACCGCTCCCAGCGCGACCCGTCGGGCGTCGGCTGCATGCCCCGCCCGGCGAGGATGGCGCGCCCCGCGGCCCCGCGGTCCAGCGGGTGCCGGAAGCCGGTGCGATAAGCCACGTGGTAGTCGGTCCAGGTCGGCTCCACGACGGCGACGGCCAGCGCCTCGCTGCCGTCGACGAGGGTCAGGTGGGCGGTCGCCCCGATCTCCTCGGCGAGCGAGCGCAACGCGGGCAGTGCGGCCTCGCGCAGCAGCGGGTGCACCTGGTGGGCCAGACCGAGCACGCCCAGTCCGACGCGCGCCCGGCCGCCGAGGTCACGGCGGACCAGCGAATGCTGCTCCAGCGTGGCCAGCAAGCGGTAGACCACCGTCCGGTTCACACCGAGTTTGGCGGCCAGCTCGGTCACCGTCAGGCCGTGGTCGGTGTCGGCGAGCAGCTTGAGAACCCGCAGGCCCCGGTCAAGCGTTTGAGACGTCTCCGCGGTCACGACGCCCCCTCCTCGTAGGCGGCGGCCATCTCCACGGCGGTAACGCACTGCCGGTCCCGCGGCAGTGCACGGAGAGGCCGCCGGTAGTCGTCATACCGGCTGCGCTCCGCGGCTGCACTGCCACGGCGCGTGCGTGACCGGCACCGTAGCGAGCGGGTACCGCTCAGCGGAAGGGGTCGTCCACAATCCGGGCGTTGGCTTGACCCGACTTTGGAGATCCACCCTCTACAATACGGCCGACATCATCGCATTCGGGTCGCCCACTCCTGCACCTTCTTGATCCGCTCGCCGAGCTGTCCCGCCGTCGCCTCGGCGCTCGGCGGCCCGCCGCACGCACGGCGCAATTCGGTGTGAATCACCCCGTGCGGCTTACCGCTCTGATGGTTGTAGGCGGCCACGAGCGTATTCAACTGCTTGCGCAGTTCGAGCAGTTGACGGTGGGTGACGATCGGGCGCCGCTCGGCGGGGAGTTCGAGCAGATCGGCCTCTTCGTCCGGCTTCTTCCGGCTGTGGGCGATCTGTCGGGCCTGCCGCTTCTGCAGCAGTATCTGGACCTGGTCCGGTTCGAGGAGTCCGGGGATGCCGAGGTAGTCCTGCTCCTCCTCGCTGCCCGGATGCGCCTGCATGCCGAACTCGGCGCCGTCGTACAGCACCCGGTCGAAGACCGCGTCGGACTCCAGCGCCTCGAAGGGCAGCATGTCCTCCTCCGTGGCCTCGTCCTCGGTCTTCTCCGCGTCCGCGAGGAGCTTGTCCTCCTCCGCGAAGGGGTCCTCCTCGCCCTGCTTCTTGGGCTTGTCGAGCACGTGGTCGCGCTCGACCTCCATCTCGTTGGCGAATTCCAGCAGCATCGGGATCGTCGGTACGAACACCGACGCCGTCTCGCCGCGCCGCCGCGACCGTACGAAACGGCCCACGGCCTGCGCGAAGAACAGCGGCGTCGAGATCGTCGTGGCGTACACGCCGACCGCGAGGCGGGGTACGTCGACGCCCTCCGACACCATCCGGACCGCGACCATCCACCGGTCCTCGGACTCGCTGAACTTCTCGATCCGCTTGGAGGAGCCGGGGTCGTCGGAGAGCACGACGGTCGGCTTGTGCCCGGAGATCTCCTTGAGCAGCTTGGCGTAGGCGCGGGCCGAGTCCTGGTCGGTGGCGATCACCAGGCCGCCCGCGTCCGGGATGCCCTTGCGGACCTCGGTCAGCCGCTGGTCGGCCGCCTTCAGCACGTTCGGAATCCAGTCGCCGGTCGGCGCGAGCGCGGTCCGCCACGCCTGCCCGATGGCGTCCTTCGTCATCGGCTCGCCCAGGCGCGCCGCGATCTCGTCGCCCGCCTTGGTGCGCCAGCGCATGTTGCCGCTGTAGCTGAGGAAGATCACCGGGCGGACGACGCCGTCGTTGAGCGCGTTGCCGTACCCGTACGTGTAGTCGGCGGCGCTGCGGCGGATGCCGTCGTTGCCCTCCTCGTACACCACGAAGGGGATCGGGTTGGTGTCCGACCTGAACGGCGTCCCGGTCAGCGCCAGCCGCCGCGTCGCCGGGTCGAACGCCTCCAGGCACGCCTCGCCCCACGACTTGCTGTCGCCCGCGTGGTGGATCTCGTCCAGGATCACCAGCGTCTTGCGCTGCTCGCAGCGGTTGCGGTGCAGCATCGGCCGCACCCCGACGCCCGCGTACGTCACGGCGACGCCGTGGTACTCCTTGCCGACGGGGCCCGCGCTGTACTCCGGGTCCAGCTTGATCCCTATCCGCGCCGCCGCGTCCGCCCACTGCGTCTTCAGGTGCTCGGTGGGCGCCACCACCGTGATCTGCTGCACCAGGTGGTTGTGGAGCAGATACGACGCCAGCGACAGCGCGAAGGTGGTCTTCCCGGCGCCGGGTGTCGCCACCGCGAGGAAGTCCCGCGGCTGCTTGGCGACGTACGCGTCGATGGCCCCCTGCTGCCAGGCCCGAAGCTTGTTCGCCGTCCCCCAGGGCGCGCGCCCGGGGAAGGCGGGAGACAGGTGGTGCGGGTGCGATGCGGCGGTGGTAGTCACGGTCTCCGTTGAGGTTCGTCTCGCGGCGGGTCGGTACGAAAACCGCCTCAGCCTACCGGCCGCACCCCCTCACCCCCGTCCCGACGCCACCGCACCACCCGTGTGCGACTCAGCTCACATACGGGCGGGCGGACGCCGTCTCGTACGGTGATACGCCGTCCCGGGCGCAGGCGGTCGGCCTCACGCCGATTTCGGGTGGGGGCGGAGGCGGGCGGCTACGAAGGCGCCTGCGAGGGCCAGGGCGGCGGCGGGGAGGAAGACGGCGGCGAAGGCGGCGGGGTGGCCCGGGGAGGCGGTGGAGGCGTCGGCGGTGGCGCCGACGGTGCCGCCGCCGAGGGCGGCGAAGACGGTGCCGGCGGCGGCGACCAGGAGGACGTTGGAGAGGGCGTCGGAGACCTGGAGGGCGGCGGAGTTGGCGCCGGCCTCCGCGGGGGCGGACTGCTCCAGCATCAGGACGCTGAGAGTGGAGATGACCAGGCCCATGCCGAGGCCGCCCGCGCACCAGGCGACGGCCACGATCCAGACCGGTACGGACTGGACGAGGGCGAGGGAGGCGCCGCAGATGGCGGCGGCGGACAGCACCATGCCGAACTGCGCGAGGCGTTCGCGGACCGGTGCCAGGCGCGGGCGGGCCTGGACGTACGAGCCGAGCGCCCAGGTGAGCCCGGCGCCCGCCAGCGACAGACCCGCCATGGTGGCGGACAGGCCGCGCTGGGTGACCAGCATCAGCGGGATGAAGCTCTCGGCGGCGATGAAGGTGCCCGCCGCGATCCCGCGCATCAGGATCACCGTGGGCAGCCCGCGCACCGCGCGGAAGGTGCCGGGCGGAAGCAGCCGCAGCGCGGACGGTACGAGCAGCACGATGCCCGCGACGGCCGGTATCACCGAGAGCGGGCTGATGTCCTGGCCCGCGTACTGCAACAGCGCCGCGCCCGTCGCGAGCGCCACCGCGTACCAGATCCGCCGCCCGTCCCGTACGGGCGGCGCGACCGGCTCGGGGGCCTCGGGCAGCGTCTCGGGGGCCGGGTCGGGGGCGTGCGCGGCCCGCCGCAGGGGCGGCAGCATGACGGCGAGCGGCAGCACCACCAGGACAGGGATGGCCAGGAACACCCAGCGCCAGCCGAGCTGTTCCGTGACCGTCCCCGACACCAGCGGCCCGACGATCGACGGCACCACCCACGACGCCGCGAAGGCGGCCATGACCGAGGGCCGCAGCCGTTCCGGATACGCCCGGCCGACCACTACGTACAGCGCGACGATCACCAGCCCGCCGCCGAGCCCCTGCACGGCCCGGCCGAGCACGAACGGCCACATCGACTGCGCGGTCCCGCTGATCACCAGCCCCACCGCGAAGCCGCCGATGCCCGCCGCCAGCGGCGGCAGCGGCCCCGACCGGTCGCACCACTGCCCGCTGACCACCATCGCGAGCAGCGACGTCGTGAAATACCCCGAGAACGCGAACGCGTACAGCCCGAGGCCGTCCAGCTCCCGCGCCGCGATCGGCATCGCCGTCCCCACCGCGGTCGCCTCGAACGCGATCATCAGCACCACCGACACGATGCCCAGGGTCAGCGCGCGGTACGACCGCCCCATCACGCCTTCCAGCGCGTCCGGGGCGGTCTCGGGGTCGATTCCAGGAAGCCGCTGGTCACGGCGAGTGTCGGAGGCAGTCACCAGCCAAGGGTAAGGGGCATCAGCCCCTTTCACCCCTGCCCTGCGACCGCCTTTCCCTCCGCCTTTCGCCCTACGCCCCGCCCTCGCCCCGGCCGCGTTCCCGCCCCGGCCCGCACCCCCGTTCATGAACGCCGTATGGCAGTCCCGTTGCACCCCCTCCCCCACCCTTGACCCACCCCCGCCCCACCCGCGAAGGTCGAACCACACCGCACACACACCTGGCCGTGTGCCCGAGTGGTTGAGGGACTCGCCTGCAAAGCGAGTTACGCCGGTTCGATTCCGGTCACGGCCTCCAACGCCTTTGACCAGGCAAATCAAATGGGCGGCACCCCGCGAGGGCGCCGCCCTTCTGGTTGTCCGTCTCCATGATCGCCGGACGCACCTCCCCACGGGCCCCGGACCAGCCTTGAATAACTCGTAGCCGCCCCGAAGAGGGACCGCCTAGGCTCCGATCCATGCGCACGGTGTTCGTGTTCCCCGCGGGTGAGCGAGCTGAGACCATCGCGACACTTGATCAGCACCTGAACCAGCAGCGCCATCCCTGGACCCTGGACGGCAACCTCTACGTCGACATCGACGACGAGCAGAACGGCTGCCTTTTCTCCGACTGGGAGCCCGACGACGTGACGGTCCTCGACGCGGCCGTCGGATTCCACGCCACCGTCACGGACCTGCTGCGGCGCGGCCAGGCCAGGGCACCGTACGCCCGGACCTCACCACCGAGGACGTGCTGCTCGTCCTCGCCGCGCTCGGCCGGGTCGTGCCCGCGCTGAGCGCCGTCGCGCCGGACGCCTGGGCCCGGCCGCTCGCCCTGCTCCTCGACGGCTTCCGGACCCGGCCGGACGCGCCGGAACTACCCGTGCCGCCCCTGCCCGCGCCGCCCCTGACCGCCGCCCAGCTCGGCGACGTGCTCCTCGCACTCGGGCCGCACCGACGCCGCTGACAGGGTGAACGACCCGACCGGCGGAAATACTGACGTGGCCGTGGCGGTTGCCGCCCGTATGGCGACTTTGGGACTGATCGGCAGCGGAAACATCGGCGGCACCCTGGCCCGGCTGGCGGTCGACAGCGGGCTCGATGTGGTGCTCAGCAACTCCCGGGGGCCGGAAACCCTCGCGGACCTCGTCGCGGAGCTCGGTCCACGAGCCCGTGCGGGTACGGCGGCGGAGGCCGCCGCCGCCGGGGACTGGGTGGTGGTGACGGTCCCGGTCAAGGCGTACCCGCGGATTCCGCGGGAGCCGCTGGCGGGCAAGACCGTGATCGACACCGGCAACTACTACCCGCAGCGCGACGGCGACATCCCCGAACTGGTCGGGAAGAAGACCACCGACAGCGGGCTGCTCCAGGGGTATCTGGACGGGGCCCACGTGGTGAAGGCGTTCAACAACATCTTCTTCAAGCACCTGGCGGCGCTGCCGCGTCCGGCGGGAGCGGCCGACCGCAGCGCCCTGCCCATCGCGGGTGACGACGCCGACGCGAAGGCGTACGCCGCTGAGCTGCTCGATCTGCTCGGCTTCGACACCGTGGACGCCGGGCCGCTCGCCGAGGGCCGGCGGTTCCAGCCCGGCACGGCGGCGTACGGGCTGCCCTACGCGGACAAGTCGGTGGCCGACTTCATGGCAGAGCCCCCGGTGCCGGCCTCCGTCGCCGACATCGAGGCGGCCCTGGCGGCGGCGGAGAGCTGAAGCCGGGTCAGCCGGGCCCTAAACCGGGCCGCCCTTCCGCTCCCGCCGCGACTGGCCCAGGGATTTGGGGCGGGAGTGGTACAAGGGCGCGGGGCGATCAGGCCGTAGCGTCATCGGTATGAGTGAGCGAGTGGATTACGCGAAGCACGCGCCGGACGCGTTCCGGGCGATGCTGGGGTTCAGCCAGGCGGCGGCGAAGGGGCTCGACCCCGTGGTCGCGGAGCTGGTGAAGATCAGGGCGTCGCAGATCAACCGGTGCGCGTTCTGCCTTGACATGCACATCAAGGACGCGCGGAAGGCCGGGGAGAGCGACCAGCGGATCTTCCTGCTGAGCGCGTGGGAAGAGGTCGACGGCGTCTACAGCGAGAAGGAGCGGGCGGCGCTGGCGCTGACGGAGGCGGTGACGCTGCTGACGGACGGGTTCGTGCCGGACGAGGTGTACGCGCGGGCGGCGAAGCACTTCGACGCGGACGAGTTGGCGCGGCTGGGGGCCGCGATCGTGGCGATCAACGCGTGGAACCGGTTCAACGTGACGTTCAGGACGCAGCCGGCGGCGAGCGCGTGAGCGGCGCGGGGGCCGGGGCGGGGGCGGGGGGCGCGAAGGCGCTGCTGGCGCTGCATCACGGGCGGGACGCCGCCGATCCGTTGGTGCTGCCCGGGCCGTGGGACGCGGCCAGCGCGCGGGTGTTCGCGGACGCGGGCTTCCCGGCGCTGGCGACGCCCAGCGCCGGGGTGTCGGCGTCGCTGGGGTACGAGGACGGCGAGGCGCCCGCCGACGAGATGTTCGCCGCGATCCGGCGGATCACGCGGGCCGTGGACGTCCCCGTGTCGGCCGACGTCGAGGCCGGATACGGGCTGGCGCCCGAGGAGTTGGTCGAGCGGCTGCTGGAGGCCGGGGCCGTCGGGTGCAATCTGGAGGACTCCGAGCCGGGGCCCGGGGGGCTGGTCGAGCCCCGGCGGCAGGCGGACCGGCTCGCGGCCGTACGCGCCGCCGCCGGGGACGCGTTGGTCGTCAACGCGCGCATCGACACGTTTCTGCGCGGTGACCGTACGACCGGCGCCGCCGTCGAGCGCGGGCTGCTCTACGCCGCCGCCGGAGCCGACTGCGTCTACCCGATCCTCGCCCCGCCCGCCCTCCTCGCCGAGATCGCCGAAGCCGTCCCGCTCCCCCTCAACGCCCTCTGCCGTCCCGGCGGGCCCTCCCCCCGCGAGCTGGGCTTCCTCGGCGCCACCCGCGTCACCTTCGGCGGCGGCCTCCAGCAACAAGCCCTGGAAGCCGTCCGCGACATGGCAGCCGGCATGCGCCTGTGACCCGCCGGGCGCGCGCCGCGTAAAGGCGCCGGGCCACGTTGTTCAGGGGCGCGGTGGACCGGCACGCTCAGCCGCGGCCGCGCCCCTGAAAGGCTCAACCCGCCCCGGAGGGGCTAGGGCCTGTCCGGCGGATCACGAACGGCCCCTTCGGCACCTGGCCCGCACGCCCGCCGCGTTGCCGCATACCCGAATAGCTCCGCCATGAGGCCATCCCGGCGCCTTGCGCTCAGGGGTCCCCCCCGGACGGAGTCCGGGGGAGCACCAGACGCCGCCTGGACCGCCCATGATCCGCCGGACAGGCCCTAGTTCTGGGGCTTGACCACCGCGGCCTGGGGGCGGATGGGGAGGCGGGGGATGGGGCGGGCGGTGGCGGCGCGGACGGCGGCGGCCACCGCGGCGGGGGCGGTGACGACGGGGACGGCGGAGACGGCCTTGGCGCCGAAGGGGGCGAGGACGTCGCGCTCCTCGACCAGCCGGATGATGCGGACCGTAGGGGCGTCGAGGGCGGTCGGCAGGGAGTATCCGGTGAGGCTGGGGCGTTTGACGATGCCTCGGGGCGCGCGGAGGTCCTCCATCAGGGCGAGGCCGACGCCCTGGGTGATCCCGGCCTCGATGCGGGCGGCGAGCTGGCGGGGGTTGAGGATGCGGCCGACGTCCTGGGCGACGGCCATCTCCACCACGCGCACGGCGCCCAGTTCGATGTCGACGTCGACCACGGCGCGGATCGCGCAGAAGGTGAGGCCGACGAAGGCGTCGCCCTGGCCGGTGTCGTCGAGCCGGTCGGTGGGGTGCGGGCGGCACTGCGCGGTGGCCCACAGCTCCTTGCCGTCGAGGGTCTCGGCGACGGTGGTGGACAGCACACCGTCGTACGAGGTGATCTTGCCGTCGGCGATGGACAGCAGCTCGACGGACATGCCGAATTTGGCGGCGAGCGGCTGGAGCAGCTGGGTGCGGACCATCTTGGCCGCGCGCTCGACGGCGCCGCCGGACACCCAGGTGTGGCGTCCGCGCGCGGACGGTCCCGACGGCGGCTGGTCGGTGTCGGACGGCAGCACCTGGACGTCGTCGATGCCGAGGACTTCCTGGACGATCTGCCGGGCCAGCGTGGTGAATCCCTGGCCGGTCTCGACGGCGGCGCAGATGACGGTGGCGCGGCCGTCGTGGACGCGTACGGTCGCGGTCGACACCTCGTCGGCGCCCTCGGCGCCGAGCACGTGGACCATGCCGAGCGCGTAGCCGACCCCGCGCCGTACCGCGCCCGGCTCGCCCGCGCCCGAGGTGCCGCCGGGCAGCAGCCACTGCGACTCGTCGTCGCCGTCGGGCAGCGGGGGCAGCTCGGCGTCGCGTACGGCCTTCAGCAGCTCGCCGACGGGCGCGGGGCAGGTGACGGTCTGGCCGGTGGGCAGCAGGTCGCCGGTGGCCAGGACGTTCCGCATCCGGATCTCGGCCGGCTCCAGGCCGACCTTCGCGGCGAGCTTGTCCATCTGGCCCTCGTACGCGGCGCAGACCTGGAGCGCGCCCTCGCCGCGTACGTGGCCGGACGGCGGGTTGTTGGTGCGTACGGCCCAGCCCTCGACGAAGACGTGCGGGACGACGTAGGGACCGGCCGCGAAGGCCACGGCGGCGGCGAGCGCGTCGGAGGAGGCGTCGGCGTACGCGCCCGCGTCGAGCAGGATCTGGGCCTCGACCTTGACCAGGCGGCCCTCGGCGTCGGCGTGGTGGCGGTAGCGCAGCAGGGTGGGGTGGCGGTGGGCGTGGCCGAGGAAGGACTCCTCGCGGGTGGCCACGAATTTGACCGGGCAGCCGGTCTTGAGCGCGAGCAGGCCGAGCGGGAGCTGGACCCCGGAGTCCTCGCGGTCGCCCATCGCGCCGGGCACGCCGGTGACGACGACCTTGACGCGGTCGGGTTCGAGGCCGAAGCAGGCGGCGGCCAGGTCGCGGTCGGCGTGCGGGTCGGTGGAGGCGACGTACAGCTCGACGCCGCCGTCCGGGCGCGGGACGGCGAGTCCGGCCTCGGCGCCGATCGGGGCCGGGTCCTGGCGGCCGACCCGGTACAGGCCCTCCACGATGACGTCGCCGACCGCGTCGGGGTCGCCGAAGCGCAGCGGGATGTGCCGGATCAGATTGCCGTCGGGGTGCAGCGGCTCGGCGGCGAACGCCTTCTCGGGGTCGGTGACCGGCTCCAGCACCTCGTACTCGACGAGGATCGCGGCGGCGGCCAGCCGGGCGGTGTCGGGGTGGTCGGCGGCGACGGCGGCGATCGGCTCGCCGTGGTGCCGGACCAGGTCCTCGGCGAAGACCGGGCGGTCCGCGACCCGGCGGCCGTGCATCGCGTCGCCCGGCACGTCCTCGTGCGTGACGACGGCCCGCACGCCGGGCATCGCGACGGCCTCGCTGGTGTCGATCCGGGTGATCCGCGCGTGCGGGTACGGCGAGCGCAGCACGGCCGCCCACAGCAGCCCCTCGGCCCACAGATCCGCCGCGTACGGGTAGGTGCCCTGCGCCTTCTGGAGCGCGTCGGCCGAGGGCAGCGACGCGCCGATCCCCCGTACCGCCCCCGCGCCCGCCAGGGTCTCCGCGACGGGCCCCGGTCCGTCGATGATGCCGGTCATACGGCGCCTCCGGACGGCCGGTCGGTGATGGCAGGGGGTGTGACGGCAGAGGGGGTGAACGAGGTGAGGCGCGGGGGCCGGACGGCGGCGTCGCCGGTCATGCGGCGCCTCCCGAGGGGCCGCCCTGGTGCGGGACGCGGGCGGCGGTGGAGGAGGCCGCGGACGACGGGTTGTCGGGGTCGTCGGCGGCGGCCTCGCGGGCGGCGATGACCTGGTCGACGGCGTCGAGGACGCCGCGGTAGCCGGAGCAGCGGCAGAGGTTGCCGCACAGCGCCTGGCGGGTCTCCAGGTCGGTGGGTTTGTGGTTGCCCTCCAGCAGGTCGTGCACCGTCATCGCCATGCCGGGGATGCAGAAGCCGCACTGTACGGCGCCGGATTCGGCGAGCGCGCGCTGGACGTCGGAGGGGCGGCCGTCCACGGTCAGGCCCTCGACGGTACGGACCTCGCTGCCCGCCGCGGTGGCCGCGGGCACCAGGCAGGAGGCGACCAGACGGCCGTCGACCTGGACGGAGCAGGCTCCGCACTCGCCCTGTTCGCAGCCGTCCTTGGCGCCGGCGAGGCCGAGGCGTTCGCGCAGCACGTAGAGAAGCGACTCGCCGAGCCAGGCGTCGGTCACCGGGCGGTCGGCGCCGTTGACGCGCAGGACGTAGGAGGCGAGGGGGTGTTCGCTGTGGGTCTCCTCGACGGGTTCCGGCTCCGGCTCCCGCTCGGCCTCGTCGGCCGCGAGGTCGCCGTCCGCCTCCGCCGTACCGGAATCCGGGGCGAGGGGGTCGGGGGCGAGGGGGTCGGGCGTGAGGCCGTCCACGGCGTCGGGGAGCGGCCCGGCCGGGGGCAGTTCGCCCGGCGCGAGGCCGTCCGGCCCGAGTCCGTCCGATACGTGGCCGTCCGATACGTGGCCGTTCGCCACCAGTTCCTCGCCGCCGTCGAGCGCGGGCAGCGCGGACAGGCCGTCCAGACCGCCCGGCAGGGCGTCGAGGCCGCTGAGACCGTCGAGCGCGGACAGGCCGTCGACGCCGTCGAGCGCGCCGATCCCGGTGAGCGGGGTGAGGCCGTCCGACAGGCCCTCGGGGTCGTGCAGCGCGCCCGCGCTGCCGGGGCTCTCGGGGTCGCCGGGGGCGCGCGTCCTGGCCGCCGGGTCGTGGCCGGTGTCGTAGTCGGCGTCGAGGCCGTGGTGCGTGAACGCGCTGTCGGCGGTGGCCTGGTGTCCCGCGCCGGGCGGCGGGCCCTCCGGGTCGTCGACGGCGGCGGACCAGGCGGCCTGGGTGGGCGGCCAGGGCAGCCCCTCGTCAACTCCCGCGCCCAGGCCGGTGCCCAGGCCCGTACCGGGGTCGATGCCGGTGCCGACGCCGCTGAAGTCCCACTGCCCGGTGAGCTGGTCCTGCGGTGTCCCCTGCCCGGCCTGCGCCTGGGCGGCGGCCTGAGCGGCCGCCTGGGCCTGCGCGGCGGCCGCCGCGCCCTGCCCGAACATCCCGGCGGGGAAGGACTGCGTGGGCGCGGGCGACGGCGCCTGGTCCCACGGCGAGGCGAAGGAGCCGACGGAGAACTCCCCCGAGTCGCCGTCCGCGTCGTCCTTTATGACCGGGATCGACCACTGGGTGACCGGGTCGCCCTCACCGGTGACGGGCGGTCCCGCCGGGCCGTGCGCGCCGAGCGGGTCCTCGCCCGGCCGCGGCTCCGGCGGCAGTTGGGCCGCGAAGGAGACGTGCATGGTCTGGTCGGGGTCGTAGTCCCCGCCGCCGGGCACGGGCTGCCAGGTCCCCGACGTGCCGGACGACGTACCGGACCCGCCGGACGTGCCCGACCTGTCGTCGGTGCCGGGTGCGCCCGGCTGCGGCTGCGGCTGGTCGGTCATGCCAGTGCCCTCCCGAGCGCTCGACGGGACAGTGCGGCCACGGTACGGCGTAGCTGGACGGCGGCGGGCGGCAGTTCGACACCTTCCTGGTCCGGGATGCACGCGGCGGCCACGTACTCGCCGAAGGCCGTGCACGCCTCGGGGGCGAGATTGCGGTCGCCGTCCCAGCCGATGAGGCCCGCGACCCACTGCTCGGCCTCCAGGGGCCGCAGCGGCACCGGCGCGACCGCGCCCACCGAACAGCGCACCTGGCGGCGCGCGGGGTCGACCACGAGCGCGACGGAGGCGATCGCGCGCCCCGGTCCGGTGCGCCCGGTGGCCTTGAGGAAGGTCTGCGGCGCGTGCAGCAGCGGAATCCTCACGAAGGCGAGGAGTTCGCCGGGGCGCAGCGGGTCCATGCCGGTGAGCAGGTGGCTGACCGGGAGTTCGCGGTCGCCCTCGGGTCCGGCGACGATGACGCTGGCCTCCAGCGCGGCGAGCACCGGGAGGGCGTCGCCGGTCGGGGCCGCGGTCGCGATGTTGCCGCCGAGGGTGCCCGCGTTGCGGATCTGCGGCGGTCCCGCGGAGCGGGCGGCGGCGGCGAGCGCGGGGATGAGGGCGGCGAAGTCCGGCCGCCCCATCCGCGCGTGGGTCAGTCCGGCGCCGAGCAGCGCCGCGCCGTCCGCGTACTGCCAGCCGCGGATCTCACTGATCCGGCCGAGGCCGACCAGCGCGTCCGGGCGCAGCAGCCCGGAGTTCACCGCCGCCATCAGGTCGGTGCCGCCTGCGACGGGCACGGCGCTGGGCATGGCGGCGAGCGCCTCCACCGCCTCGTCGAGCGAGGACGGCAGCGTCACGTTCTCCGCCGTCTGCCGTGCATACGTGCTCACGCAGCCTGCCCCTTCCCGGCCTTCCTCCGTCGCGCGGTAGCCGTACCGTACGTGCTCACAGCCTGGACGTGGCAACTCTGGCACATGTTCCACGGTGGTCAACGCGAGGGTCCACGAAGTACCGATCCGTCCGTCACGGGCGCGATCGTACGGCCCTGACGGAATCAACCGCTGTGCCGGAATTGCCATCCTTCGGGTGTGTTGCGACGGTACGCCACTCCACCGTGCCAGCTCCGCCCGCGCCGGGTGCGGAAGTTGCGGAATCAGTCACACGATCGGGGGCGGACCGTCCTTGGGACGGCCGAGGACTCCGGGGCGGCGCTGCCACGGCAGCGGGCCGCCCGGCGGCCGGTACTCCACGCCCAGGGCGTCCAGGCGGGCGTAGTGGGTCCGCATCCGGGCTTCGAATTCCGGCCAGTCGCGCTCGTCGGCGGCGGGCAGGTCCGACCAGGCGACCTCGGCGAAGGCGGCGAGCCGCGGGAAGGCCATGTAGTCCAGCACCCGTACGGAGTCCATGACTTCGGTCCAGATGTTGGCCTGGGCGCCGATGACGTGCGCCGCCTCCTTCTCGGTGAGCTGCGGCGGAACCGGCTCGAAGCGGAAGACGTCCTCCAGGCCGCGGGCGTGCGCGATCGGCACCGGCTCCTCGGGGTCCTCCGACTGCCGCCAGTCCAGGTAGACATGGGTCTGGGGGCACATCACCACGTCGTGTCCGGCCTTGGCAGCCGCGATGCCGCCGGCGTATCCCTGCCACGACGACACGGCGGCGCCCTCGGCGAGGCCGCCCTCCAGGATCTCGTCCCAGCCGATCAGCCGCCGGCCGCGCTCGGTCAGCCAGTGGTCGAAGTGGCCGATCATCCAGCTCTGCAGCTCGTCCTCGTCCTCCAGGCCCAGCTCCTGCATCCGCTCCTGCGCCGAACGCGAGGCGCGCCACTGGTCCTTGGGGCACTCGTCGCCGCCGACGTGGAAGAACTCGCCGGGGAACAGCTCCAACAGCTCGGCGAAGACGTTCTCGTAGAAGCGCAGGGTGCTCTCGGCGGGCGAGAGCACATTGGGGTTGACGCCCCACGTGGTCAGCACGGAGAGGGCCGAGGTGTCGACGACGTCGGTGTTGCCGAGCTCCGGGTACGCGGCGATGGCGGCCTGCGAGTGGCCGGGGATGTCGACCTCGGGGACGACGGTGATGTGCCGCTCGGCGGCGTACGCGACGATCTCGCGGATGTCGTCCTGGGTGTAGTAACCGCCGTGCGGGCGCTCGTCCCACAGCGGCGACTCGCGCAGCCCGACCTTCGTGCGCTCGCGCCACGCGCCGACCTCGGTCAGCTTCGGGTAGCGCTTGATCTCCACCCGCCAGCCCTGGTCGTCGGTGAGGTGGAAGTGCAGCACGTTCAGCTTGTGGGCGGCCATCAGGTCGAGGTACTTGAACACGACGTCCTTCGGCATGAAGTGCCGTGCCACGTCGAGCATGAAGCCGCGCCAGGCGAAGCGGGGCGCGTCCTGTATCTGGCAGGTCGGCACGCGCCACTCGCGCTCTCCCAGGGGCGCCCGGCGGAAGGCGTCGGCCCCCAGGAGCTGGCGCAGGGTCTGCGCGCCCCAGAAGACGCCGGCGGGGCTCCCGCCGAAGACGTGCACGCCGGAGTTGGGCGCCGCCATGATGCGGTAGCCCTCGGGGCCCAGGTCCCTGGCCACCGCGTCGTCCACCGCCAGCCGGATCACGTCCTTCCCGGACGGCTCCACCGGCGCCAGCGGCAGGCCCGTCGCTGCCGCGAGCACTCCGCGCAGCCAGCGCGCGGCGCCTTCGGCGCCGGGAGTCGCGGTGAGGGTCGTCTCGGGCCCGAGGACGAAGGCGTCGTCGGTGCCGTACGGGGTCTGATGGCGCGGGGCCGGAATGAGGTCCATGGGGGCCATCCTGACCCGTAATCCGCGATTGGCATAGACCAATCCCGCAGCTGCCCGGCCGAGGACCGTTCTCCGACCGCGGAAGCGTCACGCCTGGTCGCGCAGTTCCCCGCGCCCCTGAAAAGCTCGGCTCACCCGCCCGCGGCAAACGTGCCCCGGCAAACGGGCCCCGAGGGGCGCTGGGGACACCTCCCGGCGGTAGCTGGGGGAGGAACTGCGCGACCAGCCCTCACCCGGGTGCGGGGAAAGGCGGCGGGGGAGCGTACCCCCGTTTTCGGGACCCGCGGTCAGAAGGCGGCAGCCGCCCTCTCGCGTTGGGCGCGCACGGCCAGCAGGACGGTGAGGGTCACACCGAGGAGCAGCCACGCCAAGTGGGCGACGGTGAGAGCCTGCCACGCGGAGTGGGGCACGTCGGGGGCGGAGGCCAGGGCGAGGGTGGCACCCAGCAGCGCGAGCACGGCCGCGAGCTGCACACGCCCGTTCCAGCTCCGCAGGAACGCGCGCTCGGCGAAGGGCCCGCCGTACCACCAGCGGACGGCGAGGCCGACGACGACCACGGCGGCCAGACCGGCCGCGGTCACGGCGGAGACCGCCCACAGCGGCCACGGCGCGCGCTGCCGTTCCTTGACGCAGGGCAGCACGGTGGTGACCAACGGCACCAGCGGGAGTACGGCGACGGCGTTGATCTCACGGACCCGCCGCAGCCAGGGATCGGCGGCCAGCTCCGTACGGACGGTGGCACGGATGCCCCGCAGCCGGGCGGGCAGCGGCGTACCGGAGCGGCGCCCCGCCACCGTCAGCAGGACCACGATCAGGACCAGGGCCGCCGCGGCCCCGGCGGCGGTGGCGATGATCTGCCAGACGTCACCGGTCGCGATCCGGAAGAGCTGCACGCCCACCAACAGGACGACGGCGATGATCCCGGCCAGTGCCCCGCCGCGCGGCGCGGTGAGCTGGCTGGGGTCGGCGCCGAGCATCAGCGCCCGCTCCACCGCGCTCTGGTGCTCGGCGCGGTGCCGCTTGGGCACCCGGCCGAGCAGCCCGCGCCCCGAGGTCAGCGAACGGGCCAGCGCGACCTGCGCCTCGGCCTCCTGCGGGGCGAGCGCGACCGCGCGGCGGGCGGCGGCCACCGCGTCGGGCACCCGGCCCAGCCGCCGGTAGACATCGGAGAGCAGCACCGACGGCTCCCAGCCGTCGGGGTCGGCGCCGGTGGCGCGCAGCGCGACGGTCAACGCCGCGTGCGGCTCGTCCAGCGAGAGCAGCACGACCCCGGCCAGCACGAAGACATCGGCCGCCTCCGCGGGCCCGGCGAGCGCCAGTGCCCAGTCGACCGACTCGCGGGCCTCGGGGCGCCGCTTCTCCTGCGCGAGAATCCAGGCGCGCAGCAGGTAGCCCGCGCTGCCGTTGCGCTCCACGAAGGCGTCGCTGACGAGGGCGTGCGCCTCGGCGAACCGGCTCTGCGCGACGAGCGAGTGCACCCGCTCGCCGTCGCTCGCGTCGTCGTCGCCGGGCGCGTCCGCCGCGCCGAACGCGCCGTCGTCACCCTGACCGCTGTCCACGTCCGCCCCTGTTTCCGCCGGCGAGGAGCGCGGACGTCAGCTCTTGCCGCCGCTGCCCTTGCCGGACTTGTCCTTGTCCCCGCCGCCCAGCGGCATGCCCTCGTAGATCTCCTTGCACATCGGGCAGACCGGGTACTTCTTCGGATCGCGTCCCGGGACCCAGACCTTGCCGCAGAGCGCGACGACGGGCGTGCCTTCCAGCGCGCTCGCCATGATCTTGTCCTTCTGGACATAGTGCGCGTAGCGCTCGTGGTCGCCGTCACCATGGGAGAGCTGCGGGGTCGGCTCGACCAGAGTGCCGGTGCCCGCCCCGCGCTCGGGCTCAAGAGTGCTCATAAGACTCAAGACTAGTTGAGAGACGGATCGTCGGGATACGTGGCCACCATGGCCAGCTCATTGCGCTGCCTGCGCAGCACCGAGCGCCACAGTTGTTCGGGATCGGGCGAGGACACGTCGCCCGGCTCGGACTCGATCACATACCAGGCGCCGTCGACCAGTTCCTTCTCCAACTGGCCGGGCCCCCAGCCGGAGTATCCGGCGAAGATCCGCAGCGAGCCCAGCTCGGCGGCGAGCAGTTCGGGCGGCGCCTCCAGGTCGACCAGGCCGATCGCGCCGTGCACCCGCCGCCAGCCCAGCGGGTCCGCGTCCTCGCCCTCGCGGACGTCGCCCGGCACCACGGCCAGGCCCAGCGCGGAGTCCAGCGAGACCGGGCCGCCCTGGAAGACCACCGGGGGCGCGCCCGCCAGCGGCGCCCAGGGCAGCAGGACGTCGCCGACGCCGACCGGCGTGGGCCGGTTCAGGACGACGCCGAGCGACCCCTCCACGTCGTGGTCGAGGAGGAGCACCACTGCCCGGTCGAAGTTGGGGTCGGCGAGCGCCGGTGTGGCGACGAGCAGTCTTCCGGTGAGCGAGGACACCTCGGTCATGGGACACATGATCCCGCACAAACCCGCTGGGCGGAGCGGCAACCGCCACTCCCGGACATCCGCCGGTACGGCGCGACACGCGGTACGGCGCGCGTGGCAGCGGACGGTGTGCGGTCCGCCACGCACCGCGCTGTAGCGAAGTCATGACACTGGCCGAGGTTCACGGCAGCCGGGACGGGTCAGTAGGCGCATTACCATTTCTTCCTGCGCTCCGCGCGGCGAGCACCCCGGCCGCGCCCGGCCTCCCCCGTACCAACCGTTCCGAAGATCGCGAGATCCATGACCGACATCGCCGATGTACTGCTTGTTCATGGCGGAACCCCCCTCGAGGGCGAGATCCGTGTCCGCGGTGCGAAGAACCTCGTGCCCAAGGCCATGGTCGCCGCCCTGCTCGGCAGCGGACCGAGCAGACTCCGCAATGTCCCCGACATCCGTGACGTACGCGTCGTACGCGGGCTGCTCCAGCTCCACGGCGTGACGGTGCAGAGCGGTGAGGAACCGGGCGAGCTGGTCCTCGACCCGACGCGCGTCGAGAGCGCCAACGTGGCCGACATCGACGCCCACGCGGGCTCCTCCCGGATCCCGATCCTGTTCTGCGGCCCGCTGCTGCACCGGCTCGGCCACGCCTTCATCCCGGGCCTGGGCGGCTGCGACATCGGCGGCCGGCCGATCGACTTCCACTTCGACGTGCTGCGGCAGTTCGGCGCCACGATCGAGAAGCGCGCCGACGGCCAGTACCTGGAGGCGCCGCAGCGGCTGCGCGGCTGCAAGATCCGGCTGCCGTACCCGTCGGTCGGCTCGACCGAACAGGTGCTGCTCACCGCGGTGCTGGCCGAGGGCGTCACGGAGCTGTCCAACGCGGCGGTCGAGCCGGAGATCGAGGACCTGATCTGCGTCCTGCAGAAAATGGGCGCGATCATCTCGATGGACACCGACCGGACGATCCGGATCACCGGCGTCGACAAGCTCGGCGGCTACAATCACCGGGCCCTCCCCGACCGCCTCGAAGCCGCCTCCTGGGCGAGCGCGGCGCTGGCCACCGAGGGCAACATCTACGTCCGCGGCGCCCAGCAGCGGTCGATGATGACCTTCCTCAACACCTTCCGCCGGGTCGGCGGGGCCTTCGAGGTGGACGACGACGGCATCCGCTTCTGGCACCCGGGCGGCCCGCTCAACGCCATCGCGCTGGAGACCGACGTGCACCCCGGTTTCCAGACCGACTGGCAGCAGCCGCTGGTGGTGGCGCTCACCCAGGCGTCGGGGCTGTCCATCGTGCACGAGACGGTGTACGAGTCCCGGCTCGGCTTCACCTCCGCGCTCAACCAGATGGGCGCGCACATCCAGCTCTACCGCGAGTGCCTGGGCGGTTCCGCCTGCCGCTTCGGGCAGCGCAATTTCCTGCACTCCGCGGTCGTGTCGGGCCCGACCAAGCTCCAGGGCTCCGACCTGGTCATCCCCGACCTGCGCGGCGGCTTCTCGTACCTGATCGCGGCGCTGGCCGCGCAGGGCACCTCGCGCGTGCACGGCATCGACCTGATCAACCGGGGCTACGAGAACTTCCTCGCCAAGCTGGAGAGCCTGGGCGCCCACATCGAGCTGCCCCAGCCCGCGGGCGCGGTCGCTTCCTGAGCGGTACGGCAGCCGTACGCCGACCGTGCGGCCCGCCGTACCGCTGTCGTGCGGCCCGTCCCATGCGAAAGGGCGGCTTCTCCCCCGGGAGAAGCCGCCCTTTGGCGATGTGATTACTTGCCCTTGGCGGCTTCCTTGAGCTTGGAGCCCGCCGAAACCTTCACGCTGTAGCCGGCCGCGATGTTGATCGGCTCACCGGTCTGCGGGTTACGCGCGGTCCGAGCGGCACGGTGGGTGCGCTCGAAGGTCAGGAAGCCGGGGATGGTGACCTTCTCGTCGCCCTTGGCCACGATCTCACCGACGGTCTCAGCGAACGCGGCCAGTACGGCGTCGGCGTCCTTGCGGGTCACCTCGGCGCGCTCGGACAGAGCGGCCACCAGCTCACTGCGGTTCATATCTGTACTCCCGTGTTCTTTCTGCCATGGGGGCGCGAGCTCGAAGCTGTTGCTGTGTGCCTCACTGCCCAGGTGTGCATCCTGCCCCCATATATGGGGGGAAAGCCAATCCACCGACCGCGCGAGTCGCACAAAAAACGATGCGATTGCACGGGGACACCACGGGGATGACGGATTGTCGTCACATGGTCGACGCATCGAATCCGTTTGTCGGACGGATTGTCAGACCGCCCCCGGCGCGGTCGCCGCGGCGGCCACCGCCGGTCCCTGCGCCTTGGCCGCGTCGCGTACGGCGTCGGCGACCGCGCCCGCGACCTTGTCGTTGAAGACGCTGGGGACGATGTAGTTGGCGTTCAGCTCGCCCTCCCCCACCACGTCCGCGAGGGCGTGCGCGGCGGCCAGCATCATCTCGGTGTTCACGGTGCGGGACTGGGCGTCCAGCAGGCCGCGGAAGACGCCGGGGAAGACCAGGACGTTGTTGATCTGGTTGGGGAAGTCGCTGCGCCCGGTGGCGACCACGGCGGCGGTCTCGCGGGCCACGCCCGGGTCCACCTCGGGGTCGGGGTTGGCGAGCGCGAAGACGATCGCGCCGTCCGCCATCCGCGCCACGTCCGTACCGTCCAGGACGTTGGGCGCGGAGACGCCGATGAAGACGTCGGCGCCGGTCACGGCCTCCTTCAGGGTGCCGCTGACGCCCTCGGGGTTGGTGTTGTCGGCGATCCAGCGCAGCGGCGAGTCCGGCGACGCCTCCACCAGGTCGTCGCGGTCGCAGTGCACCACGCCGTGGATGTCGGCGACCACCGCGTGCTTCACTCCGGCGGCCAGCAGCAGCTTGAGGATGGCCGTACCGGCCGCGCCCGCGCCGGACATGACGACGCGTACGTCGCCGATCTGCTTGCCGACCACGCGCAGCGCGTTGGTGAGCGCGGCGAGCACCACGATGGCGGTGCCGTGCTGGTCGTCGTGGAAGACCGGGATGTCCAGAGCCTCGCGCAGCCGGGCCTCGATCTCGAAGCAGCGCGGCGCGGAGATGTCCTCCAGGTTGATGCCCGCGAAGCCGGGGGCGATGGCCTTGACGATCGCCACGATCTCGTCGGTGTCCTGGGTGTCGAGGCACAGCGGCCAGGCGTCGATGCCGGCGAAGCGCTTGAAGAGGGCCGCCTTGCCCTCCATGACCGGCAGCGCGGCCTTCGGCCCGATGTTGCCGAGGCCGAGAACGGCGGAGCCGTCGGTGACGACGGCCACGCTGTTGCGCTTGATGGTCAGACGGCGGGCGTCCTCGGGGTTCTCCGCGATGGCCATGCAGACCCGGGCGACGCCGGGGGTGTAGATCATGGAGAGGTCGTCACGGTTGCGGATCGGGTGCTTGGACTGCATCTCGATCTTGCCGCCGAGGTGCATGAGGAACGTACGGTCGGAGACCTTGCTCACGGCGACGCCCTCGATGCCGCGGAGCTTGCCGACGATCTCGTCGGCGTGCGCGGTGGAGCTGGCGGCGACGGTGACGTCGATGCGGAGCATGTCGTGACCCGACGCGGTGACGTCCAGGCCGGTGACCGAACCGCCCGAGGACTCCACCGCGGTGGTGAGCTGGCTGACCGCGGTCCCGCTGGCGGGGACCTCCAGCCGTACCGTGATCGAGTACGAGACGCTTGGCGCCGTTGCCATGACGGACCTTCTTCCGGTTCCTCTGCTGCTGGTGGTGCTGCCCGTCGATCGTTGCACCTACCGACGGGTACGCGTAAACCCGCGTGGGGTGAAGATTGGAAGAATACTTCCGCGATGCGGGAGCGGCGCAACCGGGTGGACCGAGGAAGAGATTTTCGTCCGCCGGGAAGAGGTTCCCGGAGCCGTTTGTTAGCCTGAGTACGGCACCGGCTCGATCCAAGCCCCCGGGCCCAACCTTAGGCGCTTCGAGCGCCCACTTGCCGCGAGGCGAGCATGGCGGGCCGGTGTCGTATACGTCACGTGGGCGCCCCCTCTTCCCGAGGGGGCGCCCACGGCGTTTTCGGAACCGTGCCAGTATCCGTTGTCGGATCCGTGCCCGGACCCGTTCTCGGACCCACGGCCCGGTCAGGGGCGCAGCAGGTCCGGCACTCCCTCGGCGTCCGGCAAATCGCCCTCGGCCGCGAGGACCATCAGGCGTTGCGTCGCCCGCGTCAGGGCCACGTACAGCACCCGCAGCCCCGCGGGCGACTCCTCCGCGATCTCGGCGGGGGACACCACGAGCGTGGCGTCGTACTCCAGGCCCTTGGCCTCCAGACTGCCCAGCGCCACGACGCGCTCGCCGAGTCCTTCGAGCCAACCGCGGGCCTGGGCGCGGCGGTTCATGGCGACGACGACGCCGACCGTGCCGTCGACCTCCTCCAACAGCCGCGCGGCGGACCGGCGTACGTCCGCGCCGAGGTCGTCGCCCGCGACCGCGTACTGCGGCAGTACGCCGGTGGAGCGCACGGCGCGCGGCGACTGCATGCCGGGCATGGCGAGCGCCAGCACGGTGGCGGCGACCTCCGCGATCTCGGCGGGGTTGCGGTAGTTGACGGTGAGGGTGAAGCGCCGCCGGGGCCGGGTGCCGAGCGCCTCGTCGCGCGCCCGCGCCGCCTCGTCCACGTCCGTCCAGGAACTCTGCGCCGGGTCGCCGACGATCGTCCAGGTGGCCGTACGGCCGCGGCGCCCGACCATCCGCCACTGCATCGGCGTCAGGTCCTGCGCCTCGTCCACGATGACGTGCGCGTACTCGGTGCGCTCCTCGTCCAGGCGCTCGGCCCGGCTGCGGCGACCCGCGTCGTGCCGGTCGGCGAAGGTCGTGACCTCGTCCAGGCCGGTGAGCTGGTCCAGCGGGTCGGCCTCGCGGCGCTTGGGGCGCGGCACCGGCCCGAGCAGCGTGTCGAGTTCGTCCAGCAGCGCCACGTCGTGCGCGGTGGCGCCGGTCCTGCGCAGCGAGCGCGCCACCCGGCGGACCTCCGGCGGGGACAGCACCCGGCGCGCCCAGCGGGCCAGCCGCTTCTCGTCCGCGAGCGCGGCCAGCACGGCGCGCGGCTGGAGCACCGGCCACCAGGCGTCGAGGAAGTCGGTGAAGTCCTGCTCGGTGCTGATGTCCTCGTCGAAGCCCTGGCGTTCCTCCGCGGCCAGTTCCGGATCGTCGAAGCGGCGGCCGGTCTTGCGCCACAGCGCGTCCAGCAGCAGGCGGCGGGCGCGCGGGCGCAGCAGATTGACGGGCGCGGTGCCGCCGAGCGTGTTGTGGCGGATGCCCGCCAGTTCCTGCTCCGACAGCTCCACTCGGCGGCCGAAGGCGACCACGCGCAGCGTCGCCGGGCGGCCGGGCGTCAGGTCGAGCGCGCCGCGGGCCGCGTTGCGCAGCACCTTCTGCATCCGCAGCGAGCCCTTGATCCGGGCGACCGCGGGCTCGTCGTACAGATCGGCGGAGACGCCGTCGACCAGCGAACCGACGGCGCGGATCGCGACCTGGCCCTCCTCGCCGAGCGACGGCAGCACGCCCTCGGTGTACGACACCAGCAGCGGGGTCGGGCTGACGCACAGGATGCCGCCCGCGTACCGCCGCCGGTCCTGGTAGAGCAGGTACGCGGCCCGGTGCAGGGCGACCGCGGTCTTGCCGGTGCCGGGGCCGCCGGTCACCTCGGTGACGGACGCGGCGGGTGCCCTGATCACCATGTCCTGCTCGGCCTGGATGCTCGCCACGATGTCCCGCATGGTGTGGCTGCGGGCCTGGCCGAGGGCCGCCATCAGGGCGCCGTCGCCGACGACCGGCAGCCCGGTGGTCAGCTCGGGGCGCAGCAGGTCGTCCTCGACGCCGAGCACCTTGCGGCCCTTGGAGCGGATCACCCGGCGGCGCACCACGCGCCCCGGCGCGACCGGGGTGGAGCGGTAGAAGGGCGCGGCGGCCGGGGCCCGCCAGTCGATGACCAGCGGCGCGTACTCGCTGTCCAGGACGCCGATCCGGCCGATGTGCAGGGTCTCGGCGATGTCGGCGGTCCGGTCCTCGCGGACGGCGTCGTCGGCGGGTTCGACGGAGGTGAAGGCGCCGTCGGCGCCCTTCTTGCCGTCCTTGCCCCGCAGCAGGTCGATCCGGCCGAAGAGGAAGTCCTCGAACTCGCTGTTCAGCCGGTTGAGGTGGACCCCCGCGCGGAAGACCTGCGCGTCGCGTTCGGCGAGCGCGCCCGGCGTGCCGACGTGGCCGCGCTGGGCGGCGTCCTTCATCAGGAACTCGGCTTCGTCGATCTTCTCTTCGAGGCGGTGGTACACCCGGTCCAGATGCGCCTGCTCGACGGCGATCTCCTGATCCCGGACCCCCAGGTGGGCTGTGGTCTGCGCGGCCACGCAGGACCCCCTTCTTCATTGCGTCATGCGCCGCCCACGTACGTGACGGGGCACGTGGGGCAGCCTGCAACCGTACGCGACCTGCGGGCTTCTGCACACTCCGCCGTGCGGTCGGGTCTGAGGCGCGGTCAGTTTTCCGGCGGGCCGGGGACCCCGGCGGGTCAGCCCTGGGGCGAGGTGAGAGTCCCGCGCGTGGTGGTGCGACGGCGGTGCCGGGCGACGCGCTCGCGGTTTCCGCAGATCTCGCTGCTGCACCAGCGGCGGCGCCGGCCGCGGGAGGTGTCGAGGTAGACCAGCGAGCAGCTCTCACCCTCGCAGCGGCGCAGTTGCGTACGGGCCAGCGGGTCGGTCAACAGCGCGACGGCGTCGCGGGCGACGGCCGCGAGCAGTCCCGCGGGTTCCGGGGGCGCGGCCAGCGTACGGATCAGGGCGCCGCCCTCGTCGGGGACCGCGCGCGGGGCGGGCGGGGCGGCCAGCGCCGTCGCGTTCAGCTCGGCGATGTCGGCGGCGGCAGGCCGCTCACCGGCGACCTCGGCGGTCACGACTCGGCAGACGACGGCGCGCAGGCCGCGGAATCCGCTCAGCCAGCCGTCGTCCACGGCGAGGTCGGGCCGCGCCGCCTCCCCTGGCGCGCGCGGCACCAGGCCGGTCCCGTACAGCCACGCGGCCAGCCGGTCGGGCGTGCCGAGCCGCTCCTGCTCGGGGCGGCCGGTGCGGGTGGCGACGAGATCGAGACACAGCCGGCCGGTGTCGAACCGTAGCGGGCTCGTTCCACTCATGGTCAGCCGCCTTCCCGCCCGCCCGTCACCTTCCCCCCAGGGTGCCCGGCGGCCGTCGCGGGGTCTAGGGCGTGTCCGGACCGCTGTGCCCGCGCTTGCCTGACCGGCTTACGGCGCCGAGCCGTATTTGTCGTCCGCGTGCGGGTCGAGGGAGAGCCGGTAGCCGCGTTTGACGACGGTCTGGATCAGCTTGGGGGCGCCCAGGGCGGTACGGAGCCGGGCCATCGCGGTCTCGACGGCGTGTTCGTCGCGGCCGGAGCCGGGCAGGGCGCGCAGCAGGTCGCCGCGGGCGACGACCCAGCCGGGGCGGCGGGCCAGCGCCCGCAGCAGGGCCATGCCCGCGGGCGGCACCGGCCGCAGCGTCCCGTCCACGACGACGGCGTGCCCGCGGATCTCGACATGGTGCCCGGCGACGGGCAACGGCCGTACGCGGCCGGGCAGTTCGCTGGCGATGAGCTGCACCAGCGGTCCGAGCCTGAAGCGTTCGGGATGCCGGGTGGGCACGTCGTGGCCCTGGAGCGGCAGCGCGGTGACCGGGCCGACGCAGGCGGTCATGACGTCATGGCGCAGCGCGGCGAGGAGTGCGTCGCGACGGCCGCGCTGCCGGGCCCGGTCGAGGAAGGAGGCGGCGGCCGGGGCGCTGGTGAAGCTCAGCGCGTCGACCGACCGGGACAGGACGGCGTCGAGCAACCGGTCGACGGGCCCGAGGTCTTCGGGCGGCATCCAGCGGTAGACCGGCACCGCCACAACGGTCGCCCCGGCCGCCCGCAGCGACTCGATGAAGCCGGGCAGCGGCTCGCCGTGCAGCTGGACGGCGACGGTGCGGCCCTCGACTCCCTGGTCCAGCAGGCGTTCCAGGACCTCGGCCATCGATTCCGAGGCCGGTGACCACGCCTCGCGCAGCCCGGCCGCGCGCACCGCGCCACGCATCTTGGGCCCGCGGGCGAGGAGTTCGACCTCACCGAGCCTGCGCAGCAGCGCCTCGCCCAGGCCCCAGCCGTCGGCGGCCTCGATCCAGCCGCGGAAGCCGATCGCGGTGGTGGCGACCACGATATCGGGTGCGTCGGCGATGAGTCGCCTGGTGGTCTCCAGCAGTTCGGTGTCGTCGGGCAGCGGCACGATGCGCAGGACGGGCGCCCGCAGCACGACCGCGCCGCGCCGCTCCAGCAGCGCGGCCAGCTCGTCGGCTCTGCGGGCCGCCGTCACCCCGACGGTGAACCCGGCCAGGGGCGGCACCCCACCGCCCCGGCCCGGATCGCTGTTCCTGGTCGCCTGCGCCTGCATGGCTCCGCCCCACTTTTGCTGGAGTTACGCGTACCGGACGGCGGGCGGACCGTCCCTGATCCGCCGCCGCCCTCCCGGCCGCCCCGCCGGAGCCGCATCGTCCCAAGGCGGGGTGACGGGTTCGATTCACCGGGATGACCCGGATGTTACGGACGCCTCCGCCGCTCACACCCGCGCGTGGACGGCGGTCCCGGCAGGCGCCGTCCGCCCGGCCCCGTCCGCCGCCCGCGCCGGTCGCCGCAGGTATACGGCCCACGTGACGGCGTAACAGAGCGCGTAGTAAGCGAGGAAGGAGACGAAGGCGGGGGTGCCGGTGGCGCGGCTCAGGAACGACTCGCGGAAGGCGAGGTTGATGCCGACGCCGCCGAGCGCGCCGACCGCGCCGATCAGCCCCATCGCGGCGCCCGACAGCCTGCGCCCGTGCGCGGCGGCCTCCTCGCCCGCCAGACCGCGCGCCTCGGCCTCGCGCTGGAAGATGCCCGGGATCATCTTGTACGTCGACCCGTTGCCGACGCCGGTGAGCACGAACAGCGCGATGAGGCCGACGAGGAACAGCGCCAGCGACTTCCGCTCCGAGGCGAGGACGACGACACCGGTCGCGACGGCCATCGCGAGGAAGTTCCACAGCGTGATGCGGGCGCCGCCGTAGCGGTCGGCGAGCCTTCCGCCGACCGGGCGGATCAGCGAGCCGAGCAGCGGGCCGATGAAGGTGAGGTCGGCGGCCTGGAGCGGGGTGCGGCCGAACTGGTTCTGGAGCACCAGCCCGAAGGCGAAGCTGTAGCCGATGAACGAGCCGAACGTGCCGATGTACAGGAACGACATGATCCAGGTGTGCGGGTCCCTGGCCGCGTCCAGGGCCGCGCCGGTGTCGTTCCGCACGGGCGCCAGATTGTCCATGGACAGCGCGCAGAGCGTGGCCGCGACCACGATCAGCGGGATGTAGACGGCGAGCACGACCCGCGGGTGGGCGGCGCCCGCGGTGCCGATCACCAGCAGCCCGACGAGCTGGATCACGGGCACCCCGATGTTGCCGCCGCCCGCGTTGAGCCCCAGCGCCCAGCCCTTCTCCCGGAGCGGGTAGAAGGAGTTGATGTTCGTCATGGACGACGCGAAGTTCCCGCCGCCGACGCCGGTCAGCGCCGCGACCACCATCAGCGTGGTGTACGAGACCCCGGGCTTCATCACGAACGCCGCCGTGACGGTCGGCACGAGCAGCAGCAGGGCGCTGACGACGGTCCAGTTCCGGCCGCCGAACCTCGCGACCGCGAAGGTGTACGGCACCCGCATGATCCCGCCGACCAGCGTCGGCATCGCCACCAGGAAGAACTTCCCCGCCGGGTCGACCCCGTACGCGGGGCCCATGAACAGCACCATCACCGACCACAGGCTCCAGATCGAGAAGCCGATGTGCTCGGCGAGCACCGAGAAGGCCAGATTGCGGCGGGCGATCCGCTTGCCGCCGCCCTCGTTCCAGAACCGCTCGTCCTCGGGGTCCCACTGCTCGATCCAGCGACTCATCACGCGCCTCCCAGGGTGGACTGTCGGGCCCGACACTAGAAACGCCGCGTTACCGCCCCGTGCCCCGAGGTGACACGAGCGCAACCATGCACTCACCCGCGTCCGCGCCCGGCTGTGAGCCGGCCCTCGTGGTGGGTGCAGCAGCCGGTGCCTGGTCTTGGTGCCGGGGCGTGGTCTCAGAGCCAGCCGCGGCGGGCCGCCTGCCAGGCGAGCTGGGTGCGGGTGGTGGCGCCCGCCAGCTCCATCATGCTCTGCACGCGCCGCTGGAGGGTGCGGCGGCTGAGGTTCATCTGGGTGGCTATCGCCTTGTCCGCGACCCCGGCGACCATCAGCGACAGCAGCCGCCGGTCGGTGGACGACAACGGGTCCGCGGGGCCGACGTCGGCCGCGCCGGTGACCGCGCCCGAGGCGTCGACGTGCAGCGGTACGGCGTCCTCCCAGTAGCGCTCGAAGAGCGCGATGAGCGCGTCGAGGAGGCTGCTGTCGCGGACCAGCGCGGTGGACGGTTCCTCGGGGCTGCCGTGCGGGCCGCCGGGGACCAGCGGGAAGATCGCCACCGAGCGGTCGGCGACGGCCAGCCGCAGCGGGAGGTGCGGGACGGCGCGGGCGATCTCGCCCTTCCGCACGGCCGCCGCGATGTTGCCGACGGCGCTCTCGTCGTCGAAGAAGTCCCGTTCGTAGAGCACCCGGTAGCGGACCCCGCGCTCCAGCGCGTCGAACTCGGCGGTGTTGCTGCCCGACGGCATCGCCACGTACTGCGCCTTGCAGAACCACAGCATCTCGTCGCGCGCGTCCGCCTGGATCTGCCGCAGCCGCTGGCGCAGCGCCTCCGCCCCGGTGATGACCTCGATCAGCAGCCCGGCGTCACGGCGGCGCGCGGTGGCCCGGTAGCTCTCCAGCAGGTCGGCCGCCGCCGAGCGCGCCAGGTCCAGGGCGTCGGCCCGGTGCTTGAGCTGCGGCAGCAGCGCCACATCGGGCGGGTAGGCGCGGTAGCGCGGCGGCCGGCCGTCGGAGGCACTGGCCATGGCCTTGGCGACGAGACCGGTCAGCGCCGACAGCGCGGTGTCCGGGCTCAGGCCCGAGTACTCCGCGATCTCCCGCGCCGAGGCGCTGTCCATCGTCACCAGCAGCCGGTACGCGGCCTCTTCGGCGTCGGTGATCCCGGCGGCCTCCAGGGCCATGGCACCCTCCTCGCGGGTACGGGGGCTGGGTGAGCAGCCACCGTACTACGAGCGGAGATCACCGCCGCGGCCCGGCGAAGCCCGTGCCGGGACCGCGCGCCGGAATCACGCGCCGGAATCACGCGCCGGGGCGAGCGGGCACCCCACTGGCCCACTCGCCCCGGCTGTCGAGGTGGCGTCGGATCAGCGCCACCGGCTCACGTGCCCGTTCATCCCCGCCACAGATACGCGCGGCGTACGGTCTGCCGCACCTGGTCGCCCGCGGCGTCGCGCGCGGTGACCCGCAGCGTCACGTACGCATCGCCCCTGGAGTGGGCCGACTTGGTGAGCCGGGCGTCGAAGGTGTTGTGACCTCGGCCGTCGACCCGCGCGCCGGTCCAGGTCCGCCCGTCGTCGTACGACGCCTGGACCTCGACCTTCACGCCGGTCGGCACGGCCGCCCCGTCCTGGGCGCGGACGGTGAGACCCACGGTGTGCGAACTGCCCTTGCGCACCGCGTTCCAGGCGTCGACCGGTACCGCGTAGTCGACCTGGAGCAGCGGCAGCAGCGTCGGTCGCGCCGCGGTGCCGGAGCGGAACCACCACGAGGTACTGGTGTCGGTGGCGTAGCGCCATTCCGGGGAGACCCGTGAAGTCGCCACGTCCAGGCGGTAGTCGGCGGTACCCGCGGGCACTTCGAGGTCGGCCCACGGGGAGTCGGCGGCGGCGATCTGCCGACCGTCGCGGAAGAGCGTGGCCTTGGCGGAGTCGCCCTCGACGGGGGCGTCCTGCGCGCCGCTCGTGCCGGAAGCCGTACGTGTACCGGAGGCCGTACGTGTACCGGAGGCCGGGCTCGTACCGGCCGCCGTGCCGAAGCCGCCGAAGTCGCCGCCGGCCGCCGCGCGGGCCCAGTGTCCGGCGCCGGAGTCGGTGAACTCCGGTATGCGCAGGTCGAGTACGTCGCCGTTGCGCACGCTCGGGTTGCGCGTACCGCGCGGGATCGAGGGCCGCACCACGGCCTGCTGCCACGCCTGGTCGGGCTGCTTGCCCGCCCGGTAGGTGGTGGTCGTGTCGACCATGCCGGCCAGCAGCGGCTGGTCGATGTCGAAGGTCGTCTCCTGGTTGACCCGGTGCATCCACCAGGTGCCGTTGGCGCTGACGTACTCGGTACGGGTCACGCCCGTCGGCACGTTCCGCGTCGCCTCCCACGCGAAGTTCTGGTACGGCCGCCACGCGAAGCGCTGCTCACCGGCCCACGGGGCGCCGCCGTTCTCGGCGTACGTCGTCCTGATCACCGCGCTGTTGGCGGCGGTGACGGTGTGGACGACGCGCTGCGGGATCTGCTGCGTGGACGTCTGGAACACGTCGTACAGATACGGGCTGACCGCCGTGCCGCCGATCCGTACGGTGACGGTCTTCACCGGCTTCTTCGCCAGTCGCGCCAGCAGCGCGTCACCGGCCGCCTTCCCGATCCGTATCGTCGGCACCGCGTTGCGCTCGCCGGTCGGGTACCAGCGGGTCCAGCCGAAGTCGGAGAAGTGCACGATCATCAGTCCGCGCACGCCCGCCTTGGCCGCGGCTGCCGCCAACTCCCTTTCTCCCTCGCCGGATTCGTTGCGGATGACGGCCAGCTTGCCGCGCGCCTTGCTGAAGTCCGGCGCTTCCAGGGAGCCCGCGTCGACCGCCGTCAGATGCACGCCCTTGCTGTCGAAGAGCGGTGAGTACGAGGTGTAGTAGCTCTTCAGCCTCAGTCCTGTTCCCGGCGCCTCGGTGGTGAGCTGCGGCGCGGCGAGTTGCCAGCGGGAGGAGAACTCGAAGTCGCCGTCGGTGACCTTCGCGGTGGGGCTGACGTAGAGCTTGCTGAGGATGCCGGTGAAGAACTCCTCGCTCTCGGTGAGGCCCCTGCCCTCGATCTGACGGTACGTCTGGTAGTAGGGGATGCCGCTCTGTTCGGCGGGCCGCGGCGTACGGATCTCGACCTGCGTGGTCCGGCGGGCGTCCACGGTCACGGCCGTGTCCTTGGTGAGCCTCACCTCGGGCAGTACGACCAGCCGTTCCTCCATGCCGTCGTCCGTCATCTCCTGGAAGGACGCGCGGACTTGGTATGTGCCCTCTTCGAGGTCGGAGGTGGAGGTGCCCTTGCTGTCGCCCGACGGGTACAGCAGACCGCTCGCGCCCCAGATGCTGATGGTGGGGTGGGCCGGAGCGCCGTGCGCGTCGTAGGCGGTGACGGTCAGGGTGTGCAGCGGGCCGTGGGCGGCCAGGCCGAGCGTGGTGTGGACGGCCGCTCCTGCCGTGCCCCCGGCCGGTGTCGCCGTCAGATAGCCGTAGTAGGAGCCGTACGTCACCTTGGCCGGGTCGAGGGTGAGGTCGACGCGGGCGGCGCCGTGGGCGGGGACGGTGACCTTCGTGGCGGCGGCGGAACCGTCGCCGATCCGTACCGCGCCCGCGTTCACCGCCCGGCCGCCCGACGTCCTGAGCGCCAGGCCCAGTGTCAACGTGACCGGCGCGGCGGAGGTGTTGGTGTACGTGACCGGGTAGGTGGCCTTCGGGTCGGTCCCGTGGATGTCGCCGAGGAAGACGGTGCCGGTCGCGGTGAGCGTTCCGAGCGCCGCCGCCGACACGTCGATCCGGCCGCCGCCCTGTTCGGTCACGGCCTGCCCGTCCACGGTGTGCGCGGTGCTGATCAGCGCGTCCTTGAGCTGGCGCGCGGTCCAGTCCGGGTGCCGCTGCGCCAGCAGGGCCGCGGCGCCCGCCACATGCGGGGTCGCCATCGACGTCCCCGACAGGCTGACGTAGTACGGGTCGACCGGGTCGCCGAGCGTCGTGCCGCTCGCGCGGGCCGCCACGATGTCCACGCCGGGCGCGGTGACATCGGGCTTGACGGCGCCGTCGCCGTAACGCGGGCCGCGGCTGGAGAAGTTCGCCAGCGCGTCCTTGCCGTCGACCGCGCCGACGGTCAGCGCGTCGTCGGCGACGCCCGGGATGCCAACGGTCTGCTGCCCGTTCTCGCCGTTGTTGCCCGCCGCGACGACGAAGAGGGTGCCGCTGGCCTCGCTGATCTCGTTCAGCGCCAGGCTCATCGGGTCGGTGCCGTCGCTCTCGTCGTCGGCGCCCAGGCTCATGTTGACGACCTTGGCGCCCTGGTCGGCCGCCCACTGCATGCCCGCGATGACCTGCGAGTCGTAGCCGTAGCCGTCGTCCCCGAGGACCTTGCCGACCAGCAGGTTCGCGGCTTTGGCGACGCCCTTGCGGGCACCGCCCGAGGCCGCTCCCGTACCGCCGACGATGGACGCCACGTGCGTACCGTGTCCGAAGTGGTCGCCGGTGCCGGTCGGGCTCTCGGTGAAGTCCTCGGCCTTCGCGACGCGGTCCTTGAGGTCGGGGTGGGTCTGGTCGACGCCGGTGTCCAGCACCGCGACCTTGACGCCCGCGCCCTCGTATCCCGCCTTCCACAGCGGCGGCGCGCCGATCTGGTCCATGCTGTCCGCCGCCGCCCGGACCCGGCCGTCGAGCCAGATCTTCGGCACGGCGGCGGCCTTCACGGTGTTGGTCGGCCCGGTGCCGGTCGCCGCGGTGCCGGTCTTCCCGGTGTCCGTTCCCGCGGGCACGATCTGCTGCCAGAAGGCGGCGAGCTTCGCGTCGGGGACGGTGAGGGAGTGGGCCCCGATGCTGCCCAGGTCATGGGTGGGGGCGCCGGGCGCGGCCAGCGCGGTCAGCCGGTCGGCCGCCGCTCCCCCGGACCCCGCGACGATCAGCGGCAGCGAGGCCCGGTGCTCCTCGTCGTACCGCTGGTCCACCAGTGCCGTCACGTCGAACAGCCGCCGGTCCAGCCGCCCCGACCGTACGAGGGGGTCGGCGTCCGACGGCAGCACGGTCAGCCGCCCGTCGGCGTCCGAGGTGTGGAAGACGACGCGCTCCCGTCCGGCGCCCGGCTCGACGGAGGCGGTGTGCCGGCCGTCCGCGGTCGTCGTCACCCGCACCCGGTCGCCGGTGATCAGCCGAACCGTGGCGGTGCTGTCGGGGGTCGTCCCCTGCTGTGCGCCCGGTGTCGGTACGGGTTCGGCGCCGGGTGCGGCGACGGCCGCGGTGGGTACGGCGGCGGAGACGGCCAGGATCAGCCCTGTCGACACGACCGCCGCGAAGCGGGTTCGTCTCATCGGTCCAGCCCCTTTCCATGCATGTGCACGCGATGCTGGAAAGAATCCGGTGGGGCCGGAGGGTGTGTCACCAGTTTCCGGTGGCACGGATGTGACGTGGCACAACGGCGCCACCCGCGCCGCCGCCCCCTCCCCGGTGACGGCCGGGTGGCCGCGCGCTTGCCCCCGGGGGTGCGCCGGGCCACCCACGGGGGAATGCGCTGGCCCGTGTGACCGTTGATCCCGTACGATGGAGGCAGCCGCCACCCTCGGGTGGTGCACCTTGAAAAATCAACATGGGGATGATCGGTTTCGACTGGGGATGTCGAAGCAGGGGAAGCGAGCCGAGGAAGCGGCAATGATCTCGTTAACCATATGTCGCAACCAATAATCGCCAACACCAAGCGCGATTCCTTCGCCCTCGCTGCCTAAGTAGCGACTTGCGAAGTGTCAGCCCGGGGGTGATCCCGACCCGGATCCTGGCATCATCAAGGGATCTAAACTTCTAGGGCCGGTCACGGGCCTTAGAAGGAAATCAAACAGTGACTGAGCCCGTCGGCAGCTTGTCCGCGTGACAGCCGGGGCCGAGAAAAGCACAGCGGACTGCGCTCGGAGAAGCCCTGATTCCGCACCACAGGACGCGGGTTCGATTCCCGCCATCTCCACCACCCCATGTGACAACGGCACCCTCCTTCGGGAGGGTGCCGTTTCGTCGTTCCTGGGAAGCCCTGACGTCCGGATCTCTGGACGGCGGAAGCTCAGCCGCGCTGTTTGCGGCGCACGGCCGAGATGGCGCGGTCCGACTCGCGGCGGTCCTGCTTCTCGCGCAGGGTCTGCCGCTTGTCGTACTCCTTCTTGCCCTTGGCCAGGGCGATTTCGACCTTGGCGCGGCCGTCCTTGAAGTACAGGGCGAGCGGCACGATCGTGTGCCCGGTCTCCTGGGTCTTGTGGACCAGCTTCTCGATCTCGGCGCGGTGCAGCAGCATCTTGCGGCGGCGGCGCGCGGAGTGGTTGGTCCAGGTGCCCTGGGTGTACTCCGGGATGTGCACGTTGTGCAGCCACGCCTCGCCGCCGTCGAGCTGCGCGAAGCCGTCCACCAGGGAGGCACGTCCCTGGCGCAGGGACTTGACCTCGGTGCCGGTCAGCACGAGCCCGGCCTCGAAGGTGTCCAGGATGAGGTAATCGTGCCGCGCCTTCTTGTTCTGCGCGATCAGTTTGCGACCCGTCTCTTTTGCCATAACCGCGCCATTGTCCCACGAGCGCCGCGACCGGCGATGTTCGCCCGGAAGGAGCGTCGTCCGGTGCGTGCGATCGCAAGGCGGCCGAGAGTCCTTGTAGCGGAGCTACCAGGGCTTTTGGCCAACGCGGCGAGCGTGCGTGCCGGGCGGCGTGACGGGGCGAACATCGACGGGAGGGGCGCTAGGGGGGTCCGAGGCCAGCGAATACCTCGTGACTCTCGGCGAGCGGGTCCTCACCGGAGGGGACGGTCACATCGGGGTCGATGCCGCGCCCGTCCACACTGCGCCCGTCCGGCAGCCGGTAGTGGCCGACGGTCAGCTCGGCGACCGACCCGTCGGGCAGCGTGCTGGGCATCTGGACCGAGCCCTTGCCGAAGGTGCGCGAGCCGATGACGACGGCCCTGCCGCGGTCCTGGAGGGCGCCGGTGAGCAGTTCCGCGGCGCTCATCGTGCCGCCGTCGACCAGGATGACCAGCGGGACGGTGGTGTCGCCGCCCTCGGCCGCGTAGAGGGCCTGCTGCTCGCCGTGGACGTCGTAGGTGGCGACGAGGCCGCCGTCGAGGAAGGCGGAGGCCACCGCGACCGCCTCGGTGACCAGGCCGCCGGAGTTGCCGCGCAGGTCGAGCAGCACGCCGTGCTCGGAGTCCCGTACCGCGTCGCGTACCTGGTCGCCGACGCCGAGCGTGAAGGCGTCGATCTTGACGACCGTGGGCGCGTCGGCGGACCGCGTCACGGTGACGGCGTCGGTGTCGAGCGTGGCGCGACGTACCGTGACCGTCCAACTACGCTGCGCCCGCTGGACTCCCAGCTGTACGACGCTGCCGGGGACGTTGTCGCCGCGCAGGTCCGCGACGACCTCGGTGACCGCGAGTCCTGTGCACTTGACCGGGCCGATGGCGGCCAGCAGGTCGCCCTCGCGCAGGCCCGCGCGGTCGGCGGGGCTGCCGGGCTGGACGCGGGCGATCTGGATCCGGCCGTCGTCGATCCGCCGCACGGACAGGCCGACGCCGACGTAGCGGCCGTCGAGCGCCTGTTGGAGGCCCGCGTACTCGCGGGCGGTGTAGAAGGACGACCAGCGGTCGCCGCTGCGGCTGACGAGCTTCGCGGCGGCGAGCGGGCCGACCTTGCCGTCCTGGATCTCCTCGGCGATCCGGCCGGTGTCGACGTGGTCGCCGTTCGCCCCGTCCGGCTTCGCCCGCGAGCCCGTGGGGGTCTCGGAGGCCGCGGGGGACGACGGGGCGGGCTCGCCGCCGTGGGCGGGGGCCGGCGGCTTGCCGTCGTCCTGCCGCCCGTCGGCGACCGGCGCGGCGGCGATACGGGTGGCGCGGGCGGCGGTCCGCGCGTCCGGCGCGGTGAGTCCGCTGGCCGCCGCACCGGTGGCCAGCAGGGTGCTGAACACCAACGTCAGGGTGGCCCCGCGGCGCAAGCGGCGGGGCGTCCCGAACAGCGACGGGCCGGACATGGCCGGAAGTCTAGGACAGAAACGGGCGGCATACGGATAGTTGCCGCTACCTCGGCGGGGCATGATCCGCAACCCGGTACACCGCCCCCCTGGGACCCGCCCCCGCCGTACGGCCCCGCGAAGGGCCCGGCGCGACGGCCGGGCCCGGCCCGCGGGCGTCAGACCTTCAGATACCTGCGCAGCGCGATGAAGGCGGCGATCGACGGCATCACGACGCCGATCAGCAGCACCAGCGGCAGCACCGCGACGACCGAGTCCCAGCCGAGGAAGGAGACCAGCGGAATCTTCTCCTGGAGCTTCAGACCCGCGTCGATCATGAAGTACCGGCCGCCGAGCAGCATTCCGCACGCCAGCCCCGCGCCCACGAGTCCGGCGAAGGCCGCCTCCATGATGAACGGCATCTGGATGTAGAAGCTGGAGGCGCCGACCAGCCGCATGATGCCGGTCTCTCTGCGGCGGCTGAAGGCGGACACGCGCACGGTGTTCACGATCAGCAGCATCGCGACGGTGAGCATGAAGGCCAGCACCACCCAGGCGGCCAGCGTCATACCGTTCAGCAGCGAGAAGAGGTTCTTCAGCACGGCCCGTTGATCCTCAACGGACTGCACCCCCGGACGCCCGTCGAAGGCGCTCGCGACGACGGTGAACTTCGTCGGGTCCCTGAGTTTGACCCGGTAGTTCTCCTGCATCTGGTCCGGGGTGATCGAGGCCGCGAGCGGGGAGCTCTTGAACTGCTCCTGGTAGTGCTTGTACGCCTGCTCGGCGTTCTCGAAGTAGACCTTCTCCACGATCGGGAGCTTTTCCAGGTCGGCCTTGATCTGGGCCTTCTGGTCGTCGGTGACGGCACCCTTGGCGCAACTGGGCGTCGTCGACGCGTCGCCCTTGTTGCACATGTAGATGGTGACCTGGACCTTGTCGTACCAGTAGCCCTTCATGGACTTGACCTGCTTGTTGGCCAGCAGGGCGCCACCGGTCAGGGCGAGGGAGAGCGCGACGGAGATGATCACCGCGAAGGTCATGGTGAGATTGCGGCGGAGTCCTACGCCGATCTCCGACAGGACGAACTGGGCGCGCATGGTCTCTGGTTGTCCTTTCAGGGGGGTGGTGACTACTGCTGTACGGCAGTACGTACGCCGTACGCGCGGCTCTCAGTGTTGGTAGCCGTAGACACCGCGCGACTGGTCGCGCACCAGTCGCCCCTTCTCCAACTCGATGACGCGCTTGCGCATCTGGTCGACGATGTTCTGGTCGTGGGTCGCCATCACCACGGTCGTGCCGGTCCTGTTGATCCGGTCCAGCAGGCGCATGATGCCGACCGAGGTCTGCGGGTCGAGGTTTCCGGTCGGCTCGTCCGCGATCAGCAGCATGGGCCGGTTGACGAAGGCGCGGGCGATGGCGACGCGCTGCTGCTCACCGCCGGACAGCTCGCCGGGCATCCGGTCCTCCTTGCCCGCGAGGCCGACCAGGTCGAGCACTTCGGGCACGGTCTTGCGGATGGTGCCGCGGGCCTTGCCGATCACTTCGAGGGCGAACGCCACGTTCTCCGCGACCGTCTTGTTGGGCAGCAGCCGGAAGTCCTGGAACACGGTGCCGAGTTGGCGCCGCATCTGCGGCACCTTCCAGTTCGACAGCCGGTTGAGGTCCTTGCCGAGGACGTGCACCATTCCCGTGTCCGTGCGCTCTTCGCGCAGGATCAGCCGCAGGAAGGTCGACTTTCCCGAGCCGGACGAGCCCACCAGGAAGACGAACTCACCCTTCTCGATCTCCAGCGAGACGTCCCGAAGTGCAGGACGGTTCTGCTTGGGGTAGGTCTTGGTGACGCTGTCGAATCGGATCACGTTCGCACCAGGTTTGCGGGGACGGGTGGACAGGGGATGTGGGGGCGACACTACGCGACCGAGCCAGGGGTGCGCAGTCGCCGGGGAGGGTTGGTGGGCTTGACCACAGGGCACACGCGGACAAACCCGTCATTGGCCCTTTACACCTCAGCGCGGCCGGCCGCCACCGGAGGTCCACTCCCCCGCCCATGCCCCTCTCGCGGACCCCGCCGGAGCCGCCGTACGGGCCGCCGGTCCACCGGGGGCCGCGCCGAATCCGGCGGAAGCTGGCACAGTGGAACAAGGAACACTTCGGCCTCCCGGGGCGTTCACCGGACGAGGAGGAGATCGCATGACATGCGACCGGCTGGTGTGCGCCAACTGCGCGGGTCCGGTGAGCGAGGGCCGCTGCCCCGTCTGCCGGGCGAACCGCGCCCGCCTGGAGCGGGAGAATCCCTGGTCCAACATCTCCCCCGCGACCTTGATAGCCCTGCTCGTGGCCCTGCTGACGGTGGTGCTCGTAGTGGAGCACGCGACCGCGTAGAGCAGTCCCCCGGGCAGCACGTGAGAGATACGTGAGAGGTACGTCACATTCACGGGTGGGCGAGCTGAGACATCACGAAGGGCCCGGAACGCATCGCGTTCCGGGCCCCTCGTCGTACGTGTCGGGTGCGGTCGCGCGGCGCCTCAGGAGGCGTCGCGGCGCTCCTTCAGACGCGGGGCCAGCTTGAAGCCGACGCCGCCCGCGACGAGGGCGGCGGCGCCGATGAGCATGTACGTGGTGCCGTCGGAGCCGGTCTCGGCGAGCTGCTGCGTCGTCTGGCTCTGCGGGACCTGCTGGGTGTTGTCGGTGCCGGTGTTGTTGTTCCCGCAGTCGACGCTGTCACCGGTCAGGGTGCAGGTGTTGTTATTGCCCGTCGCGCTCGGGCTGACGCTGGGGCTCGGCGTACCGCTCGGACCGCCGTCGTCGCTGCCGCCGCTGACACCGGCGATGGAGCCGGGCGCGGTCGTCGGAGGCGTGGTGGGCGGAGTGGTCGGCGGCGTCGTGGGAGGCGTCGTCGGCGGGGTGGTGGGCGGAGTGGTCGGCGGCGTCGTGGGAGGCGTCGTCGGCGGGGTGGTGGGCGGGTCGGTCGGCTCGTCGGTCGGCGGCGTGGTCGGATCGTCCGTCGGGTCCGTCGTGGGCGGATCCACCACCGCGGTGACCGACGGCGGCGCGTCGCTGCTCACCGCCGCCTGAGCAGCCCCCGCCACGGTCAGGGACGCACCGGCCGCGATCACCGCGACGGCCGCCACGCGCGTGACGCGTACCCTCGTGCTCTGCTTGGTCATGTCTCAACTACCCCCGGTAGACGTCGGCTTGAAGCACGCGCCGCTGCGGGCACGGTCGATTACGCCGCTTTCGCGCGCATGCCGGACATCACCTTTGTGGCATTCACCGGGAGCGTCAAGGTCATTAAGCGCAAAGTGCCCCAACTGTCCCGTCTTGCCCGGCACTTCAGCACACGTCTGTGACACGGCAGACAGATGGGATCAAGGCGACGGCCGTACGGCGGGGCCGTATCGACCTCTCAGCCGTACGGCGCGGGGCCGTATCACGCGGTGGCCTTCTCGCGATTACGCGGTGGCCTTCTCGCGGGACTTGCGCCAGCGGATGCCCGCCTCGATGAAGCCGTCGATGTCGCCGTCCAGGACGCCCTGCGGGTTGCCGACCTCGTACTCGGTGCGCAGGTCCTTGACCATCTGGTACGGGTGCAGGACGTACGAACGCATCTGGTTGCCCCAGGAGTTGCCGCCGTCGGACTTGCCGAGGGAGTCCATCAGGGCCTGCTCCTCCTGGCGGCGCCGCTCCAGCAGCTTGGCCTGGAGGACGTTCATCGCGCTCGCCTTGTTCTGGATCTGCGAGCGCTCGTTCTGACAGGAGACGACGATGCCGGTCGGGATGTGCGTGATCCGGACCGCGGAGTCGGTGGTGTTGACGCCCTGGCCGCCGGGGCCCGAGGCGCGGTAGACGTCCACGCGCAGCTCGGACTCGTCGATCTCGACGTGGTCGGACTGCTCCACGACCGGCAGCACCTCGACGCCCGCGAAGGACGTCTGGCGGCGGCCCTGGTTGTCGAAGGGCGAGATCCGCACCATGCGGTGGGTGCCCTGCTCGACGGAGAGGGTGCCGTAGGCGTAGGGGACCTTGACGGTGAAGGTGGTCGACTTGATGCCGGCCTCCTCCGCGTACGAGGTCTCGTAGACCTCCGTCGCGTAGCCGTGCCGCTCGGCCCAGCGCAGATACATCCGCTGGAGCTGCTCCGCGAAGTCGGCGGCGTCGACACCGCCCGCCTCGGCGCGGATGTTGACCAGCGCCTCACGGGCGTCGTACTCGCCGGACAGCAGGGTGCGGACCTCCATCTCGTCCAGCGCCTTGCGGACCGACTCCAGCTCGGCCTCGGCCTCGGTCTGCGCGTCGGCGTCGTCCTCGCTCTCGGCCAGCTCGAAGAGGATGGACAGGTCGTCGATCCGGCCGCGCAGCGCCTCGACCTTGCGCAGCTCCGCCTGGAGGTGGGAGAGCCGGCTGGTGATCTTCTGCGCGTTCTCCGGGTCGTCCCACAGGGACGGCGCCGCGGCCTGCTCCTCCAGCGCGGCGATGTCGGCCCGCATCCGGTCGAGGTCGAGGACGGCCTCGATCGACCCCATGGTCGAGGACAGGGACTTCAGCTCTTCGGAAACATCGACGATCGCCACGGCTCCAGCCTACCGGCTGGTCGAGCGGACCCGGCCCGGCCGGGAGCCCGCAGGCCGCCGGGAGGGCCCGCGGTCCGGTGCCGGGCGGGCCGGATCGCGTCAGATGTGGGCCGTGGTGCGGGTGAGGGTGCCCGACGGTGTCCTGGAGTACAGCTCCAGGGTGTGCGCGGAGGCGGCGGCGCCCAGGGCCGCGTCGGTGGGCGCGGTGAAGGGCGCGGTGGCCCAGTCGCCCTCCAGCGAGGCGGCGTCGCCGTCGAGCGCGGCGGCGGCCTGGGTGCCGGGCGTGAAGGCGAAGAGCCGCCCCGAGGCGGCGACCGCGTCGGGGCGCGCGGAGGTGTCCAGGCCCTTGATGACCTCGCTGGGCCGCCAGGCGCCGCCGGAGTACGGCAGCCGCAGCACGGCGCCGTCGGCCTTGCGGACCACGAAGGCGTCCAGGGAGCCGCGGGAGCGGGAGATCAGCGCGGGGGCCGAGGTGATCCGGCCCGCGGTGGGCACCAGCGCCCAGGCGTTCCAGCGGTCGCCGACCAGCGACGCGGTCACCAGGTCGCCGCCGACCCGTCCGACCAGGTCGATCCGGCCGGGCTCCGAGGACGCGGCGGCGGGCGCCGCGTCGAAGCGGGTCCGCTCGTCCACCTGCGACCAGGCGTCCCAGTAGCCGTCGGTCAGCGTGCGGCGGTAGAGCAGCCCGTCGGTGCCGAGCCCGAACAGGTCGATCCGCCCGGCGTGCGCGGACGCCACGGCCGGGTCGTCGTCCACGCTTATCCCGGTGAGCTTGTGCCACGCGCCGTAGCCGGAGCCGTCCCGGATCACGTACCAGACGTTCTTGTCGGCGCCGCGGGCGAAGACGTACGTGGCGCCGTCCATGGTGAGGGCGCGCGGGCCGCCGAGCAGCTTGACGCCCGCGGCCGGTACGTCCTTGTACGACGACCACTGCGGGAGCGTGACGGGCGCGCCGGTGCGGCCCTGCGGGGAGGCGGCGCCCGCGGTGGGCGCGGTCGGGGTGCCGCGGGTGGCGGTCGGCGTCGGGCTGGGCGGGGCGTCGTCCCGCGAGGTGCCGCCGGAGTCGTTGCCCGAGCCGGAGCCCGCGGTGGCGATCCCCCAGCCGCCGATACCCGCGACGGCGAGCGCGGCGGCGGCCGCGGCGGCGAACTTGATCCGGCGCTGGCGCACGGCGTCGGAGACCGCGCGGTGCCGGGGGCTGGCCGGGCGGCCCGGCGCCGAGGCGCGGCGCTGGCTGTCGCGGGCCGCCTTGCTGCCCTTGCCGTTGCGGGAGGCGGCGCCGTAACCGGCCAGCTCCTCCGCCGTGGGCAGCTTGATGCTGGTGTGGGTGTCCCGGCTGGAGTCCGGCGCGGCGCCCCTGACCAGCGGTACGGCGCCGCGCGGGCGGTCGGCGCCGGGGCCGCGGGGCGGTTCCGGGGCACCGGGCGGCAGGTCGGCGAAACCGTCGTCGTACGCGTCCTGGTCGTCCGCGCCCGGTCCGCCGTTGTCGGTGCCGGGGGCGGCGACGTCGAGCGCGGGCAGGCCCGCGAGGTGCGGCAGCAGGTCCCTCAGCCGGGTGGCCAGCTCGCCCGCGGTCAGCCGCGAGGCGGGCGCCTTGGCCAGGCAGGCCGCGAGGATCCGCCACAGGTCGTCGGTCAGACCGGGCAGCGGGGCGACGGTCTCGGTGACGTGCCGGCGCAGCACCGCGCCGGGGTGTCCGCCGCCGAACGGCGTGAATCCCGCGAGGAGTTCGTACAGCACGGTGGCCAGCGCGTAGATGTCGACCGACGCGCGCGGCGGCAGGCCCTCGATGATCTCCGGGGCCAGGTAGTCGGGGGTGCCGATGATCCGCGTGGCACGGGTGCGGCGCGGGGTGTCGACCAGCCGCGCGATGCCGAAGTCGGTGAGCAGCGCGGGCGGCGCGCCGCCGGGGCCCGTGGCCACGGCCGAGTTCAGCAGCACGTTCTCCGGCTTCACGTCGCGGTGGACGACGCCCGCCGCGTGCGCGGCGGCCAGCCCGTCCGCCACGTCCGCGGCGATCGCGACGGCGGCCTCCGGCACCAGGCGCCGCTCGCGTTCCAGCCGCGAGCGCAGGTCGGTGCCGCGGACCAGGTCCATCACCAGGGCGAGGTCGGTGCCGTCCACCACGAGGTCGCGGATGCCGACGATGTGCGGATGGTCCAGGGAGAGCAGCGCCGTGCGCTCCTGCACGAAGCGGCCGACGAGGTCCTGGTCGGAGGCGAGGTCCTCGCGCAGCAGCTTGATGGCGACCGGGCCCTCGGGGCCCTCGCCGAGCCACACCGTGCCCGCGGACCCCCGCCCGAGCACCTGGTGCGCGGTGTACCGGCTGCCGATCTTCCTGGCCAAGGCTTGCTCCGACTCCTCCGACAGTCCGTCGTGTTGGCGACAAAGCTACGCGGATCAGGGGCCGTTCGGGGTACCCGAGCCCCTCACGCGCCGTTCCGCCACAGAAATCACCCTCCAGAAGTCGACAAATCCCCACCCCAAGCACCCCAAGGGTGCAAGGGTGCCTCGCCGGGAGGGCGCCCTCTCCGGAGGTGGGTGCGCTGGGGGGCGCGCCGGGGGTGGGTGCGGCTGCGCGGGGGGGGGTGGGTGCGCAGGGGGTGCGGCGGTGGGGGGTTGGTGGGTGGCAGGTGCGAGGTGTGGGGTACGCCGCCTGGGCGCGGCTGCGGGGGTCCGCTGGTGGGGGGCGGGTGCGTGGGGGGCTGCGCCGCCAGGTCACCGCCGCGCAGGAGGGTTCGCCGGTGGGGTCCGGGTGCGCGAGAGGCTGCGCCCCAAGGTCGCTGCTACGCAGGAGGGTTCGCCGCTGGGGTCCAGGTTGCGGGGTGCGGGGTACGCCGCCTGGGCGCGGCTGCGGGGGTCCGCTGGTGGGGGGCGGGCGCGCGGGGGGCTGCGCCGCCAGGTCACCGCCGCGCAGGGCGGTTCGCCGCCGGGGTCCGGTTGCGCGGGGGGCTGCGCCGCCAGGTCACCGCCGCGCAGGAGGGTTCGCCGCTGGGGTCCAGGTTGCGGGGTGCGGGGTACGCCGCCTGGGTGCGGCTGCGCAGGAGGGTTCGCCGGTGGGGTCCGGGTGCGCGAGAGGCTGCGCCCCAAGGTCGCTGCTACGCAGGAGGGTTCGCCGGTAGCCATGGAGCCGAAGGGCGCGCCGGTGTTGAAAAGGAGAACGCGCACAGTGACCGAGGAACGAGGGAACGAGCACGATCGACTGTCGACACCGGGTCTAAGCGCCCGGAGGCGGAAGGGCGGCAAAAAAGGGGATCGCGGTGCGCATAGGAAGGACGGCTCCCCCGCAGGGTGAGGATGCGCGAGGCGGTTCGCGCGACGGTGAGTTCACGCTGGAGGGCACCCGCGCCGGGTGAGCTTGCGCGAGACGGTTCGCACCCCGGTGAGCCGGCGAGAGAGGGCACCCGCGCACGGTGGCCCCGCTGAGAGGGCTCCCGCACAGAGTGAACTCGCGCGAGACGGTTCGCACCCACGGTGAGCCCACACAGGACGGCACCCATCCACCGTCACCCCCAACACTGAGCCGCCGGGAGACGGTTCCCACGCTCGGCGAGCTTGCGCGAGACGGCACCCCCGCACGTTCACCCACAACGCTCAGGCGCGCGAGAGCGCACCCACGCACGGTGAACTGGTACGAGACGGCACCCACCACGGTCAACTGACCCGGGAGGGCACGCACCCCACGGCGACCTCACGCGAGACGGACCCACCTACGGCGAACCGCGCATGGGAGCCCTCTCATGTCGGCGCACCGCTAGGTAGGAGCCCTCTCGCGTCAACTCACCCTGCGCCGTGCCCTCTCGCGCATGCCCACCGCGCGGAGAACCGCCTCGCCCATGCTCACCGTGGTGCGAACCGCCTCGCGCATGCCCACCGTTCGTGCGAGCCCTCTTGCGTCAGCTCACCGCGATTCCCTTTTTTTGCCGCCCTCTCGCCTCCGGCGGCTTAAATCCGGTGTCGACGGTCGATCGTGCTCGCTCCCTCGTTCCTCGGTCGCTGTGCGCGTTCTCCCTTTCAACACCGGCGCCGCCTTCGGCTCGCTGGCTACCGGCGAACCCACCTCACGCAAACCCACCCAAGGGGCCCAGCCCCTCACGCAAACCCACCCCAGCGGCGCACCCTCCCCCGCAGCCGCACCCAGCGGCGAACCCCACCGCGCAGCCGCACCCAGCGGCAAACCGCACCGCGCAGCGGTGCCGTAAGGGCGCAGCCCCTCGCGCAACCGCACCTCAGCGGCGCGCCCTCCCCCGCAGCCGCGCCGAACGGCGAACCCCACCCCGTAGCGCTGACCTCGCGGCGCAGCCCCCTGCGCAAACGCAACCCAGCGGCGAACCCCACCACCCCACCACCCATCGGTGCCCTACACGCCCAGCCCCTCGCCGAACTGGCCCGCACAAGCCCAGCCGCACCCCAGCGGCGAACCCCCTCGCGCAACCGCACCTCAGCGGCGCGCCCTCCCCCGCAAACGCACCCAGCGGCGGACCGCCCTGTCCTACAGGGCCGTCATGCGGCGAGCCCCGTCGTCAACCGGCGGGCGGAGCCCGTTAGTTGCCGTTGGAGTCGCCCGTGATCGAGGAGATTTTGTCGTAGACGGTGCTGACCCAGCCGGAGGAGGCGTCCCAGAGGTTGCGGGTGCTGTTGACCCAGTCGGGCAGGGGGGTGGTGTACCAGACGACGACGAAGATGACGACGATCACGAGGATGACGGTGAGGCAGCCCTTGAGGCAGCCGAGGCCCGGGATCTTCATGGGGTTGGCGCTGCGCTGGCGGGGCTCGCGTTGGCGAGGCTCGGGCGCGGGGGCGGGTGGGCGCTGGGGCTCGTAGCGTTGCGGCTGCGGCTGTTGGTAGCGCGGCTGTTGGGGCTGGGGGCGCTGCTGCTGGGGCTGCTGGTACGGCTGCGCGTAGCCCTGTCCGCCCTGCTGCCCCCGACCCTGCCCCTGTCCCTGTCCCTGGTGCGGCTGGCGCGGCGGCTGTTGGGGCTGGGGGCGGCGGCGCGGCTCGCGGCGCAGGGGGTCCTGTTCGGGGGAAAGGTAGCGCAGCTCGGTCTGCTCGTTGCGGTGCCGCAGGGCGCTGAGCTGGGACTCCCACGGGTGCGGGCCCTGGGGGGCGCCGGGGCCCTCGTCCGGGACCGGCGGCAGGACGCGGGTGCCCTCGGCGGCGGCCCCGCCGGGGCCGGGGTCGCCGGGCAGTTCGGTGGTGGAGGCGTTCGGGTCGTAGGTGGAAGGCGTCGCGCCCTGGCGGGAGGGGAGCAGCTGGGTCGGCTCCGCGTCTGCGGAGGCGGAGGCGGAGCCCTGGCCGGTGCCGGGGACCAGCGTCGGCGTCGCGTCGGGCGCCAGGAGGCCGCCGACGGCGAAGGCCGCCTCGGCCGCGGCGGGCGAGGAGTGCACGCCGATGCCCGCGGCGACCACGCGCAGCGCGCGGGCCAGGTTCTCGGCGCTGGGCCGCTGCCCCGGCTCCTTGCGCAGGCAGCGCTCTATCACCGTCCACAGCGGTTCCGGCACGGTCGTGGGGCGGCGCGGCTCCTGGTTGAGGTGCGCCTGGAGCACTTCGATGGCGCTGTCGCCGCGGAACGGCGGACGCCCGGTGACCAGCTCGTACAGCAGGATGCCCGCGCCGTAGACGTCCACGGCCGAGGTCTGTGGGCGGCCCTGCGCGGACTCCGGCGCGATGTAGGCGGGGGTGCCGACGAATTCGTGGGTACGGGTGAGGCCCGGCGAGTCCGCGAGCCGCGCGATGCCGAAGTCGGTCAGCATCGGGTGCATCTGCGGATTGCCGTCCTCGCCGGTGACCGTGGCGAGCAGCACATTGGCGGGCTTGAGGTCGCGGTGCACGACGCCGTCGGCGTGGCTGGCGGCGAGCGCGTCGGCGACGGCCGCGGTGAGCAGTGCGGCGCCGACCGGGCTGAACGGCCCGTTCTCACGCAGGTAGCGGTGCAGGTCGGGGCCGTCGATGAGGTCCATCACCAGGGCGAGCAGATCGCCCTCGACGACCAGGTCGCGGACCCGGACGATGTGCGGGTGGCGCAGCCGGACCAGCACGGAACGCTCGCGCAGGAAGCGCATCACCACGTCCGGGTCGCCGGCCAGCTCTTCCTTGAGCACCTTGACGGCGACGGCGCTGCCCTGCTCGCCGCGCACCTGGCCACGCCAGACGGTGCCCGTGGCGCCGCGTCCCAGCGGTTCCTCCAGGAGGTACTTGCTGCCTACCGGCCGCACGTCATGCGCTCCCTGCTCCGTAGTGTGTCCGCCCTGACCGTGCGCGCCGCCGGCGCGTGCGCGGCGGTGCTCATGGCCGTACTCATGGCGGGCTCGCCCTGATTCCGGCCAAGCGTAGTGCCGCCGGGCGGGCCCGCGTCCTGGCCGCGCCACGGGAATCGGCCCGTGCCGCGTTCCGTCGGGCGTTCCGTGCCGTGCCCGGTGTCCCGCCCACGACCCGCCGTCAGCCCGCCGTCGGCCGGACGACGGCCCGGCGACGGCCCGCGGAGGGTCCGGGAACGCCCGAGAACGTCCGCGAACAGTTGTCCGACCTAGGACGCGAGGACCGGGCTGTTGGTTGCGTCACGTGGTGTCACCGGCATGTGCCGTGGCGCGCGGCGCATCGCGTACGCAGGGCCCGCGCCCGGTTTGTGGCGGCGATCGGCCACGAGCGGCGGCTTTCCGGTCGGATGCGGCGCTCTTTCCGGACGGTTTCCGTCGCGGGATGATCATCTGCCGTACTTTCAAGATCACTCGGGGCGGGACCGGGGACGGGGTGTCAGTGGCGGGTGGGAGGATGCACCCGTACGGTCCGGATGGGGCAACGGGGGCTCCACCGCTCGTGCTTGTACGTGTCGACGCGCCCGCGCGCGGCCGGGGAGGGGACTTCCCGCCGCGGGTCAGGGCAGAAGGGGAGCGCGGACGAGATGCAGATCCGGCTGACCGTCCTCGGGCCGCGCAGCGGTCGGGCCGTGCGCGCCTGCGACGTGCTCATCACGGCGCCCGCGGGGACCACGCTGGGCGCGGTGGCCGGTGCCCTCGCCTCCGCGGCCGGGTCCGGGCAGCCGGGCAGGTCCGCCGGGTCGTCCGTCGCGCTCTTCGCCGGGACGCTGCGGCTCGCGCCGACCACGCCGCTGGGCGTGCCGCCCCTCGTGGACGGCGCGCTGCTCTCGCTGCACGCGCCCGCGGAGCAGCGCGGCGGCCATGTCGCGGACCACGGTCAGTACGGCCGGTTCGGGCAGTACGGGCAGCCGCCCGCCGAGACGGCCAGGCTGCATGTGGTCGGCGGCCCCGACGCGGGCGGTGTGCACCTGCTCCAGGGCGGCCAGGCCAGGATCGGCCGCTCGGCCGACGCCGACGTGCCGCTCGACGACCCGGACGTCTCCCGTCTGCACTGCGAGGTCGCCTTCGGCGCGGACGGGCTCATCACCATCGCCGACCTCGACTCGACCAACGGCACCACCCTCGCCGGGCGGCCCGTCGGCCCCCGCCCCCTCGCGCTGCCCCCGGGGGCCCTGCTCCGGATCGGCGAATCGACGCTCCGCCTGGAGTCGGGAAGCTCCACCGGGCCCTCCGCGCTCGCCGCCGAGCCCGACGCCGACGGGCACCTGCGCGTCTCGCTGCGCGAGCCCTCCGCCCCGCTCCCGGTCGCCGACCCCTCGTCCACCGTCACGCACGGCGCGGGCCTGGCCCTGGGCGCGGCCGTCGACGCCGGTGCGGGTGCCGCTGCCGGCCCCGGTGCCTTCGGCGGTACGCGGCCGGACGGCCTCCCCGGCGCGGGTACGTCCGGCACGGCGCACAGCCGTCCCCCGGCGGCACCCGAGGCCGACGCCTACGGCCGTACGCCCGGCGACCCGTACGACGCGCCCGGCACCCCCGCCGACGTGTACGGCGACGACGGCGACGAGGACGACGCCCCCCTGGGCAGTGGCCGCCGGGCCACCGGTGAGCGCCGGGCACCCGGATTCGACAGCGCGCGGCGCCCCGGTGGCGGCGGCGTCGTCGGGTCGATAGGGGCCTGGGCGCGGCGGCGGCTCGGCGCGGTGAAGGGTGCCGAGGACGACGGGGACGGCGGGGAGGCCGAGGCGCTGCGGGAGCGGTGGCCCGATCCCGCGGCCGTCCTGTTGACGGCGCTGGGCCCGGGACGGCGGCTGTGGGAGCGCGGTCCCGGCCATCCGGACGCGCTGACCGTACGGCTGGGGACGGCGGATCTGCCGTCCGAGGACGGGACGCGGCTGCTGACGGCCGTGCCGTTCACCGTGGACCTGCTGGCGCCGCGGACGGCCGCGCTGACCCTGACCGGGCCCCGGCCGCGGCTGGCGGGTGTGGCCCGCGCCGTCCTGGCGCAGCTCTGCGCGCTGCACTCCCCCGCCGTTCTTGAGCTGGTGATGCTGAGCGTTGACCGCGCCCGCACCGCCGACCAGCGCGCCGAGGAGTGGTCCTGGCTGAACTGGCTACCGCATCTGCGCCCCGCGCACGGCCAGGACTGCCGGCTGCTGCTGGCCTTCGACCGGGATCAGGCGGACGCGCGCACCGGCGAGCTGGCGCGCCGCCTGGAGGCGGGTCCGCTGGGCGCGGGCTGGGCCGCCGCGACCCCTGAGGCGGCTTCGGCTGCGGCGGCCTCCTACGAAGGGCCCTTCACGCTCCTGGTGGTGGACGGCGATCCGGGGTCCACCACGCTGCGGCAGACCGTGGCGCGGATCGCCGTCGCCGGACCCTCGGTCGGGGTGCATGTGCTGTGCCTGGCCGAGAGCGGCGAGCGGCCCGCTGTGGACACCGGGGTCGTGGCCCGGCTGTCGGGCGACGTGGCGACGACGCTGCGGATCGAGCCCGCGGGCCCGGCCGCCGCGAGCGCGCCGCCCGAGCCGGCCGCCGACGACATAGTGCTGGACGCCGTGTCGGCCGCGTGGGCCGAGCATTTCGCGCGCGCCCTGGCACCGCTGCGCGAGGCTGACGGCGAGGCGTCCGGCGCCCGTTCGCGGCACGCGCTGCCCGGCACCGTACGGCTGCTCGACGAGCTGGACCTGGCGCTGGCCACGCCCGCGAAGATCGCCGACCGGTGGGCGGCGGCCCCCGCGGCGGTCGGGGCGGCGACGGCCGTCCTGGGCGTCGGCGCGGGCGGCCGGGTCGCGGTGGACCTGGTGACCGAGGGGCCGCACGCGATGGTCGGCGGCGCGCCGGGCTCGGGCAAGACGGAGCTGCTGCGGTCGGTCGCGGCGGCGCTCGCGGCGGGCGACCGCCCCGAGCGGCTGTCCCTGGTGCTGGTGGACGGGGCGGGGCAGGACCGCGGCGAGGGCCTGCGCGCCTGCGCCGATCTGCCGCACGTGAGCACGCATCTGGTGGCCTCGGACCCGTTGCGGATGCGGGAGTTCGCGCAGGCGCTCGGCGCGGAGCTGAAGCGGCGCGCGGAGCTGCTCGACGGGCAGGACTTCGCGGCGTGGCACGGGGACCGGCTGGTCGCCGCGACCGTGCCGCACCAGGGCGGGCCGCACCAAGGCGGCCGGTCCGACGGACGGAATGAGGCGCGCGCCGGTGAGACGGGGGCGCGCAAGCCCACCGGTCAGGGCGCGGTGACGGCGCGGACCCAGCCCGTGCTGCCCCGGCTCGTGGTGGTCGTGGACGACTTCGACGAGCTGGTCGCGCCCGGTCTCGGCAGCACCGGCAGACCGGCGGCGGGCAGTGTCGTCCGGGCGCTGGAGGCGGTCGCCAGGGAGGGCGCGCGGCTCGGTGTGCACCTCATCGCGTCGACCGGCCGCCCGGAGCGTACGGCGGCCACCGAGGCCGACGAGCGGTCCCGGCTGCGGATCGCGCTGCGCATGCCGGACGCGGAGTCCGCGGCGCTGCTGGTGCATGTGGAGGACCCGGCGGGGCTCGACGACACGGTGCCGGGGCGCGGCTATCTGCGGCGGCCCGGCGGCGCGGTGACGGCGTTCCAGGCGGGCCGGGTCAGCGGCCGTATCCCGCGTACGGCGACGCTCCGGCCGACCGTCGTGGCGCTGGAGTGGGAGCGGATGGGCGATCCTCCGGCCCGCCGCCAGGTCCGCGAGCTGGGCAACGGCCCGACCGATCTCGCCCTGCTGGCCAGTGCCTTGCAGCGGGCGGCGGAGTCGGCCCCTGAGGAGGCGGGCGGGCGCACCGCGGAAGGCGCCGCGTCCGCGAGCGCGCCGGGTTCCGCCCCCGGCCCGCTGATCTGACGTCACGCGGCCGTCGGACGGGCATCCCGCCGAATCCGCCCGTACCGACGCGTCCGACGCGTCCGCGCGCGGATTTCACGCGGATGCCCTGATCCTGCCCCGTCCGCCAATTCGTACCCGCCCGGCGATCCGATTCCGTCCGGCGGGCGCCAAACCGTCATTGGTCTGAACCGGTCCGGTGGCCGACGGCGGTCAACTGGCCCGCATCAGACGGCTGATCTGCGATGTTCCGGCGGTCATCGCGCACGCCGGCCGTCGATTCCCGTGCGGATACGCCGATTTGACGGGGCGTTGGCCAACACCCCGTTCTGCGGCACACCCGTGCCCCGGCATTCGGGAGGCGCGTGACGGACAAGCGGCGATATTCCAACAGCCGTCCCTGTTAAAGCGTTTGGCTCAAGATCACGTCATGGTCACGATAGCTGTCACGGAGCGGCGTACTCCCTTGCGGCTGGGGTTCACGAAGGCATAGGACAGACGCCACGGGACTGAGGGGATGGCCAGATGCGTACGCTGAAGAATCCGCGCACCAGCCGAAACAACCGCACTACGCGCATAGCGCTCGCCACAGTGACGGCGACCGCGCTGGCGTTGACCGCCGCCGCGTGCGGCGGTGACAGCGACAAGAAGGACGACGGCGGGAAATCGCCGAGCGCGTCCGCCACGAGTTCCGCCTCGGGGGTCAAACTGCCCGATCTGCACGGGCAGAAGCTCGAAGTGGCCGCCGTGTGGACGGGGCCGGAGCAGAAGAACTTCCAGAAGGTGCTGGACGCGTTCGACAAGCTCACCGGAGCGAAATCGACGTTCGTCCCGACCGGCGACAGCCAGTCCACCTTCCTCGGCACGAAGATCGAGGGCGGCGCCCCGCCGGATGTCGCCTTCCTCGCGCAGAACGGCGTGCTGCACCAATTCGCCGACAAGGGCTGGCTGAAGCCGCTGGGCCCCGAGGCGACCGCGCAACTCCAGAAGAACTTCTCCCCCGGATGGCAGAAGCTCGGGGCGTGGAAGGACAAGCAGTACGGCATCTACGCGAAGGTCTCCAACAAGTCGCTGATCTGGTACAACAGCGCGGCTTTCGAGACCGCGGGCGCCTCGGTGCCCAAGACCTGGGACGACTTCCTGAAGACCGCGGAGACCGTCTTCGAGTCGGGCACCCCGCCGGTCTCGGTGGGCGGCGCTGACGGCTGGACGCTCACCGACTGGTTCGAGAACATCTATCTCTCGCAGGCCGGTCCCGAGAAGTACGACCAGCTCGCCGCGCACACCATCAAGTGGACCGACCCGTCGGTGAAGGACGCGCTCACCACGCTCGGGCAGCTCTTCGGCAAGAAGGACCTGCTCGCGGGCGGCAACAGCGGCGCGCTCGCCGCCGACTTCCCGAAGTCGGTGACGCAGGTCTTCACCGGCAACCCGCCGGCCGGCGCGATGGTCTACGAGGGCGACTTCGTCTCCGCGTTCATCGCCGCCAACACCAAGGCGAAGGTGGGCACGGACGCGAAGGTCTTCCCGTTCCCCGCGGTGGGCAGCGGCAAGGCGCCGGTGGTCAGCGGCGGTGACGTGGGCGTGGCGCTGAAGGACAGCCCGGCCGCGCAGGCGCTGCTGACGTACATCGCGACGCCGGAGGCGGCCAAGATCTGGGCGCAGGGCGGCGGCTACCTGTCGCCGAACAAGTCGCTGGACTTCGCGGCGTACCCGGACGACGTGCAGCGGTCCATCGCGCAGGCGCTGATCGCGGCGGGCGACGACTTCCGCTTCGACATGTCGGACCAGGCTCCGGCCGCCTTCGGCGGGACCAAGGGCCAGGGCGAGTGGAAGGACCTCCAGGACTTCCTCTCCAAGCCGTCCGATGTCGCGGGCGTGCAGGCCAAGCTCGAAGCGGACGCCGCCAAGGCGTACGGGAACTGAGGCGAGATGCCCCCGATGGCTGACTCCGCCGCGGGGGCGGGAGGCGGGGGGGCCCCCGGGGGGGGGGGGGCCCCCCCCCCCCCCCCCCCCCCCCCCCCCCCCCCCCCCCCCCGCCCCCCCCCCCCCCCCCGAGGGACCCCCC
>NZ_JBIBHM010000001.1:895401-934972 GCF_042957025.1 Streptomyces sp. NPDC008139
GCCGCCGTGGGGGCGGGCCGCGGCGGGGGGGCCCCCGGGGGGCGCCCCCCCCCGGGGGGGGGGGGGGGGGGCCCCCCGGGGGGGGGGGCCCCCCCGCCGCCCGGCCCTCTGCCCGGCCCGCCCGCCAAGGGACCGGGCCGCCGCAGGAGCCTGATGGGCACCCGTCCCTGGGTGGCCGCGCTCTTCCTGCTGCCCGCCCTGCTCCTGCTGGGCGCGCTCGTGGTGTACCCGATCGTCTACACCGTCCAGCGCAGCCTCTTCGACGCCGACGGCAGTGCCTTCGTCGGTCTGAAGAACTTCGGCACGGTCTTCACCGACCACGGCATCCTCACCGCCGTGCGCAACAACGCGATCTGGGTGGTGGTCGCGCCGACCGTGGCGACCGCCCTCGGTCTGGTCTTCGCCGTGCTCACCGAACGGGTGCGCTGGAGCACGGCGTTCAAGCTGGTCATCTTCATGCCGATGGCCATCTCGATGCTGGCGGCCGGGATCATCTTCCGGCTGGTGTACGAGCAGGACCCGGGGCGCGGCGTCGCGAACGCCGTGGTGGTCGCGGTCCATGACACGTTCACCGACAACGCGGCCTATCCGGGCGCCCGGCCGCGTCCCGGCGGCGATCTCGCGCCGAGCGCGGGCGGCTCCTTCACCACCAAGTCCGCGGCCCAGCAGGGCAGCCCCGCGGATCTGCCGCTGATCGGCATCCCGCAGAACAAGCTGCCCTCGAACGCCGTGGACGCCAAGCCCGCGCCGTCGCAGCCGGATTCGGTGACCGGCACCGTATGGCTGGACTTCAGGCCCGGCGGCACCGGGAAGCCCGGTGTGATCGATCCGGGCGAGAAGGCGCTGTCCGGTGTGAAGGTGCAGGCGGTCAAGGACGGCAAGGTGGTGGCGACGGCGAAGTCCGGGAAGGACGGCACGTACAAGCTGCCCGCGTCCGCCGCCGGGGCCCAACTGCGGCTGCCCGCCTCGAACTTCTCCGGCAAGTACAACGGCGTCAACTGGCTCGGCCCGAATCTGATCACGCCGTCGATCATCGGCAGCTACATCTGGATGTGGGCGGGCTTCGCGATGGTGCTGATCGCGGCCGGTCTGGCCGGGGTGCCGCGGGAGCTGATGGAACAGGCGCGGGTGGACGGCGCCAACGAGTGGCAGGTGTTCCGCCGGATCACCGTGCCGCTGCTGGCCCCGGTCCTGGTGGTCGTCACGGTCACGCTGATGATCAATGTGCTGAAGATCTTCGACCTCGTGTACATCATCGCGCCCGGCAGCACCCAGTCGGACGCGAACGTCCTGGCCCTCCAGCTCTATCTGTCGTCCTTCGGCGGCGGTGACAACCAGGGGGTCGGCAGCGCGATCGGTGTGATCCTGCTGCTGCTGGTCCTGCCGGTCATGATCTTCAACATCCGGCGGCTGCGCAGGGAGGGACGGCGATGAGCGCGGAATCGGCCGCCATGGCGGGCGGTCCTGAGACGGGCGGCCAGGCGGCGAAGAGCGATGCGGTGCCCGATGCCGCGCCGAGGCCGAAGGAGAGTGTGGCCGCGCGGATCGCGGCCCGCGCGAGCGGCGGCCTGGTGCGGGTCTTCCTGCTGGTGGTGGCGCTGTTCTGGCTGATGCCGACGATCGGGCTGCTGCTGTCGTCGCTGCGCACGCCGAGCGACATCTCGGCCAGCGGCTGGTGGAAGGTCTTCACCTCGCCGTCGGAACTGACGGTCTCCAACTACCGCACGCTGCTGGACAATCACGCGATCACCGACTCGCTGGTGAACACCGCGCTGATCACCGTGCCCGCGACGCTGCTGGTCGTGGTGATCGGCTCGCTCGCCGGTTACGCCTTCGCCTGGATGGAGTTCCCGGGCCGCGACTGGTGGTTCATCGCCGTGGTGGCGATGCTGGTGGTGCCGGTGCAGGTGGCGCTGATCCCGGTCGCGCGGCTCTTCGGCGACATCGGGATCTTCGGTGACATCTCCGGTGTGGTGCTCTTCCACACCGCGTTCGGACTGCCCTTCGCCATCTTCCTGCTCCGCAACTTCTTCGCGGAGATCCCGCGCGAGCTGCTGGAGGCCGCGCGGCTGGACGGCGCGGGCGAGATCCGGCTGTTCGTGCGGGTGGTCATGCCGCTGGGCGGCCCGGCCATCGCGTCACTGGGCATCTTCCAGTTCCTGTGGGTGTGGAACGACATGCTGGTCGCGCTGATCTTCGCCAACAGCGACGCGCAGCCGATCACGGTCGCCCTCCAGCAGCAGGTACGGCAGTTCGGCAACAACATCGACATCCTGGCGCCCGGCGCCTTCGTGTCGATGGTGGTCCCGCTGGTGGTCTTCTTCGCCTTCCAGCGGCAGTTCGTGTCCGGTGTGATGGCGGGCGCCGTCAAGTAGCCGTCCAGCAGCCGTCGAGGAGCCGGCCGGGGAGCCACCAGGGAGCGGCGCACGCGCGGGGCGGCGGAATATTCGGTACGAAACGGGGGGCGTCGGGCGCTTTACACTGACGCCCCCCACACCCGTACCGAACGGACATCCCCCCATGACCCTCACCTCCGCCGAGGACCGGCTTCCCGCGCCCACCGAACTGGCCCAGGTCGAGGGCTGGTTCTTCCCCGTCGACCAGGTCCTCTTCGACTGGTTCCTGACCCGGCAGCTCAGCCGTACCGAGTCCGGCGACCTGCTGGAGGTGGGCGCCTATCTCGGCAAGAGCGCCATCTTCATGGGGAGTTACCTGCGCGAGGGCGACACCTTCACCGTCTGCGACCTGTTCGACGCCCCGGCCGAGGACATCGCCAACTCCGCCGAGATGAAGAAGTCGTACCCGACCTTGACCCGTCACTCGTTCGAGGCCAATTACCTCTCCTTCCACGACGAGCTGCCCGAGGTCGTCCAGGGCCTGTCCTCGACGGTCAGGGACCGGGTCCAGCCGGTGTCGTGCCGGTTCGCGCACATCGACGCCTCGCACCTGTACGAGCACGTGCACGCCGACATCGAGACCTCGCGCGAGCTGCTGCACCCGCACGGCGTGGTGGCGCTGGACGACTACCGCTCGGCGCACTGTCCCGGCGTGGCCGCCGCCGTCTGGCAGGCGGTCACCTCCGGCGGGCTGCACGCGATCTGCGTGACCGAGAGCAAGATGTACGCCACCTGGGGGGATCCGGCCGAGATCCGCGCGGAGCTGCTGGCGTACGTGTCGGGCCGGGCCGACCTGTGGCACGAGGTGCAGACGGTGGCGGGCGCGCCGCTGCTGCGGGTCAAGGGCGACCGGGACCGTACGGTGTCGCCGTCGCAGCCGCCGTCCCGGCACGCGCCCGCCGCCGCACAGGCCCCTGACCAGGCCGCGGCGCAGGCCGCGACGCACGCCGAATCCGCCGCCGCGCGGACCGCGGAGCCCGCCGGGCGGCCCGAGTCGCAGGCCCCGACGGCCGCCTCCCCCGCCGCCCCCGCGCCGCGCCGCTCCCGGGCGCGCCGTCTGTTGGTCAACGTCCTGCCGCCGATCATCACCAAAGCACTTGTACGGATCCGCGACTCGCGACGCGCCGGAGCGTAACCAGCGGCGCGGCCACGCGTTCCCTGGATATAACGGGCACTCCGCGCGAAAGCCATGGGCGCCCGTGCGCCCCTCGCCCCCGTGTCGAACCTGGATGTGCTGTGCCCCGCTTCAGCGTCGTCGTCCCCGTCTACCAGGTGCAGGCGTATCTGCACGCCTGTCTGAAATCCGTGCTCGACCAGTCCTTCGCCGATGTCGAACTGATCGTCGTGGACGACTGCTCCCCCGACGGCAGCGGCGCCATCGCCGACTCGTTCGCGGCCAGGGACGCCCGCGTCGAGGTGCTGCACCTGCCGGAGAACATCGGCCTCGGCCGGGCCCGCAACGCGGGTCTCGCCCGCGCCACCGGCGACTACGTCCTGTTCCTCGACTCCGACGACACCATGGTCCCCGGCTCGCTGGAGGCCGTCGCCGCCCGGATCGAGCGGACCGGCGAGCCGGACGTGCTGGTCTTCGACTACGCCCGCACGTACTGGAACGGCGACGTCCACCGCAATCAGTTCGCGGCGATCCTCAGCGAGACCGGCCCCGAGGTCTGCACGCTGGACGACCGGCCCGAGCTGCTGCGGCTGATCATGGTGGCCTGGAACAAGGCGTACCGCCGCGACTTCATCGAGAAGTCCGACATCGCCTTCCCCTCGGGCTACTACGAGGACACCCCGTGGACGTACCCGGTGCTGATGGCCGCCGGGTCGATCGCGCTGCTCGACCGGGTCTGCGTGCACTACCGGCAGCGGCGCGGCAGCGGCATCCTGCACACCACCAGCCGGCGGCACTTCGACATCTTCAAGCAGTACGACCTGCTGTTCGCGTTCCTCGACAGCCACCCGGAGCTGGAGCGGTGGCGGCCGGTGCTCTTCCGCCGGATACTGGATCACCTCACCACCGTCTTCAACTTCCCCGACCGGCTGCCGAATTCGTCGCGCCCCGAGTACTTCCGCCGCTGCCGTGCCCAGTACCGGCGGCTGCGGCCGAGCGGTTTCCGGGCCAGTCCCACCGGCCGCAGCGGGGTGCGGTACCTGCTGGTCGCGCTGGGCGCACGGCGCACCTTCCAGGCGCTCGGCCGGGCGCACCGGCTGCGGCTGCGCGCCGCCCAGCGGGCGAGGGCGCTGTACGGCAGGCTGCGGACGACGGCGCTGCACGCGCACTACCGGGTGCAGCGGCGGCGCGCGCTCGACCCGGACCTGGCGGTGTTCTCCGCGTACTGGGACCGCGGCTACTCCTGCAATCCGGCGGCCGTCGAGGAGCGGCTGCGGGAACTGGCACCGCACATGCGGACCGCGTGGGTGACCACCGCGGAGCACGCGCACACCCTGCCGCCGGGCGTACGGCGTCTGGAGCCGGGCTCCGCCGCCTACTGGACGGCGCTGGCCCGCGCCTCGTACCTGGTCAGCAACGTCAACTTCCACCGCAGGTACGCCAAGCGGCCCGGCCAGATCAATGTGCAGACCCACCACGGCACGCCGCTCAAGCACATGGGCATCGACCTCCAGGAGCACCCGGCAGCCGCGGGCACCACCGACTTCGAGCGGATGCTGCGGCACGTCGACCGCTGGGACTACAGCCTCTCGGCGAGCCGCCACTCCACGCTGGTCTGGGAGCGCGCCTACCCGTCGGGCTTCACGGCCCTGGAGTACGGCCAGCCGCGCACCGACATCTTCCACCGGGCCACCGCGCGCGACGTACTGCGGCTGCGCGACGAACTCGGCATCCCGCGCGAGAGCACCGCCTTCCTCTACGCGCCCACGCACCGCGACTACCAGCGCGGCTACCGGCCCGCGCTCGACCTGGCGCGGATGGCCGACGCGCTCGGTCCCGACGTGGTGCTGCTGCGCCGGACCCACCACTTCTACCCGCCGGGCGACCCGCGCGACGGTCTGGACGACCGGGCCCCGCACCCGCGGGTCATCGACGTGTCAGGGCACCCGTCGGCGGAGGAGCTGTGCCTGGCCTCGGACGGCCTGATCACCGACTACTCGTCGCTGATGTTCGACTACGCGGGCCTCGACCGGCCGATCGTGCTGCACGCCGCGGACTGGGAGACCTACCGGGCCACCCGCGGCGCGTACTTCGACATCACCGCGCACCCGCCGGGTCTGGTGGCGCGCAGCGAGGGCGAGTTGACCGACATCCTCGCCACGGGGGCCTGGCGCGGCCCGCGTTCGGCCGAACTGCGGGCCGTCTTCCGGCGCCGGTTCTGTCCCTACGACGACGGGCTCGCCGCCGAACGCGTCGTGCGCCGGGTGTTCCTGCGCGAGGACGGCGGGCTGCCGCCCGTGATCCCGCCGGAGGACCGGCACCTGGCCCCGCCGCCGTCCCGCGCCCGCGCGCTGGCCCCGCTCGCGGCGGACGCCTCCGATCCGTCCGGGCCGCCGCCGCTGGAGCCCTCGGGGCCCGACCCGCGCAGCGTGTAGCGGCCCCAAGGGCCCCGGCGGCGCGGGCGGTTCACCCGGTCGGGCCGCTCACGCGGGCCGGGCGGTTCACGCCATCGGCCGGCTCCAGCGGCTCCCGCGCTTCCCGCGCCTCAGGCGAGCGGCCGGCTCCCGCGGCTCCAGCGGCTCAGCCGAGCGGGACCGCCGGGCGCTCCCCCGCGGGTCCCGCCGTCGGGTCCGCGTCCCGCGCGCCGGCCGGGGCCGGGGCGGGACGGCGGTCCTGGAGCGGGCGGTACGGCAGCAGCGAGGGCTCGCCGAGCAGCACCCGGCGCACCACGCGCTCGGCGGCGAGCCCGTCGTCGTACGCGCAGAACCGCTGCCGGAAGGCGGCCCGCAGCGCCGCCGCCTCGGGGCCGCGCCAGGCCCCCGAACGGAAGGCGCGGGCCAGTCCCGCCTCGTCGCCCGCCACCACGCCCGGCGTCTCGCCGTGCCGCCCGGACAGCAGGTCGAAGTAGACGCCGCGGGCGGCGCGGTACGCCTCCCAGTCGGCGGCGTGCACGACGATCGGCCGGTCGAGGTTGGCGTAGTCGAACATCAGCGAGGAGAAGTCGCAGAGCAACGCGTCGGAGGCGAGGCTCAGTTCCTCGACGGACGGGTGCTGCGAGACGTCCATGATGGTGCCCGCCGCGTGCAGCGCCTCGAGCGCGTCGTTCTGCCCGTAGAAGTAGTGGGCGCGGACCATCAGCGTGTAGCCGGGGCCGAGTTCGCGGCAGAGCCGTTCCAGGTCGAGCGGAACGACGAAGGTCCGTTGGTAGTCGCGGTGGGTGGGCGCGTAGAGGATCGCGGTGGTGCCGGGTGCCAGGCCCAGGCTCTCGCGGGCGCGGCGGACCTCGTCGGCGCCCGCGGTGTGGAACACGTCGTTGCGCGGGTAGCCGCTGGGCAGCGTCTCGTAGCCGCTGGGGTAGACCCGCTCCCAGACCTCGGCGGAGTGCTGGTTGGCGGCCAGCGAGAAGTCCCACTGGTCGGCGTGGTCGAGCAGGCGGCCGAAGCTCATGCCCTTGCCGACGGCCGGGCGGGCGCGCAGGTCCATGCCCATGTGCTTGAGCGGTGTGCCGTGGTGGGTCTGGAGGTAGACCTGCTCGGGGCGCTTGGCGACCTGGCCGGTGAAGTTGGCGTTGTTCACCAGGTATTTGGCGCGGGCCAGCACGTCCCAGTAGCGGCGGGAGTTGACCACGACGTGGTCGACGCCGGGCGGCATCGCCTCGCGGTCATTCTTGTTGACCACCCACACCCCGCGCAGGTGCGGGGCGATCTCCTGGGCCTTGTAGTAGACGGCCGCGGGGTTGCAGGACACCCCGCGGTTCCAATAGGCCGCGTAGACCACGAGGTTGGGGTCGACCGGGCGGCGCAGCCGCAGCCGGTAGTAGCGCTGATAGGCCGCGCGGCCCAGCGCGTTCTTGCGTGCCCTCATCCGGCGGGCCAGCTTGCGCGTCCACGCCTGGCCGCCGAGCGCCGCGCGGTAGCGGCCGTAACTGCCGGTGCCCGCGGCCCGCAGCCAGCGGCCCTCGTTGCTGTCGGGCGCGGTCCAGCCGGCGGGCCGATAGCGGCCCAGCAGCCGTCCCGCGCGCCGGACGTACTCCGGCCGGGCGTCGGGCGTCAGCGGCGAGTCGTCCTCGCCGACGGCCGCGAGCAGGACGGCCATCCGCCCGTACAGCGCGGCGCGTTGCTCCCGCTTGCGGTCCTCGGCCTCGTCGCCGCCGTCGATCTCGGCGAACAGCGCCTCGTACCGGTCGAGTACGGCCAGGTGGTGGCGGCCGGGCGTGGTGCCGACGCTGATCCCGCGCCGCTTGCGCCAGCGCACGCCGACCCGGTCCAGGCACGCGATGCCGGAGGCGGCGAGCAGGACGCGGGAGGCGACGGCGACGTCCTCGTACGCGCCCTCGCCGAAGCGGAAGCCGCGCTCCTCCCAGAAGGCGCGGCGCAGCAGCCGGTTCCAGACCGCGGGGTAGGTGCCCAGGCATTCGGGGCGGTCGGACGCGGTGAAGACGGAGTCGCCCGCCTCGCCGAGGAAGTCGGCGTCGTCGCTCTCCTGGATGTTCTCCCAGACGGTGAAGCGCTCGTGGTCGAAGAGCAGCACATCGGGGTCGCCGGTGGCGCGCAGCCGGGCGTCCGCGGCGGCCAGCGTGCCGGGCGTCATCAGGTCGTCGGCGTCCAGGAAGAGCAGGTAGTCGCCGGTCGCGAGGGCCGCGCCCGCGTCGCGCGCCGGTCCCGTGCCGCCGGTGCGGTCCAGCCGCAGCGGCTTGACCCGCGGGTCCGCGGCGGCGAATTCGGCGATGATCGCGCCGCTCGCGTCCGGTGAGGCGTCGTCGACGGCGACGACCTCGACGTCGGTGAAGGACTGCCCGAGCACCGACTCCAGACAGGCGCGCAGGAAGCCCTGTGCGCGGTGGACGGGGACGACGACGCTGATTCGGGGCATGACCATCCTGGACAGATCGAGACGTACCGGTACGGGATAGCGTCCGAGCGTACCAACCGGACACCCTGCGGCGGTTCACCCTTTCGCTCGTTCGGCTCACTCGCGGTGACCGGAAGGCCCTTCGACGAGTTGAAGGAACGGCATTCGCATGCCGTCGTGCATGTGCCGTCGCGCGCGTGCCGTCATCCGTATGCCGTCGCCGTCCCGGAAGGACCGTTGCCCGCCATGACGCCCCGCCTCACTGTCGTCGTCCCCGTCTACAACGTGGAGCAGTATCTGGAGGAGTGCCTGCGGTCGATCGCGGCGCAGACCTTCACCGACCTCGATGTGGTGATGGTCGACGACGGATCGACGGACTCGGGCCCTGAACTGGCCCAGGCGTTCGCCGACCGCGACCCGCGCTTCCGGCTGGTCGCGCAGCCCAACGGCGGCCTCGGCCACGCCCGCAACACCGGGGCGCGGAACGCGGCGCCGCAGACGTCGTACCTGACCTTCGTGGACAGCGACGACGTGCTGCCGCCGCGCGCGTACGAGAGGCTGGTCGGCCTGCTCGACCAGTCGGGCTCCGACTTCGCGACCGGCAACGTCTACCGGCTCACCACGCAGGGCCGCAGCCAGGCGTGGCAGCACCGGGGCATGGACAAGACCGTGCGGCGCACGCACATCACCCGTGACCTGGGCCTGCTGTCCGACCGCGTGGCGTGGAACAAGGTCTTCCGCCGCTCCTTCTGGGACAAGCACCAACTGGCCTTCCCCGAGGGCGTGCTGTACGAGGACACGCCGCTGACCATCCCGGCGCACTTCCTCGCCGACGCCGTGGACGTGCTGCACGAGCACGTCTACTACTGGCGGATCCGCGAGGGCTCGATCACCCGCCGCCGCACCGACGTCAAGGGCGTACGCGACCGGATCGCGGCCGTCGACGGGGTCTCGCGGTTCCTGGCCGACCCGGCCAACACCCGCTGGAGCAAGTACAAGCGGGACTACGACCGGTCGGTGCTCACCGACGACCTGCTGTACTTCATCGAGGCCCTGCCGATGGCGGGACCGGAATACCACCAGGTCTTCCTCGACCGCGTCCGCGACTACCTCGGCCGCGTCGACCCGACGCTCTTCCCCGCGCTGCCCGCCGAGCTGCGCATCCGCTGGGAGCTGATCAGGGAAGGGCGGCTGGCGGACCTGCTGGAGGTGCTTGCGCACGAACAGCACGGCGGGCGCACCGTGTTCGACATCGCGGGGCCGCCGCTGCGCAAGCGCGCGGTGGTCGTGCGCGGCGACGGCTCGCCCGTCCCGCTGCCGCGCGCGGTGACCGCCATCGGCACGAAGGACCTGCCGGTCGTCGCCCGGCTCAGCGAACTGGACTGGCGCGACGGCAAGTTGATCCTCCGGGGCCACGCGTATGTGCGCAATGTGGACGCGGGCGCGCGCCGCACCTCGCTCAAGACGGCAGTGCTGATGTCCGGGCGCCGCAAGCTGCTGCTGCCGGTGCGTACCGTGCGGGTCCCCGAAGTGACCGACGGCGGACCGCAGGAGCGGCACTCGTACGACTGGTCCGGCTTCGAGATCACCGTCGACCCCAAGCGGCTGCGGGGCAAGGAGGGCTGGACGGCCGGGCAGTGGCGGCTCGGGATCGTCGTGGCGGCGGGCTCGGTGGTCCGCCCGGCGGCGCCGCGCGCCGACGACGCGGGTGCCGGGTCCTCGCCCGTCCCCTTCCCGCTGGACGACGACACCCGGCTCGTGCCCTGGTACAAGGACGGCCGGCTGCACCTGTCGGTCGAGCCGGTCACCCGCCGGATCACCGGTCACCGGGCGGACGGCGACGGCGCGGTCGTCTTCGAGATCGCCGTCCGCGACCGCAAGCCCCCGGTCGCGCTGCGGGCCGCGCAGCAGACGACGGGCGCGGCCTTCGACTACCCGCTGACCGTCGACGCGGAGAGCACCGGCATCGACGGCTGGACGCGGCTGACGGCGCGCCTGGTCCTCGCCGACCTCGCGGGGGCGCGGCCCGACGTCGAGGGGCTGCCCAAGGAGGTCGCTCCGGAGACGGCCGCGGCCTGGTCGTTCGAGGCGGTCTTCGCCGACGGCGGCACCGCGCGGATCGCCGCCGACCGGCCGCTGCCGCAGGGGCGTTACGACCTCGGCGGCGACGCGCTGCTGGCCGGGGCCCGGCGCGAGCTGGTCGTCGACGCCACCGCGGCGGGCAATCTGCTGCTGCGCGACCGTACGCCCCAGCCGCTGGCCACCCATGTGGCGCGCGCCACCAACGGCACCCTCCTGGTCACCGGTGAACTCCCCGCCGACACCCCGCCCCCGGCCCGGCTGGTCCTGCGGCACGGCACGTACGCGGCCGAGGTCGGCGTCGAGGTGACGCTGGCGGCCAAGGGCGCGGACTCCGCTGCCGCCGAGGCGGCGGCGGGGGCCGTGGGGGCGGCGGGCGCCGTGGGGGCTGCGGGCGCCGCTACGGCAACGGGGGACGACGCCCCGGTCGGGGCGGAGGGAGCCACGGGGCGGGGCCCGGTCGGCCCCGTACGCCGGTTCAGCGCCGCGCTGGACGTGTCGGCGCTGCCGCACGCCGGGCGCTGGTATCTGCACCTGCGGGCGGCGGACGGCGGCGACGCCCCGGTGCGGATCGCGCGGGAGGCGTTCGCCGAGCTGCCGCTGCGGCTCCCGGCGGCGCCGGGCGCGCGGCCGGTGACGGTCGACCGGCGGTTCCACGACCACCTGTTCGTGGCGGCCGGATCGCCCGTGCCCGCGGCGGACCGCGGCCCGTACCGGCAGCGGATGCTGCGCGAGCGGCGCTATCCGGTGCTGCTGCGCCGCCCGTTGACCGACACCGTCCTCTACAGCAGCTTCGACGGCCGCGACTGCGCGGACTCGCCGCGCGCCGTCCACGACGAACTGGTGCGCAGGGGCGTCCCGTTCGACCATGTGTGGGTGGTGCGCGACCACACCGTGGCGGTGCCCGCGACCGCCCGCGCGGTGCTGCGCGGCAGCGACGAGTGGTACGAGGCGCTGGCCCGCAGCCGCCATGTGGTGACCAACACGCATCTGCCCGCGTGGTTCCGCCGCCGCGAGGGCCAGCGGGTCGTCCAGACCTGGCACGGCGCGCCCGTGAAGCGGATCGGCCAGGACCTGGCGGGCACGCTGTGCGCCGACCTCACCCACATGTGGCCGCAACCGAGCCTCGGCCACCAGTGGAGCGTGCTGCTCTCCCCCAACTCGCAGAGCACCCCGGCCCTGCGCCGCGCCCTCGACTTCGACGGCGAGGTCGCCGAGACCGGGCTGCCCCGCACCGACCTGCTCAGCGGCGAGGACCGCGACAAGGTGCGCGAGGAGGTACGGGCCAGGCTCGGCCTGCCGCCCGGGCGCACGGTCGTGCTGTACGCGCCGACGGTCCGCGACGACGAGGCGTACGACGCCGAGCACGCCCGGCTGCACCTGCCGCTCGACCTGGCGGCGATGGCGGCGGAGCTGACCACCAGCCATGTGCTGCTGGTCCGCTCGCACCCGCTGGTCGCCGACACCCTCCCGGCGGTGCCCGGCGGCTTCGTGCGGGACGTCTCCGCCCACCCCGACCTCGCGGAGCTGCTGCTCGTCGCCGACGTGCTGGTCACCGACTACTCCTCGGTGCTCGCCGACTTCGCGGTCACCGGCCGCCCGGTGCTGCTGTTCACGCCCGACCTGCCGCACTACCGCGACACGCTGCGCGGCTTCACCTTCGACTACGAGGCCCAGGCGCCGGGGCCGCTGCTGCGCACCACGGACGAGCTGACCGCCGCGCTGCGCGACCCGGAGGCCGCCGTCCGGGGCCGCGCCGACGCCTACACGGCCTTCCGCGCCGCCTTCTGCCACCTGGACGACGGAGGTGCCGCCGCCCGCGTGGCGGACCTGATGCTGGCTGACCCCCTGACACCCTGACCGAACCGCCGCCGGAACACGGAGTTTGTCATGACATCGAGCCAATTGGTCCCCGCCGCACACCCACCGCGGCCGCACGACCGCGCCCTCCTCAAGGCCGTGCCTTGCCGTCACTGACGACCGGAGAGGTCACCGCGGGCGACGGCGCGGGCGACGAGCCGGGGGCCGGTACGGCCGACGGCGCCGCGGTCGCGGCCGGGCGGGCCGGTCTGCCCGCCCGGCTGCTGGAGCGGGCGCGGGCCTGGCGGGTGACGCCGTACGCCGTCGTCGGGACGCTCTTCTGGCTGGTGGTCGCCGCGGTGGCCTGGCGTACGCCGATCGCCTCGGACTTCGGGCAGCACGCCTCGGCGGTGGAGCGGGTCAAGGCCGACTGGCGGCACCCGGCCAATCCGCTGCTCGACCTGCCGGGCGCCGGCAGCCCGTACTTCTCGCCGTACATCGTGGCGCTCGGCCTGATCGCGCGGGCCACCGGCGCCGCCGGGCGGGAGGTCGTGCGCTGGTGCGGCCCGGTGAATCTCGCGGTGCTGGTCACCGGCGTCGGCGTGTACGCGCGGACGCTGAGCAGACGACCGATGGCGCCGGTCTACGCGCTGCTGGCCTTCACCCTGCTGTGGGGCGTGCAGGGCAAGGAGTGGAGCGGCTTTTGCGGGGTGTGGTCGCTGACCCGCGGCGCCTCGTACCCGAGCGCCTTCGCGGTCGGCGTCACCTTCCACCTGTGGGCGCTCACCGACCGGCTGGCGCGCCGCCGTACCACCGGCTGGGCCGGTTACGCCCTGCTGGGCGTGGCCTGCGGGCTGCTGCTCCTCATCCACCCGATCACCGCGCTGGCCGCGGCCGTCGGGATCGTGGCGGTACTGACAGCCCGGCAGCGCGGCTGGTCGCGGCGGGTGACGGCCCGCTGGCTGCTGGCGGGCGCGCTCGCGCTGCTGGTGGCCGTGGCGTGGCCGTACTACGACGTGTTCTCGCTGGCCGGTGACACCACGGTCGACGCGGTGCACAAGCGGCTCTACATCCACCCCTGGCAGTGGTACGGGCTGGCGCTCGTCGGCCTGCCGCCGCTGCTACTGCGCGCCCGGCGCCGCGTCCGCGACCCGCTGGTCCTGATGTTCGCCGCCTTCTGCCTGATCGTCGCCTACGGGTGGGTGAGCGGGCACTACACCTACGGGCGGGTCTTCGCGCTGCTGCTCGTGCCGCCGCAGTTCGCGCTCGCCGTGGAACTGGCCTCGATCCCGCCGTGGACCCGGCTGCGCGCGGTGCTCGCGCCCCTGGCCGCCGTCGCGCTCTGCTTCGGCGTGGCCGCGCAGATCGGCGCCGTCGTACCGCAGCGCTTCCTGCCGGTGACCGTCGACCACCCGGTGCGCTGGCCGGGGTACGGCTGGGCCGCGGACCGCATGCCCGCCGACGCGGTGGTCCTCACCGACGGGTACTACGCCACGCACGTCCTGCCCGCCTACGGCTTCTTCCTGGTCGCCCCCACCTGGCCCGACCCGTCCACCCCGGCCGCCGAACGCGACCGCAGATTCGCCGCCGTGCGCACGTATCTGGACCCGAAGTCGACGGCGGCGCAGCGCGCCGCAGTCCAACGGCGGTACGGGGTCGGCTGGTTGCTGCTGACCAAATATCAGAAGGTGCCGTCGGGCGGGACCTTGGTGGCGACGGGAACCAGGACGGGTGACCGGCTCGTGCGGCTGGCGCCGGCGCCGGGCGAGTCGTGAGGCGGATACGGGGCGCGGTCCGAGGCTGTTCTCGCGTCCGGCCCGGGGCCGTCCTCGGTGGGTGATGTCACCGAACGGCACCGAGGCGTCGGCGGGTTCGATACGACGTCCGTGCCTCGTACACACCCCCGGTAGCATCGTGCCTCGTTCGCCTACCGGGGGGTGCCTGAAATCTCCAGTCACGACAGCAGTTCGAGCGGTGGCCCGGTGCCGGGTGCGGGTGCGGGTCCGGTGCCGGGTGCGGGTCCGGGTTCTGATCAGGGTCAGGGCGGGAGTCCGTTGCAGGCGTTGGAGCCGCAGGACCCGCGCGAGGTGGCCGGTTACCGGCTGCTGGCCCGGATCGGCGAGGGCGGGATGGGGTCGGTCTACCTCTCGCACACCCGCGGCGGACAGCCGGTCGCGCTGAAGGTGATCCGGCGCGAATACGCGCAGGACGAGGAGTTCAGGCGGCGCTTCCAGCAGGAGGTGCAGTCCGCGCGCCGGGTCCAGGGTTACCACGTGGTGCCGGTCGTCGACCACGACACGACCGGCAACCAGCCCTGGCTGGCGACCAGTTACATTCCGGGGCTGCCGCTGGACGACGCGCTCGCCCGGTACGGGGCGCTGCCGGTGGCCACCGCGCTGCAACTGGTCGGCTGCGCGGCGGAGGCGCTGCGCGCGGTGCACGCGGCGGGCGTCATCCACCGCGACCTCAAGCCCAGCAATGTGCTGCTCGGCGCGGGCGGCCCCTGGGTGATCGACTTCGGCATCGCGCGCGCGGCGGACTCCACGCAGCTCACCCGCAGCGGCGGCCTGATCGGCACCCCGCAGTACATGTCGCCCGAGCACGCCAACGGGCACGAACTCACCCCGGCCACCGACCTGTTCTCGCTCGGCCTGATCGCCGCGGTCGCCGCCACCGGACGGCACCCGTACGGCACGGCGGGCGCGATCACGCTCGCCACGCAGATAGCCAACACCGCCGTCCGGCCGCCCGACCTGTCCGGTTACCCCGACGAGCTGCGGACCGTCCTGGAGCGCTGCCTGACCGCGGACCCGGCGGCCCGGCCCACCCCCGCGGAGCTGGCCGAGCTGTGCGAGCGCGGCGCGGGCCGCCCGCTGCGGGACTTCAGCGGCTGGCTGCCGCAGCCGCTCGCGGCCGAGATAGCCCGGCGGGAGGCCGCCGCGGCCCTGCCGCCGGCCCCGGCACCGCCTGCCGCGCCCGCCGCGCCGCCGCACATACCGGCGCCCGCCGTACCGCCCGCGATGCCGCAGGGGGCGCCGCGGGTCGCACCGCCCGCCGGGACGGGTGCCGCGCCCTCCGGCCCGTACGCGCCGGGCCCGTACGCGCCGGGTCCGTACGCGTCAGGCCCGTACACCTCGGGCATGTTCGGGCCGACGAATGTGGACGGCCCCGCGACCGGCGCCCACGGAGCCACCGGCCACGGCGACGGGAGCGGTCCCGAGAGCGGTCGCGGAAACGGGCACGGGCGCGGTCCCGGAAACGGGCACGAGGGGCACGACGGGAGCGGGAGCGGGCACGACGGGCAGAGCCGGGTACCCAGCGGCCGGATGCAGAAGGTGATGGCCATCGGCGGCAGCGTCCTGGCCGTGATCCTCGCGGTGACGCTCACCTACGCCTTCACCCACTCCGACGGCAAGAGCGACGACAAGCGCGCGCAGGGCAAGTCACCGCTCGGCGGCGGCCCCGGCACCTCCACCTCCCAGTCCCCCGCTGCCGCTCCGACCACCGGCCCCGCGAGCACCGCCCCGACCGGCTCCCCCGGCGGCTCCTCGGCCGACCCGGGGACGCCCGGCGGCGGTCAGCCGCAAGTCCTCTTCCAGGACCGCAAGTTCACCATCCGCTCGCCCGCCTGGAACCACGGCACGCATGTGGACCTGGACAGCGCGAGGGTCGAGCCGAACGGCCAGATCGGCGACACCGACGGCTACGAGATCGAGTACCAGGACTGGGCCGGCGGCAGCATGCGGTTCCTCACCACCTTCGGCCGGGCCGACGGCACCGACTACCAGGCGTGCAGGAACGGGGTCGGCGCCGACGCGCTGTCCGGCGAGATCTACCGGGACGACCTCGCCAAGGACACGTACATCTCCAAGGGCACGGTGCTGTGCACGGTGACCTCGGAGGGCAATCTGGCCATGCTGAAGGTCACCGCCGTCACGCCGTCCGGCAACATGATGACCGACCCGATGCCGACGTACTCCACGCTGCTGACGGTGTGGAAGATGCCGGACGCGCCCACGCCGTAGCGCGGTTGGGCCCGGCGGGCGGCACTTGCGCACAAGTGCCGCCCACCGGGCCCGCGTTCAGCCGTACCGCCGCGACCGTACGGCTCAGCGGTGTGTGCGGCTCAGCGGTGTGTGCGCAGCAGCGTACGGAAGGTCCGCATCGCCACCGACAGGCTCGCCAGGTCGAACTCCTCGGCGCCCTGGATCTCCTCGAGGGTGGTGCGGGCGCGGCCGATCAGCCCCGCGTTCTGCTCCTCCCACGCCGTGTAGCGCTGCTCGGGCGTGGACCCTTCGGGGCCCGCCGTCAGCACGTCGGCGGTGAGTGCCGCGTGGGCCGCGAAGAGGTCCTCGCGGATGGCGGCGCGGGCCATGGACTGCCAGCGGTCGGCGCGCGGCAGCAGGATGATCCGGTCCAGGAGCTGCGTGATCCCCAGCCGGTCGGCGAGGTCGAAGTAGACCTCGGCGACGTCCAGCGGCTCCTTGCCGGTGCGGCCCGCGACATCGACGATGTCGAGCGCCGGGAAGGCCGCGGAGAATCCGGCGACCCGGGTGGCCAGTTCGTCCGGCACCCCCGCCGCGGTCAGCTCGCCGCGCAGCGACTGGTACCAGTCCGCGTCCGCGCCGCGCAGCAGCTTGGGCTGGTGGGACCAGACCGCGGCGACGCCCTCGGCGAAGAAGTCGATGGTCTCGGCGATCTGGAGCGGCTGGAGCCGGTTGTTGAGCAGCCAGCGGGTGGCGCGCTCGACCAGCCGCCGCGAGTGCAGCCTGATCCGGGTCTGCACGTCGGCGGCGACGATGTTGTCCAGCGCCTCCACCGCGTCCCAGATCTCGGCGAGACCGAAGATCGCGCGGGCGGCCGTGTGGGCCCGCACGATCTCCTCCGTGGTGGCGCCGATCTCCTCGCGGAAGCGGTGCAGGAAGGTCGTGCCGCCGGAGTTCACCGTGTCGTTGACCAGGACGGTCGTGATGATCTCGCGGTGCAGCGCGTGGTTGTCGATCTGCCGCTCGAAGCGCTCCCGCAGCGGCACGGGGAAGTACGCGTGCAGCAGGGAGCGCAGGTACGGGTCGTCGGGCAGCTCGGTGTGGACCAGTTCCTCGGCCGTGGTGATCTTGGCGTAGGCGAGGATCACCGCCAACTCCGGCTGCGTCAGGCCCTGTCCGGCCGCCAGCCGCTCGCGGATCTGCCGGTCGGTCGGCAGGAACTCCAGCGCCCGGTCCAGGTGGCCGTCGCGCACCAGGCGGCGGATGAACCGCTGGTGGGCGTGGAGCAGACTCGGGGCCTGTTCCATGCTGTTGGCGAGCGAGACGTTCTGCGCGTAGTTGTTGCGCAGCACCAGGTCGCCGACCTCGTGGGTCATCTCCGCGAGCAGCGAATTGCGCTGCTTGACGGTCATGTCCCCTTCGGTGACGACGCTGTTGAGCAGGATCTTGATGTTGACCTCGTGGTCCGAGGCGTCCACACCCGCGCTGTTGTCGATCGCGTCGGTGTTGATGTGGCCGCCGGTCCCCTCCGGGCCGCCGTTCAGGGCGAATTCGATCCGGCCGAGCTGCGTGAAGCCCAGATTGCCGCCCTCGCCGACGACCTTGACCCGCAGTTCCGCACCGTCGATCCGGATCGCGTCGTTGGCCTTGTCGCCGACGTCGGCCTGCGACTCGGTGGACGCCTTGACGTAGGTGCCGATGCCGCCGTTCCACAGCAGGTCCACCGGGGCCTGGAGGATCGCCTTCATCAGCTCGGCGGGGGTGATCTTCGCGGTGGCGGTCTCGATGCCGAGCGCCTTGCGGATCTGCGCGTTGAGCGGGATCGCCTTGGCGGTACGGGGGAAGATCCCGCCGCCCGACGACAGCAGTTTGGTGTCGTAGTCGGCCCAACTGCTGCGTGGCAGCTCGAAGATGCGGCGCCGCTCGGCGTAGGAGGTGGCCGCGTCCGGCTTCGGGTCGAGGAAGATGTGCCGGTGGTCGAAGGCCGCGACCAGCCGGATGTGCTCCGACAGCAGCATGCCGTTGCCGAACACGTCACCCGACATGTCGCCGATGCCGACGACGGTGAAGTCCTCTTCCTGGGTGTTGACGCCCATCTCGCGGAAGTGCCGCTTCACCGACTCCCAGGCGCCGCTGGAGGTGATGGCCATCTTCTTGTGGTCGTAGCCGACCGAGCCGCCGGAGGCGAAGGCGTCGCCGAGCCAGAAGCCGTACGACACCGCGACCTCGTTGGCGATGTCGGAGAACGACGCGGTGCCCTTGTCCGCGGCGACGACCAGATATGTGTCGTCCTCGTCGTGCCTGACCACGTCCGTCGGCGGCACGACCTCGCCGCCGACGAGATTGTCGGTGATGTCGAGCAGGCCGGAGATGAACGTCTTGTACGAGGCGATGCCCTCGGCCAGCCAGGCGTCGCGGTCGGCGGCCGGGTCGGGCAGCCGCTTGCCGACGAAGCCGCCCTTCGCGCCGACCGGCACGATGACGGTGTTCTTCACCATCTGCGCCTTGACCAGGCCCAGCACCTCGGTACGGAAGTCCTCGCGCCGGTCGGACCAGCGCAGACCGCCGCGGGCGACCTTGCCGAACCGCAGGTGGACGCCCTCGACCCTCGGGGAGTACACCCAGATCTCGAACGCCGGGCGGGGCGCGGGCAGTTCGGGGATGGCCTGCGGGTCGAACTTCATCGACAGGTAGTCGTGCGGCTGCCCGTCGTCGCGGCGCTGGAAGTAGTTGGTGCGCAGCGTCGCCTTGATCAGGGTGAGGAAGGCCCGCAGGATGCGGTCCTCGTCGAGGCTGGCGACCTGGTCGAGCGCGCCGTCCAGCTCCTCCAGCAGCCCGTCGGTCAGCTCGCTGCCGGCCCGCTGGTGGTCCGGCGAGAAGCGGGCCTGGAAGAGGTTGACCAGCAGCCGGGTGGTGTGGACGTTGGTACGGAGGGTGTCCTCCATGTAGTCCTGGCTGAAGGTGGACCCGGCCTGCCGCAGGTACTTGGCGTACGCGCGCAGCACCATCGCCTCGCGCCACTCCAGACCGGCGCGCAGCACCAGGGAGTTGAAGCCGTCGTTCTCCGCCTTGCCGGTCCAGGTCGCGGCGAAGGCCGCCTGGAACCGCTCGCGGGCGTCGTCGCCGAGGTCGCCGAGGCTGGGGTCCAGGCGCAGCCCGAAGTCGTAGACCCAGGCGCGGGTCTGGTCCGAGCGGCGCAGTTCGTACGGCCGCTCGTCGACGACCTCGACGCCGAGCCGCTGGAGCACCGGCAGGACGGCGGACAGCGAGACGGGCGCGCCGGTGCGGTAGATCTTGAAGCGGCGCTCGTCGCTGGCGCCGCCGACCGGCTCGTACAGGCTGAGGGTGAAGTCGTCGGCGCCCAGGCCCTCGATGTGCTGGAGGTCGGCGACGGCGACGCGCGGTGCGAAGTCGGCGCGGTAGCCGTCGGGGAACGCGTGCGCGTACCGCCGGATCAGCTCGGCCGCGCGCTCCTCGCCGCACTCGGCGGTCAGCGCCTCGCCGAAGCCGTCGGCCCAGGAGCGGGTGGCGTCGGAGAGGCGGCTCTCGATCCGCTCGACGTCGGCGTCGGTGATGTCGGGCAGCGGCGCGCCGGGTTCGACGCGGATCACGAAGTGCAGCCGGGACAGGACCGATTCGGTGTTCCAGGCGGTGAAGTCGGCGCTTCGGCCGCCCAGTTCGTCCTGGAGGATGTTGGTCAGGCGCAGCCGTACCGCCGTGGTGTAGCGGTCGCGCGGCAGGTAGACCAGCGCCGAGTAGTAGCGGCCGTACTCGTCCTGCCGCAGGAACAGCCGCAGCTTCCGGCGCTCCTGGAGGTACAGCACGCTGGTGGCGATGGACCGCAGCTCGTCGGCGGGGGTCTGGAACAGCTCGTCGCGCGGGTACGTCTCCAGGATCTGGAGCAGGTCGCGGCCGTCGTGGCTGTGGGCGGTGAAGCCGGCGCCTTCGAGGACTTCCTCGACCTTGCGGCGGACCACCGGGACCCGGCGGATCGACTCGGTGTAGGCGGTGGAGGAGAACAGGCCGAGGAAGCGGCGCTCGCCGATCACATTGCCCTCGGCGTCGAACTTCTTCACGCCGACGTAGTCCAGATACGAGGGCCGGTGCACGGTGGAGCGGCTGTTGGCCTTGGTGAGGATCAGCAGCCGGTGTTCGCGGGCCTTGGCGCGGGCGTCGGCGGGCAGCCTGCTGAACGACGGGGAGCCGGGGTGCCCGAGGTGGGTGTGGTGGCCCGGGTCGGTGCCGTCGGTGCCGGGGTGCACCGGGTCGGAGCGCAGGATGCCGAGACCGGTGCCGGGGACGGCGACCAGCACGTCCTCGGCGGAGCCGTCCGGCTCGGTGTCGGTGGTCAGCTCGTACTCGCGGTAGCCGAGGAAGGTGAAGTGGTCGTCGTTGAGCCAGCGCAGCAGCTCGACGGCCTCGCTGACCTCGCGCTCGGGCAGCGGCGGCGGGGTCGCGGACAGCTCGTCGGCGATGCGCTTGGTGGACTCGCGCATCTTCGCCCAGTCCTCGACGGACTCGCGGACGTCGGAGAGCACGCGGCGCAGGTCCGCGGTGATCTCCTTGAGGTCGGCGCGGTCGGTCTCGCGGTCGATCTCGACGTGGATCCAGGACTCGACCAGCACGTCGTGCGGGAGCGAGCCGTCCTCGGGTCCGCACCCCGGGGCGACGACCTCCAGCAGCTTGCCGGTCACGTCGCGGCGGACCAGGAACTGCGGGTGGAAGACGACGTGGATGCCGCGGTCGGCCTGGGTGAGCGCGTTGGTGACCGAGTCGACGAGGAAGGGCATGTCGTCGGTCACGACCTGGACGACGGTGTGGCTGGACTGCCAGCCGTTCTCCTCGACGGTGGGGGTGTGCACCCGAACGCTGGCACTGCCCTGCGGGCGTACCTCCGCGAGCCGGTAGTGGGAGACTGCCGCGCCGAAGACGTCGACCGGATTGCGGTCGTTGAGGTCCTCGGGTGCGCTGTGCAGGTAGTAACCCCGGAGGAACGCCGTCAGCGCCTCTGTGTCGCGGCCCTGGCCGGGTAGTCCCCCCGTCTGGCTGTTCTCAGCGACCTTGGCTGCTCGTTCCAGCAGTTCGGCCTTGGCTTCGTCCAGCTTGGTCTGCATGTCCTCTGACTCCTGTCGCGCGCCATTGCGTGACGTCGGGTGATGGCAGGACGTCACGTGACGCGGGGTATCCGCTACGGGACGACGCTATGCCGGAAGAGAGGTCCGCCGTGCCCGTACGCACGCGGTGGCCCCTGATGAACTGATCAACGTTGATCACGCCGCAAGGCTATCGCTCGCTCACGGGTGCCTGTCAGGAGACGTCTTCGTACAAATGCACTGCACACCTTTGGCCCCTCTGGACAGGAACCGGGCGGGAACAGGACCGGGACGAGACGGCGAACAGTCGATGCGGAGGTGATGATTCCGGCGTTGGCGCGGGGCGCGGACCGGGCCCGAGCGTCGATTCGGGAGCCCGGCGGCAGGGCCTGTACGGCGGACAGGCCCTTAGCCCGCGGCTATTCGCTCGGCTTCCGCCACGGCGGCGGCGAGGCTGTCGACCACCGGCACCCCGGCGCTCTCCAGGCTGGCGCGGCTGTGCGAGCCGCCGGTGTACAGCACGGCGTGCGCGCCGACGTGGGCGGCGGCCACCGCGTCGTCGAGCGCGTCACCGATCACCACGATCCGGCCGGGGTCGGCGGCGACGTCGGCGAGCGCGGCGAGGTGGCGGGCCATCTGCGCGGCCTTGCCCTGGTTGGAGGGGCCGGTACGGCCGTCCACCCGGACGAAGTGCTCCATGATGCCGTGCGAGGTCACCACGGGCAGCAGATTGTCCTGCGGGGCGAGCGAGCACAGCGACTGCGTGAGCCCGGCGGCCCGGCGCGCGGCCAGCAGCTCGGCTGCGCCCTCGGCGAGGCCGCAGCGGCCGGCCAGCGCCCAGTAGTGGCGGTGGAAGGTGGCGTCCATCACCTCCCACTCGGCGTCGGTCGGCAGCCGTCCCAGCAGCCGCTCGTAGAACCGGGGCACGGGCACGCAGTACAGCTCCTGGTACCGCTCCAGGGTGATCGGGGCCAGGCCCAGCTCGGCGAACGAGGCGTTCGTCGCCTCGATCACCGCGTCGATGTCGTGGAAAAGGGTGCCGTTCCAGTCCCACACCAGATGCGTGCCTACGGAATGCGTGCTCACTCCACGAACCGTACTCGCGGGGTGTGACAGCCCGGTGCCCGAGGGTGGGGTCTCGGCGCACGGGGCCGCCGTACGACCGGGCGGGGGCCGAACGGATTCAGCCGATCAGGTGCTCGGGCGGTCGGATGCCGGGGCGCTCACTCGCTCGGACGCTCAGCCGCTCAGCCGGTCAGGCGCTCAGCCGGTCAGGCGCTCAGGTCCTCGCGCGCCGGGGTCAGGAGATGAGGTGGGGGATCTCCTGCGTCGCGTACCAGAGCAGGTCGTGGTCCTCGGCGCCGTCCACGGTGAACTGCGCGTCGTCGTCGCCCATGTCGGCCGCGCCCACGGCCGCCGCGGCGGCCGTCACATCGGTCTGCGCGTCGTCGGCGTCCACATGCACCGCGGCCGTCTTGGACAGCGGCACGGCGCGCGCCAGGCGGACCTCGCCGAGCGAGCCGGGGTCCAGGCCGTGGTCCGGGTCGTACGTCACGGCGGCGTCGTCCACGTCCACGGCGACGACCACCCGGCGGCGCGGGGTGTCCGGGTGCACGGCCAGCAGCCGCAGCGACGCCTGGGCGGCGCGGTTGAGGGCCGCGTACTCCAGCTCCTCGATGTCGTCCGAGACGTACCACTCGCGCAGGCTCGGCGTCACCGCGTAGGCGTCCAGCGGTACGGGCCCCAGCTCGCCCGCCTTGTACGCCTCGGCGAGACCGGCCAGGGTCGTTGGAATATAGACGCGCATGGCGTGAAGCATACGTGCGCCACCACGCGAATAGGTGAATTTCTCCGCGCCCTCCGTCGGACGGCACCCCGCTTGCCAGCCCCTCCCCGAGGGTCCTAGAACCGCCCTGTCACCGCCCTACCCGCCAGTAGCGACCACAGGGGAAGCACCCGTGCAGACGACGCCGCCGCAGCCGCCCGTAACCGTGCCCGTACCCGAAACCCCGGCACCTCCCCTGCCCGCCCCCGCTCCGCCGCGCGCCGCGGGCGTGGAGCGGCGTACGGCGGGCGGCGCCGGTCCGCCCGGACGCAGAGACAGCCGACGGCCCGGCGGGCGTCCAGGCGGGCGTCCAGGCGCCGCGGCGAGGCCGGTGGGAGGCGCGGCGAGCGGGGGCACCGGCTCGATTGCGGTCCCGGCGAGGTCCGTGGCGGTCGTGGCGCGGCCGGGGACTGCGCCGCGCCCGCCCGCGCCGCACCTGTGGTTCGCCGGGCGCCTGCTCGACGTGCTGACCGGGCGCAGCCCCGTGACGTCGCTGGCCGGACGCGTCAGGGACGAGGCGTACCAACGGCTGTGGGAGCTGCACGGCGCCCGCGCCGACTGGCGGCTGCGGGCCCGCGGCCGTACCCCCTACGTGTACCGGTGCCGCTGTTTCCGCACCGCGGACGGCGCTCTGGAGGTGGCGGCCGTCGTCGCCCTCGACCAGGACGTCTTCCGCGCCCTGGCCTTCCGGCTCGAACCCTCGGGGCCCGCCGCGCCGCCCTCGGCGGGCTACGGGCAGGCCCGCTGGCGGTGCACGGCGGTCCAGGCGGGGTGACCTTCCGCGGGTGAGCGTCTTCGACGCGGCACGGCCGCGGGGCCGGACCCATAAGGAAGGGGTCCGGCCCCGCGGCCGTGTCCGGTCGAGCCCGCCCGCAGGCGTTACTTCTTGCGGCGGCGCCCGCCCTTGGCGGCCTTGCGGCGCTCGGCGCGCGTCTGGCCCTCCTCGGCGGAACCGCCGTCGGCGGCGTCGACACCCGCGAAGTCGCCCTCGACCACACCGCCCTCGCCGTCCACGGACGGCGCGGAGAAGTGCAGCCGGTCGGCGCGCTTGGGGGCGTCGAGGCCCTTGGCGCGGATCTCCGGCCTGGCGTCCTTGGTCAGCGAAGGCGCCGCGTCCTGCGGGGCGTCGCTGACGGCGGCGTCCACCGGGACCTCCTCGACCTGCTGCTCGACCTGCACCTCCAGGTTGAACAGGTAGCCGACGGACTCCTCCTTGATGCCGTCCATCATGGCGCCGAACATGTCGAAGCCCTCGCGCTGGTACTCCACCAGCGGGTCGCGCTGCGCCATCGCGCGCAGCCCGATGCCCTCCTGGAGGTAGTCCATCTCGTAGAGGTGCTCACGCCACTTGCGGTCGAGCACCGACAGCACCACGCGGCGCTCCAGCTCGCGCATGATGTCCTCGGAGAGGCTCTTCTCGCGCTCCGCGTACTGCTCGTGGATGTCGTCCTTGACGGACTCCGCGATGAACTCGGCGGTGATCCCGGCCCGGTCGCCCGCCGCGTCCTCCAGCTCCTCGATGGTGACCTTCACCGGGTAGAGCTGCTTGAAGGCGCCCCACAGCCGGTCCAGGTCCCAGTCCTCGGCGAAGCCTTCCTTGGTCTCCGCGTCGATGTACGCGTCGATGGTGTCGTCCATGAAGTGCTGCACCTGCTCGTGCAGGTCCTCGCCCTCCAGGACGCGGCGGCGCTCGCCGTAGATGACCTCGCGCTGCCGGTTGAGCACCTCGTCGTACTTCAGGACGTTCTTGCGGATCTCGAAGTTCTGCTGCTCGACCTGCGACTGGGCCGACGCGATGGCGCGGGTGACCATCTTGTTCTCGATCGGCACGTCGTCCGGCACATTGGCCATCGCCATGACGCGCTCGACCATCTGCGCCTTGAACAGCCGCATGAGGTCGTCGCCGAGCGAGAGGTAGAAGCGGGACTCGCCGGGGTCGCCCTGACGGCCGGACCGGCCGCGGAGCTGGTTGTCGATCCGGCGCGACTCGTGCCGCTCGGTGCCCAGCACGTAGAGCCCGCCGAGGTCGACGACCTCCTCGTGCTCGGCCTTGACGGCCTGCTCGGCACGCTCCAGGGCGTCGGGCAGCGCCGCCGCCCACTCCTCGACGTGCTCGACCGGGTCGAGGCCGCGCTGCCGCAGCTCCGCCTCGGCGAGGTCGTCGGGGTTGCCGCCGAGCTTGATGTCGGTGCCGCGGCCGGCCATGTTGGTGGCCACGGTCACGGCGCCCTTGCGGCCCGCCTGCGCGACGATCGACGCCTCACGGTCGTGCTGCTTGGCGTTGAGCACCTCGTGCGGCACGCCGCGCTTGGAGAGCTGCGCCGACAGGTACTCGGACTTCTCGACGGAGACGGTGCCGACCAGGACCGGCTGGCCCTTCTCGTGCTTCTCGACGATGTCCTCGACCACGGCGGCGAACTTCGCCTCTTCCGTGCGGTAGATCAGGTCGGGCTTGTCCATCCGGGCCAGCGCGCGGTTGGTCGGGATCGGGACGACGCCGAGCTTGTAGATCTGGTGGAACTCGGCGGCCTCGGTCATCGCCGTACCGGTCATGCCGCAGAGCTTGTCGTACAGGCGGAAGAAGTTCTGGAGGGTGATCGTGGCGAGCGTCTGGTTCTCGTCCTTGATGTCCACCCCTTCCTTCGCCTCGATGGCCTGGTGCATGCCCTCGTTGTAGCGGCGGCCCGCGAGGATACGGCCGGTGTGCTCGTCGACGATCATGACTTCGCCGTCCATGACGACGTAGTCCTTGTCGTTCTTGTACAGCTCCTTGGCCTTGATCGCGTTGTTCAGGTAGCCGACCAGCGGGGTGTTCACCGACTCGTAGAGGTTGTCGATGCCCAGCCAGTCCTCGACCTTGGTGACGCCGCTCTCGTGGATGGCGACGGTGCGCTTCTTCTCGTCCACGTCGTAGTCGCCGGTCTCCTCCTTGCCGAGGCTGCTCGCCTCGCCGCGGTTGAGCCGCTTCACCAGACGGGCGAAGTCGCTGTACCACTTGGTGGCCTGGTCGGCCGGACCGGAGATGATGAGCGGCGTACGGGCCTCGTCCACCAGGATCGAGTCGACCTCGTCGACGATCGCGAAGTTGTGGCCGCGCTGCACCAGCTCGTCCTTCGACCACGCCATGTTGTCGCGCAGGTAGTCGAAGCCGAATTCGTTGTTGGTGCCGTAGGTGATGTCGCAGGCGTACATGGCGCGGCGCTCGGCGGGCGACATGTTCGCCAGGATGCAGCCGACCTCGAGGCCGAGGAATTTGTGGACGCGGCCCATCCACTCCGAGTCGCGCTCGGCGAGGTAGTCGTTGACCGTGATGAGGTGGACGCCCTTGCCGGAGATCCCGTTCAGATACGCGGGCAGGGTGCCGACCAGGGTCTTGCCCTCGCCGGTGCGCATCTCGGCGACATAACCGAGGTGCAGGGCGGCACCGCCCATGAGCTGGACGTCGTAGTGACGCTGTCCGAGCACGCGCTTGGCGGCCTCACGGACGGTGGCGAACGCCTCGGGCAGCAGGTCGTCGAGGGACTCGCCCTCGGCGTACCGCTCCTTGTACTCGTCGGTGAGGGCCCGCAGCTCGGCATCGGTGAGGTTGACGAAGTCCTCTTCGATGGAATTGACCTGGTCCGCGATGCGGTGCAGTTTGCGCAGGATCTTGCCTTCGCCTGCACGCATGAGCTTGTTGAAGACGGACACGTAGGCTGGCTCCTTGCCGGTCGGGCCTGGCGCGGTTGGCCCGCACCCGGCACAGCGGGGTTTGATCTGCCGATGTCTGCCGATGGCTTTCTGCCAGTGGCTGTCCGCCGATGGCCCCGCTGCAACGGCCATCGTAAGCGAGGAGACCAGCGGGCCGGGAGGCCCCGAGGTGCCAAAACGGTTTTCCACAGCCGTCGGCTCTCCTCAATACTGCGTCCATGGAGCCGATCACCCTCACCACCGAGCGTCTGCTGCTGCGTCCGCTGGCCCCGGACGACGCCGAGGCGCTCTATGTGGCCTGCCAGGATCCCGATATTCCGCGCTGGACGGCGGTGCCCTCGCCGTACACCCACGAGAACGCGGCGGACTTCGTCGGCCGCATCTGCCCCGAGGGCTGGCGCGACGACACCATGTACAACTTCGGCGTCTTCACCGCCGACAGCGGCGCGCTCGTCAGCTCCATGGGCCTGCTGCGGTTCGGCGCCTCCGGTCTGACCGGGCCCGAGCGGCAGGCGGAGCTGGGCTACTGGACGGCGAAGGAACAGCGCCGCAAGGGCTACACCGCCGAGGCGGGGCGCGCGGTCTGCGCCTGGGCCTTCGACGCCCTCGGCGTCGAGCGGATCGAGTGGTACGCGGAGGCGGGCAACGACGGCTCGCGCGCCGTCGCCCGCTCCATCGGCTTCGTCATGGAGGGCACCGTCCGCTCCAAGATCCTTTACGCGGGCACCCGCCGCGACGCCTGGAGCGGTTCCCTGCTGCCGACGGACTGGGACCGCGAGGGCAAGACGCCGTACGAGCCGTATCCGCCGGGCGCGGGGGCCTGAGGGTCCTTCGTACGGGAGCGGGGCCTGAGAGTCCTTCGTCACGGGAGCGGGCGCGCGGCTCGAAAGGTTTCCGCACGGAGCGGGGAGGCCGCGGGTCGCGCGGGGTTGACGCAGGTCAGCGGGGCTTGTCAGTGGGCGGTTCTACGCTGTCCGGCATGACACCGCTGCCGCCTCCTCAGCTCACCCTGTCCGCCGACGAAGCACGCAGGCTCGCCTTGCGGGCGCAGGGCTTCCTCGGTGCTCCCGACCGGCGGGCCGGGACGCGCGGGGTGCTGCGCTCGCTGGGCGCGGTGCAGCTCGACACCATCTCGGTACTGGCCCGCTCGCACGAGCTGATCCCGTACGCGCGGCTGGGCGCGGTCGGCCGCGAGGAGGTCGAGGAGGCGTACTGGTCGGGCGACCACGCCTTCGAGTACTGGTCGCACGCGGCCTGCATCCTGCCCATCGAGGAGTGGCCGCACTTCGCCTTCCGGCGCAGGGCGCGGCGGGCCCGCGGTCACCGCTGGCACGTCCTGGAGGACGCCGAGCGCTCGTGCGCCGCCGTCCTGGACCGGCTCAAGGCCGAGGGCCCGCTGAATTCGACGCAGCTCGGCGGCGCCAAGAACGGCGGCCCGTGGTGGGACTGGTCGGAGACGAAGATCGCGGTGGAGTGGCTGCTCGACACCGGCGAGGTGGTCTGCACCCGGCGGCGAGGCTGGAAGCGGATCTACGACCTGGCCGAGCGGGCCGTGCCCGACGCGCTGCTCCACGACGACCTGGACGACACCGAGTGCGTACGGCGGCTGGTCGTCCAGGCGGGCGCGGCGATGGGGGTGGCCACCCGCGCGGACCTCGCGGACTACCACCGGCTCAAAGGCGAGCAGGTGATGTCGGTGATCGACTCGACCGGCCTGGTACCGGTCGAGGTCGAGGGCTGGGGCAAGCCCGCCTGGGCCGATCCGGCGGCGCTGGCGAGCGAGCCGCGCGGCAGGCACCGTACGACGCTGCTGTCGCCGTTCGACTCCCTGATCTGGGACCGGCCGCGCACCGAGCGGATCTTCGGCTTCACGCACCGGCTGGAGGCGTACACCCCCAAGCCCAAGCGGATCCACGGCTACTTCGCGATGCCGCTGCTCGCGGGCGGGCGGCTGGTCGGCCGGGTCGACCCGGCGCGCGAGGGGAAGACGCTGGTGGCCCGGCAGGTCACGCTTGACGGCCCGAAGGCCGTACAGCCCGCGGCCGACGCCATCGCGCAGGCGGCGGGCTGGGTGGGCTGCGAGGAGGCGCGGGTGGAGCGGGTGCTGCCGGAGCCGCTGCGCGAGCCGCTGGAGGCGGCGCTGAAGCTGACCCACGACCGCCGCTGAGCGGGTACGGCCCCGCGGGGCCAAGGTAGTGGGTCCGGGTGGCGCCGGGTCCGGGCGGCCCGGGGGCGCGCCCGGACCCGGCAATGCCCAGCACATGGTGGCCGCGAGACCCGGCGCGGGGCCGCACGCGACTGGGGCCTGTCCGGCGGATCACGAACGGCCCTTCGGCGCCTGGCACGCACGCCCGCCGCGTTGCCTGAAATACCCGAATAGCTCCGCTATGAGGCCATCCCGGCGCCTTGCCCTCAGGGGTCCCCCCGGACGGAGTCCGGGGGAGCGCCAGGCACCGCCTGGACCGCCCATGATCCGCCGGACAGGCCCTAGCGAATCTCCAGGATCTTCTCGCGCATCGCGTAGACCACGGCCTCCATCCGGGAGTGGAGCTGAAGCTTCTCCAGGATGTTGCGGACGTGGTTCTTCACCGTGTTCTCACTGATGAAGAGCTCCTTGGCGATGTCCCGGTTGTTCAGCCCGGTGGCGACCAGCTTCAGCACCTCCAGCTCCCGGTCGGTGAGCTTGGGCGCGGGCAGCAGCCGCCGCTCGTCGGTCCGCTGGATCATCGACTTGAACTCGGTCAGCAGCTTCGACGCCATCGACGGACTGATCTGCGACTGTCCGTCCGCCACCGCGCGGATCGCCGTCGCCACCTCGTCGGTGGAGATCTCCTTGAGGAGATAGCCGGTGGCACCGGCCTTGATCGCCTCGTAGAGGTCGGCTTCCTCGTCGCTTATCGTCAGCATGATGATCTTGGCGCTGGGCGCGACCTCCTTGATCGACGTGCACGCCTCGATCCCACCGCGCCGCGGCATCCGCACATCCATCAGCACGATGTCCGGCAACAGGTCGGCGGCCTTGTCGACCGCCTCCGCGCCGTCCCCCGCCTCACCGACGACCTGGATGTCCTCCTCCTGCGCGAGCACGATCTCCAGGCCCCGCCGGAAGAGCGCGTGGTCGTCGACCACGAGCACCCGGATGGGCTCCGCACGCGCCGGACCGGCAGGTTCCTCGTACGGGATCTGACCACGCTCGCCGGTGGTTCCGCGCTCAAAGCTCTCCGGCATCAGATCCTCCCCCTCAGACCAGAGTTGACCACTGGTCCAGCATTTCACGTCCAGGCACGGTGGTGCCCCCGGGACGGCCCGGGGGCACCGGTTGCAGCCCTAGGGCGTGGCCGCTAGCGGCGCAGTACGCCGCCCGCGCCCGCCGGTTCTTCCACGGTGCTCTCGTCCGAGTTCAGATGAATCACGCCGTAGTCGTAACCGTGCCTGCGATAGACGACACTCGGCTGCTTGGTCTCGCTGTCCACGAACAGATAAAAGTCGTGCCCGACCAACTCCATCTCGTAGAGCGCCTGGTCGAGTGCCATCGGCGTGGCCGCGTGGGTCTTCTCGCGCACCACCAGCGGGCCCTCGCCGTGCACCTCCAGCGGACCGAACCTCGTGGTGGGCACACTGTCCGTGCCCGGCCTGTCGACGGCCAACTTCCCGTCCCCGTTGATGGTCGCCGCGTCCGGCACGGTCGCGGCCACCTCGGCCGCCGGGATCCGGCCGTTCCCACGACGGGTGTGGCGCTTGCTCGCGGCCTTGCGCAGCCGCGCCTCCAGCTTCGACACCGCGATGTCCAGCGCCGCGTACGGGTCGGCCGCCGCGGCCTCGGCCCGGACGACCGGGCCCCGGGTGTTGAGGGTGATCTCCACCCGGTCGGCGTGGTCCGCCTGCCGGGGGTTGAGCTCCTTGGACACCTCGACGTCGAGGCTGATCACCTTGCCGTCGAGCTTCTGGATCTTGTCCAGCTTCTCGGCCACGTGCTTCCGGAACCGCTCGGGCACCTCGGTCTTGCGGCCCTTGACGACGATGTCCACGCAGAACTCCGTTCCCGGATCGCCCCGGGCTACCGGAGGCGATCCCTTTCGCTGAGGCCAGCTCGGGTACCAGTCCCGTCCGGCGCTGCGTTGGCTGCCGCTTCGCCTCCCGGGGCTGACCGGGGACCACGAAGCCGCGGCTTTCACCTCCTCCTGCCCCACTGGGAAGATCAACACCCCATGGTGTTCACTTCCCTATCCCCCGAACATAGTCCCGGAGTGCGGAGGTCGGCATCCTCAGCGACGCCATACCCCCTTCCGAGTGAATATGCGTCGCTACTACCTGCAACGACGCGCATCCGAGTGGAGTTCCGGATCATGCGGACCAGCCACGACCGCCGCCCCGGCGACCCGGCCCCCGGCCGCCGTCACCGCACGCGCCGCTACGGTCAGTGAGGCTCCGGTGGTCATCAGGTCGTCCACCAGCACGACTGGCGCCACTGTCAGCAAGGCAGCCGACCCGCCGACCGCCGCCACCGCGCCCGCCAGATTCGCCGGCCGCCCGGCCGCGCCGAGACCGGACTGGTCCGCCACCGGCCGCCGCTGGCGCAACGCGGCCACCACCCTGGCGGGTACGCCGCCCCGGCGCAGCTCCCGGGCCGCCGCACGGGCGATGCGGGCCGTGGCGTCGTGGCCGCGTCGCGCCACCGCACGCCGTGCCGAGGGCACCGGCACCAGCAGGACCGTCCCGGGGACACCGACCCGCCGCACGGCCGCCGCCAGCGCCGTGCCCAGCGGTCCGGCCAGACCCAGCGCACCCCGCTCCTTGTGCGCCAGGACCACGGCCCGCACTTCGTCCCCGTATCGCCCGGCCGCGTAGACCGGCGGTAGCCCCGGCGGCTCCGGCGTCGGACGCACGCGCCGTACCGGCACCGATTCGGCCGCCCCACCGATCAGTACCCGGCACCGCTCGCACAGCTCCGTACGCGGACGCCCGCACCCGGCGCAGTCCACCGGCAGGACCAGCCCGGTGATCTCCTGCCACCAGCCCCGCATGACGTCCACTCTGCCCCGTTTCGGCGCCCGCCGCCAGCCCCCCTGCCAACCTGTGGATAACTCCACGATTTCGCAGGTCAGGAGGCTGACGGTGGATTTCTCAGCCGGGGTAGACCGGGTTGTCGCCCTTCGGCTCGACCCGCTTGCCCGTGGAGTCCGGCGGCAGCCGGTAGACGCTCTGGTTGTACGAGGCCAGCAGCGCCCGCGAGACGTCCTCGGAGGCGGCCACCACCGACGCCTGGCTGATCCCCTCGAAGGCCAGCTTCGGGGAGCCGTCGGTGCTGATGTACTTGATCTGCTGCACGCCCTCGGATTCGCTGTCGAGCGCCACCAGGCGGCTCGGCCCTGCCCAGGAGACCGAGCTGACGCCGTCGGCCGCGGGGGTCAGCGTGCGCAGATTCGTCACCGCGAACGTCGGATGCGCCTGCGTGCCGCCCCGCTCGATCCGCCCGAGCTGCAACTTCCCCAGCCCGTTGGGCTGCCGGACGAGCAGCGCGATCCGCACGCCGTCCGAGGCGACCCGCAGCGCGTCCACACGGCCGGTCAGGCCGCTGACGGAGACCGGGATCGGCTGCCCGCCGCCGTCGCGCAGCGCCACCACGCGGGGGGCGCTCGGATCGCGGTCGGCGACCCACAGGTAGTCGAGCCCGTCCCAGCTCGGCGCGCTCAGACCGTCCTTCGCCTTGCTGGTCAGCACGGGCTCGCTGAGCTGGGCGTCCGCGTCGAGGCCGGCGGTGACCAGTTGGCGTCCCTCGTCCTTCACCCCGGCGGCCATCTGCTCGTCCCGGCGCACCGCGACCGACTCCAGGTCCGCCTTCGCCCCGCCGAACGGCCCGGCCACCGGCGTACCCGTGGTCGAGGCGCCGTCCGAGGGCACCTCCAGCAGCCGGTGCGGCTGCGCCCCGATGTAGTACTGGTGGTCCGAGGAGCCGACCAGATTCTGCGTGCTGAACGCCAGCGTCTGTTCCTTGGGCAGCGAGCAGACCGTCCTGCCGTCGGACGCCGAGATGTCGACGGCGTCCACCTTGGGCGCGGCCTGGCCCTGCACCGTGGTGAAGAGCTGCGCCGCCAGCTTCACGCAGCGCTCCCCCGCGAACCGCTGCGCGGGCGCGTCGAGCCGCACCTTGAGGTGCTGGGAGTCGTCGAGCGTCACCCCGTGGTCGGGCGCCTTGTCGTAGAGCCGGCCGCCCTCGGGCGCCGCGGTCTCGACGACGGGCGCCAGCCAGTTCGTGGGACCGGTCAGCAGCGCGGAGACCGTGGACACCAGCGAGTCGCTCTGCTTGCGCAGGTAGACCGGGTCGGCGACCAGGGTCTTGTCGGCGTTCCCGGAGCGATGCGCGTCCGGGCCCAGCGCCGCGAAGTAGTACATGTTGACCAGGTGATATATCCGGTTGAAGTCCAAATCGGAGATCACCAGGCCGTCTTCAAGACTGTCGATCCGCCACTCGTTGTTCTCCTTGACCAGGTGGAACGAGGTGTCGAAGTTGCCCTCGTCCGGCCGGTAGGCGTGTTTGGCGTCGACGACGGCCGTCTTCTTGCCCGCGAGGTCCACCATCACGTAGTCCTTGCGACTCGTGCCCGGCTCCTCCCTGGGCTGGGTCGTGCCGGTGAGCACGGTGATCTTCGCGGTGGGGTCCCAGTGTCCGGCCAGCTCCTTGGACAGGTACTTCTTCGCGGTCTCGAAGTCCGCCTCGCCGCTGGTGGTGGCCTCCATGAAGCCGTTGACGATGTCGGAGGCGCTTTCGCCCTTGTGCGGCGCCGACGGGAAGACCCGCACCTGCGCGTCCACGTCGGCGTGCTGTCCGTCGCCGACCTTGCGCACCTCACCGCTGCTGGGTATCGCCGCGCACCCGGCCAGCAACAGCGCCGCGCACACCACACCCGGCCAGCTCCGCAGCAGGCGTCCCCTGCCCCCCAGCGCACCCATCAGCTGTCGTCCTCCCGGACCGAGTCCATCCGTCCCACGACCCGCGAACCGCTGCCGGGGAACGCCGCGGGATCGGCCGACGGCGAACGCGGCACCGCGGGCGGCCGCTGGGGAATCTGCGGTATCTGCGAGCCCGGCTGCCCGTTGTGCCCCGGCCCGGCCGGGCCCGCGGTCCGCGGCACCGGCACGGACCCCGTCACGGCACGGACCGGCAGCCCCGAGGAATTCAGCCCGCGGTTGCGCCGCGAATCGTCCGGCTCCAGCGGTATCGGCGACCCGCGCAGGCTCTCGCCGGCGGTCCGCGGCAGCGTCATCCGGAACTGCGACCCGCCGCCCGGCTCGCCCCACGCCTGGAGCCAGCCGCCGTGCAGCCGGGCGTCCTCCACCGCGATGGACAGGCCGAGGCCCGTCCCGCCGGTAGTACGCGCCCGCGCCGGATCGGCTCGCCAGAAGCGGTTGAACACCCGCGTCGCCTCACCGGGCTTCAGCCCGACGCCGTAGTCCCGCACCGCGACGGCCACCGCGCCGTCGGCCGTGGCCAGCCGCACCACCACGTCCCGGCCGTCGCCGTGCTCGATCGCGTTGACGACCAGATTGCGCAGCACGCGCTCCACCCGGCGAGGGTCGACCTCGGCTATCACCGGCTGCGCGTCGCCGCGTATCGCCACGTGGCTGCCCTTGCGCTCGGCCAGCGGCTCCGCGGCGTCCACCACCCGCCGTACGACCTCGCGCAGGTCTATCGGCTCGGCGGCCAGCTCCGCCGCGCCCGCGTCGAATCTGCTGATCTCCAGCAGGTCGGACAGCAGCGACTCGAAGCGGTCCAGCTGGTTCTGCAACAGTTCGGCGGAGCGCGCGGTCACCGGATCGAATTCGGTCCGCGCGTCATGGATGACGTCCGCCGCCATCCGTACGGTCGTCAGCGGGGTGCGCAGCTCGTGCGAGACGTCGGAGACGAAGCGGCGCTGCATCCTCGACAGGTCCTCCAACTGCTGGATCTTGACCTGAAGGTTCTGCGCCATCTTGTTGAAGGACTCGCCGAGGCGCGCGATGTCGTCCTCACCCGAGACCTGCATACGTTCCTGCAATCGGCCCGCCGCGAGCCGCTCCGCGATCCCGGCCGCCATCCGTACCGGCGTGACGACCTGCCGGGTCACCAGCCAGGCGATGGCGCCGAGCAGCACCACCACGAAGATGCCCGCCGTCGCCAGCGTGCCCTTGACCAGGCCGAGCGTCTTGGCCTCCTGGCCGAACGGGAAGAGGTAGTAGAGCTGGTACGTCTTCCCGTTGATGTCCGTGAGCCGCTTGCCGATGGCCAGCGCGGGCTGCGGCGCCTTCCCGTCGTCCGTCACCACCGTCGTGTACTGCTTCAGCGCCCCGGTGTGGGACTCGACGGCGTCGCTGAGCGACTTGGGGATGCTCGCCTGCGGCAGCAGGCTGCCGGAGCTGCGCGGCCCGTGCGCGTTGACGACGCCCTCGCCGAAGCGCGCGTCGTCGGCGCCCGGGCTGAGCGTGGCGATCCAGTACACCCCGTTGCCACCGCTGGCGAACTGCTGGACCAGCGTCGTCAGCCAGGCCCCCGAGTCCTCGGCCTGGTTCTGCGAGCCGACCCCGGTGGCGTCCTGCGTCTGGCTCCTGTTCGCCTGCTGCTGGGCGATGGAGAAGCCGGTGGTGGCCTGATTCTCAGCCGCCTTCTCCTTCGCGTCGAGCAGGCCGTTCTTGACCTGCCCGATCACGACGAAGCCCAGCAGCAGCACCACGCCGACCGACATCAGCAGCGTGAAGGCGACCACCCGCAGTTGCAGATTGCGCCGCCACAGCCGGACCGCCGGCTGCAACGGTCGCCGTGCCCAGCGCACGAACGAGCGGAAAACCGGCGCGAGACCCCGCATAGGGTCCGCGAGCCGGCTCTCCAGCCGCTCCCGCTCGTACGACGCGCACATGTCAGCCCGGTCCCGCCTTGTAACCGACACCACGGACGGTCACCACGATCTCCGGGCGCTCCGGGTCCTGCTCCACCTTGGACCGCAGCCGCTGCACATGGACGTTCACCAGCCGGGTGTCCGCCGCGTGCCGATAGCCCCAGACCTGCTCGAGCAGCACTTCCCGGGTGAACACCTGCCACGGCTTGCGGGCCAGCGCCACCAGCAGGTCGAACTCCAACGGCGTCAGCGCGATCGGCTGCCCGTCCCGCTTCACCGAGTGCCCCGCCACGTCGATCACCAGATCGCCGATGGTGAGCTGCTCCGGAGTCGGCTCCTCCGCCCTCCGCAGTCGCGCCCTGACCCTCGCCACCAGCTCCTTCGGCTTGAACGGCTTGATCACATAGTCGTCAGCCCCCGACTCGAGCCCCACCACCACATCCACGGTGTCGCTCTTCGCCGTGAGCATCACAATCGGCACCCCGGACTCCGCCCGGATCTGACGGCATACGTCGATGCCGTCCCGTCCGGGCAGCATGAGGTCAAGGAGCACCAGATCCGGCTTGGACTCCCGAAAAGCAGCCAGGGCCTTGTCACCGTCAGCGCAGAACGACGGCTCGAAACCCTCTCCGCGCAGCACGATGCCAAGCATCTCTGACAGCGCGGTGTCGTCATCGACGACCAGCACACGTCCCTTCATACCGACCATCATCCCATTTGCATATCGTTACCGGTGACCTTTGGTGATCGAGGTCACGCTACGCGACCATTGTCCGCTGATGTCCGCAGATGCGCTGCCCGATCCCCCTAGCCAGAGCCTGCCCGGGGAGTCTCGTGATTACACACAGTTACGAGATCTTCTGTGGTGACCGGCGAAACCACACCGTTCTCCGTGATGATCGCAGTAATCAGCTCCGGCGGCGTCACATCGAAGGCCGGATTGTAGGCCTGAGTGCCCAGCGGTGACGGCGCGAGGTCGGTCACCTCGCTGCCTGCCCGCTGCTCCACCTCGATCGCGGCGCCGTCCGGCGTGCTCAGATCCACCGAGGTCGTCGGCGCCACGACGATGAACGGCACATGGTGGTAGCGGGCGAGGACGGCGAGGGGATAGCTGCCGACCTTGTTCGCCGTGGAGCCGTCCGCCGCGATCCGGTCCGCGCCGATCAGCACCGCGTCCACCTCCCCCGCCGTGAACAGCGACCCGGCCGCGCTGTCGGCGAGCAGCGTGTACGGCATCCCGGCACGCGCCGCCTCGTACGCCGTCAACCGCGCGCCCTGAAGAAGAGGACGGGTCTCGTCGACCCACAGACGCCTCAACTCCCCCGCCCTGTGCGCCGCGAGGACCACACCGAGCGCGGTGCCCTCACCGCCCGAGACCAGGGCCCCGGTGTTGCAGTGCGTCAGAATCCGGTAGCCCCCGCCCGGCACCAAGTCGGCGAGCAGCCGCTCCCCGTACTCCGCCATCGCCCGGCTCGCCGCCGCGTCCTCCTCGTGCAGCGCCCGCGCCTCGGCCAACGCGAAGGCGGCGCCCTGGTGCGGAGGCGCCGCGTGGAAGGCGGTCACCGCGCGGCGCACCCCGTACCCGAGGTTGACGGCCGTCGGCCGCGCGTGCGCCAGCAGGTCGGCGGCCTCGTTCACGTCATAGCCGCGCGCCGCCGCCAACGCGATGCCGTACGCCCCCGCGAGCCCGAGCAGCGGCGCGCCCCGCACGGCGAGGGAACGTATCGCCTGAACCAGCGCCTGCACGTCCGTGCACACCAACTCGACCTCCTCCTGCGGAAGTCGGGTCTGGTCGAGCAGCACGAGCACGGGGCCCTCGGGGGGTTCCTCCCACCGCAGCGCGGGGATGGTACGGGAAGCACCGTCGGCCTCATCGGTCACAGGTCGCACGTATTGATCACCCATCCGTCCAGTCTGCCCTGCCCGGCCCGGTCCAAGGCAGCCCATGGCACGATGGCGGCCAGTACCACAGCGAGCACCACGTGAAGGGGCAGCCTCCGATGACCAACACTCCGGGCTGGGCCTCGCCCGGATCCTCCGACTCCTCCGAGCCGGAAGACGGCGACAGCCCCGCTTCCTCCGCACCACAGAAAGACACCCCCGTGGACACGTCAACAGATACGTCCGCGGCCGGTCCTGACAACAGCTCCGGTGACGACTCCGGCGACACATCCGCTCCCGGTACGGGAGACCGGCCCGCTACGGCCGACGCCGGTGACACGACGCCACCGCCGCCCGGCGGCTGGTCCGCCCAACAGCCGCCCGCAGGTCAGTGGCAGCACACCCCCCACGACACCCGCCCCCCGACCGTACCGGCCCCGGGCCCGCCCCCCGCCGGATCCTCCGGTACGGGTACGGGTCAGGCGCCCGGCGCCGGCTGGGCCCGGTGGTCGCCCCCGCAACAGCCGCAAGGCGGCCACCCCGGCCCCTCGGGCCCGCGCTGGGGCAACACGGCACCGGCCGGCGGCCCCGGCGGCTGGCAGCAGCAGGGCCCCTGGAGCAGGCCCACGGCGCCCAAGCCCGGCGTCATCCCGCTGCGCCCGCTCGGCGCAGGCGAGATCCTGGACGGTTCCCTGGCCGTACTGCGGCGGCTCTGGCGGGCGATCCTCGGCTTCACCCTGGCCATCGCCGTGGTCACCCAGGGCCTGGCCGTGGTGGTCGACGGCTTCTTCCTCAGCAAAGACACCCGGTTGGAGAACCTCAGGGACAACCCCAACCCGAGCGTCGGCGACATCATGCACGCCGTCAGCGGTGCCTTCGCCAGCTCGGGCCTGACCATTCTGGTCATGCTCATCGGCACGATCATCGCGACCGCGATGGTCGCCATGGCCACCAGCCGCGCCGTGCTCGGCCGCCCGGTCACGGCCACCCAGGTGTGGCGGGAAGCCCGACCGCGACTGCCCCAACTGGTCGGGCTCGCGCTGCTGATCCCGCTGGCCATCGCCGGCATCCTGGCGGGCGCCGTCCTGCCCGGCGCACTGATCGCCCTGGCGGGTGCGGAGAGCGGCGGCGCCGCCCTCGCCTCCCTCGGCCTGATCGGCGCCTCTGTCGTCGTGCTCTGGCTCATGATCCAGTGGAGCCTGGCGGCACCGGCCCTCATGCTCGAGAAGCAGGACATCGTCTCGGCGATGAAGCGCTCGGCGAAGCTGGTACGCAACTCCTGGTGGCGCGTCCTCGGCGTCCAGGCCCTCGCGGCGATCCTCTGCTACATCGCCTCGGCCATCATCCAGACGCCGTTCATGTTCATCGCCCGTGGCATCACCGGTGAGAGCCTCGGCTCCTTCCTCTCCGGCGACACCAACCCGGGCTGGGCGTTCCTCGGCATCAGCGGAATCGGCGCCGCCATCGCCGCGACGCTCAGCCTGCCGATCAGCGCCGGCGTCACCACGCTGCTGTACATGGACCAGCGCATCCGCCGTGAGGCTCTCGACATCGAGCTGATGCGGGCCGCGAATACCGATGCGGACGCGGCTGCGAGCGTCGCCGTCACCACCGACTGAGCACGGAACGCAGAAAGGCCCCGGCCCCCGAGTCGAAACTCGGGGGCCGGGGCCTTTTATAAAGATTGTTCGGCGGTGTCCTACTCTCCCACAGGGTCCCCCCTGCAGTACCATCGGCGCTGAAAGGCTTAGCTTCCGGGTTCGGAATGTAACCGGGCGTTTCCCTAACGCTATGACCACCGAAACACCATGAAACACACACCCCCGCACCCCGCAGGGGTGTGGTGGTGGGCTGGTTGTTTCAGAACCACACAGTGAACGCGAGCAACAATGGACAAGCCCTCGGCCTATTAGTACCAGTCAGCTCCACCCCTCACAGGGCTTCCACATCTGGCCTATCAACCCAGTCGTCTACTGGGAGCCTTAA
>NZ_JBIBHM010000002.1:0-123085 GCF_042957025.1 Streptomyces sp. NPDC008139
GGGGGCCACCCCCCCGCGCGGGCCCCCCGCCCCGGCCACCTCCCCCCCCGGCCGCGGCGCCCCCCCGGCCGCCCCCCCCGGGGGGGGGGGCCCCCCCGCCCCCGGGGCCGCCGTGCGTTGCGGACATATTGCGCCGCCGCCCGGCTGATTCTTGGTGTGGACATGACCAAAACCTGGGACTAGGGTGCGACTTGGTCTAGACCTGGATCGGTGTGGTCTTGTGCCGCACGGGCAGGTCCGGGCCGCGTACGACCGTAGACATCCGCGGAACTCCCCCACGTTCTCAAGGGGTACGCCATGCGCAAGAAGATCAGTGCGGCCGTGATCGGGCTCGGCGTCGCCGGTTCGTTCGTGCTCGCCACCGGAAGCGCCAGCAGTCACGGCTACATCAGCACCCCGCCCAGCCGCCAGGCGCTGTGCGCCGCCGGGACTGTCACGAACTGCGGCGACATCCAGTACGAGCCGCAGAGCGTCGAGGGCCCCAAGGGCTTCCCGGCCGGCGGTCCCGCCGACGGCAAGATCTGCAGCGGCGCCAACAGCCGCTTCGCCCAGCTCGACGACCCGCGCAACGGCGGCTGGCCCGCCACGCACGTGACAGCCGGTCAGAACTACACCTTCACCTGGAAGTTGACCGCCCGGCACTCGACGACCGACTTCTCGTACTACCTGACCAAGGCCGGGTACGACCCGAAGAAGCCGCTCACCCGGGCGATGCTCAACACCACGCCCTTCCTGAAGATCCCCTACAACGGCTCCCAGCCGCCCGCCACCGTCGTCCACCAGGGCACGATCCCCAGCGGGCTGAGCGGCAAGCAGCTCATCGTCGGCGTCTGGACCATCGCGGACACCGCGAACGCCTTCTACTCCTGTGCCGACGTGCAGTTCTGACGCACCGTCCGGGTCCTTCGCCGTCCCGCTCTCCTGACGGTGCGTCACCGTGATGCCCGGCGTGGGCAGCCGCACCCGCGCCGACGGGTAGGGCGGTGTCGAAGCCGGAACCGGGCCGTTCGGACGCCCGGACGGCGCGCGACACGACGACGAAGGCGGCAGCGGGTGCGGACACGACGGGGCGGCGACTGATGCGTAGCCTCGGCCCGAGGCGGGCGCGCGGCGGAGTGCTCGCCTCGGCGGCCCTCACGGCAGCGACGGCGCTCGCGGGAACGGGAGCGGGCGCGGATACGGCGACGGCCAACGGCGGCGGGGTACAGGATGCGGCCTTGGCCCCGGTACCGGACGTTTCCGCTGCCGCGCCCGCGCCCGGCGGCCCCGACCTGCCGGTATGGCACAGCCGCCGCGCGGCCGGGCCCGAGCGGGACGAGGAACTGCGCGCCGTGGCGGCCCGTGACTCGCTCTTCGGCGTGGCCGCCGTGCCGCACCCGCTGCCCGGCACACCCACCGCGTGGGCGGTCGGCTCGCCCCTTCCCCAGTTCCAGCCGACCTGGCGGCCGATCGTGCAGGGCTACGGCGGGGTGCCGGTGCGCTGAGCGGAAGGGGCCGCCTCCCGTGCGGGACGGCCCCCCTTGCACCGCGGCTCCTCAGGTACGGCGGGCCGCAGACCGTCACAGAGGGCGCCGACGCGATCGTCGCCCTCGCGACCGGGACGCGCGGCGCGGGCACCGGACGCTTCGTCGAGCGGACCGGCGAGATGGCCTGGTCCTGAATCCTGGGACGCGGGCTCGCGCGGGTCCCGGTCCCCACCGGCCCGTGGTCCAGGCGTCGGTTGATCGAGGTCCGGGCTGATGGAGGTCCGGGTGTGGTCGAGGTCCGAGGTGGTCGAGGCCCGCGTGCGGTCGAATCCCGAGTCCGGGCTGGTCGAGGTCCGGGCTGGTCGAGGTCCGAGGCGGTCGGGTCCGGGTTAATCGAGTGGCCCGGCGGGCGGCCTGCGGCGATGATGCCCGGATGGAACGTGACTTCGACGCGCTGGTGGCGGAGGCCGACTCGGTGTCGGTCGACGGGTGGGACTTCTCCTGGCTGGACGGGCGGGCCACCGAGCAGCGGCCGTCGTGGGGGTATCAGCGGCGGATGGGCGAGCGTCTCGGCCGGGCGTCGGCCGCGCTCGACATCCAGACCGGCGGCGGCGAAGTGCTCGCCGGGGTGCCCGCGCTGCCGCCGCTGATGGCCGCGACCGAGTCGTGGCCGCCGAATGTCGCCAAGGCGACCGCGCTGCTGCACCCGCGCGGCGCGGTCGTCGTCGCGGACACGGACGAGCCCCCGCTGCCCTTCGCCGCCGAGGCGTTCGACCTGGTGACCAGCCGCCACCCGGTGACGGTGTGGTGGGACGAGATCGCGCGCGTCCTGCGCCCCGGCGGCACGTACTTCTCCCAGCAGGTCGGCCCGGCCAGCGCGTTCGAACTCGTGGAGTTCTTCCTCGGAGAGCAGCCCGACGCGGTGCGCGGCGCGCGCCACCCCGACCTGGCGCGTGCGGGCGCCGCCGCGGCCGGACTCGAGGTGGTCGACCTGCGCGCCGAGTCGCTGCGGATGGAATTCCACGACATCGGCGCGGTCGTCTACTACCTGCGCAAGGTCATCTGGATGGTCCCCGGCTTCACGGTCGCCGAGCACCGCGATACGCTACGCGCCCTGCACGAACACATCACGTCCGAGGGGTCGTTCACGGCCACGGTGACCCGCTTCCTCATCGAGGCGCGGAAGGCGGCCTGACGCAGGGACCGCCCCCCCGCGACGCCGTCGCGGTTACGCGCGGGGCCGGTCGGTGTGGAAGGTGCCGAACGCCCCGTCGTGGTGGACCAGCGGCGACTCCGCGCCGGGACCGCCCGCGTCCTCCACATGGCCGACCACGAGGAAGTGGTCGCCGACATCGTGGACGTGCACGGTACGGGCGGTCAGCCAGGCCGGCACCCCGGACAGCAGCGGCAGCCCGCCCGTGTCCGGTGTCCAGTCCACCCCGGCGAACCGGTCCACGCCGCTGCGCGCGAAGCCCCGCGCCAGGTCCTCCTGGTCGGACCCGAGCAGATGCACGGCGAAACGGTCGGCCGACCTGACGGCGCCCGCCGTGGACGCGGTGGTGGACAAGTAGAAGGACACCAGGGCCGGTTCGAGGGACGCCGAGGTGAAGGACGTCGCGGTGAATCCCGCGGGACCCGGCACGGTCACGACGGTCACCGCCGTCGCCTGCCGCCGCAGCGTGCGCCGCAGCAGATCTGCCGGACGTACCGCTCCGGCGGCGGAACGGGTGTGATCCACGGGTGAGTTGGTGGCAGCGGCGAGCGACGGGGTCGCGGTCATGACGGGCGGTCCTTCCGGGTCGGATGCCAGGGGAGTGGCCGGACCCCTTACGGGGCCCGGCGCATGGCGGGGCGTCAGGGCGCGGCGACCGGGGTCACCGTGAGGATCGGCGGGAGCGAGGGAGCGATACGCAGGCGCTCCAGCCACTGGACGACGAGGGCGGCGACACTGCGGTGCTGGATGTCGTTGAGCACGTCGTGCCTGCCGTCCGTCACTGTGGCCAGGGTCGCCGCGGGCAGCCGCGCGGCCAGGGCGTGGGCGGCGGACGGCGCGGAGACCGGGTCGGCCGCGCCGTGCAGCACGAGGGCCGGGAACGGGAGCCCGGCCGTGAGCGCCGCGTCGGCGGCGTCGGCCAGCACGCCGGGGACGGGGGCGGCGAGGGCGCCGGAGACGAACAGCGGGTCGGCGTCCAGCCGCCCCCGGTGCGTCGGGCACGCCGTGCGTACGGCCAGCTCGTCGTCCCACCCGGCCGCCGCGCCCGGCTCCGGCGCCCCGGCGACCAGCAGCGCGTCCGGCGCGACGCCCGTACGCCCCGCGGCTGCCAGCGCGTGCAGGGCCCCGCTGTCGGAGCCGGCCAGCACCAGCGGCCTGGCCGCGCCCGCCGCGATCGCTTCGACGGCGCCCGTGACCGGCTCGGGATCGCCGTCCTCGGGCACGTCGAGTACGTGGACGACATACGCGTCGGCCGCCAGCCGTCGGCCGAACCGCTCGTACACGCCCGGGTGTTCACCGCGCCCGGGGAGCAGGACGACGGTGCCGCGGTGCGCCAGGCCCGCGGCCGGGTACCAGTCCGCGACCGGCGCGGCCTGCTCCGCCGGGCGCGGGACCCGCGGGTGCACCGGGTCGCCGGTGGCCTCGGCGAGGCCGACCGGGGCGCTCATCGGGCACCGCTCACGGCGGCGACCGCGGGAGCGGAGCCGGGCACGCTCGTCGCGTCCGCGTCCGCGTCCGCGTCCGCGTCGCGCCGGGCCACCTCGGCCCGGACCAGCGGCAGCAGGTCGCGGCCGTAGTCGATCACGTCGTCCAGCGGGTCGTAACCGCGGATCAGCAGCGTGGTGACGCCGATGTCCACGTAGTCCAGCAGCGCCTGGGCGACGGTCTCCGGCGTGCCGACCAGGGCGGTCGAATTGCCCGCCGCTCCGGTCGCCTTGGCGGTGGGGGTCCACAGCGCGCGGTCGTGCAGCTCACCCTTGGCCGCGGCGGCGAGCAGCCGCTGCGAGCCGGTGTTCTGCGGCTGGGCGTCCGGGCCGACCGGCAGGGTCGTGCGGCGGCTGCCGACGAACGAGCCAGCCGCGCCACGGGAGTTGATGGTGTCCAGGATGCGGTGCGCGCGGTCCCACGCCTCCTCCTCGGTACGGCCGAGGATCGGCCGGAAGGAGACGCTGATCCGCGGCGGCTCGGTGCGGCCCGCCGCCTCGGCCGCGGCCCGTACGGACGCGATCTGCTCCGCCGTCTCGGCCAGCGGCTCGCCCCACAGCGCGAAGACGTCGGCGTGCTTGCCGCCGACCCGGTAGGCGGCCTCGGACGAGCCGCCGAAGTACAGCGGGATGCGGGGCTCGGTGACCGGGCGCACCTCGGAGAGGTAGTCCTCGTAGTGGTAGAAGCGGCCCTTGTGGCTGACCGGTTCCGTGCTGGTCCAGGCGGACTTGAGGATGTCGAGGTACTCGTCGGTCCGCGCGTAGCGGTCGTCCTTGCCGAGGTGGTCGCCGTCCCTGCGTTGCTCGGCGTCGTGCCCGCCGGTGATGATGTGCACCGCGGTACGCCCGCCGGAGAACTGGTCGAGGGTGGCGAAGGTCCTGGCCGCCAGGGTCGGGGCGACGAAGCCGGGGCGGTGCGCCACCAGCAGCCCCAACCGCTCGGTGTGCGCGGCGACATGGGCGGCGACCTGCGTACCGTCGGGGCTGCCGGAGCCGTAGCCGATCAGGACGCGGTCGAAGCCCGCCTCCTCGTGGGCGAGGGCGAACCGCCGCGTGTAGTCGGGGTCGACGACCGGTCCGGACGGAGGACGGACCTCGGAGACGTCGCGGGTGCCGATCATGCCGATGAACTCAACAGGCATGGCTGCTGGGGCCTTTCGTGAGAGGGAGCGGAAGAGAGAGCGAGAAGGGGGGTCAGCGGGCGGACCCGCCGAGGCCGAGGGCGGCGCGCCCGGTGCCGAGCAGCACCGAGTCGTCCTGCGGGGTGTGGACGCGGGAGCACAGCACGTCCCGCAGATGGCGTTGCAGCGGGTTGCCGTTGGTCAGGCCGTTGTTGCCGATCAGCGCGACGGCCTGCTCGACCGAACCGATCGCGGCCCGGGTGCCGAGCACCTTCGCGCCGCCCGCCTCCGCGGCGGCCAGCGGATCACCGCTGTCGACGGCCTCGGCCAGCGCCACCACCAGCCTTTCCGCACCTGTCAGTTGGACCTCGATCTCGCCGACCGCGCTCTGGAAGCGCGGAAGGGTCGCCAGTGGAGCGCCGAGCGCGCTGGGCACGCGCTCGTGCAGGAAACCGGTCAGCCACCGCTGGGCGGCGCGCGCCACGCCGAGGTAGAGCGCGGTCAGGCCCAGCGAGTTCCAGGCACCGCCCACGACGTCCCGGCCGCCGTCCTGGCCGGGCTCCGCGAGTCCGGCGGTGCGGCCGAGCGGCACACGGACCGAGTCGAACAGCACGTCGTCGCTGCGGCTGGCGCGCAGCCCCAAGTGGTTCCAGGTGGGCCGCACTTCGATGCCCGGCGAGTCGGTGCGCACCAGGAACGAACCGGTACGCACCGGCTCCTCGTCGGTGCGCGCCCACACCATCATCCAGCGCAGCGCCACCGCGCCGGTCGAGAAGATCTTGTGCCCGGTCAGCTCCCAGTGGTCCTCGCGCCGCCGCGCGGTGGCCGCCGGAAGCCCGCCGCGCACCGGGCTGCCCAGATCGGGCTCCACCCGCAGGGCGTTCACCAGCGCCGGGCGCCGCGCCGACTCGGCCAGCAACTCGCCGTAGGTGTCCTGCGGCCAGTGCGGGGCACGGGCCTGCGCCGCGTGCGCGAACAGCGTCATCGACGTGACCAGCGCGACCGCCGGATCGCCGCCGCCGAGCGCCCGCAGGATGCGTACGGTATCGGCGAGACCGGCCCCCGCGCCGCCGTGGCGGCGGTCGACGGTCGCGGTGAGCAGTCCGGCGGCGTGCACGGCGGCCACGCCCTCGTGCGGGAAGCTCGCGTCCCGGTCGTGCTCACCGGCCCGCGCGGCCAGCGCCGCCGCGACCTCGGGCAGCCGGTCGTAGTCGGGTGCGGGCAGGCCGGTGGCGGCGGCGTCCGCGGGCGCGGCGGAGCCGGCGCCGGACGTGGACGCGAGGTCGGTGGTCACGGTGTGGCCTTCCTGTGGTGGGGCCGTTCGATGTGGGGGTCGCCGGGCTCGGGTGGTCCGAGGCGGCCGTACGGGCCGGGCGCGTACGTGACAGCGGTGGCCGGTCCCGCGTCGGCCGTCGAGGGTGTCGCGTGCGCCGTACGGCCCGCGCGGGGATCGTCGGCGAAGGCGGGCGGCCGGCGGACGGTCACCTCGGGCGGCGGCCCTCCGGTCCACAACTCGACCTCGACCAGCGCGTGTTGGCCGGTGCAGCCCTGGGAGAGCCGGGAGCTGGGGATGTCGGCGGTCAGCATTCTCGGACCCGCGCCAGTTCGGCGGCGGTCAGGTCAAGCGCCTCGTCCCAGCCGAGTTCCACGAAGGGCTCGTCGCCGCGCCTGGAAGTGGGACCGGGGCCGTGCTCCAGCCAGCCGCGCCGGGCGGCGGGCCGCCGGATCCGGGTGGCGTGCCGGAGCGAGCCCGGCACACCGCGCAGCAGCGGTGACGGCGAGGGGTCGGCGGGGTGCGGGACGGCGGTGACCGTGCCGTCCGCGTTCCGCCGTACCCCGAACGCCCCCCAGTGGGAGGTCGTCGGGGTGACCGCCCCGGCCCTCCTCCCCACCGAGGGCGCGCTCCCGGTCCCGGCGGTCATACGGCAGCCGCTCCGGTCAGCGCGGCGCCGTCGGTCTGCTCGCGGACCAGCCGTACCAGGGAGCCGTAGTCGCGGGCGTCCTCCAGGGGGTTGAAGCCGCGGATCAGGAGGGTGGACACGCCCAGGCCCACGTAGTCCAGCAGCGACTCGGCGACCTGCTCGTAACTGCCCACCAGCGCGGTGGAGTTGCCCGCAGCCCCGGTGACCTTGGCGACCGCGGTCCACAGCCGCTTGTCGTGCACGTCGCCCTTGGCGGCGTATTCGAGCAGCCTGCGCGAGCCCTCCTGCGCGGTGTGGTCGAGGTTGAACGCCTTGCGCACCTCGCCCGCCTTCTCCTTCGTCAGCCGCAGGACGTCCTCGGCGCGGCGCCACGCCTCGGCCTCCGTGGCGGCCGGTATCGGGCGCAGGCTGACGCTGAACCGCGGGTCGCGGCCGTACGGCGACGCCGCCGCGCGGACCTGCCGGATGCGCTCGGCGATCCCCGCGAGCGGCTCGCCCCAGAAGGCGTACACATCCGCGTGCTTGCCGCCGACCCGCACCGCGTCACCGGACGCGCCGCCGAAGTACACCGGGATCGGATCGGCCGGGCGGACCGACGACCAGCCGCCGCGCACGGTGTAGAACTCGCCCTCGTAATCGAAGGGTTCGGCCGACTCCCACTCCTTGCGCACCACGTCGAGGAACTCGTCGGTGCGCCGGTAGCGGGTCGGCTTGTCGCTCAGGTCGCCGTCCCGCGCCTGGTCGGCGTCGTCGCCTCCGGTGATGACGTGCAGCGCGACCCGGCCCGGATGGAAGGCGTCGAGCGTGGCGTACTTGCGGGCCGTGAGCGTCGGGGCGACGAAACCGGGACGGTGGGCGAGCAGCACACCGAGCCTGGTCGTACGGTTCAGGATCTGGTCGGCGACGGTGAAGCCGTCGGGGCTCGCGGAGGAGTGCGCGACCAGCACGCGGTCGAAGCCGGACTCCTCGTGCGCCAGGGCCAGTTCGGTCAAATAGCCGGGGTCGACGACAGGCCCGGACGCGGCGCCGGTCTCACTGAACTGCTGGGTGCCGGCGATGCCGATGAATTCGATGGGCACGGGGTCTCTCCCGAAGATCGTGGGGTTGCTGGTGGTGTGCGCGGGTCAGCGGGCGGCGGCGACCGGGTGGTGACAGGCGGCGGCCCGCTCGCCCGAGTGCGGCGAACTGCCCGGTTGCGTACGGCAGTCGGCGTCCGCCAGCGGGCAGCGGTGGGCGAACACGCAGGCGCTGGGGTCGGCCGCCCAGACCGGCACCTCACCGGGCGGCCCCGGCCGCTCGCGCCGCTTCGACGGATCGCGGTCCACGCGGGGCGCGGACGCGGTGAGCAGCGTGGTGTACGGGTGCAGCGGGCGAGCCAACACATCGGCGGTCGGGCCCTGTTCGACCAGCCGCCCCCGGTACAGCACCGCAATCCGGTCGGCGATCCCGGCCAGCGAGCTGAGGTCGTGCGAGATGACGACGACGGCCACGCCCAGGTCGCGGCGCAACTCGTCCAGCAGCCGCAGCACATGGTTGCGGTTCGAGGCGTCCAGCGCGCTGACCGGCTCGTCCGCCAGCAGCAACGCGGGCCGCGTGACGATCGCCCGCGCCAAGGACACGCGCTGACGCTGGCCGCCGGACAGCTGGGCCGGAATCCGGCCGCCCAAGGTGTCCGCGTCGAGCCCCACCCGGTGCAGCGCCTCCGCCACCCGGACGCGCCGCTCGGCCCGCTCCACCCCGGCGACCGCCAACGGCTCGCCCACCAGGTCGTTCACCGTCAGATCCGGGTCCAGCGACCGCAGCGGGTCCTGGAACATGTACTGCACCAGCCCGGACCGCCGGTGGTCGCGCAACTCCCGCCCGCGCAGCGCGCCGACCTCGACGCCCGCCACGCCGATCCGCCCGGCCACCACCGGCGCCAGCCCGACCACGGCCCGCGCCAGCGTCGTCTTACCCGACCCGGTCTCGCCGATCACCCCGAGGATCTGACCGGCCGTCACCTCCAGGTCAACACCGCTCAGTACGGGGGCGCTGTGGCTGTGGCCGGGGCGCCGCTGGTAGGTGACACCGAGCCCTTCGACCTGGAGCGCGGGCGCGGACGCCCGCGTCTCGCGTTCGGCGGCGGGCACCGCGGACGGCGCGACCGGCCGCTCGATGTCCGCCGTGGGCGGGGAGACGTCGGAGACCGGCGCCGTGCGGGCCGTGGGGGTGGTGGTCATGCGGGCACCTCCTGGAGGGGCGGCGGGGACAGGGCGAGTTCCGCGGCGCGTACGCAGCGGACACGGCGGCCGTCGGCGGTCGCGGTGAGCGGCACCGGCCGCGTACGGCAGCGGTCCTCGGCGAAGGCGCAGCGGTCGGCGAACCGGCAGCCGACCGGGGCCTCGCCCGCCTCGGGCGGCCGGCCGGGGATGACGGCCAGCTCGCGGCGGTTCCAGTCGCCGAGGGAGGCGACGCGCAGCAGCGCGGCGGTGTAGGGGTGCGCGGGGCGGTGGACGACGTCCTGGGTGGGGCCGTCCTCGACGATCTCGCCCGCGTAGAAGACCAGCACCCGGTCGGTGACCTCGGCGACGACGGCCAGGTCGTGGGTGACCAGCAGCAGCGCGAGACCGCGCTCGTCGCGCAACTGGGCCAGCAGGTCGAGGACTTCGGCCTGCACGACGGTGTCGAGCGCCGTCGTCGCCTCGTCCGCGACGAGCAGCCGCGGATCGCAGGCGACCGCGATGGCGATCAGGACGCGTTGCAGCATGCCGCCCGACAGCTCGTGCGGGTACCGGTGGTAGACGTCGGCGGGATCGCGCAGGCCGACCGAGGCGAAGAGCTCCACGGCCCGCTCGTGCGCCCGCGCCCGCTTCAGACCGAGGCGTACGCGCAGCGGCTCCGCGAGCTGGCGGCCCACGGTCAGCGCCGGGTTGAGATACGAGGCCGGGTCCTGGAAGACCGCGCCGAGCTCCACCCCGCGCAGCCGCTCCCACTGCCGCCGGTCGAGCGCGGTCAGCTCGGTACCGGCCGACGAGGCGGTGCCGGACGACTTCCTGGCCGAGGACTTCGCGGCCGACGCTTTGCCGAACGACCGGCTTGCGGGCGACGCCTTTCCGGCCGCCGACGCACCCGCGGCCGACGCACCGGCCGTCGCCGTACCGACCGCTTCCGTACCGTCAAGATCCGCTCCGGCCAGCACCGCGCTGCCCGCCGACACCTCGCAGCCGGGCGGCAGCACGCCGAGCAGCGAGCGGCAGGTCAGCGTCTTGCCGCTGCCCGACTCGCCGACGACGCCGACCGCCTCGCCCGCGTGGACGGTGAAGGACACGTCGCGGACGGCCTCGGCGCGACCGCCGGAGACGGTGATGTGCAGCCCGTCCACGGTGAGTACGGGTCCGGTCGCACCGATGGTGCGGGCGCGGCCCGGCTCAGACAGCGATGAGACGGTCATCGGCCTTCCTCCCCTGGGGTTCGCGGGCGGCTCGCGGCTCGGCCCCGACATCGGCGCCGCTGTCCCGTACGGCGTCCGCGAGCAGATTGAGCGCGCCGACGGTGATCATGATCAGGACGCCGGGCAGGGCGGGCGCCCACGGCTGCTGGGCGAGATAGCCCAGGTCGCTGGCGAGCATGCCGCCCCAGGTCGGGGCGGGCGGCTGGACGCCGACGCCGAGGAAGGTCAGCGAGGCGACGGTCAGCAGGGCCGTCGCCAGCGCGTGGGCCGTGGTCACGGCGATCGTCGGCAGCACCTTCGCGGCGATGTGGGTCCGCAGGATCCGGCCGCGCGAGGCGCCCATCAGCTCCGCGGCCTCCACGTACTGGGCCTGCTTCAGGCCCAGCGCGGCGGCGCGGGACACCCGGAAGAACAGCGGGGCCAGCAGCACGCCGAGCGCGAGCATCGCCTGGTTGAGGCCGTTGCCGAAGACGCCGATCGCGGCGATGGCGAAGAGCGTGAACGGCAGCGTCATCAGCGCGTCCACCGCGCGCAGCGCGGCCCACTCGAAGCCGCGGCCGAGCCACAGCGACGCGAGGCCCGGCACGACGCCGAGGACCATCGCCGCGCCGACCGACTCGACCGCGCCGAGCACGGAGCGGCCGGTGCCCGCCAGCAGCCTGCTCAGGACGTCCCTGCCGAGGTAGTCCGTCCCCAACAGGTGGGATCCGCTGGGGCCTTGGAGCACCCGAGCGGTGTCCTGCGCGAGCGGGTCCTGCGGGGCGATCACCCCGCCGAGCACCGCGAGCAGGGCGACGACGGCGAGTACGGCCAGTGCGAAACGGGCGGCGGGCACCCGCCCGGTGCGGCGCAGCGTCCTCATGAGGCACCGCCACGTGACGCACCGTCTGCGAGCGCGCCGTCTCCCGATGCCGCGTTCGCCTTGGAACGGCCCCTGCGCGCGGCCGGGTTGAGCGCCAGCAGACCGGCGTTGATCGCGATGTTGGCGAGCAGGACCACCGCCACCGTGACCAGCAGCGTGCCCTGGATGACCGGCACATCGTGCTGCTGTGCGGCCTGGAGGGAGAGCTGCGCGATACCGGGCAGGTTGAAGATCCGCTCGGTGACCACCGCGCCGCCGATCAGCATCGGCACGCTCATGCCGAGCACGGTGAGCGCGGGTCCCGCCGCGTTGCGCAGCACGTGCCCGAAGAGCACCCGCCGGGCCGACAGGCCGCGCATCATCGCGCCCGTCACGTAATTCGCCCGCAACTCCCCGACCAGCGAGGCCCGTAGCTGCCGGGCCACATTCGCCGCGGCGTCCAGGCTGAGCGCGAAGGCGGGCAGCGCCGCGAGGCGCAGCCACTGCGCCGGATCGTCGCCGAAGGCGGTGTAGCCGCCGGACGGCAGCCACCCGAGCTTCACCGACACCACCGCGATCAGACCGATCGCGACGACGAAGGCGGGCAGCGTACCGAGCACCGAGCAGGCCGCGGTGATCGCGCGGTCCAGCCGCCCGCCGTTGCTGTACGCGGCGGCGATCCCGCCCGCCGCGCCGAGCAGCACGGCGATCACCAGGGCGAGACCGGCGATCGACAGGTCCACCGGCAGCGCCCGGAAGACGCTGTCGGAGACCGGGAGCGTGGTGAACCAGGAGCGGCCGAGATCGCCGGTCAGGGCGTGGCCGAGCCAGCTCACGTACTGCACCGGCAGCGGCCGGTCCAGGCCGAAGGCGTGGTTCATCCGGTCGATGTCGGCGGGCGTGGCGGTCTCGCCGAGCACCGCCGCGCCGGGGTTGGCGTTCGACAGCGCGCCGAGCCCGAAGGTCAGCAGCGACGACAGCAGGAACACGGTGGCGGTGGTGAGCACCGCGGAACCGATCGGCCGCGGCGCGATCAGCGCCCTGCGGGCCCGTGCCGACCGCCGCCGGGGCAGCGCAGCGGCGAGCGCCGTCATCCGACGGTCACCCCTTCGAAGCGCTGCACCACCGTGGTCTCGGGCAGCGCCGACACCCCGCGGGCCCTGGCGAGGATGCGCGGCACCGTGAAGAGGAAGACGTTCGGCGTGGTGCGCACCGCGGTGGCGCTCGCGGCCTGGAGGACCTTCGGGTAGTCGGGGGAGTCGAGCGGAGTGCGGGTCACCTTGTCGATGGCGGCGGCCAGCTCCGGCGGGGTGGTGCGGCCCGGATTCATCAACCCCTGCTCGCCGAAGAGCACTTGGAACGCCTGCACGGCGGAGTCGCGGCCCGCGAACTGGTCGACGGCCAACTGCCGGTCGTGCTGGATGTAGATGATCTGGGTGAACTGCGCCTCGGGGATGACCTCGATCTTCGCGTTGATCCCGACCTTCTTGAGCTGCGCCTGGATCTGCTCGGGCTCGCCCTGCGCGGCGCCCGTGGTCAGCGTGAGGTCCAGGCCGCCCGCGTGCCCGGCCTCCGCGAGCAACCGCTTGGCCTTCTCCGGGTCGTACGGGAACAGATTCGCGCTGGCCGGGTCGTACCCCGCGTAGCCCTTCGGGAAGGGCTGGTAGCTGACCTCGCCGTGGCCGAACGCCTGGGTTTTCAGCAGCGCTTCGCGGTCGATCGCGTACTTCAGCGCCTGGACCACCTTGGGGTCGTCGAACGGCGCCTTGCTGCTGTTCACATCCAGGGTGGCGACCACCATCGAGGGAATGACCTGCACTTCGAGCCCGGCCGCCTTGGCCGCCTCGACCTGGCTGCCCGGGATCTGCGCCACGTTGTACTGCCCCGACTGGAGCGCCGCGACGACCGTGGAGGCGTCGGGCAGCGGGTACAGCTCGAAGTTGTTCAGCTTGATCGAGGCCGCGTCCCAGTACGTGGGGTTGCGCCGCAGGACGGCCTTGGCATTCTGGGTGTACGAGGTCAGCGTGAAGGGTCCCGAGCCGGCCGGTTTGGAGGCGATGCCCGCGGCGTCCGAGGTGAAGGCGGCCGGGTTGACGACCATCCCGGTCTTGCCCGCCAGCAGGTTGGGGAGCTGGTAATCCGCGTGCGTCAGGTCGATCACGACGGTCGAGGCGTTCGGCGCGGACACCGCCTTGACCGAGCTGAGCTGCGGTGCGACCAGCGACTTGGGGTCGGTACGGCCGCGGTCGAGGCTCTTCTTGACGGCGGTGGCGTCCAGCGCGGAGCCGTCCGAGAAGGTCAGTCCGGGACGGAGGGTGAAGGTCACCTGCGTGCCCAGGGCGTTGTACTTCCACGCGCTGGCGAGCGCCGGTACGGCCGCGCCGTGCGGGTCGAGCTTCGTGAGGCCCGCGTAGACCAGGGAGAGCGAGTGCACGTCCCATCCGGCGGAGGAGAAGACCGGGTCCCACGAAGTGGGCAGCGCCCAGCCCCACTTGAGGACGGAGGAGCCCGCGCTGCTCCCCAAGGTACCGCTGCCACTGCCGCAGGCCGCGAGCGCCAGGGCGGCGCCCGCGCCGAGGCCGAGCCCGAGGAAGGAGCGTCTGCTCGGGGAGGAGGGGAGAGAACTGGTCACGGCGGCACGGTTCATGACGAGGCGTCACCTTTCGAGGGTGCGTTTCGAGGGGGTGCCCTCGACGGTGAGGGCGGCGCGATGGGGGCGGCGTACGGCGTGCCGTTCCGCTCGGCGACGGCCAGGAGACCGGCGCGCCGAGGACGGAGGCGGCACGGATCGCGGTGCGGCGGCATGGCGGCGGCACTGTGCGGTGGGCGTGACGGGGGTGTGCCGCGCCGGGGGCGGATGCCTCAGGCGGTTACGGCGGGGGTCATGGCGTAGACGTCACGGGACGACGGGGCCACGGAGGGACGAGCGGGAGGACGCGTGGGCGGGGCGCACGGGCCTGGACACAGGCCGACCGACTCGGGGCCTGGGGTCTGCGGGGCGGTCAGGCGCCGCGCGAGGGCCACGGGCGTACGGTCAGCGACAGAGAGCGCTGCTGGTACGCAGGAAGTCCACGTAGCGGCACACCACACCGGGGTGCGTCGTAAGCATGTGCCCATCCTGACTGCCGGGGTGAGCCGATGTCAATGGACACCAAAAGGTGTCTCATTCGGTGGAACGGTGACCGCGTACGAAAGACCCGCTGGTCAACGCGGCAGCGGGGGTACGGATACGGGGGCCGGGTATGCCGCGGCCTCGGCCGGGTGGAGCCACAGCGGGCCGTTCCCGGTGGCCACCAGGACGGCCGACGCGGGCGGCGTGACCCCCGGCGCCAGCAGCTCCCACTCCGGCCCGGTCAGGCTGCGGTGGTATGTCAACAGGGCCTCGGCGGAAGGCTGTTCGGCCGACACGGACACGCCGGGTGCGACCGCGAGCGCCGCCTCCAGATAGCTCGCCGCCGGTCGCCTGCCGGGCACCACGCGACGCCCGAGCGGCCCGGTCAGCACGACGGTGGGCAGCGCGTACCGCAGCTCTCCCGAGGGGGTCTCCTTGGCGGTGCCCGGATGCGGCCCCGCCGCTGTGACGGCCAGCACATCGGCCAGCGGGGCGCGCGTCTCGCGGTGGTCGGCCGTCACGGCCGCGAGCACACGGGGGGACGCGGCGTCGGCGGCCAGGCGTACGGGGTCGAGACCGGGCACGCCGTCGGCGGCGGCCAGCGCCAAGTCCAGTGTGTCGGCGGGCTCGCCGGTCACGAACACCGTCTCGCGCAGCCGCCGCAGCACTCGCTCGGCCACCTGCCCGCCCTGCGCCTCGGCCGCCTTGGCGACCAGCGAGGCGGGCCAGCTCGTCGCCGCCACCCGGCTCAGCCGCACCGCGTGCGGAGCCCCGGTGTGCCCGCTGATCTCCCGGACGAAGCCCTCGTACCACCGGGTCTCGGCCGCCGGATCGGGCGCCGGGTCGTCGTCGGTGTCGAAGAGGATGCCGAACACCCGCCGCCACGACGCCTGTTCGCCGAGCGCGGCCCGCAGCGCGCGGAAGACGGGCTCGGAGCCCCACGCCCACGGACAGAGCGGATCGGTGTACTCGGTGACCTGGAGGCGGTCGGTGCCACCGGGCGGCGGGGGACCGGTCATGCCACGCCCGCCAGGCGGTCCTCGCCCGCCGAAGGGGCGGCCGAAGCGGCGTCCGGCCCGGAGGCCTGTGCGCCACCGGCCGCGGCCGACCCGGATGGCAGCAACGCCGCGATCGTCACCCCGGCCAGCACGGCGGCGGCGCCCTCCTCGATCGTGCGCCACACACTCGGCAGGCCCGTGGCGGGCGTCGGATAGGCCAGCTCGGCCAACGGCTCGCCGCGCAGCGTGATCACCTCGCCGTCCACGGCGCGCACCACGTCGAGCAGCGTGATCTCGGCGGCGGGTCTGGTCAGCCAGTAACCGCCCTCGCAGCCGCGCTGGCTGCGCACCAGCCCCGCCCGCCGCAGCTCGCCGACCACGGACTTCAGGAATCGGAACGGAATCTCCTGCGAGGAGGCGATGGCCTCGCAGGTCAGCGGGCGGTCGATGTCGCAGGCCAGCTCCATGAGGGCCCGCGCGGCGTAGTCCGCCTTCGCGGAGATATGCATGGCTCCAGTATGGCTCGCCGGACGGCGGAAGTCGGCACCGCGACCGGCTCCACCAGCCACAGAAGGGTGTGTCTGTGCAGGTGAACCGCAATGGACACCTCTTGACATCTTTTCCGGGCGCCCTCTAGCGTCGTCTGCCATGAGCGATCAGCCGACCATCGCCGGTGAGGGATTCCATCCGCATCTCCCGGCCGGTTCCGACCCTTCGCACGGCTCGCTGCGCAGCCGACTGCACCACATCAAGTCCGACGGCCTCGACGGCGACACCGCGCAGACCGGCGGCATGCGGCGGTTCGCGGCGATCAGCGGCGGGACCGTCGGGTCCGAACGGCTGTGGATGGGCCAGACCCATGTCGCCCCCGCCACCGCCTCCTCCGACCACCACCACGGCGAGTCGGAGACCGCGATCTATGTCGTCAGCGGACGGCCGGAGTTCGTCTTCGTGGACGACTCCGGCGGCGAGCCCGAGGAGGTACGGCTGCGCGCCGCGCCCGGCGACTACATCTTCGTACCCCCCTTCGTGCCGCACCGCGAGGAGAACCCCGACGACTCCGAGGAGGCCGTGGTCGTCATCGCCCGCAGCACCCAGGAGGCGATCGTGGTGAACCTCCCGAGCCTGTACGCGCTTCCGGGTGACGGCTCCTGACGAGCCGTCACCCGGAAGGTCACGCGAACCGGTCACCGAGACCGGTCACCGGGGCCGGTGCCGTTGCGTGTGTCCGAGACCGGCGGCCGAGGTCAGTCGTTGACCAGGTCGAACTCCTCCCAGGGGCCGATCGCCGTACGGTTGGCGATGAGCGCCGCCGCGCCCGCGTTCTCCGCCGTCACGTACTGGCTGTTGGCGTGCGCCTTGAGGCTGATCGTGGTGCTCTGGCCCGGATTCCCCGTCCCGGAGAGGCGCCGCCCCACAGGAAGTTCAGCGTCGGGTCGACCCGCGAGAGGACCGGCGTGCGGCCCATCGACGTCCCGTTGTAGAACTGCCCGTGCAGGCCGTGGCCGCTGCCCGAAGAGGGCGTCAGATACGGGCTGTCGACGATCTCGCCGCTCGGGGAGGCGTATCCCTGGGGGTAGTTGACGCTCGCGCCGCTGCCTGCGCGGGTGACCAGCGCCGAGTACGGGGTCACGACCGAGGACGAGCCGACGTGCGTGCTGCCACCGCCCGCCGTCATGGCGTTGGGGCCCGCGTCGTCGCCGATCACGGCGATCTTCTTGTTCGCGGACCCCAGCGGCAGCGCGGCGGAGGCGTTCTTCAGCAGGACGCTGCCCTCCTCGGCGACCTGCCGGGCCGTCGTCCGGTGCGCGTCCGTGCTGACCGGCGTGGTGATGGTGCCGGTCTGCGTGGTGTCGAAGAGCCCGGAGGCGAACATCGCGGTGAGGATGCGGCGGACGTGCCCGTCGAGCGTGGCCTGCGAGACCCGGCCGGCCGCCACCGCGTCGGTGAGCGCCGTGCCGTAGAAGTCGCTGCCGTTCATCTCCATGTCCAGGCCGTTGTTGGCCGAGGCGACCGTGGAGTGGGTGTACGGCTCGGACCCCGTACGGCCCGGTCCCGGACATGCGGAAGGGCCGCCGCCCTGAACAGGGCGGCGGCCCCTCGCGCTCGGTGGTGCCCGTAGGCGCGCCTGTGGGGCGACGCGCCTACGGGGTCTCAGGCGCCATGACGACCTTCGTCATGGGGTTACGGGTACGACGTCACCGTGGACGGTACGGTCGAGGTGCCCGACGTGCCCGGCCCGGTGTTGTTGATGACGTGGGCGTATTGGCCCATGCCGCCGAGCGAGACGACCAACAGGTCGTGGAACTTCACGCCCGCCGTGGTCGGTGCCTCGAAGCCGTGGTCCTGGATGATCGACGGATCGGCCGTGTAGTTGCAGTAGCTGCCGAGACCCCAGCCCTCGTGGGTGGTGACGTTGTCGTCCACCTTGTAGGCCGCGAACCCGCGGATACTGCCGTTCTGGACCGCCGCCTGGTTCGGGGCGTCGTAGGCCTTCTCGTTCTGGAAGAAGATCGTCCTGCCGTTCTGACCGGACCACTCCACGTCGTACTTCTTGAAGTGCTCCACGAACAGGCCGGTCGCCAGCACGTTGTTGCCGTTGACCTTCAGACCGATGTCAGCCGGGTTGACGTTCCAGCCGGTCGGCGCGCTGCCGTGGTCGGCACGCCAGATCCAGGTGTGGTCGATGATGACGTCATTGCTGTTGATCTCGAACGCGGTCTGGGCCTGAGCGGCGCGCGCGCCGCCGACCCGGGCGAACACGTCCTGGATCGTGGTCGGGTTGGCCGAGTGGTTCGCGGACGAACCGGGCGCGCCGACCTGGAGGAGCTGCGGCGAGTTGCCCGCACCGGCGTCGATCAGGAAGCTCGCCAGCCGGACGCCGTCCACGTCGGCGACCTTCACCGCGTCCACGCCGTTGTCCGGGACGACCGTGGCGTAGCCGAGGCCGAGGACGACGGTGTTGGCGCGCGTGACGTTGATCGGCTGGTCCACGTGGTAGATGCCCGGAGTGAGCAGCAGGTTCAGCCCCTGTGCGAGCGCCGCGTTGATGGTCGCCGCGGAGTCGCCGGGGTGCGCCACGTAGAACTGCGTCAGCGGGATCGACGTACCCGGCGTGTTGGGCCAGGAGGTGCCGCTCGCGTTCTGCCGCAGGCTCGGCACGAACACCGAGTAGTTGTTGCCGTCCAGGTACATGTACGGCTTCTCACGCGACTCCGGCGTCGTGGCCAGCGTCGTGTAGACCGGGTTCGGGAAGCCCTGCGCCGGAGCGCCCTTCACACCCGAGAACACCATGTTCCACACGCCGTTGGTCCAGCCGCCGATGGAGCTGTCGCGGGTGTACCACTGCTGCTGCGAGTACGGGCCCACGGTGCCGTCGATCTTGCTGTCGGCGATGTAGCCGCCACTCGCCCAGCCGTAACCGGCCGGCGCCAGGTTCAGACCGCCCTGGACGTGGATCCGGCGGAACGGCGCGGCCTGCGCGACGGCCCAGCGGTCGTCGCCGCTGACCGGCTTGATGGCCAGGTTCTCCACCGAGCGCCAGAAGTTCTGCGTCGCGTTGCCGTTGAACCAGCCCGCGTCGACGGTGATGTCACCGTTGATCTGGACGTCGTCCGGGTTCTTGCCCAGGCCGGAGACCGAGGTGTAGAAGCCGACCTGGTCGTTGATGCCGTTGTACGTACCCGGCTTGAAGAAGACCTGGTAGCGGGCGTCACCGAACTGGTTGGACTCCTGCTGGGCGAAGATCTGGTCGAGCTGGCCCTGGAGGTTGGGCGTGGACGGGTCGAAGACCTTGACGTTGGGGCCGAGGTCGCCGCCGCCCTGGATCGGGCCGGTGCCGCCACCGCCGCTGCCCGCGGTGCCGAACACCTGGAACTCCCACAGGGAGTAGCCGTATCCGGTGGCGCGGACCGTGCCGTACACCCGGACGTAGCGCCCGGTGCCGGTCACGGTGAGCGTCTGGTTGCCGCCCGTGCCGGTGGTGGTGGAGTAGATGTCGGTCCAGTTCGTGCCGTCGGCCGAGGTCTGGATCTTGAAGGACTTGGCGTACGCCGCCTCCCAGTTGAGCGCGACCGAGCTGATGGTCGCGGTGGCGCCGAGGTCGACCTGGAGCCACTGCGGGTCGCTGGCCGCGCTGGACCAGCGGGTGCCGGCGTTGCCGTCGACGGCGGCCGAGGCGGGCGTGCCCGCGTTCTCGGTCGAGGACGCGGTGGCGGTCTTGCCCTGCGAGAGCAGCGTCCCGGCGGCCGGCGGGTTGCCCCCGCCGCCCGTGCTGCCGTAGACCTGGAACTCCCAGAGCGAGTAACCGTAACCGGTCGCGCGCGCCGTACCGTACATACGGACATAACGCCCGGAAGCGTTTACGGCGACTGTCTGGACACCGCCGGTCGCGGTGGTGGTGGAGTAGGCGTCGGTCCAGTTCGTGCCGTCGGCCGAGACCTGGATCTTGAACGCCTTGGCGTACGCCGCCTCCCAGTTGAGGGTGACGGAGCTGATGGTCGCGGTGGCGCCGAGGTCGACCTGGAGCCACTGCGGGTCGGAGGCGGCGCTGGACCAGCGGGTGCCGGTGTTGCCGTCGACCGCGGCCGAGGCGGGCGTGCCCGCGTTCTCGGTCGACGACGCTGTCGCGGTCTTGCCCTGGGAGAGCAGTGTGTCCGCCGCGCGGGCGGAGTGCGAGGGTACGAAGAGGAGCAACGAGGCGATCAGGGCCGTGATGATCGCCGCGGCGGTGTTACGCCGATTCGCCGGTGCTGATGGTCTCAGCGCCGTCGAGCCGGAGGGGGGAGCGAGCATGAGCAACTCTCCTGGTTCCACACGTGGGGGGGGCAGGGGTCGGTGATCGTCCGGCCGAACTGCGGTGGCCGGACGACAGGATGCTGCTGAAACGGTGAAGTCCGGTCGGGCGCCCACCTGTTGAGGTGAGAGCGCTCTCCCGGGTGCACACCGCGATGGTTCTCCCTGTGTTTCATCCATGTCAAGAGTTGTGCACAGAGTGCGTCCGCCCGAATGGGGAAGCTCCAGAAATTCGGGCAAAGCCGTCGTAGCTGGTGACACAAGTTGAACACACTGCGGTGACCAGCGGGTATGTCAGGACGTCTCCGCGCGGCAGGCCGCTTGACGCGCCGTCGCACCTCGCCCGCACCCCGGTCCGAGCCGGAAACGCTTCCGTCTACCTTCAGAGCATGAAGCCGCAGTGGACTGCGGTGGTATGTGCGGCGGATGGCGAAAAGGGCCGTTCCCGGCGCGCGCGAGGCGCAAACGGGAACGGCCCTGGGTCAGTGCGTCGGGTCAGACCGCGGTGGTCGACCGGCGACGGCCGCGGCGGGCGTAGTAGAGCGCCCCGCCGCCGACGAGCAGGACGCCCGCGGTGATGCCCAGCGGCAGGACCGGGGAGGTGCCGCCGGTCTCCGCGAGGGTCTGCGTGGAGGCGTCGTTGTGACCGCCGGACGAGCCGCCCGAGTGCGAACCGCCGTTGGAGCCGCCGGAGTTCGCGCCGCCCGAGTTCGCCCCGCCGGAGTTCGCGCCGCCCGAGTTCGCCCCGCCGGAGTTCGCGCCTCCCGAGGAGGAGCCGCCGGAGGTGCCGTGGCCGCCCCCGCCGTGGGTGTCGATGTCCTTGACCGACTTCACGGAGCCGTCGGCGTTCAGCAGCACCTGCTTGTTGTTCGGGTGCTTGAAGTCGAACGCGCCGGTCAGCGAGTTGGCGCGGCTGTCGAAGGACGCGTCACCGACCCGGCCGGTCTTCCAGTTGTCCTCGATGAACTTGGTGATCGACGCCTGCTCGGTGCGGGTGTGGTCGACCGAATTCACCTTGCTGTACGGGGAGATGACCAGCAGCGGCTGCCGGGTGCCGGGGCCGCAGCGGTCCGCGTAGCCACCGGCCGACGCGGGACCCGCCTGGCACGCCGGGCTGTCGACGGCCTTGCCGTTGGAGCCGACCGTGCTGTCCTTCGAGCCGTTCTGCGGCTTGGCGTACGCGTGGTCGTACCAGCCGTCGGAGTCGTCGTACGCGACGACGACCGCGGTGTCCTTCCAGGAGGACGACGCCTGGACCGCGTTGATCTCCTTGACGAGGAAGTTCTGCTCGTCGGTCGGGTCGGAGTAGGCGGCGTGGCCGTCCTGGTACTCGGCGGCCTTGAGGAAGCTGACGGCGGGCAGGCTGCCCGCCTTGAGCGCGGAGTCGAAGTCGGTCAGGTCGTAGTTGTGGTTCGCCTGGCCGTTGTGCCCGATCTCGGCGGTGTTCTTCGGCGCGAGGTGGTGCGGGTTCGACGTCGACGCGTAGTACTGGAACGGCGAGTGGTGCGGGCTGTAGTCGACCGAGGACGCGCCGGCGATGTTGGCATGCGTGGAGTTGGCGCAGCTCGCGTAGTCGCCGCTCTTGCCGTCCCACGCGGTGGAGGGACGGAAGCCGCCCTGGAACCAGCCCCAGGTGACCTTCTTGGCGTTCAGCAGGTCACCGACGTTCTTGCCGCGCATGACCGCCAGCGCGTTGGTGCCGGTGTGGCTGTTGTCCGAGCAGTCGTCGAACGCCGGGTCGGGGTCGTTGATGACCGTGCCGACGCCCTTGGCGTCGGGGGAGACCACCGTGTACGCGTCCGGCGTCGCCGTCTGCTTCGGGTGCTCGGTGCCCGAGGCCGGGTCGACCGAGACGACACCGTGCGTCTGACCGGAGATCAGGTTGAGTGCGCCCGGCGTGGACGGACCGTACGTGGAGCTGTACGAGTTGTCGCCCAGCGAGTAGTGCTGCGCGTAGTTCCACAGACCCGTGACGGTGTTGCCGTCGTAGTAGTCCATCACCAGACCGGGCTCGCCGAACAGGCCGCCAGAACACTTGCTGGTCTCGGTGTTCTGGACGTACGCGTCGGCCTTGCCGCCGTTGGCCGCGTACTGCTCGGCGCCGTAGTTGTGGTTCTGGTCGCAGGTCACGGCCTGGTCGGGGGAGAGCCGCTTGGGCGCGTACTGGTTCGGGTTGGTCTTGAGCAGACCGGCGTGCGCGAGGGTGTCGATGTTCTTCGGCGTGTTCCCGGCCGCCGTGAACGTCGTGCCGTCGGTGTTCGCAGCCGCCGGGTAGCTGCCGAAGTAGTGGTCGAAGGAGACGTTCTCCTGGAAGATCACCACCAGGTGCTTGATCGGCGTCTCGGTGCCGCCACCGCCGTTGTGCGACGGGGAGTCGGCCAGGGCCGGGGCCGCCGTCCCGCCCATCAGCACGAGCGCCGCAGCTCCGGCGAACGCCCCCCACCGGGCGGCCCGTACGCGCGGGCCCGCCCCTCTGCTCCTGCCAGAACCGCTTGTGGTGCTCATACTTTCTCAGCCTCCGCTAAGTGCCGCGTCGCGCGTGCCGCTGTCATTCGTGCACGGTGTCGAACGCGATCGTCATGGCGGTCCGCGACATGACAAAGGCACAGCGGTGGAGGCCGGGTGAACAGCGGGTCAGTAAAATCTTAGGAAGCCTTGACCCCACTTTTACACTCTGAGCTGCGGTTTCAGGCGAGCAGCCCGCTGCCGAGCCAGTCGGACCGGTCGCGCACCCCCGGCAGGACGAAGAAATAGCCGCCGCCGAACGGGGTGATGTAGTCCACCAGCGGCTCACCCGCGAGGCGCTTTTGCACCGTCGCGAACTGCCGCTCGATGTCCTGCTGATAACAGACGAAGATCAGCCCCATGTCGAGGTTGCCATTGCTGTCCATACCCCGGTCGTAGTTGTAACCACGGCGCAGAATACGGGAGTTGTCGGTGCGCGCGGTGCGCGGATTGGCGACCCGGATATGGCTGTCCAACGGGATCACATCACCGGTCGGATCCTGAGCGAATCGCGGTGTGTCGAATTCCCCGGTCCCGTCCAGCGGCGCGCCGGTGTCCCGGCTGCGGCCGAGCATCCGCTCCTGCTCGGTGATCGAGACCCGGTCCCAGAACTCCACCAGCATCCGGATCGTCCGCACCACCTGGTACGTGCCTCCGGTCGTCCAGGCGGGCTCGCCGCCGCCCGCGGCGCCCCGCACCCAGAGCAGCTCGTTCGCGGTGGCCGGATCGCTGATGTCCGGATTGGAGGTGCCGTCCTTGAAGCCCATGTGGTTGCGCGGTGTGCCGCTGGGCCGCGGCGGGCTGGTGAAACCGTCCAGCCGCCAGCGCACCTGCATCGCGCCGCGGGTGTGCCGGGCGATGTCGCGCAGCGCGTGCAGCGCCGTGTCCGGGTGCGGCGCGGAGAGCTGGAGGCTCAGGTCGCCGTGGCACCAGTCGGGTTGGAGGTCGTCGTCCTCGAACGCGGGCATCGTGCTCAGCCGCAGCGGCTTGCGGTCCTTGAGTCCGAACCGCTCGTCGAAGAGCGACGCGCCCACCCCGACGGTGACGGTCAGACCGTCGCCCGGCACCTTCGGGCCCAGCGTGCCGCTGTCCGACGGCGAGTCCGTGATGCCGAGCGCCGCGGGCGTGCCGCCGCCGGTCAGGAACCGCGCCCGGTCGGTGACGGTGTGCAGCAGCTCGGTCAGTCCACGCCGGTCGGCGGCGGTGACGTCGAAGGACAGGAAGAGCGAGGACTGCTGCACCGGCTGCGTGACGCCCGCCTGGTGCGGGCCGTGGAAGTCGGCCTTCGCGCGTGCCGCCGAGGCCGAGGCCGGGCTGGCGGCGGAAGCGGTCGCGCCCGTGAGCGCGACGGCGCCACCGGCCACCGCGCCGACGGCGCCCACACCGAGCGCCGCGCCGCGCAGAAAGCCGCGCCGCCGCAGGTCGCCCGCGCCCGCCAAGGGCTCGTGCGTGTCCGTCATGCCGTCCTCCGTACATCGAAGATCGTCGCCACCGGGGCGAGTTGTTCGAGCAGATCGCCGAAGTCGGCGTTGATCCGCTGGCGCTGATCGTGTGTCAGCTTGCCGAGCGGCGTCCACGTCTCACCGTGGTGCGCGGCGTCCAGGTCGCGCTCCGCGCGCTTCAGTGACGCGTCGAGCTCGGCGGTCCGCGGGTCGCGCGGGGCGAGCAGGGCGTGCAGCCGGTCGAGCAGTTCCTTCGTGCCGTCGAGATTCGCGCGGGCCGTGGCCAGATTCGTACCGCTGCCGTAGTCCGTACGACCGGTCAGCTCGAACTGCTCGGCGTTCTCCACGATCTCGTGCGCGCGCAGTCCCAGGTCGGCCGGGTCCATCCGCTCCTGCGACCACCCGTCGCGCAGCGTCGCCACATCCTTGACCAGCGCGGCGGCCGGGCCGCGCAGCGAGTCGGCGGAGGCGCCGTGCCACAGCCCGTACTCGATCCGGTGGAAGCCGGTGAAGTCCGCGGAGGCGACCGAGCCAGGCGTGAGCGAGGCCGTGCCGTTGATCGCGCCGTCCGCGTCGCCGAAGGTGCCGTACGCGGCGCCCATCCGCTCGTAGACCACGTGTGCGCTCAGCCAGTCGCGGCGGGCCGCTGCCAGATCGCCGCCGTCGATGTCCGACGTGAGGGCGCCGACGCCGCGGGCGAGGTCGTCGATCCGGTCGCCGACCCACTGCTGATACGCCAGCGTCGGCGGGATCAGATCGTGCTGGGTGACCGGCACCGCGGCCGGACCCTGCGGGGCCGCGCCCGGTACGACGACGGTCGGCCCGGTGACCGCGTCGGTGTCCTCCTGGAGGCACTTGAACGCGTACGAGCCGCTGCCCAGGTCCACGATCATCGGCCGGGTGATGCCCGGCGCCAGGCCCTCCACCTCGCCGTAGACCTTCCCGCTGCGCGGGTCGGTCAGATAGACCTCGGTGGCGCTCGCCCCGGTGTTGCGCAGGTCGAAGACCTGCGTGCCCGGCTTCGGCGTGGTCCAGCCCCGGCCGCAGCCGCCCGTGGACGCGTCCACCGCCGTGTGCCGCAGACCGTCCGACGCGGTGGCGGGAGCGGCGTGCTTGTCGGTGTGACCGCCACCGCCGCCGACGGTCAGCACCGCCGCGGTGATCGCTCCCGCGACGGCGAGCCCGGCCGCGGCCACCTGCCACATCGGCACGCGGCGGAGTCGGTTCGGTGGCGGCGGAGCTATGCCGTCTGGTTCGGCGGACACACCGGACCTCCAGATGTCGGTGCAGTGGAACGGGGCGCCGTTCATGCTAAGCACCTCACGACCGCGCACCCACCTGCGCCAAGGTCAGGAATCCACAATTCCCCGGCAGTTCACCCTTGAGTCACATAAGGGTGCCCCTACCGGGGTTTTCGGCCGGGTCCCGGCCGGGGAAGTGCCGTATCGCGCCCGCAGCACCGTCACCCGTCAGCAGCACCGTCACGCCTAGTGCCGTAAGCGCCTTAGCAGCTCAGCAGGCCCGCGTTGACCTTGGCGGTCAGGATGCGGTGCAGGCTGTCGTCGACCGCGGCGCGCAGCGTCGCGTCCTTCGGGAGCCGGTCGATGACGGCGGCGGTCATCGGCGCGATGTCGCTCGGCCGGACCGTCAGCAGCATGTTGCCGCCCGCGGCGAAGAAGTCCAGCGCGCGCTGGGCGGGGGTGCGGTCGCTGACGGCGACGGCCGCGCCGATGTCGTCGGAGATGACCGCGCCCTTGAAGCCGAGCTGGGTGCGCAGCAGGTCGTGCAGGACGATCCGCGAGAAGACCGCCTGGTTGTTGGCGTCGATCTTCGTGTAGGTCGCCGACGAGACCATGATGAACGGCGTGCCCGCCTGGATGGCGCTGCGGAACGGCTGGAGGTAGGAGTCGTTACGGGTGGTCACCGTGTCCGTGACGCCCGCCGTCAGGTCCGTGTTGCCGCGGACCCGGCCGAGGCCGGGAAAGTGCTTGGCCGTGGGAACGACCCCGGACTGCCGCATACCGAGCAGAAACGCGTCGCTGTGCGTGGCGACCGTCGCAGGATCGTTTCCGTACTCCCGGTGCAGCTCGCCGATCGGCGCGTTGACGCCCACCAGATCCGCCGGGACCGTGTCCGCGACCGGGGCCAGGTTCATGTTCACCCCGGCCGCCTTGAGCTGGCCCGCCCACGTCGCCGCCTCCTGCCGGAGCCGCGACGCGGACCACTGACCCTGCGTGACCGCGTTCGGCATGCTGGAGAAGCCGGGGCCGTTGAGCACCTGGACCTCGCCGCCCTCCTGGTCGGTGGAGACCAGCAGCCGCAGATTCGAGCCCTTGACGGAGGTGGCGAGCGTCCGCACCCGGTCGGTGACCCCCTTGACCGCCTGCGTGCCCGCCGAGGTGTGGCCCATCAGGATGACCCCGCCCACCTTGCCCTGCGTGATCGCCGACGCCTCGGAGCCGGTCATCCCGGTGGACGTCACGGCGGACATGAAGAGCTGCCCGACGCGCTGGGCGGTCGACATCGCGCCCGCCGTCCGGTCCACGCAACTCGCCTGCGCCTTGGTCGTGCTCGCCGCGGGCGGCGGCACGGGAGTGGCGTGCGTCGTGCTGGGCGTCGGTGACGCCGACGGGCGGGCCGAGGTGGCCGTGGTCGTCGGGGCCGCGCTGGGCGACGCCGACGTCGTACCGGGCGCCACGGACGTGGCCGACGTGTCACCGCTCCCGCCCCCGTTGGAACAGGCCGCGACAGTGACCATCAGCCCTACCGCGAGCCCCACCCCACGCCGTCGCGAGCGGGACGTTCGGCTGGCGGCACCAGGAGCAGTCGGCAGACGCACGGGAAGACCTCACACCTTTTCGATCACACGGAAACGGAACGTATGCACTCATCCCCTTCCCCCTGAGGCGCCAGTTGTCTCATGTGACGTGGAGAAACCCCCGCGATGGGTGTGGCGCGACCTGCAAGGTCCTTACAAGGGGGAGGCGTCGGAGCGGCCGTCAGCCGTCGGCCGGGTCCGGGGCGGTGGGAGGCGTCGTGCCGGACGTTCCGGTGCCGGATTCGACCTCGGCCAGGCGGCGGCGGAGGAAACGGCGTTCCGGCGGAGTGGGGGAGAGGGCGATGGCCTCGCGGTAGGCGTCGGCGGCGGCGGGGAAGCGGCCGAGGCGGCGCAGCAGGTCGGCGCGGGTGGCGGGGAGCAGGCGGTAGTCGGCGAGTCGGCCGCTCGCGGTGAGGGCGTCGACCAGCGCGAGGCCCGCGGCGGGCCCGCGGGCCATGGCGACGGCGACCGCGCGGTTGAGCTCGACCACGGGGCTCGGCGTCATGCGCGCCAGTTCGCCGTAAAGGAGCGCGATCTGCGGCCAGTCGGTGGCGGCGGCCTCGGCGGCGCTCGCGTGACAGGCGGCGATGGCCGCCTGGACCTGGTACGGCCCCGGGCGGCGGGCGAGCAGGGCGTCCTCCACGACGGCGAGCCCCTCGGCGATCTCGTCCCGGTCCCAGGCCGTACGGTCCTGCTCGTCGAGCGGCACCAGGTCACCGGCCGCGTCGGTACGGGCGGCGGCGCGCGCGTCGTGCAGCAGCATCAGCGCGAGCAGGCCGCGCGCCTCCGGCTCGTACGGCAGCAGCGCGGCCAGCAGCCGGGCCAGCCGGATCGCCTCGGCCGTGACGCGCCGCTGGTCGGCGCTGTCCGCCGTGTCGGCGCCGGGCGCGTAACCGGCGTTGAACAGCAGGTACAGCACGGCGAGTACGGCGGAGGTCCGCTCCGGGAGCAGGTCGCGCGGCGGCACCCGGAAGGGGATGCCCGCGTGCCGGATCTTGCTCTTGGCGCGGGTGAGCCGCTGCCCCATCGTGCCCTCGGGCACCAGGAAGGCCCGCGCGATCTCCGCCGTGCTCAGCCCGGTCAGGGTGCGCAGGGTCAGCGCGACGCGGGACGGCAGCGGCAGCGCGGGGTGGCAGCAGGTGAAGATCAGCCGCAGCCGGTCGTCCGGTACGGGATCGTCGTCGTTCCCGGGCGGCGGGAGGGCGTCGTCCATCGGGGTCAGCACGGCCGCCTCCCGCAGCTTGCGTTTCTCGTTCGCCGCCCTGCGCAGCCGGTCCAGGGCGCGGTTGCGGGCGGTGGTGGTCAGCCAGGCGCCGGGCCTGCGCGGCACACCGTCGACCGGCCAGCGCTCCAGTGCCCGCGCGAAGGCGTCCTGCGCGCACTCCTCCGCGAGGTCCCAGTCGCCGGTCATGCCGATCACCGCCGCCACGACCCGGCCCCACTCCTCGGACCAGGCCGCGGCGACGGCGTCCTTGACCGGGTCGGGGCGGCGCGGCCCCGACGGGGGACGCGCCTGTCCGCGGCCGGACTCCCCGTGCGGCCCGGTCACCGCCCCGGACTCCGCGTCCCGACCCGTCATCGCCTCACTCCGCCCCGCCACCTCGTCAGCCCGCGGTTCGCGTCACTCCGTCCAGAACGGCCGCACCTCGACCATCCCGTACCGCGCCACCGGATGCTTCGCGGCGATCGCGATCGCCTCGTCCAGATCGGCGCAGTCGATGATGTCGAAGCCGCAGATCTGCTCCTTCGTCTCGGCGAAGGGCCCGTCCGTGATCAACGGCGCGCCGTCCTTGAACCGTACGGTGGTCGCGTCCTGCGCCGGACGGATGCGGCTGCCCAGCAGCCGGGTGCCGTTGCGGGTCGTCTCCGCGACCCACGGCATCGCGTCCATCTCCTCCTCGGGCGCGTCGGCCAGCGATCCGTCGTCGCAGATGAGCAGCAGATACTTCATGGTCCTTCTCCTTCTCCGGTCACTCCGGAGGTTGCGATGCCTCCGGCGGCCACGGGCCTCTTCCTCCCGTGCGTCCACCCCTACGACGATCGGGATCCGCCGGAAACTACACCGGCCGGAAAGAACTTCGGCACGAGCCGCGTCCGCGTCCGCGTCACGCCGCCGCCGTCCAGCCGAGCGTCGAGCGCCGGTGCGGGAAGAGCGCCACCGCCACCGCGACCAGCGCCGCACCGGCGATGAGCAGCGGCAGCGCCCGGTGCCCGTGCCCGATCAGCGCGGCACCGGCCAGGGCCCCGAGGAACATCGCCGCCGCCGAGAGCAGCCTGCGCCCCGCCTTGCTCGTCGCGCCGCCTGCCAGGCGGCTGTCCGAGGCCACGCCGGTGATGGTCAGGGTCAGCACCGTGGTCGTCAGGTCCGGCACGGCCAGCCGCCGTACCACCGCGTTCTGCCCGCCCATCGCGAAGCCGAGGAGCACGACCAGGCACCAGCGGCTCCACCCGGCGGCCGGCAGGTCGACCAGCTCGCCGACCGCGTAACAGGCCAGGACGAGCAGCGCCTGTCCGGCCGTCACCGTGAGCAGCAGCCGCGCCCGGTGCCGCACGACGCGGTTGGCCAGCCGCCCCGCGGCCAGCGCGCCCAGGGCGAAGGAGAGCAGCGACAGGACGGAGGCGGTCAGTGAGAAGCCGCTGGAACCGGCGAGCGAGAAGGCCATGAAGACGACGTTGCCCGTCATGTTCGCGACGAAGACCCGGCCCAGCGCCAGATAGCTGAAGGCGTCGACCAGCCCGGTCACGACGGTGAGCCCGAGCAGCAGCGGCGGCAGCGGCCCGTGCCGCCCGCCGAAGTCGGGTACGAGCGTGTCGCGGGCCTCGCGGAGCGTGGAGTTCACGGCGGCCGTCCTCCGATCATGCGTTCCCTGGGCGACTCATGGTCCCGCCCCGGCGCCCGTCAGACCCCCCGCCGCGCGGGCTCTTCCGCCGTAAGCGAGCCGTTGCCCGTACGAATGCCGTGCCGCCCCGGTACGAAGATCGGGCCGCGCGCGGACGAATGCCGTGCCGCGCCCGTAGGAAAGTCGGTCCGCGCCGGTCCGAAAGTCAGGCCGCGCCGGTACGAAGATCGGGCCGCGCCCGGACCGAAAAACGGACCGCCGACAGACGTACCGGCACCCGCTCCCGCGCCCGAACGGGCACGTCAGCCGTGCCGCGCGTGGCATACGGGGGACACGCGGGCTGTCGGCGCCGTACGGGCCCGCGCCGGTGTGAGACTGGCCCGCGACGTGCCGATCCTGGAGCGCGCGAGCAGCGGCGGGGCATGACGGCACGTCAAGGGGGCAGCCGCGCAAGGGTCGGGCCGTCGGCCCGGCTCGGACCGGGCTGTCGGACCGGCTCACGTCGAGCCGTCGGTACGGCTCATGAAGGAGGGACCCATGGCGTCAGCGCCGGAAGCCGCGTCCGGCGGCACGATCACCACCGACGTCCCCGCGCGCCTCGACCGGCTGCCGTGGTCGCGCTGGCACTGGATGATCGTGATCGGCCTGGGCACCGTGTGGATCCTCGATGGCCTCGAGGTGACCACTGTCGGCAACATCGCCGGGCGGATCTCCGAACAGGGCAGCGGGCTGTCGATCACATCCGCCCAGATCACGGGCATCGCCGCCGCGCTCTACGTGGCGGGCTCCTGCGCGGGCGCCCTCTTCTTCGGCTGGCTGACCGACCGCTTCGGCCGCAAGAAGCTCTTCATGGTCACGCTCGCGGTCTACCTCACCGCGACCGCGATGACCGCGCTATCCTTCCAGCCCTGGTGGTTCTTCACCTTCCGCTTCCTGACCGGCTTCGGCATCGGCGGCGAGTACGCGGCGATCAACTCGGCCATCGACGAACTGATCCCGTCCCGATTCCGCGGCCGGGTCGACCTGATCATCAACGGCAGTTACTGGCTCGGCGCCATCGGCGGCTCGCTGCTGTCGATCGTCGCGCTGAACACCGACATCTTCCCCAAGAACGTCGGCTGGCGGCTCACCTTCGCCCTCGGCGTCGTCCTCGGTCTGGTGATCCTGGTGGTACGGCGGCACGTGCCGGAGAGCCCGCGCTGGCAGTTCATCCACGGCTACGGCGACGAGGCGGACCAACTGGTCGGCACGGTCGAGCGGGAGATCGAGGAGGAGAAGGGCGAACGGCTGCCGCGCGCCAAGAACTCGATCACCATCCACCAGCGCAAGAGCATCGGGTTCGGGCTGATCGCCAAGACCGTGTTCCACAAGTACCCCAAGCGCGCGGTGCTCGGCCTGTCGCTCTTCATCGGCCAGGCGTTCCTCTACAACGCCATCACCTTCGGGTTCGGCTCCATCCTCACCACCTTCTTCGGCGTCTCGACCGGCAAGACCGGCTACTACTTCGCGGTCATCGCGGCGGGCAACTTCCTCGGCCCGCTGCTGCTCGGCAAGCTCTTCGACACCGTCGGCCGCCGGATCATGATCTCCTCGACGTATCTGCTCTCCGGCATCCTGCTGTTCGGCACGGCGTGGCTCTTCCACCGCGGCTCGCTGGACGCCACAACGATGACCGCGTGCTGGTGCGTCGTGCTGTTCTTCGCCTCCGCCGGTGCCAGCAGCGCGTATCTGACCGTCTCGGAGGTCTTCCCGATGGAGACCCGCGCGATGGCCATCGCCTTCTTCTACGCGATCGGTACGGCCGCCGGCGGCATCAGCGGACCGCTGGTCTTCGCCGACCTCACCAAGTCCGGTGTCGTGGACGACACCGTGCTGGCCTTCGTGATCGGCGCGTCCCTGATGTGCGCGGCGGGCCTGGTCGCGGCGGTGCTCGCGGTCAAGGCCGAGGGCCGCTCGCTCGAGGACATCGCCACCCCGCTGTCGTCCGCCGAACCGGCGTCCGCCTCCGCGTAACGGCGGGCTCCGCGGGGCCTGGCCCTCGCTCTGGACGGCACCGCCACCAACCCCGGTGACGCCAACTACTCCCAGTACGGCGCCAACTGGGGCGTCGTCAACGGCATCACCGACGTGTACCAGCAGACCGCCAACTGGACGTTCACCGCGGGCGCCTCGGCGACCTTCCGCTTCCACGGGAGCACCGTCGCCCTGCACGCCGTCCGCGACACCGACCAGGGCATCATGTCGCTCTCGGTCGACGGCGGTTCACCCGTCACCGTCGACAACTACGCGGCCGCCCGCAACGCCTCGGGCACCGTATGGACCAGCCCCGCCCTCCCGTCCGGCAGCCACACCCTGATGACCATCACCAACACCGGCGGGCGCAACGCGCACAGCACCGGGAACAACATCGCCGTCGACCGCGCGGACGTCTCGTGGTCCCGAAACGCCTTCGCGACGCACACCGGCCCGTCCGCGACCCCCGGCCTTCTGGCCACGGGGCCGCGGACGGGCACCGGTCACACGGCCTCGCCGCCCACCGGCTGCCGAAGGACCAGCCGCAACGCGTAAGCGGGCTCCGCCTCCTGGCGTGCCCAGCCGACCGAGGCGACCGTATAGGCGGGCCCCTCGCGCAGCCAGTCCGTGGCGGCCTGGAAGAGCTCCGCGGCGTCGCCACCGGCGAGGATCAGCACCCCGTCGTCCTCCACCGTCACCCACATGTCGACATGGCTGTTCACGAACGCGCCCGCCCGGTCGCGCAGTTCGTCCGACACCGACTGGCTGTCACTGGCAATGGTCATGGACCGCACCCCTTCGTCATCCGTCATCCGGATCCCTCATCCACAATCGTCAACTACCCCTCGCATTCCCCGTTCACTGTCCGTCACGCACTTCACGTGTCGCGCAAACGACGGGGGAGCGGTACGGGCAGGCGCGAACGGCTGAGGGGCCTCCCGGTCCGGGAGGCCCCTCAGCCGTTCGTCGTGCTCGCTGCCTACTTCTGCGTCATCAGGCCCGCGCGCAGGCCGGCGATGGTGCGGCTCAGCAGCCGCGACACGTGCATCTGCGAGTAGCCCAGCTCCTCGCCGATCTGCGCCTGCGTCATCTCCTCGCCGAAGCGCATCTGGAGGATCTGCCGGTCGCGCTCGGGGAGCTTGGCGATCAGCGGGGCCAGGCTCTGGAAGTTCTCGATGAGGTCCATCGCGTAGTCGCACTCGCCGAAGGTGTCGGCCAGCGTGCGGCCCTCGCCGTCACCGCCGCTCTCACCGTCGTTGTACGGCGTGTCCAGCGAGCCCGCGGTGTAGCCGTTGGCGGCGACCAGGCCCTCGATGACCTCTTCCTCGGTCAGGTCGAGGTGCGCGGCCAGCTCGGCCACCGTCGGGTCGCGGTCCAGCACCAGCGCGAGCGCTTCCTTGGACTTGCTCAGCTCGACGCGCAGCTCCTGGAGGCGGCGCGGCACGTGCACGGCCCAGGAGGTGTCGCGGAAGAACCGCTTCATCTCGCCCACGATGTACGGGATGGCGAAGGTGGTGAACTCGTTCTCCCGCGACAGGTCGAAGCGGTCGATGGCCTTGATCAGGCCGATCGTGCCGACCTGGACGATCTCCTCCATGTCGGTGGCCGGCCGGTTGCGGTAGCGCCCGGCGGCGAAGTGCACCAACGAGAGGTTCATCTCGATCAGCGTGTTGCGGGCGTACTGGTATTCACGGGTGCCCTCCTCGACGGCCTGGAGCCGGTCGAAGAAGAGCTTCGACAGCGCCCGCGCGTCCTTGGGGGCTACCGCCGTGGCGTCGTCGATCCACGGAAGTTCACCAATCAAGCCGCCCTCGGATCGCGGTGATGCCTCAAGCGTCGCCGTTTCGTACGCGCTGTCCGACTGCTGAACCTGTGTGGTCACGTCATCGCCTCGCCTCGGTAAGACTGTCCACAAGCCGCTTGCCCGCTGTCGAACGTCCTATGCCAACTTTTTTTCGAGCAGTTTTTCCGGGCCCCGAACGGGTCCGAGCGGCGGCCTGTTTCGCGTCCATGTCCGTGTCCTGCCGGGTCCCGTCGCGCGTCCCGTCTCCGGCCGCGCGCCGCGACTACTGCCCCGCACGGTAGCGCAATCCGTCCATGAGCAGGTCCAGCAGACGTCCCGCCTGCGCCCTGCGCTCCGGACCTGCCGCCGACAGCGCCACCCCGCAGAGCCCGACGAGTACGTCGTCGCGGTCGGCGTCCGTGCGCAGCGTCCCGGCCTCCGCGCCCGCCCGCAGCAGGGTGCCGACCGCGCCGAGCAGCGCCTCACGGCTGTGCGCGAAGGGGTCGCCGCCGGACGCGATCACGGCGCGCAGCGCGTCGGCCATGCCGCGCTTGGTCGTCATGTAGTCGATGAAGTGGTCCATCCAGGCGCGCGCCGCCACGTCGGGGGGAGAGGCGGTGAGCAGCCGGGGCGCGGCGTCGCACAGCCGGTTCAGCTCATTGCGGTACGCGGCCTCGACCAGCGCCTCGCGGGTCGGGAAGTTCCGGTAGAGCGTGCCGATGCCGACCCCCGCGTCCTTGGCGATGGCCTCGAGCGTCACCTCGGGCCCGTCGTGGGCGAACGCGCGCACGGCGGCGGCCAGCAGCCGGTCGCGATTGCGCTGCGCGTCGGCGCGCAGGGGGCGGGGTGAGGTGCCCGGCACGATGTCTCTCCTCGGTGGGACGCGGATCGTCGGGGCACGGCGGCCCGGCGAACATGCAAGCGGAGGTTCCTCCACTTACGGTGGATCTGAGCGGAGGTTCCTCCGGTTTTTATCGTACCGGCAGTGCCATGCCCTCCGCGCTACCGAGGAGACGCACGGATCATGACGTCAAACCCCCTCATCGCCACCCCCTTCACCAGGGAGTCCACCGCCGCCGACGTGCTGGCGGGCATCGATCTGACCGGCCGTCGCGCCGTCGTGACCGGTGGTGCGTCCGGCATCGGCGTCGAGACCGCCCGCGCCCTGGCCGCCGCCGGGCCGAGGTGACGCTGGCCGTACGGGAGGCGGAGGCATCACCGTCAACGCGCTGATGCCGGGCGGGATCAGGACCAAGCTCCAGCGCCATGTGTCCGACGAGGAGCTAACCGGCTGCGCGCCGAGCGCGGCCCCGACCTCCCGGTCGAAGACCCCGGAGCAGGGCACGGCGACCTCGGTGCTGGTCGCGGCCTCTCCGCTGCTCGACGTCGTCGGCGGCCGGTACTTCGAGGACTGCGACGAGGCGGCGGAGAACCGGCCCGGTGCCCCCGACGGCGTCGCGGCCCACGCCCTCGACCGGGAGGCGGCGCGGCGGCTGTGGGAGGTGTCCGTGGCGACCCTGACTGCCGGACAGCGCGGCAGTGACATGGGCGGTGGCGGTGACATGGGCGGGGACATCTACGGTGGCATCGGCGGGGACATCTCCGGCAACGCACGGAGACCTCCGTATATAAGTACGGTGGCGCCGCGGTACGTCCGTACCGCGGCGCCCGGCCGATGGCCGCTCACCCGCGCTTCTGACCGCCTTCGCGGCCGGTGCGGTCGGGGTCGGTGGTGCACCCGCCTTTACGGCAGTTCACGTCGGAGCATGACATCGTGGATCACCTCCTCTCGTCCGGCTCGGTCCCCGGCAGGTCGCCGGGGACGCAGTCCAGCAGGAGTTTGTCGACGCGCCTGCCCTGCCACAGCGCGGCGCTGCGCAGCCGCCCGGCGTCACGGAAACCGGCCTTGAGGTAGGCGTGCACCGCGGCGGTGTGCGGAGCGAGTACCTCCAGCCACACCGCGCTCAGCGACGCGATGGTGAAAGCCCAGTCGAGGGTGAGTGCGGTGGCCTCGGCGGCGTAGCCCAGGCCGCGGTGCTCCGGGGCGATGACAAGGGTGTACTCGGCGCTGTTGGCCGACTGGTCGACGCTCAGCGCGGTGGTCCCGACCGGAATGCCACTGTCCGTGGTGATCACTTCGAAGAGTTGGTAGTGGGTGGAGGTGTGGCCACTGTGGAAACGAGCCTGGAAGACTTCCCAGGACACCGGCCAGCGGGCCCCGAATCCGACGACGGTCGCCGGATCGGTCTCCCACCGGTGGTAGTCCTGCATCATCTCTTCCCTCGCCAGTGCCAGCGCCAACCGTGCCCCGCTGCGCAGCGGAACGGGTGCGGCGGAGCGGCTGTTGGTCATCACGCGCGGTCTCTCCTCCGTGTGCCCTGTCCGGCTCCGGACAGCCGTCCGTAAAGCGTCATTCCACTTTCCGCGTCACCTGGGCAGATCCGCCGTATTGGCCATCGCCCGGTGGGCCGTGTGCTTGCGCCCCCGGCGCGCGGGCGGTCCGGCCGGCCCCGGCGGACGTCGGGCGGGCGACTCGCCGGATCTGGCGGGAAAACGATGCACCTGTTCCGCGCACGCCCGCCCGCGCGTGCCCCTGCGTCGCACGCGGTGCGGGTGACCGGTGTGACGTGTGGTTCAGTGCGATCCGGACGATTTCCCGCAGAACGGCCGCACCGCCGTGCGAGGCCCGCGCAACGCACGCCCGTTCGGGGGAATGCCGGGCCAGGGGCTCGCGTTCGCGGATACGGAGAACGGGCCGGCCGCTTGGCTAAGGTGACCGGTGGGACCCGTATTGACCACATCTGTCAGGAGCGGTGAATGAGCGACGGCGACGACTTCAATGCCCGGATCACGGCCGAGTTCCGGGCCAACCACGGGAAGGTCGGCGGCCCCTTCGAGGGCGCGCCGATGGTGCTGCTGCACACCCGCGGCGCCCGTACCGGCATCGAGCGCGTCAACCCGCTGATGTACATGGCCGACGGGGACCGCTATCTGGTGTTCGCCTCGAAGGGCGGCGCCGACACCCACCCCGCCTGGTACCTCAACCTCCTCGCGCACCCCGACATCGACATCGAGATCGGCGACGAGACCATCCCCGTGCACGCCGAGGAGCTCAAGGGCGCCGAGCGCGACGAGAAGTACGCCGAGCAGGCGTCCCGCTTCCCCGGCTTCGCCGACTACCAGAAGAAGACCAGCCGGGTCATCCCGGTGATGGCGCTCAGCCGCCGCTAGGGCCTGTCCGGCGGATCATGGGCGGTCCAGGCGGCGCCTGGCGCGTGCGAGCGCAAGGCGCCGGGATGGCCTCATAGCGGAGCTATTCGGGTATTCCGGCAACGCGGCGGGCGTGCGTGCCAGGGGTCGAAGGGGCCGTTCGTGATCCGCCGGACAGACCCTAGGACCGCGCGGCGGGTGCGACCTGCCGTCGGACCGCGCGGGCTGCGGAATTACGTCACGCTCCCGCGCGGTAGGCCGCGTCCAACTGGGGAAGGCAACAGGGGCACACGGTTGTCGACGGCAGGAGGTCTCGGTGAAGGTGGGTCTGTTGACCCGGGAATATCCGCCGGATGTATACGGCGGAGCCGGGGTCCACGTGGAGTTCCTGGCCCGTGAACTGCGCTCGTTGGTGGATGTCGCCGTGCACTGCTGGGGCGACGGGGCGGACAGCCCCGACACGGGGGTGACCCGGCACCACGCCCCGGCCACGCTCGACGGCGCCAACGACGCGCTGCGCACCTTCTCCGTCGACCTGGCCATGGCCGCCGGTCTTCAGGGCCGCGACCTCGTCCACTCGCACACCTGGTACGCCAACCTCGCGGGCCATCTGAGCAAGCTGCTCTACGGCATACCGCACGTGCTCACCGCCCACTCGCTGGAGCCGCTGCGGCCCTGGAAGGCGGAGCAACTCGGCGGCGGCTACGCCCTGTCGAGCTGGGCCGAGCGCACGGCGATGGAGTCGGCCGACGCGGTGGTCGCGGTCTCCGACGGCATGCGCGGCGACATCCTGGGCTGCTATCCGGCGCTCGACCCCGACCGGGTGCACGTCATCCGCAACGGGATCGACACCGCCACCTACCGCCCCGACCCGCGCACCGACGTGCTGAGCCGGATCGGCATCGATCCGCAGCGCCCCTACGTGCTCTTCGTCGGCCGGATCACCCGGCAGAAGGGCGTGCCCCACCTTCTGCGGGCCGCCCGCGAACTCGACCCGTCCGCGCAGCTCGTGCTGTGCGCGGGAGCGCCCGACACCCCCGCGCTCGACCGCGAATTCCGCGCGCTCTTCGACGAGCTGAACGCGGTACGCGACGGCGTGCACTGGATCCCGGCGATGCTGCCACGCCCCGCCGTGGTCCAACTCCTCACCCACGCGGCGGTGTTCGCGTGTCCTTCGGTGTACGAGCCGCTGGGCATCGTGAATCTGGAAGCGATGGGCTGCGGCACACCCGTGGTCGCCTCCGCGGTCGGCGGCATCCCCGAGGTCGTCGAGGACGGCGTCACCGGGCTGCTCGTGCCCTACCGCGAGGAGGAACCCGCCGCGTTCGAGGCGGGACTCGCGCAGGCGCTCAACCGGGTGATCGGCGACCGCGCCGAGGCGGAGCGGATGGGGGCGGCGGGCCGGGACCGCGCGGTGCGCGAATTCGGCTGGGACACCGTGGCACGGCGTACGGCGGAGCTGTACGCGTCGGTGCTGGCGCAGGGCCGGTAGGCGGAGTGAGCCGGTGAACGCCGGAACACGGGACCGGGATCAGGCACGAGAACGGCACGAGGAGCAGATATGAGCGGCAGAGACGACAAGGGGGGGTCTCGATGCGTGGAGGACCTTCGGTACTGGGCATAGTGCTGGCCGGTGGCGCGGGAAAGCGGCTGATGCCGCTGACCGCCGACCGGGCCAAACCAGCGGTGACCTTCGGCGGCACGTACCGCCTGGTCGATTTCGTCCTGTCGAACCTGGTGAACGCGGACATCCTGCGGATCTGCGTGCTGACGCAGTACAAGTCCCACTCGCTCGACCGCCATGTGACCACCACCTGGCGGATGTCCAGCCTGCTGGGCAACTACGTGACGCCGGTACCGGCACAGCAGCGGCTCGGCCCGCGCTGGTACCTCGGCAGCGCGGACGCGATCCTTCAGTCCCTCAATCTCGTGCACGACGAACAGCCGGACTACATCGCGGTGTTCGGCGCCGACCACGTGTACCGGATGGACCCCCGGCAGATGCTGGCGCAGCACATCGAGCACGGCGCGGGCGTCACCGTCGCGGGAATCAAGGTGCCCAGAGCCGACGCGGCGGGCTTTGGCGTGATCTCGCCCGCCGCCGACGGCATACAAGTGGAACGCTTCCTGGAGAAACCCCTCGACCCGCCGGGGCTGCCCGGCGACCCCCAGCATGTCTTCGCCTCGATGGGCAACTACCTGTTCAGCACGAAGACCCTGATCGACGCCCTGCACGAGGACGCGGAGGACCCGCAGTCCGTGCACGACATGGGCGGCAGCATCCTGCCCCGGCTCACCGACCAGGGCGTCGCCCAGGTCTACGACTTCGACGACAACCACGTGCCGGGCGAGACCGCCCGCGACCACGGTTACTGGCGCGACGTCGGCACGCTGGACGCGTACTACGACGCGCACATGGACCTCATCTCCGACCAGCCCGCCTTCAGCCTGCACAACCGGCGCTGGCCCATCTACACCCACTCCGGGCAGCTCCCGCCCGCCAAGATCGCCGCGGGCGGCATCGTGGGCGAGTCGGTGGTGAGCCCCGGCTGTGAGATCCGCGGGCAGGTCACCCGCTCGGTGCTGTCGCCCGGTGTGGTCGTCGACACCGGCGCCGTCGTCCAGGGCTCGGTGCTGCACGACAACGTACGGGTCGGGCGCGGCGCCATCGTCAGGGGCGCGGTGCTCGACAAGAACGTCGACGTGCCGCCGGGCGCCACCATCGGGGTCAACCCGGACCGCGACCGCGAGTTGTACACGGTCTCTGCGGCGGGGGTGATCGCGCTGGGCAAGGCCCAGTTGGTGCTCTGACACGCACCGCCCGTACGCGGAACGGCGGCCACCCCTCGGTGTGAGGGGTGGCCGCCGTTCCGCGTGCGGCCGGGGAGCGCCGCGCTAGCTGCCGTACACCTCCAACTCGTAGATCCGCGCCGCCGGATCGGTGTTCTGGGTCGGCGTGATCACGCTGAGCCGCACATAACGGGCTGTGGCGCTCACCGCGTTGGTCGTGGAGTCCGCGGTGTTGCCGCGGACCTGGGCGACGGTGGTCCAGGTGCTGCCGTCGGCAGAGACGGCGAGGTCGAAGTCCTTGGTGTTCCAGCTCGGGTCCTCACCGCCCGCCCCTGCGTGCCGGACGGTCAGCGAGGACAGCGCGTGCGAGGCGCCGAGGTCGACCTGGAGGGTCTTGGTGCCCGATACCTTTGAGCACCACTTGTCGCTGTTGCCGCCCGTGTAACTGCCGTTGACCGCCTTGTCGGGCGTCTCGGTGGTGCCGCACGCGTCGGAGCCGGTCGCGGTGCGGCCGAGCGCGAGATCGGCCTGGCCGCCGCCGTACACCTCCAGTTCGTAGAGCCTGGCCGCCACGGTCGAGCCGCCCGCGTCGTTGACCGGCGAGGAGATGGCGACCTTCACATAGCGGGCCTGGCGCGCCGAGACCGGGTGGTAGGTACGGCTGGAGCGCGAGCCCGTGACGGTGGCGGCGGTGGTCCAGTTGGCGCCGTCGGTACTGGTCTGGATGGTGAACGCGGCCGTGTTCCAGCCGGTGTTCTCCCCGCCGAGACCGGCGTGCTTGAGCACGAACGACGAAACGGTCTGCACCGAGCCGAGGTCCACCTGGATCGACGGATTGGCCACCGTGGAGCACCACTTGCTGTTGTCCTTCAGCGTGCCGTCCACAGCCTTGTCGCCGGACTCCGCGGTCGCGCACGGCGCCGAGGCCGTCACCGGCTTGCCCTTGGCCAGGTCCGTGCCCAGCTCGGGCGCGGCCGGCACCGGGGTCGCTCCGTCGGTGAAGGACGGCGGGACGTCACCCGCGCCGGTTCCCCAACTCGCGCTCGGCGTACCGCCCATGGTGAAGTTCAGCGTCCCGCCGCCCGCCACGTCGGGGTAGCGCAGGTAATTGTGGCTGGTGGCCGTCCCGTTGACGCTGACGCCCTGCACATAGCCGCCGATGCCCGAGGAGTTGATGGTGATGTTGCCGCCGGGCCGCTGGAGCAGCACGGACGGGAACTGCGGGCCGTGGATCGCCAGCGTGTCCGCGCCGGGCGTCGCCGGATACACCCCGAGCGCGGCCCACACGTACCAGGCCGAGGTCGCGCCCAGGTCGTCGTTGCCCGGCAGGCCGCCGGGGCCCGTGGTGTACGACTCGGTCATCACCTTGCGCACCGCGTCCGAGGCGCCCGCGGGGTCACGCGCGTAGTTGTACGCCCACGGCACACCGTGCTCCGGCTCGTTGCCGATGTAGTAGTACGGCAGGCTCTGGCCCGCGTTGACCTGTGTGAAGTGGTGGTCGAGGCGCTGCACCGCGGTCTGCCGGCCGCCCATGTCGTTGATCAGGTCGGAGAAGTCGTACGGCACCATCCAGGTGTACTGCGACGCGTTGCCCTCGGTGAAGTTGTTCTGGCTCGCCGGATTCAGCGGCCACGCCCAGGTCCCGTCGGAGTTGCGCGGCTGCGTGTAGCCGGACTCGGTGCTGTACGTGTTGCGCCACCACTGCGCGCGCGTCATGTGCGTGGAGTAACTGGACGTGTTCCCCAGCGCCTTGGCGAACTGCGCGACCGCGAAGTCCGACGCGGAGTATTCGAGGGAGTCCGAGGGCGCGCCGGGCAGATAGTGCAGATTGGTGTACGTGCCCTGGTTGCCGCGGATCGGCGAGCCCTGCATCGTGCCGCCGTTGGACGCCTTCTCCATCAGCGACAGCGCGCTCGCGGTGTCGAAGTCCCTGGCCCCGAAGGCGTAGAGACTGCTGACGATGATCGGACCCGGATCGCCCGTCATCACGAAGTCCTCGTTGGTCTGCTGCGACCACTTCGGCAGCAGACCGCCCTGCTGCCCGTCCAGGACCATCGACTTGGCGATGTCGCTCGCCTCGGTCGGCGCGATCAGCGCGACCAGCGCCGCCCAGGACCGGTAGATGTCCCAGCCCGAGTAGTTCTGGTAGACCGGCCGGGTCGAATTGTGCACCGCGCCGTCGAAGCCCCGGTAGTCGCCGTTGACGTCACTGGAGACGTTGGGGCTCTGGAAGACGTGGTAGAGCGAGGTGTAGAACTTCTTCAGGTCGGCGGTCGCGCCGCCGGTGACCTGGGCCCGGTTGAGGATCTGGTTCCACGAGGTGTCGGCGGCCGTGCGCACCGCGCCGAAGTCCCAGCCGTTGTTCTCCGCCACCACGTTGGCCTGCGCGTTCGCCACGCTCACGTAGCTCAGCCCGACCTTGAACTGCACGGCCGCGTTGCCGGTCGTGTCGAAGGTGACGTACGCGCCGGTGTTGGTGCCGCTCGCGCTGGACGAGCCGTCGGTGACCGTGCCGCCCGACCACGTGCCGTGCCCGGTCGGGGCGCGGTCGAAGCGGATGTCGAAGTAGATCTGGAACGTCTTCGTGGAGCCGCAGAAGCCGCCCGCGGTGACGCTGCCGGTGACTTCGGAGCCGTTGACGTTCACCGTGCCGCTGCGGTTGCCCGTCGCGCTGCGGCTGGTGTTGATCAGCAGCCGGGACGACGTGGACGAGGGGTAGGTCAGCTTGCCCATGCCGGTACGGGTGGTGGCCGTCAGCTCGACATCGGTCGCGTACTTGTCCAGCCGGTTCTTGTAGTAGCCGGGAGCAGCCGACTCGTTCGCCTTGGTGTAACCGGACGCGTAACTCGTCCAGTTGGTGCCCGGTGAGGTGCTGACCGCGCCGGTGACCGGCATCAGTGGCAGGTCCTCGTTGTTCGGGCAGCCCGCGCCGTCGAAGTGCGTGAGGCTGAAGTCCTCGATCGAGGTGTCGGAGTAGCGGTAGCCGGAGGGCGAGGCCGTCGGGGTGTCGGGGCTGAACTGCACACCGCCGAAGGGCACCACCGCGCCCGGATACGTACTGCCGCCCGCGCCGCCCGGCACGGGGTTGGGGGCCGAGCTGTCGTCGGTGCCGACGAACGGGTCGGCGTACTGCGTCAGCGGCAGCGTCGCGGCGTGCGCGGGGGCCGCGGCCAGGCCGCCGATGCCGAAGGCGGCCAGTAACAGGGCGCTCGCGGCGCCGACGGTTCTGATGCGGAACGGAGTGGGGGGCACGGAGGAGACCACCTTCTCGCGGAGGCGGCGCGCCGTCGTCCTTGCGGGCCGCCTCGGGGCACGGGGGGCTGCGCGAAGTGCATGTGAACGTTACCAAGCAGAACCGAATTGTTGAGGTGTACCTGACTGGATGTCAAGGGTGCGGACCAGGCCGGGACATCGGGTGTTTCCGGCCGTACGAGGCCCGTGCGGACCCGCTGACGAGGGCCGCACCGACGTGGCATGACGGTGCGTCAGATCGGACGCGCGAGGGTCTGACATTTTGCGAACGTTACCAAGCGCTCCACCACGGACGATGGTTGTCCGCGCCGTGGCCTGACATCATCGACACAAGCCCGTACGGCGGTCGGCCCGAAGCACGCCGAGGAGGAGGCCCGTGAAGCGCCCGACGATGAAGGACGTGGCCCGGACCGCGGGGGTGAGCCCCATGACGGTCTCCCGCGTCGTGTCGGGCGAGCCGGGCGTCTCGCCGGACACCGCCGCCAGGGTCGAACAGGCGGTCAGGAAACTCGGCTACCAGCGCAACGACAACGCGCGCAATCTGCGCCAGAAGAACCTCGGCACCTCCACCATCGCGCTCGTCGTCGACGACCTCGCCAACCCCTTCTACGCGCTGATGGCCCGCTCGGTCGAGGACGAGGCGCACCGCCGCGGCTACGTCGTGCTCGTCGGCAGCACCAACGACGAACCGCGGCGCGAACGCGAGGTCATCGCCGCCTTCACCGCCCGCCAGGTGGACGGCCTGATCATCGTGCCGACCATCGGCGGCCACGGCTTCCTCAAGCAGCCCATGGAGGGCGGCACCCAGGTGGTCTGCGTGGACCGGCCCGCCAAGGGCCTCGCCGTGGACACCGTCACCGTCGACAACCGCGCGGGCGCCGAACGCGCGGTCACCCACCTGCTCGACCACGGTCACACCCGTATCGCCTACCTGGGCGACCGCTACGGCATCTGGACCCAGCAGGAGCGCCACCTCGGCTACCTCGACGCGTTGGCAGCCCACGGCATACCCGAGGACCCCGACCTCGTCCGGCACGAACTGCGCTCGCACCGCGAGGCGCGCGGCGCGCTCGCCGGGCTGCGCGCCCTGCCGGACCCGCCGACCGCGCTGTTCGCCAGCAACGACCTGATCACCATGGGCGTGCTCGACGGCCTCGACCACCCGGCCCCGGTGGCCATCGTCGGCTTCGACGACCTGCCGCTCGCCGAACGGCTCAGCCCGCCGCTGACCGTGGTCAGCCAGGACCCGGTGGCCATCGGCGGCACGGCGGCCAATCTGCTCTTCGCCCGGATCGGCGGTGACCGCTCCGCACCCCGCTCCGTGGTGCTGCTGACCCGTCTTGTGATCCGCGGCTCCGGCGAATTCCGCGGCCTCCGGCCTTCCCAACCCGCCCCGGATCAGGGGTGATTACCGTCAGCAGCGGAAGTCCACTGTCGCGTCATTGACATGCACACCATTCCCCATCAGGGTGAGAGCGCTCTCAGAACCGCTGCGGAGGAACGGATTCCGCGATGTCCGGCGACGTCTGTCCTCCGCGGTGCCCCAACTGATGAGGAGTACAGAGCGTGTACATCACCAAACGGAAGCTGTTCGTACCGCTGGCCGCGGCCACGCTGATCGGCGGCGGACTGACCGCCGCGGGGCTCGCGTCGACCGCCTCGGCCTCGGTGCCGGACACCATTCCGCTCACCTTCACCAACAACTCCGGCCGCGGCGACCAGGTCTACGTCTACGACATCGGCACCAACCTCGCCACCGGAGAACAGGGCTGGGCCGACGCGGACGGCGCCTTCCACGCGTGGCCGGCCGGCGGCAATCCCCCCACCGAGGCGCCCGACGCGTCCATCGCGGGCCCAGCCGACGGCCAGTCGCTCACCCTGAAGCTCCCCAAGTTCTCCGGCCGGGTGTACTTCTCCTACGGCCAGAAGCTGGTCTTCAAGCTGACCACCGGCGGTCTCGTCCAGCCCGCCGTGCAGAATCCGGACGACCCGAACCACGACATCCTGTTCAACTGGACCGAGTACACGCTCAACGACTCGGGCCTGTGGATCAACAGCACGCAGGTCGACATGTTCTCCGCCCCCTACGCGGTCGGCGTGAAGACCGCGGACGGGACGACGAAGACCACAGGACACCTCAAGCCCGGCGGCTACAACGGGTTCTTCGACGGCCTCAAGGCGCGGCCCGGCGGCTGGGCGGGCCTGGTCGAGACCGCGCCCGACGGCAGCGTCCTGCGCGCGCTCGCGCCCGGCCACGGCATCGAGTCCGGCGCGCTGCCCGCCTCGGTGATGGACGACTACATCAACCGGGTCTGGGACAAGTACAGTTCCTCGACCCTGACGGTCACGCCCTTCGGCGATCAGCCGGACACCAAGTACTTCGGCCGGGTCTCCGGTGACGTGATGAACTTCACCGACTCCTCGGGCGCGGTCGTCACCAGCTTCCAGAAGCCGGACTCCGACAGCGTCTTCGGCTGCTACAAGCTGCTGGACGCGCCGAACGACCTGGTGCGCGGCCCCATCTCCCGTACGCTGTGCGCCGGTTACAACCGCACGACGCTGCTGACCAACTCCGAGCAGCCCGACGCGGACGCGTCCGGCTTCTACCAGGACGCGGACACCAATCAGTACGCCCGCGAGATCCACGAGCAGATGGCCGACGGGAGCGCGTACGCCTTCGCCTTCGACGACGTCGGCAACCACGAGTCTCTGGTCCACGACGGCGACCCGCAGGAGGCGTCGATCACGCTCGACCCGTTCGACTGAGCCGCGTCAGCGGCCCGGTGGGGTGACGACGACGGCCGCGGCGGCAGGTGCTGTCGCCGCGGCGTTGTCGTCGTTGTTCCCGTTCCAGTCGGTCACGGTGTCGCCGACGATGTGGCCCGCGAGACCGACCGCCAGGAAGACCCCGACGAGGACCTTCGCCGCGGTGCTCATCAGCAGCGGCCGGGTGGCGGAGGCGAGCGCGCCGGGAACGGCTCCGGGCACCGCCCCGTAGGTGTCGCCCGGCACGGCGCCCGGCATGCCCGGCCGCACCGCGCCCGGTACGGCCTTCGGCGCGTCGCCGTCGCCGAAGAGACGCTTGGGGTAGGCGGAGGTCAGCAGGAGCACGTAGGCGCTGAACCGCATGCTGTAGCGCAGCGTCGCGGCGCTCGCCTCGAACAGCGGCCGGGGCATGCGGCCGAGCACCAGCGTGATCAGCCAGATGATGAAGGCGAGCGCGTACCAGCCGGAGGTCACCAGGCCCTGCACGATGCCGGCCGGGATCATCAAGATGATGCGGAAGAACACCGCGAGCCGGTTCAGCGGCCCCGGCCGCAGCTCGATCCGCACCGGATAGTGCTCGGCGGGCCGCAGTGCGAACGGCGGATACCGGTCGACCAGCAGCATCGCGCTGGCGTGCACACGCGTCTCGTACGCCAGGAACGCGCCGAGGTAGCGGGCCACGCCGTCGGGCAGGTGCCCGGTGAACAGCGCGGCGAACCAGCCGACGATGACGGTGAAGAACGCGCCGACGCCGAGCACGAACACCACGATGAACTGCGGGATCAGCAGCAGCCAGCGCAGCAGCACCGTCAGCCGCCGCTGGCGGCCCGGGTCCGGCATGTCCAGTTCCGGCAGCCACTCCACCGGCTCGGTCCCCTCGGGCCTCGCCCACATCGGTTGCGTCATGCCCGGCGCTCCGTCCTGGGACGTCCACGAAGACGCCCTCGTGGACGAACCTCGCAGTCCGGAGCACCCCTCGCATGTCCAGCAGGGCGGCCGGGTGACGCCCGGACGGGCCGCACCGCCGTGCGGGCGCTCCTGCGGGCGGTGACCATGGAGCGCGAAGGGGGGCTTCCGCGCAGGCCCGCACGTGCCGGGCAGGCGCGGGGACAGGGGCGGCGCGCGTGACCCGCGGGCGCCGCCGCAGCGATGACGACGACCGAGAGGTGCGAGCCATGCCCAGGGGATCGAGCGCCAAGCGCGAGCGCCAGTACGAGCACATCAAGGAGAGCGTCGAGGACCGCGGCGGGTCCGAGAAGCGGGCGAAGGAGATCGCGGCGCGCACCGTCAACAAGGAGCGCGCCCGCTCCGGCGAGGCGCGCACCGCGAGCCGCAGCTCCACCCACGACATGTCGTCGGGCCGCCGCGGCGGCCTGCGCTCGCACTCCGGCGCGCAGGGCCCGACGAAGGAACAGCTCTACAACGAGGCCAGGCAGCGGAACATCAAGGGCCGCTCGTCGATGACGAAGGCGGAGCTGTCCAAGGCGCTCGGCCGCTGACGCACGCCCGCTGACGCCCGCCGGGCGTCGCACGCCTCAGGTCCAGATCCCGGCTCGGGCTCGGGCTCAGTTGAAGGTGTCCGGGTCGGGGCCCGTGCGCTCACCGCGGTCGAGTGCGGTGATGGCGGCCATGTCGGCCTCGGGCAGCTCGAAGTCGAAGAGCCGGAAGTTCTCCTCGACGCGGGCGCGGGTCACCGACTTCGGGAAGACGATGTCGCCGCGCTGGATGTGCCAGCGGAGCGTGACCTGGGCGGGCGTGCGGCCCAGCCGTTCCGCGGCGGCCACCAGCACCGGGTCCTTGAGCACATTGCCCTTGGCGATCGGGGACCACGCCTCGGTCGCGATCTCGTGCTCGGCGTTGAAGGCCCGTACGTCGTCCTGCACCAGGTACGGGTGCACCTCGATCTGGTTGACGGCGGGGACGACCGTGCACTTCTGGAGCAGGCGGCTGATGTGCGGCGGCTGGAAGTTGGACACCCCGATGGCCTTGGCGCGGCCCGAGGCGTAGATCTCCTCCAGCGCCCGCCAGGTCTCGGTGAAGTCGCCCACCGCAGGCCTCGGCCAGTGGATCAGGAAGAGGTCCAGATACGGCGTGTCCAGGTCGTCGAGCGAGCGCGCGAAGGCCGTGAGGGCGTCGCCGTACGCGTGATAGGGGTTGTCGAGCTTGCTGGTGAGGAAGACCTCCTCACGCGGCAGGCCCGATGCGCCGACGGCCTGGCCGACTTCCTTCTCGTTGCCGTACATCTCGGCGGTGTCGATGTGGCGGTAGCCGATCTCCAGGGCGGTGGTGACCGCCTCCCGGGTGTCCTTCGGCGGGATCTGGAACGTCCCGAAGCCGAGTTGGGGGATGGCGACGCCGTTGTTGAGCGTGAGAGCGGGCACAGCAGACATGTGCGCGACTTCCTTGCGTGTCTCGGCGGGTGGTTCCCGGTGGAGCCGCCTGACCCGCGGCGACGAGCCCGGAGTGACAGGGCGGCCTTCACCCACCGTAACTTCTGCCGACGTATCCGGCCTCCCGACGGCAGACCCTGGCGCGCGCGGACCCTGAGCGGGTCATGAGGGGCGCCCAGCCGATACGACCGGACGACGGGGGGGATGCCGCCGGCCGTATCGGCTTGTGAGGCGGGGGGGTGCCTCAAAGGTTCGGGTGCCCGGGTCCCGCACCGCCAAACACCCCGAATCCGAGAGCGTGCCGAAGTCGCTTCGGAGAGCGCTCTCTCGGGAGGGGTGTAACCCGTTACGCTGTGTCTGTTCCGCGCCACGCCACCCCGCGTGAAGGAGACGTCCCTTGTCCGACCCGAGCTTCGCGCCGCGTCCTACGCTGGAGGCCGTCGCCGCGCGGGCCGGGGTGTCGCGTGCCACCGCCTCACGGGTGGTCAACGGGGGAGCGGGAGTACGGGGACCGCTGGTGGAGCGGGTGCGCAAGGCCGTGGACGAGTTGGGGTATGTGCCGAATCAGGCGGCGCGTACGCTGGTGACGCGGCGCAACGACGCCATCGCGGTGGTGGTGGCCGAGCCGGAGACGCGGTTCTTCACCGACCCGTTCTTCGCGCAGCAGGTGCGCGGGATCAGCAAGGAACTCACCGCGCGGGACAACCAGTTGGTGCTGCTGCTGACCGAGGGGGCCGCGGATTACGAGCGGGTGGGCCGCTATCTGGCGGGCGGTCACGTGGACGGCGCGCTGATCTTCTCCCTGCACACCGACGACTCACTGCCCGTCCTCTCCAGCAGGGGAGACGTGCCGATCGTCATCGGCGGCCGTCCCACCTGGTCCGATCAGGAGTCCGGCCGCCGCGCCCTGTACGTGGACTGCGACAACCGGGGCGGCGCGCGGGACGCGGTACGCCACCTGCTGGGGATCGGCCGCCGCCGGATCGCCCACATCGCGGGACCGCTCGACCAACTGGCGTCGGTGGACCGGCTCGACGGCTTCCGTGACGTGCTGCCGGAGACCGACCCGCGGATGATCGCCGAGGGCGACTTCACCCCCGAGGGCGGCGCCCGCGCCATGGCCGAACTCCTCCAGCGCTGCCCCGACCTGGACGCCGTCTTCGCCGCCTCCGACGTCATGGCCTCCGGCGCCCTGCGCGTCCTGCGCACCTCCGGACACCGCGTCCCCGACGACATCGCCGTCGTCGGCTTCGACGACATGGTCTCCGTCGCCGAATGGACCGACCCGCCCCTGACCACCGTCCGCCAGGACATCGAGGAAATGGGCCGCCTCATGGCCCGCCTCCTCCTGCGCGCCCTGGAGCCCGCGCCGACCGCCGAGGCCGTTCCGGCGCTGTCGTCCATCGTCACCCCGACCCGGCTGATCGTCCGCGCCTCCGCCTGAGGCCGCCGGACCGGATCGGCCGGACCGGATCAACTGGATCAGGCGCGTCGGACGAACTGGGCCCGCTCGGCCGGGCCGGATCCGACGGACCGTCACCACTCCACCGCGCGCGCCGAATTGCGGCACTCCTCCCGTATTCGTCGTGCGACGGCTCTTGACGAGGGGTCGCCGGAGCGGGCACGCTCCTTCTGGTGGCCTGAGAGCGCTCTCAGACGGAGCGGCCCCCCGGCTCTCGGCGCACCGACCCCGCCCGTTCCGCCCGACCGTCGCGTATCCGTGACCCACCCTCTATGGGAGCGCTTCCACATGACCGCTGTCGACGACCACGCCACTGCCGAGGAGTTGCGGTTCCCGGCCGGATTCCGGTGGGGGACGGCCACGGCCGCGTATCAGATCGAAGGAGGCGCGACGGAGGACGGGCGGACACCGTCGATCTGGGACACCTTCAGCAGCACGCCGGGGCGGGTGCGCAACGGGGACACCGGCGACATCGCCGCCGACCACCGGCACCGGATGCCCGAGGACGTCGAGCTGATGCGCGAACTCGGCGTCACGGACTACCGGTTCTCGGTGTCCTGGCCCCGCGTCCAGCCGACCGGCCGGGGCCCCGCGGTGCAGCGCGGCCTCGACTTCTACCGGCAGCTCACCGACCGGCTGCTGGAGGCGGGAATCCGGCCGGTGGTCACGCTCTACCACTGGGATCTGCCGCAGGAACTGGAGGACGCGGGCGGCTGGCCCGAGCGCGACACGGCGGCGCGGTTCGCGGACTACGCGGAGCTCGTCGGCGAGGCGCTGGGGGACCGTATCCCGCTGTGGACGACCCTCAACGAGCCCTGGTGCAGCGCCTTTCTGGGCTACGGCTCCGGCACGCACGCGCCCGGCAGGACCGACCCGGCCGCCGCGCTGCGCGCCGCGCACCACCTCAACCTCGGGCACGGCATGGCCGTCGGCGCCCTGCGCGCACTGCTCCCCGACACGGCCGCGGTCTCGCTGGTGCTCAACCTGGCGGCGGTGCGCGGCCGTTCCGACTCCGCGGCCGACCGGGACGCGGTGCGCAGGATCGAGGCGCTGGCCAACCGGATCTTCCTCGACCCGGTCTTCCACGCGCGCTACCCGCGGGACCTGATGGAGGACACGGCGGCGCTCACCGACTGGTCGTTCGTACGGGACGGCGACCTCGCCGAGATCTCCCGGCCGATCGACGTACTCGGCCTCAACTACTACAGCCCCACCGTGGTCGCCGCCGCGGCGGCCTCGCCCTCCGCCGTGCCCGGCCGCCCCTCCCCGGCGGAGCCCTCGCCGTGGCCGGGCACCGACGGCGTCGTCCGCTTCCTGCCCGCGGAGGGCCCGCGCACCGCCATGGGCTGGCCGGTCGACGCCGAGGGCCTGACCGGGCTGCTGCGCCGCCTGGGCAGGGAACTGCCCCGCGTGCCGCTGATGATCACCGAGAACGGCGCCGCGTACCACGACTACGCCGACCCGTCGGGCGCCGTCCACGACCCCGAGCGGATCGCCTACCTGGCCGGCCATCTGGCCGCCGTGCTGGAGGCGGTGCGCTCGGGCGTGGACGTCCGCGGCTACTTCCTCTGGTCGCTGCTCGACAACTTCGAGTGGTCCTACGGGTACAGCAAGCGCTTCGGCATCGTGCACGTCGACTTCGCCAGCCAGCGCCGCACCCTCAAGGACAGCGCCCGGTGGTACGCCGACCTGATCGCGGCCAACCGCGCCGCGCCCGGCGCTCCGGGCCCGCGCCACCCGCACCGCCGCCGTGCCGGAGTCCGCGCGGTGTGAGGCGGGCGGGGCGTGTCGCGGTCCGGCCTGTGCGCGCCGGGCCCGGTCAGCGCGCGCCGGGCCCGGTCAGCGCGCGGCGGGCCCGGTCAGCGCGCGGCGGGCCCGGCCGGGTCGACGCGGTGCCGCTGTACGTGCTCGTACGCCATCGTCGTCTGCACATCGGCGATCTCGCGGCGCTCGGTGAGCCGGTCGATGACGAAGGCGTAGACGCCGTTCACGTCGGGGACCGCGATGTGGATCAGGAAGTCGTGCGGGCCCGAGGTGACGAACAGGCCGATCACCTCGGGCAGCGTGGCGGCCCACTCGCGGAAGCCCTCGATGACCGGCCGGGCGGGCGGCCTGACCCGTACCGCGATCAGCGCCTGCACCGGGCGGCCGATCGCTTCGAGGTCCAGGGTCGCGTGGTAGCCGGTGATCACCCCGCGGTCGCGCAGCTGCTTGACGCGTTCGAGCGAGGTGGAGGGGGAGACGCCGGTCTTGGCGGCGAGATCGCGGTTGGTCTGCCGTGCGTCGTGCTGCAATTCCCCCAGCAGAGCCTGGTCCAGCGCATCAAATTCCACGAGAGTCCCTATCTGCCTGATGAAGTTCGGTTGCCCTGAGGGAAGACGGCACGTGTGCCTAGTCTAGGCGGCGGATTCCCGATCGAATGGAGGGCGCCGCATGGACGTGCGCACGGACCTGTCGACCCGGCAGGCGAAACTCAAATGGGTCATCGTCGTGGACGAGGCGCTGCCCGCCGGGCGGCTGGTGAACGCCGCCGCCTGCATGGCCGCCTCGGTCGGCAAGGAACTGCCCGACCTGGTGGGGCGCGGCGGCGAGGACGCCTCGGGCGCCGTGCACCCCGGCCTGCCCTGGGCGGGCTGCTCCGTCCTCGCCGCCGACGCCGGCACGCTGCGTGAGCTGCGCGGCAAGGCGGCGGCCAAGGACGGTGTCCTGGTGGTCGACATGCCCGAGGCGGCCCAGACCTCGCGGGTCTACGACCAGTATCTGGACCAGCTCGCGGGCACCAAGGGCGAGGACGTGGCGTACAGCGCGATCAGCCTGGTGGGACCGCGCAACGCGGTGGACCGGCTGGTCGGCAGGCTCCCGCTGCTGCGCTGAGCGCGGTGGCCCCTGCGCGTACGCACGGGCCACCGCGTATCCGCCGGTACGCGTCCGCGCGTGCGCCCCGTACCCGCCGCGTGCGTCCCGTCCCCGCCGGTACGCACTCGTCCCGCCGCTCCCGACGCGCCCGCCGGCGCCAGTCGAGCGATGATCGAGGGATGAGGCGTACCGGTCGCGAGATGGGCGTCCCCGAGCTGGAGCCCGAGGTGTTCGACCGTGCCATCGTGTCCGTGGCCCTGACGTCGGGGCCCGAGCACCGGCTGGTGTACTACAACGACGCCTTCCACGACCTGTTCGGACCGCGCCCGCTCGGCGTCCCGGCGGGCGAGGTGTTCGACGAGCCGCACGAGTCGCCGTACCTCGACCTGCTCGACGTGGTCTACACGGACAAGGCGCCGCGCCAGGTGATCACCCCGCGCACCACGCGGGGCAGCACGCCCGGTGCGCCCGGGCGGCGGCACTTCGTCTACAGCCTCTCGCCCGTGGTGTCCCGGCACGGCCCTGGCGTGCTGACCGTCGCGATCGACACCACCGCGCACATCGAGGCCGCCGAGCGGGCCGAGGAGCTGTCGGAGGAGCGCCACCAGGCGTTGCAGCGCTACGAGGCGCTGATGTCGGCCGTCTCGCAGATCGTCTGGCTGATGCGGCCCGACGGTGCGATCACCGAGTTGGTCGGCGGCTTCGAGGAGTTCACCGGGCTGCCGTGGCGGTCCAGGATCGACGAGGTGTGGCTGGAGTCGGTGCACCCGCACGACCGGGCCGGGCTCCTCCAGACCTTCCAGGAGGCGGCGACCGGGCCGCCCACGATGTTCGTGTGCACCTTCCGGATGCGTACGGCGACCGGCGCGTACCGGCGCGTGCAGTCGCGGGCGGTGCCGGTCGTGCGCGACGGCGAGACCGTCGAGTGGATCGGCACCACCTCCGACGTCGAGGACCAGTGGCGCAACCGGCTGCGCGAGCGGCTGCTGGCCCGGGTAGCCACCGTGACCGCCGCGCAGGACGTGGCCCAGGCGTTCGCCGCGACGGCCTCGGCGGTCGTACCGGAGCTGACCGACGCCTGCGTGGTGTTCCTGCTGCCCGACGTGGGGCTGCCTCCCGGTCCCGGCGGGGCGGCCACCGCCACCCGGATCGCCGCGACGGCCAGGGCGGGACTGCCCGACCTGCCGCCGCTGAACGACCAGTCGTACCAGGTCGGCCCGGTCATCCAGCAGGTGATCGAGAGCCGCAGGCCCCGGCTGGTGACCTTCCCCAGCGGCGAACCGCCGCCCGGCATCGTCCCCGACGCGTCCACCGCCTGGCTGCGCAAGGTCAGGGCCACCAGCCTCACCATCGTGCCGATCGTCATCGACGCGGCCGTGGTCGCCTTCGCCGTCGCGGCGGCCTGCGCCGACAGCCCGCCGCCGGGCCCCGCCGACCTCGCGCTGCTCGGCGAGATCCTGCACGAGGTGCGTGACCCGCTGCGGCAGGCGCTGGAGCTCCAGCGCACCCGGCACACCGCTCTCACTCTCCAGCGGGCCCTGCTCACCCCCACCCCGCGCGTGCCGGGCGCCGAACTGGCCGCGCACTACCAGCCCGCCAGCAAGACCGCCGAGATCGGCGGCGACTGGTACGACGCGCTGCTGCTCCCCGACGGCTCCGTCGCCCTCACCATCGGCGACATCGCGGGCCACGACCTGGAGGCGGCCACGTCGATGAGTCAGCTGCGCAGCATGCTCCGCGTCATCGCCTACGACCAGGTCCACCCCGGCACGCCCGCCGACAGCCTCGCCCGGCTCGACCGCGTCGCCGACGGCCTGGGCATCGCGCCGCTGGTCACCGCCGTCCACGCACAGCTCACGCCGGGGCCGGGCGGCGGCTGGCACGCCGCCTGGTCCAACGCGGGCCACCCGCCGCCGCTGCTGCTCCCGGTCTCAGGAGCGCCCCGCTTCCTCCAGGGCGAAGGGCCCGACCTGCCGCTGTGCGTCGACCCGGCGCTGCCCCGCGCCACCTGGCACCACGAACTGCGCCTGGGCGACACGCTGTTGCTCTACACCGACGGGCTGATCGAGGTGCCGGGCACCGACCTCACCGAGGGCATGGCGCATCTGGCCGCGCACGCGGAGGAGGCACAGTCCGACGGGGTGACGCTGGCCGCGCTCTGCGCCAGGCTGCTGGCCGCCGCCGACTCGCGGCGCGACGACGCGGCCGTGATCGGCTTCCGGCCGACCGCGCAGGGGCGGGTGTGGGAGGGGATGTGGGCCTGAGGACGGGTCGGGGCAGCGCCCGCGGTCACCGGCGGTTCCTCAGAGCCGCACCACCATCACCACGCCCAGCGTCACCATCGTGACGGCGATGACCCCGTCGAGGACCCGCCAGGAGCCGGGCCGGGAGAAGGGCCGCCGCAGCAGCCGGGCGCCGAAGCCGAGCGCGCCGAACCACAGGACGCTGCCGGACGCGGCCCCGACGGCGAACGGCCAGCGGCCACCGCCGTACCCGTTGGCCACCGACCCCAGCAGGAGCACGGTGTCCAGGTACACATGCGGATTGAGCCAGGTCATGGCGAGGCAGGTGAGGACGGCCGCGCGCAGGGTGCCGCCGCTCGCGTCCGCCGGGTCGAGGTGTTCCGTGCGCAGCGCGCGGCGGGCGGCGAGCAGGCCGTAGCCGACCAGGAAGGCGCCACCGACCCAGGCCGCGACCGTGACGGCCGAGGGCCAGGCGTGCACCACGGCGCCGATCCCGCTCACGCCGAGAGTGATCAGTGCCGCGTCCGACAGCGCGCAGATCGCGACGACCGCGGCGACGTGCTCCCGGCGGATGCCCTGCCGCAGGACGAAGGCGTTCTGGGCGCCGATGGCGACGATGAGCGACAGGCCGGTACCAAGACCCGCCAGAGCCGCGAGAAGGGCTGCGTGCATGGTGACGAGGCTAGGAGAGGCCCTGTCATCAATCCAGCTAATGATTCTTAGGTAGCGTAAGGGATCGTGATGATCGATCTCCCGCTGGACCAGGTCCGCACGCTGCTCGCCGCCGTCGACGAGGGCACCTTCGAGGCCGCGGCGCAGACCCTGCACGTCACGCCGTCCGCGGTCAGCCAGCGCGTCAAGGCGCTGGAACAGCGCACCGGACGCGTCCTGCTGCTGCGCACCAAGCCGGTACGGCTGACCGAGTCCGGCGAGATCGTGGTCCGTTTCGCACGCCAGCTGACCCGGCTGGAGCGGGACGCCAGCGCCGAACTGGGGCTGTCCGACGAGACCGCCGGTACGACGGCGCTGCCGATCGCGGTCAACGCCGACTCGCTCGCCACCTGGTTCCTGCCCGCCCTCGCCGAGGTCCCGGCGGGCCTGCCGGTCTGCTTCGACCTGCGCTGCGACGACCAGGACCACACCGCCGGGTGGCTGCGGCAGGGGCTGGTGATGGCGGCGGTCACCTCCTCGCCGGAGCCCGTGCAGGGCTGCACGGTCCGCGCGCTCGGGCGCATGCGGTACCGCGCCATGGCCTCGCCCGCCTTCCACGCGCGGTGGCTGTCGGGGGCGCCGCTGCGGGAGGCGCTGCCGGACGCGCCGCTGGTGGACTTCGACCGCAAGGACGACCTCCAGGACCGCTTCCTGCGCGCCCTCGCGCCGCGCCGCGGTGCGGGCACCCCGGTCGCGGGCCGCGCCGCGAACACCCCGGTCACCCGGCGCGCCCGGCACTACGTCCCCTCCTCCGACTCCTTCGTGACGGCGGTCGCTGCGGGGCTCGGCTGGGGCATGATCCCCCAGGTGCAGGCCGTGGGGCACCGCAGGGACGGGACGCTGGTCGACCTCGCCTACGAACGGCCCGTCGACGTCCCCCTGTACTGGCAGCAGTGGAAGCTCGACTCCCCGGCGCTGGCCGCCGTCGCCGAGGCCGTGGTGCGGACGGCGGCGGTCGCGCTCAAGGACACCGAGGGCGCGCCGGCGGCGGGCTGACGCGGACCGGCCGGGGCGTGTGTGCGCACGCCCCGGCCGGTCACCGCCGGATGTCCACCGGCGAGTCACTCGTACGCGTCGGCTACCCGTACGCGTTGAACTCCGCGATCGACCACCAGGACGTGGCGCTGCCGGTCTGCGTCACCCGGATGTAGCGGGCGGCCTGCGCGGGGAACGACGCCGTGACCAGCGCGGCGGAACCCGTGCCGGTGGCCACCGGGGCGCTCCAGGTGGTGCCGTTGGCCGACAGCGCGACCTGATAGCCGCGGGCGTAGTCGCTCGCGCTGCCCGCCGAGTCCATCGTGATCTGGTCGACGGTGTGCGACGCGCCCATGTCGACGGTCACCGTCTGGCCGTTGACCATCGGCGTGCCGGTGCTCCAGCGCGTCGACGAGTCCCCGTCCAGCATCCGCGCGGCCACGTCACCGCCGCCGGTCGCCGAGGCGGACGCCGTCCACCCCGTACGCGACAGCAGCGAGTGACCCCCGCCGCCGTTGCCCGCGGGGATGGTGGTCTGGCCGGTGAGGCGGATGTCGCGGGACGACGAACCGACGTAGACGGCGTTCGTACCGGCCGCGTTGGTCCAGGCGTTCGTCCAGTACTGGAAGCTGCGTGCGTCCAGGGTGACCGAGACGTGCTGGCTCTGGCCGGGGTTGAGGCTGACCCGCTGGAAGCCCCGCAGGCTCTTGGGCGGTTCACCCGTCGTGGCGGGCTGTCCGACGTAGACCTGGGCGACCTCGGCGCCCGCTCGCGTGCCGGTGTTGGTGACGTCGAAGCCGACCGCGACATTGCCGTTCGCGTCAGGAGCGCCGACCGTCAGGCCCGAGTAGCCGAAGGTCGTGTACGACAGGCCGAAGCCGAACGGGTACGCGGGCGTCTTGTTCTGCGAGTCGTACCAGCGGTAGCCGACGTTCACGCCCTCGCTGTACTGCACCGTGTTGTTCTGGCCGGGCCACTGCGCGGTGGTGTGCGCCGGGACGTCGGCGATCGAGGCGGGGAAGGTCACCGGCAGCTTGCCGGAGAAATTCGTGTCGCCGTACAGCAGCCGGGCGATGGCCGTGCCGTCCTCCTGGCCCGGATACCAGTTCTCGACGATGCCCCGCACCGCGTTGGCCCACGGCATCGTCACCGCCGAACCGCTGTTGACGACCACGACCGTGTTGGGGTTGGCCGCCGCGACATCGGTGACGAGCTGATTCTGCGCGGCGGACAGGTCGATGGACGACAGGTCCCCGCCCTCGGACTCGAAGTTGCTCACGAAGACCACCGCGAGGTCCGAGGAACGGGCTGTCGCGACCGCCTGGTCGTGCAGCGACAGGCCCGGAATCTGCCAGCCGAGCGTGGCGTTGCTGCCGCCGCCCGCCTGGTAGTAGTCCACCTCGATGCTCACCGGCGCATTGGCCGTCAGGCTGATCGTGCCCGTCCTGGTGGTCGGACCCTGGTCGAACCAGTTGTTGATGATCTGCTGGCCGTTGACGAACAGCCTGCTGCCGTCGTCGCTGTTGAGCGAGAAGGTGTACGTGCCGGTGGTCGGTGGGGTCAGCGTGCCGGTCCATTTCGCCGACCAGTTGGTGGTGTTGACCCCGGGGGCCGGGGACTGGCCGCCCCACACGTTGTCGACGGTCGAGTCCACGCGGCTCGCCACCACGGCGCCCGACAGGTCCTTGCTGTTGTGGTACTCGCCGTACAGGCCGCTGCCGGTGCCCTGCGACGGCTTGAGATACGCACTGCCGACCGGCGACAGCGAACCGTTCGCCGACGCGACGCCCTGCGCGTACGTCACCGTGGTGCCGCTGCCCGCACGGGACTTGAGGCCCTGATACGGCGTGATCACATGCGGCGCGTTCACGCCCGCGCTGCCGCCGCCCTGCGTCATCGCGCCGGTGCCCGCGTCGTCACCGATCACGGCCATCGACTTGACCGACGAGGCGACCGGCAGCACCGAGGAGCCGTTCTTCAGCAGGACGCTGCCCTCCTCGGCGACCTGCTGCGAGATCGCGGCGTGCGCGGGGGAGGTCACGACCGCGTTCGTGGAGCCGTTGTTGGGGTTGTCGAACAGGCCCTGGCGGAACATCGACAGCAGGATGCGACGCACATGGTCGTCGATCGTGGCCTGCGAGACCTGGCCGTTGTTCACCGCGTTGGTCAGCGCGGTGCCGTAGTAGTCCTTGCCCGGCATCTCCATGTCCAGCCCGTTGTTGGCCGAGGCGACCGTGGAGTGGGTGCCGCCCCAGTCCGAGGTGATGAAGCCGGTGAAGCCGAGGTCGCCCTTGAGCAGGCCGTTCTGCAACGGGCCGTTCTCGCAGGCGAAGGGGCCGTTGATCGCCGAGTACGAGCACATCACCGAGTCGGCCTGGCCCTGCTTGACCGACGTCTCGAACGCCGGGGTGTAGATCTCGCGGATGGCGCGGTCGGAGACGATCGCGTTGTCCGAGGCGTTGTTGCGGTTGGTCTCCTGGTTGTAGACCACATAGTGCTTGACCTGGGCCATCGGGCCCTGGCTCTGGATGCCCTGGATGTCGGCGGCGCCCAACTGGCCCGCCAAATAAGGGTCTTCGCCCATCGACTCGAAGGCGCGGCCCCAGCGCGGGTCGCGCACGATGTTGATCGTCGGCGCCAGCACCACATTGGTGCCCTTGCCCCACTGTTCCGAGCCCAGCACCTTGCCGTAGTTCTGCATCAGCGCGGGGTCCCAGCTCGCCGCGCCCGCGACCGGGGCGGCCATCTGCGTCACGTCGTTGAAGCCGTCACCCGCACCGACCGGCCCGTCCTGAAGGTGCAGCGGCGGAATGCCCAGGCGCGTGTTCCCGTCCACACACCCGACGTACCCGCACGACGCCCCGCCGTGCAGCATCGTCAGCTTCTCCGCCTGCGTCATCGCCGCCAGCAGCTCGTCCGCCCGCTGCGCGGGCGTCTGCGCCGTGTTCATCCACGGCTGCGTCGCGGCCTGCGCGGGACTCCGACTCGCGGAGACAGCGCTTGCTCCGGTCACAAGTAAGAGCGCTGCCGCTATGGGCAGCGCCGTTCGTATCCAAGGACGTGTTCGACGCATGGGGGGACTCCTGTGTGCGGCTCGACAACGCGGGGGAGAGCGACGGAACGCACAGCCCGCACGACGCGTGGGGGCGCCGACAGCGGACTGCGCAAGCGACGATCGTCCCCCGCAGACCCCGTGTCAAGACTGGCAGAGAGCGCTCTCCCGCCGTCGGCGGAGGTTGCGTGACGGGCCGTGCGGAAAAGCGCGCCCGGCCGCCTGGCGAGGTCAGGGAGCGGCGCCCTCGGACGGCTCGCAGGCCAGGCCGTCGTGATCGCGGTCGAGCTTCGGCCGATAGCGCGGATCGCTGCTCGGAATGTCGCTCGCGCCGTGGTCGTGCGCGTCCGTGCAGTCCTTGTAGGTGGTCGCGGGCGGACCGGTCGTCTCTGCTCCCGAGCCCGGCACCGCGTGGACACTCGCCCCGGTGATCCGCCCGCCGTCGACGGAGTACGTGCCCTCGAAGGACTTGACGGTGCCGTCGGTCTGGGTGGCGTCCAAGTGGACGGTGACAGTGGTGGGGGTGCTGGCGAGGACGGTCACGACGTCTTGAGAGGTGGAGGAGAAGCCGTTGACGAAGGCCGAGTAGGAGGAGCTGACGTTCTTGCCGCCGAGAGCCCACGCCCGGCTGAAGTCACGGGCGTTGATTGCGGCGAAGTAGTCGCTGACGACCGTCCTCGGGTCCGTGGCGGTGGCCGTCGCCGTCGCTGTCGTGGTCGTCGTCGGAGCGGTCGGGGTGGGCGTCGGTGTCGCAGGCGGCGGATTCGGCGTCGTCACGGTGGTCGTCACCGTCGCTCCGGACGCGCTCGGAGCGACGCTGACGCCCGCCGACGAGTTGCCGTCCGTGCTGCCGCATGCCGCGGCCGTGGCCGCCGTGACGGCGACCAGCAGCGTGGCGGGCAGGAGTCGTACACGGGCCATGGGACTCACCTCGCAGGTGGCTGTCCCCTTGTCCCAGAGTGCGCCGCCCCGGCCGGTACCGCTCGCCGATCAAGGACGGACGCGCGCCTCAGCGGGTGCGGTCCTCGTCGGGGGCCGGTGGGGTGTCGGGGGTGTCCTCGGCCATCGAGCCGGGGCTGGAGAAGTCGGGGCTGGAGAAGCCGTGGGGGGAGATGCCGACCTCCTGGGGGACGAGGTCGTCGGCGGAGTCGGCCTCGTAGTCGGGGCCCTCGAAGGGCGGGACGACGTAGTCGGGCGGGGTGTAGTCGTGGATCTCGGGCGCGTCGGGGCCCGTGAAGTCGGGACTGGAGAAGTCCGGGCTGGAGAAACCGGGGCTGGAGAAGTCCGGCGCGTCCGCGTCCGTACCGCCCGCGTCGCCACTTCCGCCACCGTGCTGTTCGTCGCTCATCTCGGTCCCCTCACGGCGGTCCGCACCGCCTGCCCGCGGAACGGAATGAACCCGGCCGCGTCACCGTTGCCATGCACACAACGAACAGTACGAGACAGTACGAGCAGGAAGGTGTCCCATGAAGGTCCGTAATTCGCTGCGCTCGCTCAAGAGCCGTCCGGGCGCCCAGATCGTCCGCCGGCGCGGCAAGGTCTATGTCATCAACCGCAAGGACCCCCGCTTCAAGGCCCGTCAGGGCTGACCTCCGCGACCGGGGCGGAATGCCGGGATCCGCCCCAACTCCCCTGTATCGGGCATGAGCCGGTTGAGCGTGTCGTGCACCGATCAGGGTGTGCGACAGTATCCCTTGCCCGGGATCGGGCGGCAGTACAGGGCGCGGCGAACAGGCCCGGTGAGAACCGGACGGCGCGTTCGGAAACCGGCGTGGGGTGCGGGGCGTCCGTGCTGGTGGGGGTACCGGCGGGTCAGGGGGCCCGACCGGAGGTGCGCGCGCGGTGGAGGCGTGGGAATGAGTTCCGAGATCTACTTCAGCAACAACTACCGGGATCTGTGCCAGGAGCACGGCACGGGAGCGGGCTTCCAGTTCGAGTTCTCGTGCCGGCGCTGCCAGGACACCTGGCGCTCGGCCTTCGAGCCGTACACCAGCGGCCGGGTCGCGGGCTGGCTCGGCAAGGGCGTCAGCGCGGCCTACGGCGTGCTCGGCCGTGGCGGCTACGGCATGTCCAGCGCCGCCGACGGCCTGGCGGGCGCGGGCTTCGGCAGCGCGCGCGACAAGTCCTTCCAGCGGGCGATCACCAACGCCGAGGGCCACTTCAACCGCTGCCCGCGCTGCACCGACTACGTCTGCAACCGCTGCTGGAACGCCGCTCAGGGCATCTGCCTGACCTGCGCCCCCGACACCGCAGCCGAGGCGCTCGCCGCCCAGCAGCGCGGCCTCAACGACATGGTCTCCGAGCGCGCCTACACCGTGGGCCAGCAGAGCGGCCAGGCGTTCGACGTGACCGCCGCGCGCCAGCTCGTCTGCCCGCAGTGCGGTACGGAGACGCGGGGCGCCGCCTTCTGCTCCGGCTGCGGCCACCGGCTCGCGCAGCCCGACAACTGCGCCTCGTGCAGCGCCCCGATTCCCGAGGGCGCCGCCTTCTGCCCGGGGTGCGGCACCCGCCGCTGACGACGCGCGCCGCCACCCCCTCGCGTCGGCCGACGCGTGAGGGGGAGCGGCGCCATCAGTTGAGGGCCGCGCCAGGGGCTCTTACGCGTCCCGCGCGCAGCTCGCGCGCCCCGCACCACTGCTGATGAGCGTCAACTGCTCGCGCGTGGCCGGGGCGTGGATCGCGGGCGTGCCGTGGGCGCGCAAGCCCGCGAGATGGATGTCCAGGTGCCGCTGCCACGCCTCCGGCGCGACCGGGCCCGCGGTCTCCACGATGCCGCGCAGCGCCCACGAGATCGCCATGATGTCGCCGAGCACGATGTCGGGACCGATCCGCCCGAACTCCTGCGCCTGGGCGAGGAGTTCGGTGATCAGGTCGCGCAGCTGCTCGACGCAGGCCGCCTTGGAGTGGCCGACCGCCTTGACCGCGTAGCCCCGGTGGGTGCTCAGCGACTGGCCCATGGCCCGCAGATAGACCTCGAGCCCGGTGCCGTCGCCGAGCGCGAGCGCACGGCGCGCCTCGGCGACCAGCTCGCTGAGCATCTGCCCGACGATCTCCTCGACCAGCGCCTCCTTGTTGGGGAAGCGCCGGTAGACCGTACCGACGCCCACCCCCGCGCGCGAGGCGATCAGCTCCACGCTCGCCTCCGTGCCGAATTCGGAGACGACCTCACGCGCGGCCTCGATGACCAACTGCTGGTTGCGTACGGCATCGCGCCGCATCGGCCGGTCCTGCGTGTCGCGCGCTGTCATCCGTCACTCCCGGTGGGTGCGGCCGTTCGTACGCCGGAGCTCACTCCGGCTTGTCACCCACGACCGTACCGCCGGGTACCACCGCCAACTCCGGATGCGCGGGCTCGTCCGCGAAATCCACCAGCCTGGTCTGCTGCCGGGTGACCGGAATCAGCATCGCGGCGAAGGCCGCGATCAGCAGCGCGACACCGAGCATCGCGAAGCCGTTGGTGTACCCCGACTCGCGCGGCAGACCGTCGGCGGCCGGGTTCGAGGTGACGATGCTGGCCATCAGCGCCGCGCCGATCGAGCCGCCGATGGTGCGGATGTTGGCGTTCATGCCGCTGGCCACGCCGGTCTGCTCCGGCGGCACCGCGGCGACGATCAGGCTCGACATGGCCGAGAAGGCCAGGCCGAAGCCGACGCCCATCACGCCGGTGGCGATGTACAGCTCCCAGGTCGCGCCGTGCGCGAAGGCGATCATCGCCAGCGAGACGGTGCCGATCAGCGAGCCGAGCAGGACGACGATCTTGCCGCCGATCCGCTGGGCGAGACGGCTCGCGCCCAGGCCGACGGCGAACATGGTCACCGACATCGGCAGCAGGATCAGACCGGACTCGGTGATGCTCGATCCGAAGCCGTAGCCGGTGGACTTCGGGGTCTGCACGAATTCGGTGAGGAAGGCGAAGGTCGCGTACATACCGACACCGAAGAGCAGCGCGACCAGGTTGTTGGTCCACACCGCGGGCAACCGCATCATCTTCATGTCGATCAGCGGTACGGCGGAGCGCAGTTCGACCTGCACCCAGGCGACGGCCAGGACGACGGCGGCGATCAGCAGGCCGATCACCTTGCCGGAGGCCCAGCCCCACACCGACGCCTGGCTCAGCGCGACCAGCAGGGCGACCAGCCAGCCGGAGAGCAGCACGGCGGGCAGCCAACTGATGCGTCCCGGCGTGCGGATCGGGGACTCGGGGACGAAGAAGTGCGCGGCCACGGCCGCGAGGATCGTCATGATCATCGGCAGCCAGAACAGCCAGTGGTAGTCCAGCACGCTGACGATGGGTCCCGCGAGGACGATGCCGAGGCCGGAGCCGACCGCGATCAGCGAGGCGATGGCGCCGACCGCGCCGTTCAGCTTCTCGCGCGGGAACTCGTCGCGGATGATGCCGAAGGCCAGCGGCAGCACACCGCCGCCGATGCCCTGGATCACGCGGGCGATGATCATCACCTGCACGTTGGACGCGAGCGCGGCCAGCAGCGAGCCGACCGCGAGGGCGGACATCGTCGCCACGAAGACGCGTTCCTTGCCGATCATGTCGCCGATGCGGCCCATGATCGGGGTGAATATCGACGCCGACAGAAGATAGGCGGTCAGCACCCAGGTGACGGTGTTCTGGTTGGTGTGCAGGCTCTCCTGGATCGTCGGCAGGACGGGGGTGACCAGGGACTGCAACAGCGCGTAGGCGGCGACACCCGCCGCCAGGACCGCGAACGTGACCTGGTGGTGCGGTCGCCGGGTCTCGGACGCCATGGAACTCCTCAAGCTTGAACCGGAACGAGCATTCCGTTAAGCCAGCAGAATATCGCATCAGGAATGACGCTTCCGTTTCGTGGAGGTCAGGTGTAACACACACCTCACTTCGCCCCCGGCGGGAATAAACGGCGGGAACGCCGCCCCGAAGGCCCGTCCGACGCGTATACACGCGCACCGGCAGACGCTGCCTTCCCAGTGGTGGGAGCGCTCTCATTCCCCCTATGCGCCTGAAGGGCCCCACACTCCATGACTGGACGTGCGCCCGATCCGTCCGTGGCGTTCGGCTGCCAACCGGTCTGACGCCACCCGAGCCACCCGCACACCCACGGCCTGCCGCCGCCTCATCGATCCACCCGGGCGGCGGGCCGGGCGTTCGCCGCGACACGGCGTCGCACGGCTTCGCACGGCCTAAGGTGGCCGGATGTTCTCCGATCAGGGGCCGAGCTTCCGCGAGTTGGCGGTGCAGGCGCTCTCCTCCGTCGACCGCGGCTACGACCTGCTCGCGCCGAAGTTCGACCACACACCGTTCCGCACGCCCGATGTCTTCCTCGACGCGGTGGCGGGCGCTCTCGCGCCGCTCGGGCCCTTCGACGCGGGACTCGACGTCTGCTGCGGTACGGGCGCGGGCGTCGGGACGCTGCGGTCGCTGTGCGGGAAACGCGTCACCGGCGTGGACTTCAGCGCGGGGATGCTGGCCGCCGCGCGCGCCGCGTACACCGGCCGGGACACCGCCGAAGGACCGGAGCCGGAGTGGGTTCGCGCGGACGTCCGCGCGCTGCCCTTCGACGCGGAGTTCGACCTCGCCGTCAGCTTCGGCGCCTTCGGGCACTTCCTGCCCGCCGAACGCCCCCGGCTGTTCTCCGAGGTGCGCCGCGCGCTGCGCCCCGGCGGGCTCTTCGCCTTCCCGGTCACCGCGCCGCCGCCGGTCGACTCGGCCCTGTACTGGGCGCTGTGGGGCTTCGACGCCGGGATGCGGGTGCGCAATCTGGTCTGGCGCCCGCAATTCGTCATGTACTACCGGACGTTCCCGCTGCGCGGGGTGCTCGACGACCTCGCGGGGGCCGGATTCACCGTGACCCACACGGCACTTGAGGAGTTCGGCCGCCGCCCGGACGGCAGCCCGCGCTGTCGGCTGGTGCTGGCCCGCAGCACCTGACCGGTACGGGGTCCGTACCCGGTCGGTGCCGCGGGCCGGGGCGCGGCCGGGGTCAGGCCGAGCAGCCGCTGTCGGCGATCACGTAGTAACCGGCCGCCGTCTCCTTCAAGGTGTGCGTGACGAAGACATTCCACAGCCCCATGTTCTGGTTGGAGCCGTTGGCGTACGCGTATCCGCCGCTCTGATGGGCGCGGCCCGCCGCCACCTGGGCGTAGTTGGTGGCGGTGAAGCACTGCCCGGAACCGCCGCCGCCCGACCCGGTGGTGGTCGCCGTGACCGCGCCGGACGGGGCGCCGACCGTCCCGGCCGAGTCGACCGCGGCGACGGTGTAGGCGTACGAAGTCCCCGCCGACAGGCCGCTGTCGGTGTACGCGGCCGAGGTGCTGGTGCCGACCTTGGTCCCGGCGCGGTAGACGGTGTACGAGGCGGCGCCGGTCACCGCCGCCCAACTCAGGCTCGCCGTCGTGTCGGTGGTGCCGGTGACCTTGAGCCCGGTGGGCGCGGGCAGCGCGCCCGTGCCCCCGCCGGAACCGGAGTCCAGGCCCCAGAAGCGGGCGGTGTAGTAGCTGGAGCAGATCGTGTCGAGGTAGTACGCGCCGGTCGCGCCGCACTGCTCGGTGCCCGAGCCGGGGTCGACGGCCAGGCCGTGTCCCATGCCGGCGATCGAGTACATCTGCACCGCGGGCTTGCCGGAACCGTCGTTGTACGTGGTCAGCGTGGTGTTGCCGGGCAGGGTCTGGGTGCTGGACGGGGTCTGGCTGATGCCCCACACATTGGTCCACTGGTCGCGCAGTTCGGTGGCGTTGACCGGGTAGACCGTGTAATCGGAGGCGCCCTGCCAGATCGCCACCCGCGGCCACGGCCCGGCGTAACCGGGGTAGGAGGCGCGGACCTTGTCGCCCCACTGCGCCGGGGTGAGATTGAGGCCGCCGTACTGGCAACCGGAGGCCGCCGTCTGACTGGTGGCGCACTGCGCGGGCAGCCCCGAGTCCACCGAGCCGCCCGCGAAGACGTCCGGGTAGTCCGCGAGCAGGTCGGCGGTCATGCCGCCGCCCGCCGACAGGCCGGTGACGTACACCCGACGGCTGTCCGAGCCGTACTGCGTGACGGCGTGGCCGACCATCGACACGACGGACGCCGCCTCGCCCTTGCCGCGGGTGTCCTTCGCGGGGTCGAACCAACTGAAGCAGGACAGCGAGTTGTTGGCCGAGCTGGTCTGCGGCAGCACGAGCGCGAAGCCCCACAGGTCGGCGTACTTCTGCCAGCCGGAGTTGGCGAAGTAGTCGCTCGCGCTCTGCCCGCAGCCGTGCAGCGCGACCACGACGGGAGCGTTCGCGGGCAGACCGGCGGGTGCGTACTCGTACATCGCCAGATTGCCGGGGTTGGAGCCGAAGGACGAGACCTGGGTGAGACCGGCCGCGGCGGCCGGACCGGCGGTGACGACCGCGCCGAGGCAGGCGGTGAGCAGGGCGAGGACACCGAGGAGCGCGGTGGTCACGGCGCGGGCGGTACGGGGGAAGGGCGAACGGGCGCTGCCGGGCGGCGGGTTGGGGGGCATGCGGACTCCTCGGGATGGGGGGCGGCTCACGGTCGGCGGACACCGGCACGTCGGACGACAGCGGTAGGGGGCGTTCCTGATGTGACGGGGACCACGTGTCGGCTGGACGGTAGAACCGCCGCGGCGGCCCCAGACACGTGAAGGACCGCCACCCCTGGGCGGCGGAAGTGGGGGCCGCCGCCATTGCGTCCGCCGCGCCGCGGTGCGCCCGGCGGCGCGGCCGGCCGGCCACCGCCCGCGCCGCCCGGGCGTATCGGCATGGACCCCTAAGGGCCCGCGCGACATGGCTGTGGACGCCACCTCGGGACGGGGAAGTATGGTCACCGGCCACGTGTGCGGGCCCCCGCATCGTTTCTAGCGTGGCGGCCATGGAGAGCACTCAGAGCCCCGGCGCCGAGGGGCCGCCCGCAGCGCCGCCCGCCGCAGCCACCCCCGACGACCCGCCCGGCGCGCGGTTCCTGGCCGGGCGGACCGCCCTGGTCACCGGAGCCGCCAGCGGTATCGGACGGGCCTGCGCGGTGGCCCTCGCCGAGGCGGGCGCCGCCGTCTACGTGGTGGACATCGCGGCGGACGCGGCCAAGGAAGTGGCGGCGGAGATCGGCGGCACCTGCTGTGTCACCGACCTCGCCGACCCCGCCGCCGTCGACGCGCTGCCCGACGACGCCGACATCGTCGTCAACAATGCGGGCCTTCAGCACATCGCGCCCGTCCACGAATTCCCCCCGGAGCGCTTCGCGTTGATCCAGCGGGTGATGGTCGAGGCGCCGTTCCGCATCCTGCGCCGCACCCTGCCGCACATGTACGCGGGCGGCTGGGGCCGGGTGGTCAACATCTCGTCGGTGCACGGCCTGCGCGCCAGCCCTTACAAGTCCGCTTACGTCGTCGCCAAGCACGCCCTCGAAGGGCTCAGCAAGACCGTCGCGCTCGAAGCCGCGCCGCACGGCGTGACCAGCAACTGCATCAACCCCGGCTATGTCCGCACCCCGCTCGTCGAGGACCAGATCGCCACCCAGGCCGTCGCGCACGGCATCCCCGAGGCGGAGGTGGTGACCCGGGTGATGCTGGAGCGCACCGCGATCAAGCGGCTGATCGAGCCGGTGGAGGTCGCGGCGGCGGCCCTGTGGTTCTGCTCCCCGCACACCGGCTACATCACCGGGGCCTCGCTGCCGCTGGACGGCGGGTGGACCGCCCACTGACCCGCGCACACCGAGCCGACCGTCGAGCCGGCCACCGGGCGGCCCACTGATCCGGCCATCGATCCAGTCACTGATCCGGCCACTGACCTCGCCTTTTACGGCGGCTGGTCGATAGGGTCGGCGTCTGCGGCGGCCGTCGTCCCGTCCCGGCGGGGCGGCGAACCGTACCGCGCGTCCGTCGCACCAGCCGTGCGGCGCGACGGTCCCGACCGCCGCGCCGCACGGACCGTTCTTCGTCCCTCCGGCACGGTGACCCCTGATGTCCGCAGAATCCGCAGATCCCGCAGCCGTACCGGCACCCGAGTCCGGAGCGGCACCGGCACCCGCCCTCGTGCCCGCGGCCGAACCCGCGCCCATCGCCCGCCATATGCGTCGGCTGCTCGAAATGGTCGCGGCCGACGCGCCCGCGGAGGATTTCGGGGCGGTCGCCGCGCAGGCGAGGATCAACGGGGCGGGCGCGTCCGACCTGTCGGAGCTGGAACAGGCCACCGGGATCGCGCTGCGGGTCCGCCGGGTGCTGCGGCAGCACCGCCGCCGCGAGACCGAACTCGCCGCGCTCTTCGACACCGCGAGCGACCTGGCCGCGCTCCGCGACCTCGACGCCGTCCTCCAGTCCATCGTCCGCAGGGCCAGGATGCTGCTCGGCACGGACACCGCGTATCTGACGCTGCGTGACGAGGAGGCGGGCGACACCTACATGCGGGTCACCGACGGCTCGGTCTCACCGCTCTTCCAGAACCTCCGGCTGTCGTACGGCGACGGTCTCGGCGGTCTGGTCGCACTGACCGCCCGCCCCTACGCGACCCCCGACTACCGCACCGACGAGCGCTTCCGGCACACCGGCTCGATCGACGAGGGCGTGCTGGACGAGGGCCTGGTCGGCATCCTGGGGGTGCCGCTGCTGCTGGGGTCGCGCGGCGCGGGCGGTCACGCGGGCGGCGCCGTCGGAAGCGACGTGATCGGGGTGCTCTTCGCCGCCGACCGCACCCCGCGCCCCTTCTCGCCCGACGAGGTCGCGCTGCTGTGCTCGCTGGCCGCGCACGCCGCCATCGCCATCGACACCGCCAAGGCCATCACCGACCTCGCCGAGGCGGGCGCCGTGATCCGCGAGCACGCCGCCGCGATGCAGCGCGCAGAGGAGGCGCACGACCGGCTCACCGACCTGGTGCTGCGCGGCGGCGACCTGTCGGAAGTGGCCGCCGCCGTCGCGGGACTGCTGGACGGCGCCCTCACCATCCACGACCCGGAGGGCCGACGGCTGGCCGCCGTCGGGCGCGGCGGCGGCGACTTCGACGGTCTGCCCCCGCAGCCGACGGCCCTGGTCAGGCACGCCGCCGACTCGCACGCCGCGGCCCGCGCGGTGTTCCGCGACGGCCGCTGGACCTGCGCCGTGCTCGCAGGACAGGAACTCCTCGGCAGCCTCGTGCTGTACGGGCGCGAACGGCTCGACGACTCCGACCGGCGGCTGTTCGAGCGCGCCGGGGTCGTCACCGCGCTCCTGCTGCTGCTCAGCCGCTCCGTCGCGGAGACCGAGAACCGGGTGCGCGGCGAGCTGATCACCGACCTGCTGACCGCGGCGGGGCGCGACCCGGCCGGTCTTGTCGTGCGCGGTCGCAGGCTCGGTGTCGACCTCGACCGGCCGTGCCTGCTGCTCGTCGCCGAGACCGTCACCGCCTGCCACGACAAACTGCCGGGCGCCGCCGTCCAGTACCTCTTCGGCGGCGACGGCATCAGCGCCGAGCAGTCCGGCACCGTCGTCCTGCTCCTCCCGTACGACGGCGCACCGCCCGGCGAGGCCGCCAGGGCCGCCGTCGCCCAGCTCGGCCACCTGGTGGGCGCGCCCGTCACGGTCGCCGCGGGCGGACCGGCAGCGGGACCGCGGGCCCTGGCCGACGCCCACGCCGAGGCGCTGCGCTGCCTGCGCGCCCTCCAGTCGCTCGGCCGCGTCGGCGACGGCGCGAGCGCCGACGAACTCGGCTTCCTCGGAGTGCTGTTGGGCAACGAACGGGACGTCGACTCCTACGTCACCGCGACGCTCGGTCCGCTCCTCGACTACGACGCGCGGCGCGGCACGGAGCTGGTCCGTACCCTCGGCGCCTACTTCGCCTGCGGCGGCACCCTCACCCGTACCAAGGACGAACTCCACCTCCACGTCAACACCGTCGTCCAGCGCCTCGACCGTGTCCAGGCACTCCTCGGCCCCGACTGGAACGCCCCCGACCGGGCGCTGGAACTCCAACTCGCCCTCCGTCTGCACCTGTTGTCCACGCCGCACGGCTAGGACAGCCCTCCCGGCCAGGACCGCCGCTCGGTCAGCTCCTCGTCCGCGCCGCCGCGCGCAGCCGTTGCGGCAGCCGGGCCACACCGCCGGGCAGCACGTAGACCACCACGACGAACAAGGTGCCGAGCAGGAACAGGGGTTGGGAGAGCGGGACCCGCAGGACCGAGGGCAGACCGGCGACCGAGTCGGAGCCCGCGAGGTCGCCGAGCCGGTGGTCGGCCCAGGTGTAGAGGACCCCGCCGATCAGCGGGCCCCAGCGCGAGCCGGAGCCGCCGAGGACGACCATCACCAGCAGCGACAAGGTGAAGTCGGAGGTGGTGGTCTGCGGGGTGGCGCCGCCGGTCAGCAGCAGATGGACGATGCCGCCGACCGCGGCCAGCGCGCCCGCCAGCACGAAGGCCGTCAGTTTGAAGCCGTACGGCCGCAGGCCCAGCACCTCCACCCGGCGCTCGTTCTCCTTGATGCCTTCCCAGACCCGCCCGGTGGGGGAGCGGACCGCCCAGTGCACGACGGCGACGGTCACCACGAGATAGGCGAGCGCGATCCAGTAGAGATTGACGGTGTGCTCGATGCCGACGAGTGACGCGGGCAGCTTGTCCGCGGGCACCGCCCGGCCCTCCTCGCCGCCGGTCACCCCGCCCGGGTCGCGCTCCACCAGGATCGAACCGGCCTGCGCGAAGGCGAGCGTGACCATCGAGAAGGCGATCCCGCTCACCCGCAGCGACACCGAGCCCAGCAGCGCGGCCAGCGCGATCCCGAAGAGCAGCCCCAGCACGGCGGCGGCGCCGAACGGCAGCCCGGCCTCGATCATGATGACATCGGTGGCGTACGAGCCCGCGGCGAAGTACAGCGCGTGGCCGAACGAGAGCAGGCCCGTACGGCCGAGCAGCAGGTCGTATCCGGTCGCGAGCGCGCCGAACACCAGGCACAGCGCGAGGAGTTGAAGGCTGCCTGCGCTGCCGATCGGCCCGTCGAGCAGGCCCGGCAGCGGCAGCGAGCTGTACGGGGCCGCGAGCAGCGCGGCCAGGGCGGCGGCGGGCCACCAGCGGGTGACCCGGCGCAGTTGTCCGGCCGGCGCGGGCGCCGCCTGGACGCGCTGCTCCTCGCGGGTCGGGGTGGCGGTGGTCATGCGAGCCTCCCGGTGGCGCCGTGCGGCCGGAGCAGCAGCAGCGCCGCGAGCAGGACGACGACCGCGAGATCGCCGAGCCCCGACGCGGTGTAGTAGTTGGCGAACTGCTGGACCAGGCCGACGCCGACGGCCGCGAGCGCTGCGCCCGACACCGACCCCATGCCGCCCATGACGACCACGACGAAGGCGAAGATCAGCAGCGAGGTGCCCTGGCCCGGGTCGACCGAGCCGTAGTACAGGCCGCCCAGCGCGCCGCCGAGCGCCGCCGCGGCCCCGCCGATCGCGAAGACCAGGGTGAAGGCGCGCCGGACGTCGATGCCGAGCGCGGTGACCATCGCCCGGTCCTCGACCCCGGCTCTGACGACGAGGCCGTGCCGGGTGCGGCCGAGGAACAGCCGCAGCGCCAGCAGGACGAGCACCGCGGCGCCGATCAGCACCAGCCGGTTGACCGGGACGCGCGCGCCGAACAGTCCGAAGGTGCCGGACAGGGCCGCGGGTCCGGGGAAGGTGCGCGCGTCGGCGCCCCAGATCGCCGACAGCAGCGCGGGCACCGCGAGCCCCACCCCCACAGTGGCGAGGACCTGCTCGCGCGGCCGTTCGTACAACGGGCGGATCAGGGCGAGTTCGAGCACCATCGCGGCGACGGTGCCCACGGCGGTGCCGAAGGCGACGGCGAGGACGAAGCCGAATCCGCCGGAGCCCGCGCCCGGCAGGTGCCCGGAGGCGGCCCACCAGGTGCCGTACGCGCCGATGGACAGCAGCGCGCCGTGTGCGAAGTTCAGCACGTCCATCAGGCCGAAGATCAGGGAGAGGCCGGAGGCCACCAGGAAGTACAGGGCGCCGAGGCCGAGTCCGGTGGTTGTGAGGAGCACGACGGTCGACATCAGGCGCCCGCCTTCCGTGCCGCGGACGGCGGTGGGTACGACCCGGTCGCGGCCTGGACTTGCGTCCCGGCGGCGTCGGTGGCGGATTCCCTGGCGGGATCGGATGACACGGCCTCTGCCTCTCTCACGTGCGCGTCCGCGCCCTTGCGTCCGACCCCCAGCAGCCTGCGGGTCGCCTCGGGATCGGCGAGCAGGTCGGCGGCGGGGCCGCGGTGCGCGGTCCTGCCGTCTGCCAGCACCACGCAGTGCTCGGCGAGCCGCCGTACCATCGCCAGATTCTGCTCGACGAGCAGCACCGGCACCGCCTGCGCGGCCCGTTCCAGCACCCGCGCCACCTCGGTGACGACCTTCGGCGCCAGGCCCTTGGTGGGCTCGTCGGCGATGATCAGCCGGTTGCCGTTGAGCAGGGTGCGGCCGATCGCGACCATCTGCTGCTGCCCGCCGGACAGCGTCCCCGCGCGCTGCGCCGCCCGCTGCCGCAGCTCGGGGAACAGCTCGTGCACCAGCGCGTAGGCGGGCTCGCCCGCGCCGCGCCGCTCGGCCAGCCGCAGATTCTCCGCGACGGTCAGGGCGGCGAACACCCCGCGGTCCTCCGGCGCGTAGCCGATCCCGCGCCGCACCAGCGCGTGCGTGGCGAGCCGTACCGTCTCCTGACCGGCGAAGCGCACGCTGCCGGTGCGCGGCACCAGGCCCAGCACGCCGCGCACCGTCGTGGTCTTGCCCGCGCCGTTGCGGCCGAGCAGCGCGGTCACCCCGCTCGCGGCGACGTCGAGGTCCACGCCGTGCAGGATGTGACGGCCGCCGATGACGACCTTCAAGTCCCGTACGGACAACAGGGGTTCGCCGGTCACAACGCCTCCCCGAGATAGGCCCGCTGCACGGTGGCGTCGGCCGTGACGGCCTGCGGGGTGTCGAGCGCGAGCAGGGTGCCGTGGTGCATCACCGCGAGCCGGTCGGCCAGGCCGAGCAGCACGTCCATGTGGTGCTCGACCATCAGGACCGTGCGGCCCTCGTCGCGATGCAGCGAGCGGATCAGCGCGGTCAGGGCCGGCACCTCCTCGGCGCTGACCCCGGCCATCGGCTCGTCGAGCAGCATCACGCGCGGCTCGCCGACCAGCAGCACCGCCAACTCCAGCTTCCGTTTCTCGCCGTGCGACAGCGCGCTCGACAGCGCCTGGGCACGGTGCCCGAGCCCCGTGCGCTCCAGCACCTGCCCGACCTGCCGCGCGTATCCCGCGGCGCGGCGCCAGATCCGGTACGACCCGCCGCCCGCCGCCTGGGCGGCCAGCCGCACATGGTCGGCGACCGTCATACCGGGCCACAGACTGGACGTCTGGAACGTCCGCCCCAGCCCGCGCCGCGCTCTGGCCGGAACGCTCTCGGCGGTGATGTCCGCGCCGTCGAGCCCGATGGACCCGCGACTGGCCGGTACGAGACCGCTGATCAGGTTGAACAGGGATGTCTTTCCCGCGCCGTTGGGACCGATGAAGGCCAGGAATTCGCCCTCGCGCACATCGAAGGACACCTCGTCCACGATGGTCGCGCCACCGACCGACCAGCCCACGTCACGCAGCCGGAGTACCGGGGCCGTGCTCGTCACGGTCAGCCCGCCATCTGCTTCGAGGGCGGGTTCACCGCGTCCTTGGGCAGCCTGCTGATCAGCTCCGGCTTCGCGGCGGCGCCCGTGCCGTTCAGCTTCGCCGTGAACATCGGCTGGAGCAGTGCGTGGTCCACCGCCCTGATCTGCTCGTCGCCCTTGGGGCCCTCGAACGACCAGCCCTCCAGCGCTTTCGCCATCGCGGTCGGGCTGTCCGCGCCGCCCGCCTCCACCGCGTGCACGATCATCTGCGCGGCGGTGAAACCGTCCGGGCTGAACAGGTCGGGCGTGCCGCCCGCCTTGGTGATGCCGTCGAGCATCGCCGTCTCCACCGCGTTGTGCGCGGCGCCGGGGAAGTAGTGCGCGAGGAAGGAGATCTTGGACCCGGCCGCGCCGAACAGCGGGTACGAGGCGGTGCCCGCCAGGCCCGTCACGACCTTGGTCGAGGTCACCACGCCCTGCTGGTCAAGCGCCGTCCACAGCGCGGGCGCGCTGGCCCCGGCCCACGCGACGAAGACCAGATCCGGCTTCTTCGACTTGACCTGCTGCGCGAACGGCGTCAGATCGCCCGCGCTCGGCGGCGCCAGCACCGAGTCCACGGTCGCGCCCTGGCCGCCCAACACCTCCTTCACGGCGGTCACATTCGCCTGCCCGAAGGCGGAGTTCTGGGTCAGCACGGTGACCCTCTTGCCCTTGGAGTCGCCCAGCAGCGACCCGGCGGTCAGGATGTCCTGGTACGACTGCCTGCCGGAGCGGAAGGTGTACGCGTTCACGCCGGTCAACGCGTCGGTGGCGGCGGGTCCCGCGATGTACAGCACCTTGTTCTGGGCGGCCAGCGGGGCCAGTTGGAGCGCCACGCCCGAGTCGGTGGTGCCCGCGATGATGTGCGTGCCCTTGCCGATCAGGGTCTTGGCCGCGGCGACGGCCTTCGCGGGGTCGCCCGCGTCGTCCTGCTCGACCACCTCGATCCGGTGGCCGCCCGCTGTGCCCTTGCCGTGAGTGGCGTACGCCAGACCGGCGTTGAAGCCGTCCAGATACTGCTTGCCGTAGGCGGCCAGCGGCCCGCTGCGCGAGTAGACCAGGCCCACCTTGACCGCCGAGTCCCTCTTGCCGTCGGAGGACTTGGCGCTGCCCGCCGTCCCGGCGGCGCTGCATCCGGCGAGCAGCACACCCGCGGTCAGCACCGCCAGCGCCGGTACGGTCAGCGTACGGAAGGCGCCCGGCCCGTTCGTCGGGCGCGGCCGACGGGACGCGGCCGGCTCGCTCGAACGGCCCGCTCGGCTCGATCTGTTGGTGCTCGATGTGCTGCGACGCATGGCGACCGGCTCCCGGAGAGGTGGATTGTTGCGCAAACCGTAGAAGCGCCCCGCCGAACCGGACATGTGGGCGGCACACGCTCCTTCCCCGCGAGCCATGTCGACAGGGACCATGGCGGCCCCGCTGCGCCGTCGCAAAGGTGACAGGGCGGGCGCCACGGTCCGGGTCACGCCCGGCACGGCGGCCCGACGCACCCTCAACCCACCCTCGAAACACCCTCGATGACCCCTGCGGGGAAGGCGGACGCATGGACAAGGTGGTGGCCTCGGCCGCCCGCGCGGTGGCGGACATCCCGGACGGCGCGACGCTCGCCGTCGGCGGATTCGGCCTGTGCGGCATCCCGTCGGCGCTGATCGCGGCGCTCGCCGCGGCGGGCCCGACGGATCTGCGGGTCGTCTCCAACAACTGCGGAGTGGACGACTGGGGACTCGGCCTGCTGCTCGGACTCGGCCGGATCTCGCGGGCGACCTCCTCGTACGTCGGCGAGAACAAGGAGTTCGCCCGGCGCTATCTGACGGGCGAGCTGGAGGTGGAACTCACCCCGCAGGGCACCCTCGCGGAACGGCTGCGCGCGGGCGGCTGCGGCATCCCGGCCTTCTACACCCCGGCGGGCGCCGGCACGCAGGTCGAGGAGGGCGGCCTGCCCTGGCGGTACGCGGCGGACGGCACGGTCGCTGTCGCCTCGCCGCCCAAGGAGGTACGGGACTTCGGCGGCGTACGCCATCTGCTGGAGGAAGCCATCACCGCCGACTTCGCGCTGGTCCGGGCGGCCGTCGCCGACCGGCACGGCAACTGCGCCTTCCACGCCGCCGCCCGCAACTTCAACCCGCTGTGCGCGATGGCCGGCCGGATCACCCTGGTGGAGGCCGAACGCATCGTGGAACCGGGTGAGTTGCCGCCGGACGCCGTCCATCTGCCCGGTGTGTACGTCGACCGCGTCGTGACCGCCGATCCGACCGACAAACGCGTCGAGCGACGCACCGTCCGTACCGCCCACGCCACCTCCGACCGGGAGAACTGACCGTGCCACTCGACCGCGACCAACTCGCCGCCCGCGCCGCTCGCGAACTGCGCGACGGCCAGTACGTGAACCTCGGCATCGGCCTGCCCACGCTCGTCCCCGGCCACCTGCCCGCCGGGACCCATGTGGTGCTGCACTCGGAGAACGGCGTCCTCGGCGTCGGCCCCTACCCGTACGAGGGCGACGAGCACCCCGACCTGATCAACGCGGGCAAGGAGACGGTCACCGTGGCACCCGGCGCCGCGTACTTCGACTCCGCCGCCTCCTTCGGGATGGTGCGCTCCGGCCGGATCGACGTGTCGGTGCTCGGCGCCATGCAGGTCTCCGCCCGCGGTGACCTGGCGAACTGGATGATCCCCGGCAAGATGGTCAAGGGCATGGGCGGGGCCATGGACCTCGTGCACGGCGCCCGCCGGATCGTGGTGGTCATGGAACACACGGCCAAGGACGGCTCCCCGAAGATCGTCGAGGAACTGACCCTGCCCGCCACCGGCCGCCGCGTCGTGCACCGCGTGATCACCGACCTCGCGGTCCTCGACGTCACCCCCGAAGGACTGCGGCTGGCCGAACTGGCTCCGGGCGTGGGCGTGGAGGAGGTACGGGCGGCGACCGGGCCGGACCTGCTGGTGCCGGACGCGGTGGCGCGGGGCTGACCGCCCCGCGCCGTACGGGCCGCGGCCCGGAGGATCAGCTCCGGGCCGCGGCAGCCGTGCGTCGTACCGCGTCCGTCAGGTGCTCGGCCACCAGGCGGGCGCCGGGCTCGCCGAGCAGTACCGAGTAGTGGTTGACGCCTGGGACGAAATGCAGGGCGATCCCCTCCGCCACCAGGCCGCTCGCCGCGATCGCCTCGGGCGCGTACAGCCCGGTCGGCTCGTCCGACAGCCCCCGCTCGGCCCACAACAGCCGGGTGGGGACGGTGATTTCGTGGATCGCGGCGAAGACGTCCGGGTTGCGCAGCTCGTCCGCGGCGTCCTCGCGGATCGCGTCCGCCCGGCACGCCGACCTCAAGTGCGGTGCCTCGCCGGTGAGATCGCGGTCGAGATACGCGGCGAGCAGCGGCCCGCCGAGCGTGCTGAACGCCGGGTGCTCCGCCCAGAAGGCGTGGTACGCGGCGCGGTCGGCGAACTCCATCTCCAGCTTGCGCATCGCGGGTCCGACCACGGCGTGCAGCACCGCGTCGATGTCCACGCCCGCGGGTACGGGGAAGCCCAAGCCGCCGTCGACCAGCACCAGTTCGCAGTAACGCCCCGGATCGCGGCGCGCGGCCACGCACGCCGCGTAGCCGCCCATGGAGTGCCCGGCCAGCACCGCCCGTTCGACGCCGAAGCGGTCGAGCACCGCGAGCATGTCGTCGGCGTGCCGGGCCATCGAGCAGGCGCCCGCCACCTCCCGGCTGAGCCCGCGCCCGCGCAGGTCGGGCGCCAGGATCTCGACCCCGTCGAGCGCTTCGGCGACCTGCGCCCAGGCCAGGCCGTTGCTGGCGATCCCGTGCAGCGCCAGCACCACAGGGCCGCCCGCCGGGCCCGGCCAGCGCCGTACCGCCAGCCGTCCGCCCGGCACCTCGACGCCGACATCCTCGAATTCCCGCATGCGCGCTCCCGCGATCCGCTCGCGCCGTCCCGTACGGCCCGAGCAGGATAGGGGCCGATCCGGCGGCCGGGCATGGGCGCGGCCCACACAGCGGGGGTTCAGGGTGTGTGGGCGGCGGTGGTCACGCCGTACCCGGCGGTCTGCCATGTGGCGCCGTCCGCCGCGACCGCGAAGCCCTCGGTGTCGGGGAGGGATTCGAGCCAGCGGCGGGCGCGGGCGGGGCCCATCGCGTAGCCGGCGGTGGCGCGGGCGTCCGCGTCGGTCAGGCCGCGGCAGACCACGGTGAGGGAGGCGAGCGCGGGGGCGGGCGGGTGATGGGTGAAGGGGTCCAGGATGTGGCAGCCGCGCTCGGCGGGACCCGAGGTGGCGACGGCCAGTTCGCCGTCGGCGTGTACCACGCAGACCAGCGCGCCCGGCCGCAGCGGGTCGGCGACACCGATCCGCCAGGGACCGCCGTACACCTGTACGTCGCCCGCGCCGTTGAGGCACACCGCGTCGGCGCCCGCGGAGGCCAGCATGGCGACGGCCCGCTCCACCGCCCACCCCTTCACCAGCCCGGTCGGGTCGAAGCCGCCCGCGTACCCCGTACTGAACCAGCCGTGGCTCAGTCGCCCGGCCGTCTCGCACAGCGCCAGCACCTCGCGCACGTCGGGGGAGCAGGCCGACAGCGTGAGCGTGCCGGCGGCGAGCCGGCTGATCTGGCTGTCGGGGCGGTAGGTGGAGAAGACCTCGTCGACATGGTGCAGCCAGGCAGCCGCCGCGTGCAGCGCCGCCTCCACGCGGTCGCCGCCGCCCCGCACGTCGAAGGAGAAGACCGTGCCCATCGTGTGTTCCACCCGGCGCGGCCGGGCCCGCGTGTCGGACACGGTCAGACCCCCGCCTTGTCCAACGCGCTCTGGAGCGACCGCACATACCCCTCGCTGGTGTACGTCGCCCCGGACACGGTGTCGATCTTCGCGCTCTGCGCGGCCAGCGTCTCCTGGGTGAGCTGCGGGATCGCGAAACCGGCAATCTCCGTGTCCCTGGGGTTGTCGTTCGGCAACTGGACGGCCTTCACCGCGGTGATCCTGCCGCCGGTGAGGGTGAGCCGGAGCTGGACAGGACCGTAGCGGGTCTGCGCGGTGTCGCCGTCGACCGTCCTGGTGCCCGAAGTCCCCTTCGAGGACGAGCCGTTGGACGAGCCATTGGACGAGCCATTGGAGGAGCCGGACGTCCCCGACGTCGCGGACGGCGCCGGCGTGGGGGCCGCGGAGCCCGCGGCGACGTCACCCGCGCTCGCCGTCGTGTGCGGCTTGAGGGTCAGCAGCAGTACCACACCGGCGACGGTGGCCAGGGTGCTCAACAGGACGCGCCGCAAAGGGCGGGCGGGAAAGGCGCTCATGGACGGCTCTCACCTCGGTTCACCATCTCGCTCACGGCATGGCTCACGGCATGGCTCACAGTTCGAAGGACTCGTGATGGATGTGGCGGGCCGGGACACCCGCCGCGCGCAGCGCCTCGTACGACGCCCGCGCCATTCCGGGCGGCCCGCACAGGAACACGTCGTGCCGCGCGATGTCCGGCAGCGTGGCGCGCAGGGTGTCCGCGGTGAGGACGGGCCGCCGGCCGTCGGGTGCGTTGACCGCGAAGTGCAGACGGGCGCCGCGCGCGGCGGCGATCCGTTCCAGTTCGCCGCGCAGCGCCAGATCGGCCTCGGTGCGCGCCCGGTAGACCAGCGTCAGGTCGCCGGGCCCCGCGGGCAGCGACTCGAACAGCGCCCGCAGCGGGGTCACCCCGACCCCGCCCGCGAGCAGCAGCACCTTCTGCCGGGTCCTGCGCTCCGCGGTCAGCGCGCCGTACGGTCCCTCGGCCCAGATCCGGGTGCCGGGCCGCAGTCCGGCCAGCGCCGTACTGTGCTCGCCCACCGCCTTCACGGTGATCCGCAGCAGGTCGCGGCGCGGCGCGGCGGACAGCGAGTACGGGCTGGCCGTCCACCACAGGCCGGGCGTCAGGAACCGCCAGCGCAGGAACTGCCCCGGCCGCACCGCCAGTTCGGGCAGCCGTCGGCCGCGTATGAGCACCGACACCACGCCCGGCGCCTCCCGTACCACCGACGCCACCCGCAGCCGGTGCCGCAGATTCAGCCGCTGCGGCACCAGCACCCGGTACCAGAGCGCCGCCGCCGCGACACCGAGGTACAGCGCGTACCAGAGCCCGCGCGCGACCGTGCCGCCCGCGAAGTCCGCGCCGAGCGCGAGCTGGTGCCAGAAGGCCAGGAAGATCGCCAGATACGTCAGCAGGTGCAGGTAGTACCAGGTCTCGTAGCGGACCTTGCGGCGTACCGCGCGTACCGACAGCGCGCCGACGACCAGCAGGAGCAGACCACCGATCGTGCCCTTGAGCATGTCCGGATAGGTGAACACCACCGTCCATGTCTCGCCGAGGACCGAGGCGTGCGCCTGCGCCGCGTAACCCCACAGGATCAGCGTGATGTGCGCGATCAGCAGGCAGACGGTGTAGCGCCCGGCCATCGCGTGCCAGCGCGCCACCCGGTCGCTGCCCACCCCCTGCTCAAGGGCGGGAATCCGGGCCATCAGGCCGACCAGCAGCGCACAGCAGTAGCCGGTCAGCAGCCCGGCGATCCGGCCCGCGCCGATCAGCCAGCCCGCGGGGCCGACGACCGACGACGTGTCCTGCCACCACAGCGCGATCACCGCCGCCGCGCCCGCCCAGCCCAGGGCCAGCACCACGACGGCCGGTGACCGCCTGCCGGGATACGTCCCCGCGTGCCGCACGGTGGTGCGGGGGCTGTGGGTGCCGCTCATGTCGTGCCGCTCACGGTGGTTCCCTTCCTGGTCGTACGCTTGCCACTGTGCGGGCGGAACCTCTGAGCCAGCTCTGAATCGGGGCCCCGGCCGCGGACTCACAGGTGATCCAGAGGCTCACGGCGGCCCGCGGGACCCGTGGTGAGGGCGCCGCGCGGGCGGCTCGCTCACCGATCGGCGACAGGACTCACAGGACTCACAGGGAACGCAGAGGCGCCCGCTCTCGCTGCGCGACCGCCCGCCGGGCGATGCTGGAAGGACCATGGACATCTCAGACAGCGCGGCACCGCACCCCCTCGCCCACCCGGACGGCTCCCCGGTCCGGGTCCTCGTCGTGGACGACGAACCCGACCTCGCCGAAGTGCTGTCCGGCGTCCTCGCCTACGAGGGCTGGCACGTGCGCACCGCCGGTGACGTCGCCTCCGCGGTCGCCGAGGCGCGGGCCTTCCGTCCCGACGCGGTCGTGCTCGACGTGATGCTGCCCGACGGCGACGGCCTGTCCGTACTGCGCCAGCTCCGCGCGAGCCAGCCCGAGGTGTGCGTGCTGTTCCTCACCGCGCGCGACTCCGTCGAGGACCGCATCGCGGGCATCACGGCGGGCGGCGACGACTACGTCACCAAGCCGTTCAGCCTGGAGGAACTGCTGGCCAGGCTGCGCGGACTGCTGCGCCGGGCGGGCATGACCAGGGCGCGCGGCGACGCGGCGGTCCTCACCGTCGGCGATCTCGTCATGGACGAGGACGCGCGCGAGGTGACGCGCGGCGGGGCGGTCGTCGAGCTGTCCCCGACCGAGTTCGAGCTGCTGCGGTACCTGATGCGCAATCCGCGCCGGGTGCTCAGCAAGGCGCAGATCCTCGACCGCGTGTGGTCGTACGACTTCGGCGGCCAGGCGCATGTGGTCGAGCTGTACATCAGCTACCTGCGCCGCAAGATCGACAGCGGGCGCGAGCCGATGATCCACACGGTGCGCGGCGCGGGCTACCTGCTGAAGGCGCCGCCGTGGTGAGGCCGCCTTCGGCGCGCACCGGCCGTCGCTCCACGCCGCTCGCTTTCGCGTCGCGGGTCCTCGTACCGCGCACGCTGCGCGCCCGGCTCACCTGCGGCCTCGTGGTGCTGCTCGCGCTGAGCTGCGCAGCCGTGGGCATCGCGGCGGTCGTCGCACTGCGGTCCTTCCTCGGCGAACGGCTCGACCAGCAGCTCTCGGAGGCCGGGGGCACATTCCCCGCCAGCCTGGAACACGCGCACGGCGCGGGGGAGCCGGACGCCGACAACGTCCATGTGGACACCCGCCGCCAGGCGCGCGGGACCTTCGGGGCGCGGCTGCTCAAAGGCCGGGTCACGGCCGCCGCCGTGGTCCGCGCGGGCACGGACACCACGGTACGGCTGACCCCCGACGACCGGACCGCCCTCGCGACGGTTCCCGTCGACGGCCACTGTCACAGGGTAGATCTGTCCTCGCTCGGCGACTACCAGGTCAAAGCGGTGGCGGGCGACGACGGGGACGTCCTGATCACCGGGCTGCCCCGGCAGGGCATCGAGGACGCCGAGACGCGGCTGATCGCGGTGGAGGCGGCCGTCTTCGGCGGCGCGCTGGTCGTGGCGGGGGCCGCGGGCGCCTTCTGGGTGCGCTGGTCGCTGCGACCGCTGCGCCGGGTGGCCGCGACCGCCGCCTCGGTGACCGCGCTGCCGCTGGACAGCGGAGAGGTGGCGCTGCCCGACCGGGTGCCCGACACCGACCCCGGGACCGAGGTCGGGCAGGTCGGCGCGGCCTTCAACCGCATGCTCGGACATGTCGAGGGCGCGCTGACCACCCGGCACGCCAGCGAGGAACGGCTGCGGCGCTTCGCCGCCGACGCCAGCCACGAACTGCGCACCCCGGTCGCCGCGATCCGCGGCCACGCGGAGCTGGCACAGCGGCACCCCGGCCCGGTGCCGCCCGGTGTGACGCGGGCACTTGACCGGATCGCGGCGGAGTCCGCGCGGATGGGCGGCATGGTGGACGACCTGCTGCTGCTCGCCCGGCTCGACGCGGGCCGCCCGCTGGCCCGTGAGCCGGTCGACCTGACGCGCCTCGTCCTCGACGCGGTCGACGACGCCAGGGCCGCGGGCCCCGGCCACCGCTGGCTGCTGGACCTGCCCGCCGAACCGGTCACCGTCACCGGCGACGCCGCCCGGCTCCAGCAGATCACCGGGAATCTGCTGACCAACGCCCGCGTGCACACCCCCGAGGGGACCCGCGTCACGGTACGGCTGCGCCACGACGGCGCCGCGACCGTCCTCACCGTCGCGGACAACGGCGGCGGTGTCCCGCCGGCCATCCAGCGCACCGTCTTCGAACGCTTCGCCCGCGCCGACCACCACCGCGCCGACGACCGGCGCGCCGACCCCGCCGCCGGCCATGGCGCCGGTCTGGGCCTGGCCATCGTCACGGCGGTCGCCGCGGCCCACGGCGGCACGGTCACCCTCACCAGCGAGCCGGGCGACACCTCTTTCACGGTGACGCTCCCGGACGCGCCGCCCGAGCGGCCCGAAGCGTCGGCGGTCTGACGCGGGGTTCCGCGAGGCTTCCCGCGATGCCACCGCGCCGATCCGGACACCGCCGCCCCGCCGGTCCCTCAGCGGGCCGACGCCACCGCCAGCAGGAACCAGCCGGTGTGCGGGATCCACTGCTCGGCCCAGCGCCAGACCTCGTCCTCGGGGGCGTCGGCGGGAAGGAAGGCGATGTCGTCCTCGTCGGTCCAGCCGGAGGTGATGCCGTTGACGATGCCGCCGGGGATGTTGGGGAAGTCGGACTCGTAGTCGACATTGTGACGGCCGCGGCCGTGCAGCATCGAGACGTCGAAGGGGTTGCGGCCGGTGATCCAGGCGAGTTGGTCGTCGGCGAAGCCGAGCAGCAGGTCGCGGTCGGCCTCCGCCGTGCCGGGCAGGTCGGCGCAGGTGTTCGCGGCGGCGGCCAGTGAGGCGATGGTGGCGTTCTCGCCCTGCCACCAGTAGCCGGTCTCGTTGTCGTGCGGGAAGAAGAAGGCGTCGCGCGGTGTGCCCCCCGCGGGCTGCACGCGCTGCCGGGGATAGCCGAAGGGATTCGGCACGGAACGGGTCCTGACCACGGTGTCGAGGACGGCCTCCAGGGCGAGCGCGCTCGCGGCCCCGGCCTCGGGCGCGTCCGGCAGCGCGGTGGCGAAGCGGGCGAGGGCGAGCGCGGGCAGCCCGGCCTCGGCGGCGTGGAAGAACGGCCGCCCCTCGGCGTCCGCGCCGAACCAGCCGGGGCCGTGCGCGGGCCGTACGTACCGCGCCAGCAGCGACCGTACGCGCAGCCGGGCCGCGTCCCGCGCCGCGGCCGGGACCGTGCCGCCGCCCGCCGCGACCAGCTCGCAGGCGGCCAGCAGTGCCGTGTAGTCGTCGAGGACCGTCTCGGCCCCGCCGACGACGTATTCGGTGTTGTGCGCCTCAAGGTGTGTGAAGCCCTCGACGGCCGCCGCCAGGTACTCGGGTCCGGTGAAGTCGCCGTGGTCGTCCAGGGTCGAGGCGCGGGCGAGGGCCGCGATGGCCAGGCCGCCGCCGTGCCGGTACGCGGCCTGGTAGCGGTCGGTGCGCACGCACTCCGGGAGCGGCGCCGTCACGACGCGCTCTTCGAGCCGCTTGGTGAGCGCGTCGAAGATTCCCGTGTAGAAGTAGCCCTCGGGGGAGCGGAAGCGGACCAGGAAGTCGGCGCCCCACAGCGCCTCGTCGCGCAGCCGCGCGCTCAACGAGCGGACCAGCAGCGGGTGTCGCTCGGCGACCGCGTCCCGCGCGGCCATCATGGCCCACGCGCACAGCGGGATCTGCTGCGGACTCATGGTGCGGGTGTACGTGAGATGGCTGAGGAATTTGCTGGTGTCGCCGCTCGCGTCGAGCCAGCCGCCGCGCGCGTCGACCTCCCGGCCGCCGTCGTCGCCCCACAGTGCGGCGCGCCGGTCCTTGCGGTCGATCTCGCCGCTGGAGCGCATCGCCTTGAAGTACGCCAGCACGTCGGACATCGTCTGCCGCTGGAGCCGGTCGGCGGCCACCTCGAAGTCGTCCGAGACACAGGTACGGCCGCGGCCGTCGACCAGGCGGACCGCGTACCGGCCGGGCGCGAGGCCGGAGGGCAGCGGCACCCGGGAGAAGGGACCGCCGTGCCAGCCGGGGACGGACTCCAGCGGGCCGGGTTCCAGCTCGTGCAGCGAGCCGCCGTCGGCGCCGAGCAACTGCACGCGCCGCGGGGCCCTTCCGTCGGGCAGGACCGCCACGACCGCGGGTGCCCCGCCGAGTCCGTAACCGAGGTGCGCTACGCGTACCGCCGAGGTCTCCAAGCCGGTTTCGATGGGCACCTACGGGCACCGTCCCTTCTCTCGTGCCCGCAAAGGTATGTAGTGGACTTCTATGGGTCAACGGTGATCGTCGGGGCGGCCGGGCATCCGCCCGGCCGCCCGGGAACATCCGCGGGACCTCAGTGCCGGCCGCCGTCCGACCGCTTGCGGTGCAGCGTGAACGTCTCGAAGACCGACAGCTCGCCGTTCGGCTTGTTCACGTTGTAGTACGTGACGTGCATCCGCGTGGTGTCGCCCGCGTGACGGCCCGGATCGACGGTGAACGCCGCGAAGCCGTAGGGGTGGTCGACATCGCGCACGCCCGCCCAGACCGCCTGCTCCCGCACGTACGTGGCCGTCCGCTTGCCGTTGGAGCCGGGCGTCGAGGAGACCGCGGTGATGACCTTGCCGGTGCCGTCCTTGAAGAACGACTGGTTGGTCGTGCCCGAGACCCCGCCGCCGCCGAGCACCATGTGCACGGTGCCGAGACCGGTGTCGATGTCGTCGGTGGCGTGCGACACCGGGTTGGGCGTCAGCGTCTCGCTGCCGCCGACCACACCGCGGACGGCCAGCGACCGCTCGTAGTTGTGCTCGTGGCCGCAGACCACCAGGTCGACGCCGTAGCGGTCGAACAGCGGCCCGTACTTCTCGCGCAGGCCCAGGTCGGCGCCGTTGGCGTCCGTCGAGCTGACCATCACCTGGTGCATGGCGACGACCACCCAGTCGATGTCGCGGTCGGCGCGTGCCGCCCGCAACTCCTTCTCCAGGAAGGCGAGTTGACGGCCGCCGGAGTAGTCGTTGATGTAGACGTCGCCGCCGTCCTGAAGGCAGTTGTCGTCGTTCTGGAGCACGATCACCCGCACCGAACCGGCGGTGAAGGCGTACCAGAGGTTGGCCAGTTCGCGGTCGCTCTCGGTCGACGGGAGCTGGAAGTACGTCTGGTACGCGCCGAGGCCGAGCGGGCCGTTCGCGGACTCGATCTCGTGGTTGCCCGCGGCGGGCATCCACGGCCGGAAGCGCGCCGAACGGCTGTTGTTGGTGAAGAAGTTGTTCCAGGTGCGGACCCGGTCGACGTCCAGATTCGCGTAGCACAGGTCGCCGTTGAGCAGGTGGAACAGCGGCGCGACCTGCTCGATGCCGGTGACGATGTCCTTGGTGGCGGGCGTGGAGTTGGCGTCGAGGCCCACCGCGCCGGTGCTGGTCCAGGTGACCTGCGGCGCCGACTGGTCGCCGAAGCTGGTGAAGGTCAGCGGCTGACGGCCGCGCGGCGCGGTCCTGAAGGTGCCGCTGTCCGGCGCGGCGCCGTCGTGCGACACGAGGTAGAAGTACTCGGTGCCGGGCGAGAGCCGGTCGATCGCGGCGTGGTGCACGTACACGACCCGGCCGGACTTGCCGTCGCTGTAGGAGCGGGTCCGCGCCGGGGCGACCGACCCCAGACCGTGGCTGATCGTGCCGTACCTCACCTGCGGGCGCTTGACCGGGCCGTCGGTCAGCCAGGACACCACCATCTGGCTGCCGGGGTCCCTGCCGAAGGTGAGGTGCAGCCCCTGCACCGGGGACGCGCCGCCGGCGTCGGGCGTGGGGTGGAAGGCGGGGGCGGCGCTCGCGGGTGTGCTGGACGAGGACGGCGTGGCGGCGGACACGGGGCCCGCGGTCAGCAGCGGCGCCGCGACCGCGCCGACACCCGCGGTGCCGAGCAGACCGACGGCCGACCGGCGGCTGAGGCGGTCTCCCGACGGACCCGGTGTCTCCATCTGTGCGACCATCGTTGCTCCTTGGTGCGGTGCGGGGTCTCGCGACACGAACCTCCGAAGGCTCCCGCCCGTCGGCGACGGCCAGTTGAACGCCGCCTGTCGCACACGCGGCGGAATCCTGTGACCAGCCGGGCGCGGCGAGGTCCCGCCCCCGGTCGGGCGAACGGCCCTGTGCGCCGGGCCTGTTCGTGACGCGTACCGCCCGCAGTCACGCGCCGGACACCGGCAGGTCGCCTGTGGTCGCTGCTGTGGGAGGACCCTGCACTGCGCGCATCCCCCTACCGCGAAGAGGTCCTCGGATCCATGTCTGAACTCAACCGGCGGCGGTTCCTCCAGATAGCCGGCGCCACCGCGGGCTTCACCGCCCTGTCCAGCAGCATCGCCCGCGCCGCCGCGATCCCGGCCAGCCGCAGGACCGGCACCCTCAAGGACATCGACCACATCGTCGTCCTGATGCAGGAGAACCGGTCCTTCGACCACTACTTCGGCGCGATGAAGGGGGTCCGCGGCTTCGGCGACCCGCGCCCGGTGTCCCTGCCCAGCGGCAAGTCGGTGTTCCACCAGCCGGACGGCGACAAGGAGGTGCTGCCCTTCCACCCGGACGTGGACGACCTCGGACTCCAGTTCATCGAGGGCCTCAACCACGAGTGGATCGGCAGCCACGCGGCTGTCAACGACGGCAAGTACGACCAGTGGATCCCCGCCAAGGGCACCGGCACGATGGCGCACCTGACGCGCGGCGACATCCCGTTCCACTACGCGCTCGCCGACGCCTTCACCGTCTGCGACGCGTACCACTGCTCGTTCACCGGCGGCACCGACCCCAACCGCTACTACATGTGGTCCGGTTACACGGGCAACGACGGCAGGGGCAACGGCCCGGTGCTCGACAACTCCGAGGCCGGGTACGACTGGACGACGTACCCGGAGCGGCTGGAGAAGGCGAAGATCTCCTGGAAGATCTACCAGGACATCGGCGACGGCCTGGACGGGGACCACTCCTGGGGCTGGATCCCGGACGCCTACCGCGGCAACTACGGGGACAACTCCCTGCTCTACTTCGACAATTACCGCAACGCCAAGCCCGGCGACGCCCTCTACGAGAAGGCCCGCACCGGAACCGACGCCAAGGCGGGCGACGGCTTCTTCGACGTGCTCAAGGCCGACGTCACGGCGGGCAGGCTGCCGCAGATCTCCTGGATCGCCGCGCCCGAGGCGTTCTCGGAGCACCCCAACTGGCCCGCGAACTACGGCGCCTGGTACATCTCGCAGGTCCTGGACGCGCTCACCTCCAACCCCGAGGTGTGGAGCAGGACCGCGCTGTTCATCACCTACGACGAGAACGACGGGTACTTCGACCACGTCGTCCCGCCCTTCGCCCCGCTCACCGCCGATGGCGGCGCCTCCACCGTCAGCACGCGGGGCGAGATCTTCCCGGGCAACGGCACCTACGCGGCCGGCGCGTACGGGCTCGGCCAGCGCGTCCCGATGCTGGTGGTCTCGCCCTGGAGCACCGGCGGCTACGTCTGCTCCGAGGTCTTCGACCACACCTCGATCATCCGCTTCATGGAGCGCCGCTTCGGCGTGCACGAGCCCAACATCTCGCCCTGGCGGCGTACCGTCTGCGGGGATCTGACCTCCGCCTTCGACTTCAAGCTCACGCGGGACCGACCCGCGCACCTGCCCGGCACCGACGGCTACCGGCCGCCGGACGGCGACCGGCACGACAGCTACGTCCCGGTGCCGCCCGCCCGCCAGGCCGTGCCCACGCAGGAACGGGGCGCCCGGCCGACCCGCCCGCTGCCGTACGCGCCGCTGGTCGACGCGGCCGTCACGCCGTCCACCGGCCTGGTCACGCTCACCTTCGGCGGCGGTGTCGCCGCGGGCGTCTGCTTCCACGTCACCGCCGCGGACCGCGCCGACGGCCCGTGGACGTACACCACCGAGGCGGGCAAGAAGCTCTCCGGCACCTGGGAGACGGCCGCGACCGGCGGCTACGACCTCACCGTGCACGGCCCCAACGGCTTCCTGCGCGCCTTCCGCGGCGCGGGCGCCACATCCGGCGCGGAGGTGACGGCCCGTCATGACGCCCTGAGCGAGCGGGTGGAGCTGACCATGACCAACTCCGGCCGCCGCGACGTCCGGCTCACGGTCACCAACTCCTACGACGGCCGCCACCACACGTACGTGGTCCGCGCCGGGCGCCGCGAGACGCACTCGGTCGACGTCCGCGCGGGCAAGCGCTGGTACGACCTCACGGTGGTCGCCGACCACGACGCCGCGTTCCTGCGGCGCTTCGCGGGACACGTCGAGACGGGCCGTCCCGGCGTGAGCGACCCGGCGATCAGGACGCACTGACGGCGGACCTGGACAGCGGTCCCGACAGCCGTCGTGCCACCGGCCTCGGCACGGGTCCCGCACCGGCTGCCGCACGCGGCCCCGCGTCAAGAATGTACAAGACGCGGGGCCGCGCGCCGGGGCATGCTCGGGGCAGCAGCCGGACATGACCGTCCGGGCCGTACGCACCTGTTGGAGTACCTCGCATGACCGCACCGACCCGGAAGCCCGCCGCACCGGTCACCATTGCCGACAAGCTCACGCAGTTCAGCGACCTGTGGTCGCAGCGCAAGATCGCCGACCTCAACGACTACGAGGTCAAGCTCGCCAAGGTGCACGGCGAATTCGTCTGGCACGAGCACGAGGACACCGACGAGCTGTTCCTGGTCGTCAGCGGCCGTCTCACCATCCAGCTCCGCGACGGCGACGTCGTCCTCGGCCCCGGCGAGCTGTACGTCGTCCCCAAGGGCGTCGAGCACTGCCCCCGCGCCGACGAGGAGACCGCCATCCTCCTGCTGGAGCCCGCGGGCACCCTCAACACCGGCAGCGCGGGCGGCCCGCTGACCCTGGCGGCCGTCCCGCTGGACTGAGGTCTCCCGCGCGGCTTCAGGTCTCCCGGTGGGCCGCGGTCAGAAGGACCTCCTGGAGGACCCGGGCGGCTCGTGGCGGAGCAACGTCACTGCGGTGGGCCAGCGCGATGGTGCGGCGCAGCCCCGGCCGGGCCAGCGGTGTGACCCGCAGGTCGTGACCCGCGCGGGCGGCGACCATGCTGGGGACGACGCCCAGACCGAGCCCGGCCCTCACGAAGCCGAGCACGGCGTCCATCTCGCCGCCCTCGACGGTGAGGTAGGGCTCGAAGCCCGCGGAGCGGCAGGCGGCGAGGGTCAGGTCGCGCAGGTCGTAGCCGTGCCGGAACATCACCATCGGGCGGCCTTCGAGGTCGGCGATCCTCACCGGTGAGCGCGGCGGCTCGGCGGCGGCCGAGGAGATGACGACCAGATCCTCCTGGAAGAGCTCGACGGTGGTCAGGGCCGGCGACGGGTTCGGCAGCGGCAGCACCACCAGCGCCAGGTCGAGGCCGCCGCGGGCCAGCTCCCGTACGAGATCGTGCGACCCGCTCTCCTCGATCAGCAGCCGCACCCCGGGGTGCCGGTCGTGGAAGACGCGCAGCACGTCGGGGAGCAGACCGGTGCACAGGCTCGGGGTGGCGCCGAGCCGGACCCGGCCGCGCCGCAGCTGGGCCAGCTCCAGCACCTCGTGGCGGGCGGTGTCGGCGTCGGCGAGGATCCGCCGGGCCAGCGGCAGCAGCGCCTCCCCGGCGTCGGTGAGCGCGATGTTGCCGCGCGCCCGGCTGAACAGGGGCGCGCCCAGCTCCGTCTCCAGCGCGCGGATCTGCTGGGACAGTGACGGCTGCGAGACATGCACCCGCTCGGCGGCGCGGGTGAAGTGCCGGGCGTCGGCGACGGCCACGAAGTACGCGAGCTGCTGGAACTGCATGGGTCCCACGATAGCCCGGCGATAGGTCCAGGCTATGGACACGAGCCGGATCATGTCTTGGACCACTCGACTCCGGTGACCGTAACGTCTGTGGACATGGCACTGGCAACGCGGACGGACCGACGTCCGTCGATGGCGCGCACGGTCTGGGGCTCGACCGTCGGCAAGAAGACGATCATGGCGGTGAGCGGCCTGATCATGCTGCTGTACCTGGTCGTCCACATGTTCGGCAACCTCAAGATCTTCTTCGGGTCCGGCAGCTTCAACGAGTACGCGCACTGGCTGCGCACCATCGGCGAGCCGTTCCTGCACTACGAGTGGGCGCTGTGGATCATCCGCGTCGTGCTGGTCGCCGCCGTCGTGCTGCACGGCGTGTGCGCGTACCAGCTCAGCCGCCTCGACCGGCGCGCCCGGCCGGTCGCCTACGCCCATCCGCGCCCGCGCGCCAGCTACGCCACCCGCACCATGCGCTGGGGCGGCGTGATCCTGCTGCTGTTCATCGTCTGGCACATCCTCGACCTGACCACCGGCACCGTGCAGCGCGGCTTCGTGCCCGGCCACCCGTACCAGAACGTCGTGGCCGCGTTCCACGACTGGTGGAACAACGTCATCTACATCGTGGCGATGCTCGCACTCGGCCTGCACATCAGGCACGGCTTCTGGAGCGCCGCCCAGACCCTCGGCGCGGGCAGTGCCACCCGTGACCGGGTGCTCAAGGCCACCGCGAACGCACTCGCACTGGTGCTGACGGCCGGCTTCATCGCCGTACCCGTCGGCGTCATGACCGGAATCGTGAGCTGACTGACATGCCCGAGACGCCCCAGACCTCCGAGACCTCCGAGCTTTCCCCGACGACCGCCGCGACCGCGACCGCGCCGTCCGACTACGCGCGGTACGCGACCGGCGAGCCCCTCGCCGACACCAAGGCGCCCGAAGGCCCGATCGAGGACCGCTGGGACACCCGCCGCTTCACCGCGAAGCTGGTCAACCCCGCCAACCGCCGCAAGCACACCGTCATCGTCGTCGGCACCGGGCTCGCGGGCGGCTCCGCGGGCGCCACGCTCGCCGAACAGGGCTACCACGTCGTGCAGTTCTGCTACCAGGACTCCCCGCGCCGCGCCCACTCGATCGCCGCGCAGGGCGGCATCAACGCCGCGAAGAACTACCGCAACGACGGCGACTCCGTCCACCGGCTCTTCTACGACACCGTCAAGGGCGGCGACTTCAGGGCCCGCGAGTCCAACGTCCGCCGCCTCGCCCAGATCTCGGTGGAGATCATCGACCAGTGCGTCGCGCAGGGCGTGCCGTTCGCCCGTGAGTACGGCGGCCTGCTCGACACCCGCTCCTTCGGCGGCGTCCAGGTCTCCCGCACCTTCTACGCCCGCGGCCAGACCGGCCAGCAACTGCTGCTCGGCGCCTACCAGGCGCTGTCCCGGCAGATCGCCGCGGGCAACGTCGAGATGCACCCGCGGACCGAAATGCTCGACCTGATCGTCATCGACGGCAGGGCCCGCGGCATCGTCGCCCGCGACCTGATCACCGGCGAGATCCGCAGCCACTTCGCGGACGCCGTGGTGCTGGCCTCCGGCGGCTACGGCAACGTCTTCTACCTGTCGACCAACGCCATGAACTCCAACGCGACCGCCGTCTGGCGGGCGCACCGGCGCGGCGCGTACTTCGCCAACCCCTGCTTCACCCAGATCCACCCCACCTGCATCCCGCGCACCGGCGACCACCAGTCCAAGCTCACGCTGATGAGCGAGTCGCTGCGCAACGACGGCCGGATCTGGGTGCCGCGCACCAAGGGCGACACCCGCCCGCCCGGCGAGATCCCCGAGGACGAGCGCGACTACTACCTGGAGCGGATCTACCCCTCCTTCGGCAACCTCGTACCCCGCGACATCGCCTCCCGCGCCGCGAAGAACGTCTGCGACGAGGGCCGTGGTGTCGGCCCCGGCGGCCAGGGCGTCTACCTGGACTTCGCCGACGCCATCGCGCGGATGGGCCGCAGGGCGGTCGAGGAGAAGTACGGCAACCTCTTCGACATGTACGCGCGGATCACCGCCGAGGACCCGTACGAGGTCCCGATGCGGATCTACCCGGCCGTGCACTACACGATGGGCGGCCTGTGGGTGGACTACGACCTCCAGACCACCGTGCCCGGCCTCTTCGCGATCGGCGAGGCCAACTTCTCCGACCACGGCGCCAACCGGCTCGGCGCCTCCGCGCTGATGCAGGGCCTGGCCGACGGCTACTTCGTGCTGCCGGCCACCATCAACGACTACCTGGCCCGCCACCCGGGGCGCGAGGAGATCGGCGCCGAGCACCCCGTCGTCCAGGAAGTCCTCGCGGAGACCGAGGACCGGCTCAATCTGCTCCTCGCCGTCGACGGCGACCGCACCGCCGACTCCTTCCACCGCGAGATCGGCGAGCTGATGTGGGAGTTCTGCGGGATGGCCAGGACGGAGGAGGGGCTGCGCAAGGCGCTGGACCGGATTCCGCAGATCCGGGACGAATTCTGGCGCCGGATCAAGGTGCCGGGCAGCGGCGCGGAGTTCAACCAGTCACTGGAGCGCGCCAACCGCGTCGTGGACTACCTGGAGCTGGCCGAGCTGATGTGCCTCGACGCGCTGCACCGCGCCGAGTCCTGCGGCGGCCACTTCCGCGAGGAGTCCCAGACCCCGGACGGCGAGGCCGCCCGCCGGGACGAGGAGTTCTCCTACGCCGCCGCGTGGGAGTTCACCCGGACCGGGGGCGCGCCCGTCCTGCACAAGGAAGACCTCGTCTTCGACTACGTACACCCCACCCAGCGGAGCTACGCATGAAGCTCACCCTGCGCGTCTGGCGCCAGAAGAACACCGAAGCGCCCGGCGCCATGGCCACCTACCAGGTCGACGACGTCTCACCCGACATGTCGTTCCTGGAAATGCTCGACACGCTCAACGAACGGCTCACCGTCGAGGGCGAGGACCCGGTCGCCTTCGACCACGACTGTCGTGAGGGCATCTGCGGCGCGTGCAGCCTGGTGATCAACGGCGACGCGCACGGCCCGGAGCGCACCACGAGCTGCCAGCTCCACATGCGGTCCTTCCGGGACGGCGACACCATCGACGTCGAGCCGTGGCGGGCCGCCGCCTTCCCCGTCGTCCGCGACCTGGTCGTGGACCGCTCGTCGTTCGACCGGATCATCCAGTCCGGCGGCTACGTCAGCGTGCCCACCGGCGCGGCGCCCGAAGCACACGCCACGCCCGTACCCAAGGCGGCCGCCGACTCCGCGTTCGAACACGCCGAGTGCATCGGCTGCGGCGCCTGCGTCGCCGCCTGCCCCAACGGCTCCGCGATGCTCTTCACCTCCGCGAAGGTCAACCACCTCAACGTGCTGCCGCAGGGCGCGCCGGAGCGCGAGACCCGTGTCCTCGACATGGTCGCGCAGATGGACGAGGAGGGATTCGGCGGCTGCACGCTCACGGGGGAGTGCGCCACCGCCTGCCCCAAGGGCATCCCGCTGACCTCGATCACCGCGATGAACAAGGAGTGGCTGCGGGCGACCCGCAAGGTCCCACGCCGTTAGGAACCTTCGGGGTCCCCACGCCGTTGGAACCTCAGAGGTTGGTGAGCTTGGTGTACGGGCTCATGATGCGCTTCTGGAGCGAGCCGAAGTCGACGATCACCGCGACGCCTTCCTCGACTCCGGTGACCCGGCCGAGGCCGTACACATCGTGGGTGACCCGATTGCCCACGGCGAACTCCTTCGGTGGCGGCGCCACCGGGGCTTTGAAGGGACTGGTGGGCAAAAAGCGCTTCGCTGCATCAGGCTTTGTCATTGTCACCAGTATGCGCCCGTCGGCGGTCCGATTGTCCCGCCGGACGCCGCATCTGCGACTACCCGCCAGACGTCCTTGACCCGTATAGACCTGTCTGTCTACCCTCGGTGGGTATCGCCCAGGACAGGCGGACCGCGGCAGATCCCCCCAGGTCACCTCGGGTCCATCCAGGTTCTACTCATGGAGCCCCCCATGGCACGCACGGTCAAGACACCCGGTCCCGACCACCCCATCACGGTCGAGCCGAACCCGGAGCGCATCGTGGTCAGGGCCGCGGGCAAGGTCATCGCCGACACCACCCACGCCCTGACCCTGCGCGAGGCCGACTACCCGCCGGTGCAGTACATCCCGCTCGCCGACGTCGAGGCCGGCGCCCTGCGCCCCACCGAGTCCCGGACGTACTGCCCCTACAAGGGCGACGCCTCCTACTACTCCCTCGTGACCGCGGACGGCGAGATCACCGACGCGGTGTGGACGTACGAGAAGCCGTACGACGCGGTCGGCACGATCGCCGGGCACGTCGCCTTCTACCCGCAGCACGTCGAGGTCGCCGCGCAGTAGCGCTCGCGTGGCAGTCGCCGCGTCGTAGCCGTCGCGCGCGAAAAGGAGGGCCCGTCCGGTCGGACGGGCCCTCCTCGCGTGCCGCTGCCTCAGTCCCGGTATCCCACGGGCTCGCGGGGCCGCTCAGGGGTGCGCGGGTCCCGCCGAGACCGGATCGGACCCCGGGCGAGTCGGTGCGCGCCCAGACCGGCCAGAGCGGCCAGCAGACCGCCGCCGCCGGTCCACAGCCAGCGCGGCGACCACCAGGTGCCCGCCCAGCCGTCGGCCGGCGCCACATGCGGCGCGTACGCCGACACCACGGGCGTCACCGAGCCGTCGACCGCCTGCTGCCCGGCCGTGCCCTCCGAGGTGGCCTTCACGGCCGCCTTGACCGGCTGGCCGAGGTCGGCCGCGGGCAGGTCGAGCACGGTCAGCCGCAGGAAGTAGCCGCCGCGCAGCGGATCGTTGGACCAGGTGTCGGCCCACGAGCGGATCGCCCGCAGGTGGCAGACCAGCTCGACCGAGCCCGCGTCGGCCGTCACGGACCTGCTCTGCGCGCCGTATCTGCACGGCTGGCGGCGCCGCAGCCCGTCGTACACATCGAGCTGCCAGGTGGACGCGCCGTGCCGGGTCGCGGTCTCGGGGAAGGTGACGGTGGCCTTCACCGTCACGTTCTGCCCGCTGTCGGCGGGGAACGTCCAGTACAGGTAGTCGCCCGCCGACGCGTCCGCGGTCGCCTCCTGCCCCTGCCGGACGACGGTGGCGGTACGGAAACTCGTCCCCGCCTCCGTCGGCGCGGTGTCGCCGTCGCCGGGAGTGGCCGTACCCGTGCTCGCGCTCGGGTCGGCCGACGGGTCGTCGGCGACCGCGCTGCCCGCGCTCAGGGCCAGCGCCGCGGCGGCCAGCAGCCCCGCCGCGGTGACCGTCAGCAGCCGTACGGCCTGACGTGGTGACGTACGCATCAGACGGTCCTCCCCGTGTTCAGACGCCAGCGGGACACCCAGCCCGACAGCAGGCCGAGGACCGCGCCGGCCACGGCCAGCGTGCCCAGCAGCCACCAGCCGCGCCCGAGGCCGAAGAAGGCCACGTCGGACGGCTGGTCGGGGGAGTCCACCAGGTCGATGGAGAGCTCCACCGGCAGACCGGGGGTGGTCTTGACCGACGGCGCCGCCGAGAAGGAGTTGCCGACCTGGAGGCAGACCGTCTCCGGCGGGGTGTCGGAGTCCGCGTGCGGCTTGGGGTAGCGGATACCGGCGGACACGACGTCGGTACGGCCGGTGCCGCCCTCGTCGTCCCTGACGATCTCCCGGCCGTGCGTGGTCACGCCACGCAGCAGGACGCCGTAGTTCGCGTTCACCGCGCGGTCGGCGGAGACGCTCACCGAGGCGCGCAGCTCCTGCCCCGACGGCACGTCCACCCGGTACCAGCGGTTCTCCGAGAACAGCTCGCGGTCGGTGTAGATCCCCGCCTTGAGCTGCGGCGCGTCCGCGCACTGCGCGGCGCCCCGGGTGGCCACCGGGGCCACCACGGCGTCGGTGCTGCGGCCCACCAGCTGCTTCACCTTGGTGGTGAGCTGCTGCCGGTGCTGGACGGCGGTGTACGTGCCGCCGGTCGCCTCCGCGATGCACGTCAACTGGTTACGGGTCGAGGAGTCCGGGATCAGCCCCAGGGTGTCGATGACCAGATGGATGCCCTTGGCGGCGATGTCCCGCGCGACGTCGCACGGGTTGAGCGGCGCGCAGGTGTCCTCGCCGTCGGTGATCAGCACCAGGCGGCGGGTGCCGTCGCCGCCCTGGAGATCGTCGGCCGCCTTGAGCAGCGCGGGGCCGATCGGCGTCCAGCCGGTGGGCGCCAGCGTCGCCACCGCGGCCTTGGCCTCGGTGCGGTTCAGCGGGCCGACCGGGTAGAGCTGCCGGGTGTCCTTGCACCCGGTCTTGCGGTCGTTGCCCGGATAGTCGGCGCCGAGCGTCCTGATGCCCAGCTCCACGTTCTCCGGCACCGAGTCCAGCACGTCGTCGAACGCCTGCTTCGCGGCGGCCATCCGCGACTGCCCGTCGATGTCCTTCGCCCGCATGGAGCCGCTGACATCGAGCAGCAGTTCCACCTTCGGGGCGGCTTGCGCCGTCGGCGTCGCCGGTGTCGTGGGTTCGTCGGCGACCGCGCTCGCGGGCAGCAGACCGCAAGCCAGGACGACCAGCAGGCCGCAGCCAACTCCGGCCGTCAGTAACCTTCTTATGATCATCGCCGGATCGTAGTGAAGGTAGTGTCAAAACCTGAAGTCGGCCGGTCAGCGGCCGGTGCGGGACCGTGCCAAAGCGGACGGACGGGGACGGACCACGGGCGATGACGACGAGCGCGCGCCGGGCCGGGGAGCCGCCGGGGCCGCGCGCGGGCCGGTGGTGCGCCGGGGGTGGACGTGCGCGGCGATCTCAGTAAAGTGGCCGATATGACGCTACTGGCCGGTAGGAAATGTTTCCGGGTGCTCGAACCGCTGCACTCGATGGTGTACTTCGCGCCCGAGACGCAGGCGGCGCTGGTCGCGGCCGGGCTGGAGAACAACCGCATGTGCTACTTCGCGGGCCGCGCCGCCGCCCTCGGCCCGGTCGGCCCCGCCGTGGTGACGAGCACCTTCTACAACTTCAGCCCGTCCCTGGTGGCCCGGCACATCCCGCTCGCCTGGACCCTGGCCGCCCCCGAGGACATCACCGCGGCGCGGCTGCGCGCGGTCGACGCCGTACAGCGCCGTCTGCTCGGCGACGCCGTCGACTCCCCGGAGACGGCCGAGGCCGCCGAACTCGCCCAGCGGGCCGCCGAGGCGTGCACCGGCGGCGACCGGATCCTCTTCGCCGCCCACGCGGCCCTGCCGTCGCCGAAGGAGCCGCACCTCGCCTTCTGGCACGCCACCACGCTGCTGCGCGAGTACCGCGGCGACGGACACCTCGCCGTCCTGCTCTCCGCCGAACTCGACGGCCTGGAAGCCCTCGTCACCCACACCGCGACCGGCAAGGGCTTCCTCCCGGGCTTCGCCAGGACCCACCGCGGCTGGAGCGAGCAGGAGTGGGACGCGGCCGTCGCCCGGCTGCGCGACCGCGGCCTTCTCGACGCCGAGGGCTCGCTCACCGACGAGGGCGTCGAACTGCGCCGCCACATCGAGTCCGAGACCGACCGTCTCGGCCGCGCCCCCTACGAGCACCTCGGCGAGGCCGGCACCGCCCGTCTGACCGAGATCGCCCAGGGCCTCACCATGCGCGCGCTGGCCGCGGGCGCCTTCCCCGAGGGCGTCTTCGCGACCGGCCCCAAGCGCTGACGCACCTGTCGCTGACTCCGGGCCACCGGCCACGGACGCCCGCTGCCCGCGTCAGCGAGGAGGCGTCGGGGCCGGGCCCGTCGAGCCGCGCACCACCAGGTGGGTGGCCAGTTCGACGTGGAGGGTGTCGACCGTGTGGCGGTCCAGGAGCCGCATCAGCAGGGAGACCGCCATCCGGCCCATCTCTTCGAGCGGCTGGCGGACGGTGGTGAGGCGGGGCACGGTGCTGCGGCTGAGGTCGATGTCGTCGAAGCCGGTGATGGAGAGGTCCTCGGGGACGCGCAGGCCGCGTTCGTAGGCGGCGCGCAGCGCGCCGACGGCGGCCTTGTCGTTGAACGCGACGAGCGCGGTGGGGGGTTGGGGGAGGTCGAGGAGTTCGCAGGCGGCCCCGTAGCCCCAGTCGGCGGTCGGCTCGATGCTGCGCAGGAGTTCGGGGGAGGGCAGCACCCCGGCGTCGGCGAGGGCCGAGGTGTGGCCCGCGAGACGGGACTTGCTGGCGAGCCAGTCGCCCGGTCCGCCGATGACGCCGATCCGGCGGTGGCCGAACTCCACCAGGTGGGCGGTGACACTGCGGGCCGCGGCGAGGTTCGCGGCCGAGACCGAGGCGATGTCGCGGGGGAGCGGGGTGCGCGGGTCGACGACCACGAAGGGGAAGTCCTGGGCCCGCAGGACCTCCAACTCCCTTTCCGGCTCGGGCGGGACGATGAGGATCGCGCCCGCGATGCCCGGGTCGCCCGGCAGCCCGGGCAGCACCTGGACCTCGCGCGCCGCGTCGCCCGCGCTGAGCACCACGCGCCTGCCGTGCAGGTCGAGCGTCTCGGCGATCGAGGAGACGATCACACCGAAGTAGTCGGTGAGGACGTACGGGCAGCGCACATAGATCGCGCCGTCCGCCGCGCCGCGCCGGACGGGGGCCGGCGCCCCCAGCCGTTCGACCGCCCGGCGGACCAGCGCCTGGGTGTCGGGGGCCACGTTGGCCTGTCCGGTCATGACCCGCGACACGGTGGCGATGGAGACGCCCGCCTCCGCCGCGATGGCGCGGACCGTCACGCGGGTGCCCGGTGACCTAGCCAACTGTTACACCCATTCGTTTCATATGCGCAGCTTAGCGCCCCGACCCATCAGGGTCACGGCAGGATCGGTACAAGGCATTGACAGCGCACGCCGCCGACCGCTTACCTGATTTTCGCCACGGTTCCAGAAAACGTTTCATTCCGTTTCACAGTGAGTGCTGCCCGAGGAGAACGATGAGGAGACGCGCCGTAGGTGCCGCCGCTGCCACAGCCGCCGCACTCTGCCTGGCCTGCGTACCGGCCGCCCAGACGTCCGCCGTCACCCCGACGGCCGCCACCGCGGCCTCCCCCTCCCGCCCGGCGCCGCCACCCCGCGCCCAGGTGTGGCTGACCACGGCCGACGGCGCCCAGGAACTACGGCAGCAGGCGCCGGTCGACTTCGGCCGGGGACCGTCCGACCTCACCACCATCACCATCGACCCGAACCAGAGCTACCAGAGCGTGGACGGCTTCGGCGGCGCGCTCACCGACTCCTCGGCCGCCGTCCTGAGTCAACTGCCGCGCACGACGCGGGACTCCGCGATGCGGCAGCTCTTCGACCCCGCCCGCGGCATCGGCGTCAGCTTCCTGCGCCAGCCCATCGGCTCCTCCGACTTCACGGCCTCCGCCGCCCACTACACCTACGACGACATGCCCGCGGGGCAGACCGACTTCGCGCTGCGCCACTTCAGCATCGCGCACGACCAGCGCCAGATCCTGCCGCTGCTGCGCCAGGCGAAGCGGCTCAACCCCCGGCTCACCGTCATGGCCACGCCCTGGAGCCCGCCCGCGTGGATGAAGGACGGCGACTCGCTGGTCGGCGGCCACCTCAAGGACGACCCGAAGGTCTACGACGCCTACGCCCGCTACCTGGTGAAGTTCGTCCAGGCGTACACGGCGGCCGGCGTGCCCGTCGACTACCTGACGGTCCAGAACGAGCCGCAGAACCGTAAGCCCTCCGCGTACCCCGGCACCGACCTGCCCGTGCAGGCGCAGGTCAAGGTGATCGAGGCGCTGGGACCGCTGCTGCACCGGGCCAGCCCGCGCACCAAGATCCTCGCGTACGACCACAACTGGACCACGCACCCCGACGACATCAAGACCGCCGAGCAGATGGGCGAGGACCCGCAGACCGACTACCCGTACGAGGTGCTGGACAGCCCGGCCGCCCGATGGATCGCGGGCACCGCCTACCACTGCTACTCGGGCGACCCCAGCGCGCAGAGCGCGCTGCACGACGCGCACCCCGACAAGGGCATCTGGTTCACGGAGTGCTCCGGCTCGCACGGCGCGACCGACACGCCCGCGCAGATCTTCCGCGGCACGCTGACCTGGCACGCGCGCACGATCACCGTCGGCACCACGCGCAACTGGGCGAAGTCCGTCGCCGACTGGAACCTCGCGCTGGACGCCGACGGCGGCCCGCACAACGGCGGCTGCGACACCTGCACCGCCCTGCTGACCGTCCAGCCGGACGGCACGGTCACCACCAGCGCGGAGTTCTTCACCATCGGCCACCTGTCGAAGTTCGTCCGGCCGGGCGCGGTACGGATCGGCAGCACCAACTACGGCACGACCGGCTGGAACGGCCAGCTCACCGATGTCGCCTTCCGCAACCCCGACGGCTCCACCGCGCTCGTCGTGCACAACGAGAACGACGACCCGCGCTCCTTCGCCGTCGCCGTCGGCGACCGGACCTTCGAATACTCCCTGCCCGGCGGTGCGCTGGCGACCTTCACGTGGCCCAAGTCGGCTGATCTGACCAGCCGGTCGCACGCGGTGCCGCTGAACGGCGCGAGCGCCACCTCCCAGCCCGCCGGGCAGGGCGCCGCCGACCTCGCGATCGACGCCGACGGCTCGACCCGCTGGTCCAGCGGCGCGGCCCAGACCCCCGGCCAGTACGTGCAGATCGACCTCAAGAAGCGCACCGCGTTCTCCCGCGTCGCCGTCGACAGCGGCGACAACCTCGGCGACTACGCACGCGGCTGGCAGATCTCGACCAGCGACGACGGCGTCACCTGGCGGACGGCCGCCGCCGGTACGGGAACCGGGCAACTCACCGTCGCCGACCTGCCCCGTACGACCACGGCACGCTACGTGCGCGTCACATCGACGGGCACGGCGGCCAACTGGTGGAGCCTGGCCGATCTGCGGCTCTACCGCTGAGCCGAGGCGTTCAGACCCGACGCGTCACCCCGGGGCAGCCGCGACCTCCTGGAGGTCCCGGCTGCCCCTGCGTGTCACGCGTCCGCCTCCGGTACGGGACGCGCCGCCGCTTCCGGCCCGGCCTCCGCCGCTGCCGCCCGCTCCGTCCGGCGCGCCTGCCACTGCCGCATTGCGTACAGCGCGCCGCCCGCGCCCAGGCCCCAGAAGGCGCCGCTGACGCCGAAGAAGGTCACGCCCGAGACGGTGACGACGAGTGTGACGACCGCCGACTCGCGGTTGTCGGCGTCGGCCATCGCGCCGGTCAGGGAATTGCCGAGGGCGCCGAGCAGCGCGAGTCCCGCGACGGCCTCGATGACATTGGGCGGTGAGGCGTTGACGAAGGCGACCGCCGCCGCCGCGCCCAGGCCCAGCAGGATGTACGCGCCGCCGGCGACGACCGCGGCCCGATACCGCTTGCGCGGGTCGGGTCCCGCCTCCTCGCCCGCGCACAGCGCGGCGGTGATCGCCGCCAGGTTGACCGCGTGCCCGCCGAAGGGCGCCGACAGCAGGCTGAAGACGCCGGTCCAGCCGAACAGCGGCCCCGGCTCCGGGTGGTAGCCGTTGACATTGAGCACCGCGATGCCGGGGATGTTCTGCGACGCCATCGTCACCACGTACAGCGGCAGCGCGATGCCGATCACCGCGGAGGCGGTGAAGTGCGGGGCGACCAGCACCGGGTGCGGCCACAGTGGGCCGAGCGCGGCCGTGTCGATGTGCGTGGTGGTGGCGATCAGGACGACGGCCACGACCACCGCGGCGGGCACCGCGTACAGCTTCCGGACGCTGCCGACGACCGCCCAGGCGAGGATCACACCGAGGCCCACCGCCGGGTCGGACTTGACCGCGTGCGCCGGAGCCAGGCACAGCGGCAGCAGGATGCCCGCGAGCATCGCGTTCGCCAGTGGCTTCGGGATCGCCGAGACCCACCGGCCGAGGGGCTTCCACAGCCCGGAGATCACGACGAGCACGCCCGTGAGCAGGAACGCGCCCACGGCCGCCGCGAATCCGCCGTGCGTACCGGCGGAGCCCGCCAGCAGCGCCGCGCCCGGCGTCGACCAGGCGATGCTGATCGGCAGCCGGGAGCGCAGGCTCAGGTAGATCGCGCACAGGCCCATCGCCACGCACAGCGCCATCAGTCCCGACGCGGCCTCGGCGTGCGACGCGCCGACCTTGGTGAGCCCTTCGAGGACCACCGCGAAGGAGCTGGAGAAGCCGACGAAGGCGGCGATCAGGCCCGCCGTCGAGGCCCGGAGGAGGTCGGAGCGCGCGGAGTCACCGCCGGGCTTGTCCCGGACGGGCTCCGGGGCGGTGGTGCGGACGGGCATCAGGTCTCCTCCGGGGCCGGTCGGCGCGCGTGGGCGGCGAGCAGGGCCGTGCGGTCGATCTTGCCGGTGGCGGTCAACGGCAGGGTGTCACAGAGCTGGATGCGGGCCGGGACCATGAAGCCGGGCAGCAGCGCGCGCAGGTGGGCGCGGAGCGCCTGCGGGGTGCAGGCCGGGTCGTCGGTGACGACGAACGCCCACACCGGCTTCTCGCCGCGGGCGCTCGCGGTGACGAAGCTGCGCCGGACGGCCGGGTGCCGGTCCAAATGGTGGGCGATCTCGCCCAGTTCGATGCGGTAGCCGTTCACCTTCACCTGGTCGTCCCTGCGGCCGTGGAACACCGCCGCGCCGTCCGCCCGCAGATGCCCGTAGTCGCCCGTCCGGTACAGCCGTTCGCGTACGCCGTCGACCTCGCGCTCCACGAACAGCCGGGCGGTCAGCTCCGGCATCCCCAGGTATCCGGGCGACAGACCGTCCCCCGCCAGCCAGATCTCGCCCGCGCGCCCCGGCTCGCACAGCTCACCGCCGTCGTCGCCGTCCGTGTCGATCACGTACAGCCGGGTGTTCTGGATCGGCCGGCCGATCGGCAGTTCCGCCGCGTCGGCGGGGAGCGCGTCGACCCGGTGGTACGTGGCGAAGGTGGTCGACTCGGTCGGTCCGTAGACGTGCACCAGGCGGCCGGGGCCGAAGCGGCGTACGGCCTGCGCCAGCCGCGGCACCGAGGCGCGCTCGCCGCCGGTCAGCACGGTGGCCACCGTGTCGAGGGCTTCGGGCGCCTCGTCCAGCACGGAGTTGAACAGCGCCGTGGTCAGGAACAGCACATTGACCCGGCTCTCGCGCAGCACCCGCCCCAGCTTCGACAGGCTCAGCCGCGCGTCGGGGTAGAGCACACAGGTGCCGCCGGTCAGCAGCGCGCCCCAGATCTCGAAGGTCGCCGCGTCGAAGGTCACCGGCGCCAGTTGCAGCAGCCTGCTGCCCTCGCCGAGCCGGGCGTAGCGTGCACCGGACACCAGCCGGACCACACCGCGGTGCCGGACCGGCACCCCCTTGGGGCGGCCGGTCGAGCCCGAGGTGAAGTTGACGTACGCGACGGCGTCGCCCGCGACCTCGACCTCCGGGCCGCGCTCGCTCTCCGCGACACCTCCCCGCGTCACCGGGACGGTCCGGCAGCCGTCGAGCCGGTCGGCCAGCTCCGCCGGCCGGTCGGTGAGCACCCACCGGCAGTCGGCGTCCGACAGCAGCGCGCGCAGCCGCTCGTCCGGCCAGGACGCGTCGATCGGCAGGTAGCAGCCGCCGCATTTGAGGACGGCGAGCAGCGCGACGACGAGTTCGGGGGAGCGGTCGAGGCACACGCCGACGGTCGCGCCCGGCGGGAGACCGCGCGCCAGCAGGTCACGGGCGAGGCCGTTGGCGAGGCGGTCGAGCTGCCCGTAGCCGACCGTGCGCGCGCCCTGTTCGACCGCGGGCGCTTCGGGCCGCAGCCGCGCGCGCTCCTCGAACAGCGCGGGCACTGCGCTGTCGCGCGGATAGCCGACCGCCGTGGCGTTGATCTGCCGGTGCGCGGCCAGGGCCGCCTCGGACGCGGTCACCCGGCGCAGCGCCGACACCCCCGGACGGATACGGCGTGCCGTCGGCGGTGTGCTCGACGAACCATCACGTCCCGCGCTTTCCCAGGCTCGGCGTTTGCTTGACCACCGGGCCCGCGCGCCGTGGCAGGTGACAACGGCGCAGGGGACGGCTCGGGCATCGTAATCCGCGGCCCCGAAGGAGCGCGCGCCAATTCCGATACCCGGACCGTCCCCGGCGCCGACCGGCCCGTCGCGCGGGCGGGCCGGTCGATCCGCTACTGGAGCAGGCTCTTGTACTTCGGGCAGAGATACGTGATCGCGTCCTTCGCGTCCGCGATCTCGCCGTCCGCGATGGCCTCCTTCGCCAGCTTCGGACTCGCGTCCGCGGTGTTGGCGATCCGGTCGCAGGACTCCTGTCCGGTCTGGAGAACGGCGGCCGGGTCCATGCCCTTGGGCACCTTGCCGACCAGATAGCTCCTCTGCTGGTCGGTGAACGTGCCGGTGGCCGGGGTGAGCTGGGATTTGGGCAGGGTCGGCTCCTTGGCGTCGGCGCCGTTCGCACCGCCGCTGCCGCCCGGACCGGTCGAGGCCGAGGCGGGCGGCTCCGCCGTGCCGTCGGGGCCGATCGCGGGCGCGGAGGAGGCCGGCCGCTCGCTGGTGGGGGCGGCGCGGTCCCGCGCCGCCTCCGGGTGTCCGCCGCCGCATCCGGCCAGGACGGCCGCGGCCGTCGTCACGATGACGACGGCCGCGGCGAACCGGGCCCTGGTCGCGGTCACGGCTTCGCGAAGGTCAGGACGAGCTGCGGATGTCCCGACGTGCCGGGCGCGTCCTTCGACCAGAACCAGGCCGAGTCCGTGCCGGTGGACGTCACCGCGAGATCGTACGAACCGCCGAGCCCCGGCGTCAGTGCCGCCGCGGTGAGCGTCGCGGTGTAGTCGGTCTGGAGCGCGGTCGGCGCGGGCACCGTGCCGAGCACCGTCGGGTCGAGCGTGGGACGGGTGTTCCAGGTCACCCCTGTCTCCGTCCAACTCCCCGTCACATGCTGCACAGTGAGCGTGTCGACCGAGTTGGCGATGGCGTCGGAGCTGGTGCGCAGGGTCAGTTGCGCGCTCTTGAGCACCATGCCGCCGGGCGCGGCGGGCAGGTCGAACCGCAGGTACGTGTTGTACGCGGACGTGCCGCGCACCGCGAGCTGCTGGTCCGGGCCGTAATTCGCCGAGGGCGCGCCCGCGTTGACGTAACTGTCCGCCGTCGCGTTGAGCGTCACCGTCGAGGACGTCGGCGCGCCCGGCGTCGTGACGGCCGCCGCGGCCGACTTGGCACTGGTGTTGCCGGGCGCGTCACCCGCCGTGACCTGGTACGAGTACGTGGTGCCGGGCGAGGTGGCGGTGTCGGTGAAGGTCAGCGTCGGGCGGATCCAGAACTTGGAGTCACCGGTGACCGTGCCGACCTGCGTGCCGTCGCGGTAGATCCTGTACGTCAGCGTCGAGTCGTCCAGGTCGAGGCTGGCCTGCCAGCTCACCCGCACCCCGCCGGACACGTTCGCCGCGGTCACCTGGAGCGGTACGGACGGCGCGCGCGTGTCGGGGCCGCTCGGGAAGCGGACCAGGCCCTGCTGGAGCCGGTTGCCGTTGCTGGCGATCCGGGTGAACTCGCCGCCCACCCACAGGTAGTCGGTGCCGCCGCTGGAGGCGGTGGTGAGGGCGCGCGGGCCGATCTGCTCGGTGCCCGCCGGGCCGTCGTCGGTGTCGGGGAACCAGCCCAGCAGCGGCCTCGGGTTGTCGACGGACTCCGCGAGCAGGTGCTGCCGGTCGTTGTTGAGCTGCGGGAACTGCTGCATGCTGGAGCAGTCGTGCGCGTGCGAGCCGCTGTACAGCACGCCCTTGTAGACGGTGACGGCCTGGGTCGCGCCCAGGCAGGTGTCGCGCCAGCGCTGGTTGAGGTCGCTGAAGTTGAGCGCGATGCGGCCGTCGAAGACACCGCCGCCCGTGCCCTCGTTGGCGGTGAAGAAGCCGGTGGCGTCCCTCGTGAGGTCCTGCACGGTGGAGGTCGCGGAGATGAAGCCCGGATAGGTCTTCACATTGGCGCCGGTCGTGGCGTTCACCACGGCCAGCGCGTGCGAATTGACCCCGTTGACGGTGTTGAAGTCGCCGCCGATGACGAGCCTGGTGCCGTCCGGGCTGAGCACCATGGCCTTGCCCGCCTTGTCGGCGTTGGCCGTGAACGGCTTGAGCGCGCCCGTGGTCGTCAGCGCGGCGAAGCGCTGCCGGGGCTGCCCGGCGACGGTGAGGAAATTGCCGCCGATGTACACCGTGTCGTTCGTCGCCACGATGCTGCGGACCTGCGCCGAGACCGACACCTTGAACGTGGTCTTCACGGTGCAGGTGGCGATGTCGATCGCGGCCAGGCTGCTCGACGGAACGCCGTTCACCGAACCGAAGGTGCCTCCCGCGTACAGCGTCGACTCGTCCGGTGAGACGGCCAGCGCCCGAATCGTCGCCGTGCCCGAGCCGACCGTGAAGGACAGCTTGCAGGACGTCGGCGCGCCCGTGGCGGCGTCGAACGCCTGGAAGTTGAGCGCCTGCTGCTCGCCGGTGCCCGCGGCGGCGCCCGGCGGCCGGACGGTGGAAAAGGTGCCGCCCGCGAAGACCACACCGTGCGCCTGGGCCAGCGCCCACACGACGCCGTTGGTCTGCCAGGTCGGCAGGTCGTCCGCGGTCATCGCGACCGGCGCGGTGAGCGCGGACGCGGACTGCGCGGCGGTGAATCCGATCATCGAAGCCGCCGCCAGTGAGAAGGCAGCGGTTATTGCCCCAGCTCTTCGCATGAGCCCCCCTGAGCTCTGTGCTGTTCCCCCAGCGGCCCCAAACGGCCGCGAGATGCGGCAAGGTTAACGTTTGGTCCGCTTTGGGGTCAGCCTCCCCGTAACGACTGTTGCACTCCTGTAGCCCAGCGGCCGGGGAGGGGGACACGGCGGGCACGCAGCGGCGCCGCGCCGATTCCGCTTCGGCCGGATCCGGTCCCCACCGGGCGGTCCCGAAATGTTTCGGTGCGGTGCCAAGAACGACTATGACCCGGCATGACCTGCGGGCACAAGGCCGCGCGGCCCGCGCGGTCCCGGTCGCGACGGTGATGCGCGACACTCCCGCTGGACTCCGGATGTGGCCTGAATGTCAGCCCGACGTCCCTCGGGGACGGCTGTGAGCCGCCGTGGGAGAATCCTCCGATGACTTCTGGGACGACGATCACCGCGGACGCCGCGGGCACGTGGACGCTCGGCGATCTGACCGTCAACCGGATGGGCTTCGGGGCGATGCGGCTGCCGCAGGACGGCAGGGCGTTCGCGGCCGACAGCGGCTCCAGCGACCGCGAGCGGGCGATCGGTGTGCTGCGGCGCGCGGTCGAACTCGGCGTGAACCACATCGACACCGCCGCCTTCTACTTCTCCGCCCTGCGCGCGGCCAACGAGCTGATCAACCGGGCGCTGGCGCCGTACCCCGACGACCTCGTCATCACCACTAAGGTCGGCCCGGGCCGGGACCCCTCGGGCGCCTGGCTGCCCGCAGCGACGCCCGCGCAGTTGCGCGGACAGGTCGAGGAGAATCTGCGGCAGCTCGGCCGGGACCACCTCGACGTGGTCAACTACCGCAATCAGGGCGCGGACTCGATCGCCGAGCACTTCGGCGCGCTCGCCGAACTGCGCGAGCGCGGGCTGATCCGCCACCTCGGGATCTCCAACGTGGGGCCGCGCCACCTCGCGGAGGCCCGCGCCATCGCGCCGGTGGTGTGCGTACAGAACAAGTACGCGCTCGGACTGCCCGGCGAGGACGACGACTTCCTGGACCTGTGCGGTGAACAGGGCGTCGCCTTCGTGCCGTTCTTCGCCATCGCGGGCGCGGGCCGCGAGTCGGGTGCGGGCGCCGCGGAGAGCGAGCAGGTGCTGGCCGCGGCCCGCGCCCACGGCGTGACCGCCGCCCAGATCAGGACCGCCTGGACCCTCCAGCGCGGCCCGCACGTCCTGGCCATCCCCGGCACCGGCAACCCCGACCACCTGGTGGAGAACGTGGCCGCGGGCGCGCTGCGGTTCACCGCCGACGAACTGGCCGCCCTGGACGCGCTGCACCACGAGGGCGCCTGAGGAGCCGAGGTACCCCGGCCGGGGCCGGAGTTGACGCGTGTGCACCGTGGGTCATCTGTGGAATCGTGTGCCTGCGGTGCCAATTCGCGACGGCTTGCCGAGATCGGATGCCGGGCCGCGCGCGGCTGGCTACCGTCGGTGGAGACGAGTGAGCGCATGGGGGTACGGGGTGACGGGTGTCGAGGCCGCGGTCGGCCATGTCTGCGTGTGGCTCACGTGGCGAGCGAGCGGTGCAGAGCACCGGCGGCACGACCTGGACGAGGTCCAGGTCGGCGAACTCGACCGGCTGTACTCGCTGGTCCGCGTGCTGCTCGGCGAGGACCCCGCGCTGCGGCTGGCCACCGAGGAGTGCGCCGCCCCTGACGGCGCGGTCACCGAGCGGACCAGGCGCCGCCTGACCGACGCGCTGGACGAGGCCGTCGAGCGGGACGCGGCGCTGGCCACGGCGCTCCGGCAGGCGGTGGACCGGCTGCGGGACCGTCCCTACGGCAGCGGACCGCCGGGCGGCCCGCCCGGCGCGGCGGCGGCCACCGGCGACGGGATCGCGGTCGGCGGCGACGTCGACGTACGCGCCCAGGACAGGTCCGTGGCGTCGTTACGGATGGGGGACGTACGGATGGAAAACCCTCCTCTGCCGGGTCCGCCCCAGGGCTGAGCGCACCCGGAGCCGTCCCCGCCCCTTTGTCCGCGCCGCCGTACGCACCCGCGCCGGTGGCGCCGCCGCGCGCGCCGGAGCCTTCGGACACCGTCCCGACGCTGCCGATGCTGCCCGCGGCCGCCCCGTCGCGGGTCCGCGCCGAGGGCCGGAGCCGCACGGAGGCCGAGGCCCGGCCTCGTACCGATGCCGAGGCCCGGTCCCAGGCGGCCCCTGCCCCGGCCCCTTCCGCTGTCACCGCGGCCGGCGGCGGTGTCGCGGCGGGCGTCGCGGGCGACATCCACCAGCACCACCACTGGCATGTCGTGCCGCGCTCGCCGGTCAACTGGCCGGTCAGGGTCGGCGTGGTGCCCCGGTCGGCCGACTGGTTCCAGCACCGGGAGGTGATCCACGCCCTGGACACCGCGCTGACCGGCCCCGGCACCGCCGTGGTCTGCCAGGTGCTGACCGGCATGGGCGGCGTGGGCAAGACGCAACTCGCCGCCCGGCGCGCCCACCACGCCTGGCGGGCGGGCGAGGTCGACCTCCTGATGTGGGTCACGGCCTCGACCCGGCAGGCCGTCATCGACGCGTACGCGGACGCCGCCGCGAGGGTGCTGCACATCGAGCGGGACGAACCGGCGCGCGCCGCGCAGGAGTTCCTGGCCTGGCTGGAGCCCGGCCCCGGCGCGGCGGCCGGACACTGCCGCTGGCTGCTGGTCCTCGACAATGTGACGGACCCGGCCGACCTCACCGGCCTGTGGCCGCCCGACCACCCCCTCGGCCGTACGGTCGTCACCACCCGCAGCCGGGACGCCGCCCTGACCGGCGCGGGCCGCCGCATGGTGACCGTCGGCCTGTTCACCCCGCGGGAGGCGACCGGCTATCTGACGGCGGCGCTCGCCGCGCGCGGCCGGGTGGAGGCGCCCGAGGAGGTCGCGCTGCTCGCCGAGGACCTGGGCAGACTGCCGCTGGCCCTGTCCCAGGCCGCCGCGTACCTCATCGACGCCGACATCGGCTGCCACGACTACCGCGCGCTGCTGGCGAACCGGGCCCGGCTGGCCGACCTCAGGCCGCCGACCCTGCCCGACGACCAGACCGCGGGCGTGGCCGCCGTCTGGTCTCTGTCGGTGGACCGCGCCGACGCCCGCGGTCCCCGGGGACTGGCCAGGTCCCTGCTGGAGCTGGCCGCGCTGCTCGACCCGAACGGCATCCCGCAGCCGGTGCTCACCAGCGGGCCGGTCCGCGACCACCTCACCCGCGTCGTACGCCGAGCCGCCCCCGAGCAGTGCCCGGCGCGCGGGATCACCGAGCAGCAGACCGTACGGGCCCTGCGCGATCTGCACGGGCTCAATCTGATCGACCACACCCCGAAGACCGGGCACCGGGCGGTCCGTGTCCACCAGCTCATCCAGCGGGCCGTCCGGGACACCCTCGGCGAGGCGGACCACGACGCGCTGGCCCGTACAGCCGCCGACGCCCTGACCGCGGTCTGGCCCGAGGTCGAGCGCGACACCGACCTCGCGCAGGCGTTGCGCGCCAACACCACCGCGCTGACCGGCAAGGCGGAGAGCGCCCTGCACCGCCCGCACGCGCACGCGCTGCTCTACCGGGTCGGCGAGAGCCTGGGCGTCGCGGGCCAGGTGGCCGCCGCGGCCGGGCACTTCAGGCTGCTGGCCAGGACCACCCACCAGCACCTGGGCCCCGACCACCCCGACACCCTCGCCGCCCGCCACGACCTGGCGTACTGGCGGGGCGCGGCGGGCGACGCGCAGGGCGCGATCAGCGCCTTCCGGGAACTGTTCGCGGACCGGCTGCGGGTGCTCGGCCCCGACCACCCGCATACGCTCACCACCCGCGGCAACATCGCCTACTGGAGCGGCGAGGCGGAGTACGCGGAGGACGCCGCCACCGCGCTGGAGGAGTTGCTGGCGGACCGGCTGCGGGTGCTGGGCCCCGACCATCCGGACACGCTCAGCACGCGGCACAACATGGCCCGGCTGCGCGGTCGCGCGGGGGAGACGGCCGAAGCAGCCGAGGGGCTACGGGAGTTGCTGGTCGACATGGTGCGGGTGCTGGGGCCCGACCACCCCGACACCCTGACCACCCGGCACGACCTGGCCTACTGGCAGGGGCGCGCGGGGGACGCCGAGGGCGCGGCGCGCGCCTTCGAGGAGCTGCTGGCCGACGCGGCGCGGGTGCTGGGCCCGGACCATCCGGACACGCTGACCACGCGGCACAACATCGCGCGGCTGCGCGGCCGGGCCGGGGACGTCAGCGGCGCGGCGCGCGCCTTCGAGGAACTGCTGGCGGACCGGCTCCGCGTGCTCGGCCCGGACCATCCGCACACGCTCACCACCCGGCACAATGTCGCGCGGCTGCGCGGGCGGGCTGGGGACGCGGCAGGCGCGGCGCGCGCCTTCGAGGAGCTGCTGGTCGACATGGAGCGGGTGCTCGGTCCCGAGCACGCCGACACGGTCATCACCCGGCACAACATCGCCTACTGGCGTGAGGAGTCGGAGGTGCTGACCCTGCGCGTGAGGCGCGCCCCGGCGCCGTGAACGACGGTCGTCGCGCCCCGGCGCCCTGACGGTCGGCGCTTCCCGGCGCCGTGAACAGCGGTCGGCGCGCCCGCACAGCATGCGGCCGACCGTGGCGAGGAGAAGCGCTCAGCCGACCGTCACGCGTACGCCCGCGCCCGCGATACGGGCCAGCTCGGCGTCCGGCGCCGCGCCGTCGGTCACCAGGTCGTGGATCTCGGTGAGCGGGCAGATCTTGGCGAGCGTGGCCCGGCCGATCTTCGTGTGGTCGGCGACCACGACCGTACGGTCGCTGTTGTCGGCGAAGGCGCGGTCGGTGCCGCCCTCCAACTGGTCGTGCGTGGTGCAGCCGTGGGCCGCGCTGATGCCGTCGACGCCGAGGAAGGCGATGTCGGTGTGGTAGCTGGCCAGGGTCTTCTCGGCGATCGGGCCCACCAGCTCATAACTGGCGTTCCTGGCGTTGCCGCCGATCACGACGAGCGTCACGTGCTTGTGCAGAACCAACTCGGCCGCGATGTTCACGGCGTTGGTGACGACGGTGAGCGGTCCGCGGGCGGCCAGCAGCCGGGCCACCTCCGTCACCGTACTGCCGCCGTTCATGCCGACCACCGCGCCGTCCGGCACCAGGGCCGCCGCCGCCCTCGCGATGGCCTGCTTCTCCGGTCTGCTGCGGCCCGCGCGGTGCTGGAGCGGGACCTCCAGGTCGACCGGGCCGACCGCCGCCCCGCCGTGGGTGCGGCGCAGCAGGTGGAGTTCGCTCAGGTGCTGGAGGTCGCGCCGGACGGTGGCCGTGGAGACGTCGAGCAGTCGGGACAGCTCGTGGACGTCGATGCCGCCCCTGGCGGAGACATGCTCAAGTATGCGCGCATGACGCTCAGTTCTCAGCATGCGTGCAGCATAATGCGCACTCCGATGCGTAAGTGAGCATGATTTGCGCAGAAGAGGGCGGTTGACATGACGAATTCTGCGCGGTTAACTCCTGGCGAACGTCGGAGTTGAGCACCGACGTCAGAGGTACGCCTAGCCGGTGGGCGGCCGTGCGCCGCAAGCCCGGACAAAGTCGCCAGGATCGCTGTCAGCGTCCGAGGCGGGGACGTACCCCCCATCATCAGGAGCTCGATGATGCGCATGAATCGTGTCCGGTCCCGTCGGAGTCTGGCCGCCCTCGCGGCCGTCGCCGCAGTCGTGGCTGTCCCCTCACTCGCTCCCGATTCCGCAGGGGCCGCGCCCCAGTCCGTCTCCCCGCCTCCGGCGCACGCCGGATTCGACTACCAGATCGGGGGCCCCTACACCCCGCCCGCCGGTGTCTCCGTGGTCAGCCGCGACTACACCGCTCCGGCCGCCGCCGGGGTCTACAACATCTGTTACGTCAACGCCTTCCAGGCCCAGGAGGGCGCCGAGGGTCAGTGGGACGCCGACCTGCTGCTGCGGGACTCCAAGGGCGCCGTCGTCAAGGACAAGGACTGGAACGAGGCGATCCTCGACATCCGCACCGCCGACAAGCGGCAGCGGATCGCCGCCAAGGTCAACGGCTGGGTCGACCAGTGCGCGGCCAAGGGCTTCCAGGGCGTCGAACCCGACAACTTCGACACCTACGACCGCTTCTCCGGCTACCTGACCAAGGCCGAGGCAGAGTCGTACATCAAGCTCCTCTCCGCCCACGCGCACTCCAAGAACATGGCGATCGCGCAGAAGAACACCCCGCAACTGTCCGGCGACCGGGTCGCCAACGGCCTGGACTTCGCCGTCGCCGAGGAATGCGCCACGTACAACGAGTGCGGCGACTACACCTCCGGCTTCGGCAACAACGTGATCGTCATCGAGTACACCGCCAAGGGCCTCCAGAAGGCGTGCTCGGGTTACGGCACGAAGCTCAGCGTCGTCCGCCGCGACGTGGACGTCGTACCGCTGGGCACCAGCGGATACGTGCGCCAGACCTGCTGACCCGCTGAACCCGCCGACCGGCTGTTCCGCCCGCCCGGCCGACCACGCCGGCCGTCGGGACCGCCGGCCGGCCGCGGCCGGCCCGGTGCGCCGCCCCCGTCGGCGCACCGGGCCCCCGCCGCCCGGCACGGGCAACGGCCCCGCCCCCCAGCCGCCGCCCGGCACCCGCACTCGCACTTCCGCCTTCTGGAGGCACCGATGACCGCAGGCCCCGTCCTGCCCCGCAGCCCGCTCCCCGGCGACCCGCCGCCCGCCGGGCACCCGCGCCGGGACACCGGACTCTCCCGCCGTGACGTCCTGCGCCGCGGCACAGGACTGCTCTCCGGCGCCGCCGCGGGCGCGCTGCTCGCGGGCTGCGGCACCGGCGAGAGCGACGGCGTGGGCGCGGACGGCCGGGTCACCGTCGAGCTGTGGCACGGCCAGACCGACACCGGCCGCGCCGCGATCCAGCAACTGGTGGCCGAGTTCAACCGCACCCACCCGAAGATCAGGGTCGACCCCGGCGGCGGCGTCCTGTCCGACGCCATGCTCCAGAAGGTCACCGCCGCGCTCGCCTCCGGCTCGTACCCCGACATCGCCTACATCTTCGGCTCGGACCTGGCCAGCATCGCCCGCAGCCCCAAGGTCGTGGACCTCACGGCGACGATGGCCCACGGCCCCACCCCCTGGAACGACTTCTGGACCCCGGCCCGCGAGGCCGTCACCGTCAACAAACGGGTACGCGCCGCGCCCGCGCTCATCGACTCGCTCGCCGTCGTCTGCAACAAGAAGCTCTTCGCCCGCGCCGGAGTGCCGCTGCCCGAACCCGGCTGGACCTGGGACGAGTTCACGGCCACCGCGAAGAAGCTCACCAGCCACGCCGACGGCACCTTCGGCACCGGCTGGCCGGGCGTCGGCGACGAGGACACCGTCTGGCGGATCTGGCCGATGATCTGGGACCTCGGCGGCGAGGTCATCTCCGCCGACGGCCACGGCATCGGCTTCGAGGACACCGGCGTCCGCGCCCTGGAGACCATCGCCACCCTCGCCTCCGACAAGAGCGTCTACATCGACCCCAAGCCCGGCAGCGAGCAGATGTACCAGGTCTTCCTCTCCGGCCGGATGGGCATGGTCCCCACCGGCCCCTGGCAACTGCCCGACGTCATCCAGGCCAAGATCGACTACCACGTCGTCCCGCTGCCCAGCTACAGCGGGAAAGAGGTCACCATCTCCGGGCCCGACACCTGGACGGTCTTCGACAACGGCTCGGCGCGCGTCGCCGCCGCCCGCACCTTCGTCGAGTGGCTGATCCAGCCGCCGCAGGACGTGCGCTGGGACATCCAGGCGGGCAGCCTCCCGCTCAGCCGCAGCACCCAGGCGCTGCCCGCCTGGCAGGACCGCAGCTCGCACACCGAGGGCCTGTCGGTGTTCACCAAGGCACTGGAGACCGCGCGGGTCCGCCCCGCCCACCCCGCCTACCCGCAGATCTCCGAGGCGCTCGGCCAGGCGATCACCGCGGTGCTGCTCGGCCGCAGCACCCCCGCCAAGGCACTGCGCGACTGTGCGCACGAAGCCAACGCCGCACTGCTCATCCCGCGTTGAGGAGACCCATGTCGAGAACCACGCCGCGGCTGCTGCCCCGGCACAGGCCGGGCCCCGCGCAGCGCCGCCCCGCCCCGCTCACCCTGTCCGACCAGGACCGCGACCGCGAGCACGCACAGCAACTGCGCGCCCGCCGCCGCAGGCTGCGCGGCGAGTCCGCGACCGCGTGGACCTTCATCGCGCCCTCGATCGTGGTCATCCTCGGCCTCAGCGTCGTCCCCGTGGTCTGGTCGCTGCTCCTGTCCTTCCGCGCCGACGACCTGGTCACCCCCAGCCGCTGGGTGGGCCTGGCCAACTACCGGGCCCTGTCCAAGGACCCGCACTTCAGCCAGGCGGTGCGCAACACCCTGGAGTACACCGCGCTGTACGTCCCGCTGAGCATGCTGCTGGGCCTGGCGCTCGCCCTCGCGCTCAACCGGCGCATCCGGCTCGTCGGCGTCTACCGCACCCTGATCTTCGTGCCGTTCGTCATCTCGGCCACCGCGCAAGGCGTGCTGTTCTCCTTCATCCTCGACCCGCAGTTCGGCGCCGCCAACTCCGTACTGCACTCCATCGGCGTCTCCCCGCAGGGGTTCCTCACCGATCCGTCACAGGCACTCCTCGTCCTCGTCGCGATCTCCCTGTGGAGCGGCACCGGCTTCTGCGTCGTGGTCTACCTCGCCGCGCTCCAGGACGTGCCGCAGTCCCTCATCGAGGCCGCCAGGCTCGACGGGGCGGGACGCCGTCAACTGCTGCGCCACGTGGTGCTGCCGACGCTCACCCCGGTCAACGTCTTCCTGCTGCTGTGGCAGACCATCAACTCCCTCCAGGTCTTCGACCTCGTCTACGTCACCACCAAGGGCGGACCGCTCGGCTCCACCACCGTGATCGTCTACTTCATCTGGGAGCAGGCGTTCAAGAACTTCACCGCCGGTTACGGGGCAGCCGCCGCCTACGTGCTCGCGCTCGCCCTGCTGGTGATCGCCGTCGGCATGCGGGCCCTGCGCCGCCGCGAGCCCGTACGCCTCGAAGGAGCCCCGCGATGACCGTCACCTCAGCCCTCCCCGACGCGGCGCCGCCCGGCGCCGAGAACGCCGACGCCCCGCGGCCGAGCGCGCCCCGCCCCCGGCGGTCGCGGCTGCCCTTCAGCGGCTGGCACCTGCTGCTCGCCCCGCTCGCCCTGCTCTTCGCGGTCCCGCTGATCTGGCTGCTGGTCAGCTCGGTGATGAGCAACGCCGAGATCAACCGCTTCCCGCCCGCGCTGTGGCCCTCCCACATCGACCTCGGCGGCTACCGCTACGTGCTCGGCAACGCGCTGTTCCCGCGCTGGTTCGCCAACTCGCTGATCGTCTCCGTCGTCGCGGTCGTCTCCAACCTCGTCTTCGGCGCGCTCGGCGGATACGCCTTCGCCCGGATGCGGTTCGCCGGCTCGCGCACCCTGCTGGTGCTGATGCTGGCCACCATGGCGATCCCGTTCCAGCTCACCATGATCCCGACCTTCCTGGTGATGAAGCGGCTCGGCCTGATCGACACCCTCGGCGCGCTCATCGTGCCGTCGCTGGTCACGCCTTTCGCGGTCTTCCTGCTGCGGCAGTTCTTCCTCTCGCTGCCCAGGGAGCTGGAGGAGGCCGCGTGGATCGACGGCTGCTCACGGCTGCGCGTGCTGCTGCTCATCGTGCTGCCGCTGTCGCGGCCCGCGCTGAGCACGGTCGCGGTGCTGACCTTCCTCAGCACCTGGAACGACCTGACCTGGCCGCTGATCGCCATCAACCACGACACGCAGTACACGCTGCAACTCGGCCTGACCACCTTCCAGGGCCTGCACCACACCCGCTGGTCCGCGGTGATGGCGGGCAACGTCCTGACCGTCCTGCCGGTGCTGCTCGCCTTCCTCGCGGCGCAGAAGCAGTTCATCCAGTCGATCACCTCCAGCGGCCTGAAGGGCTGACGGGACACCGCCCCGTCGCCTGAGGATTGACGGACCCGCTCCGTCGCCTGAACGGATGACGGGACACCGCCCGGACTCCCGCCGCCGGACTTCCGCCCCACCACCACAGAAAGCCAGCTCATGCCGGACACGTTCGACCTGCTCGTCATCGGGGACGCCAATCCCGACATCGTCCTGGGGCCGCTGGACGCCCCGCTCGCCTTCGGCCAGCGCGAACAGCTCGTCCCCACCGGCCTGCTGACCCTCGGCGGCTCCGCCGCGATCATGGCGTGCGGCGCCGCCCGGCTCGGCCTGAAGGTCGCCATCGCCGGCCGGATCGGCGACGACGACACCGGCCGGTACGTCCGTACCGCCCTGGCCGAGCGCGGCGTCGACACCGCGGCGCTGCGGGTGGACCCGGATCTGCCGACGCCGCTGACCACCGTGCTCACCCGCGGCGACGACCGCGCCATCCTCACCGCGCCCGGCACCCTCACGGCCACCGTCGGCGCCGACGTGCCCCAGGCGCTGCTCGCGCACAGCCGCCATGTGCACGCCGCCTCGTACTTCCTGCTGCCGGGACTCGCGACCGCGCTGCCCGACCTCTTCCGCACCGCCCGCGCGCACGGCGCCACCACCTCGCTCGACACCAACGACGACCCGGCGGGCGACTGGGACCCGGCCGGAATCGCCGCGCTGCTCCCCGTCACCGACATCCTGCTGCCGAACGCCAGGGAGGCGTGCGCCCTGGCGGCCAGCGGGGAGGCCGCCTCCGGTGACCGCGAGGCGCACGGGAAGATCCCGTCGGGGGACCCCGAGCCCGCCGACGTCGAGCGGGCAGCGGCCCTGCTCGCCGCGCGCGGTCCGCTGGTGGTGGTGAAGAACGGCGCGGACGGCGCCCTGGCCCACGACGGCCGCGGCCCGCTGCGCGCCCCCGCCGTCCCCGTACGGCCGCTCGACACGGTCGGCGCGGGCGACAGCTTCGACGCCGGCTTCGTCGCCGCCACCCTGGCGGGCCTGCCCCTGGCAGCCGCCCTCGCCCTGGCCGCCGCCTGCGGCGCCCTGTCCACCCGAGCGCACGGCGGCACCACCGCCCAACCCACCTGGGACGAGGCGCTCGGCGCCTCCCGCGCCGCCACCACCCGCAACGGAAAGAACCCGTCATGAGCACAGCCAGCACCACACCCCGCACGACGACCAGCGGCGCCACCCGTACGACCAAGATCGCCTTCATCGGTGCCGGAAGCGTCGTCTTCACCCAGGGCCTGCTCGCCGACCTCTTCGCCTTCCCCGAGCTCAAGGACGTGCACATCGCGCTGCACGACATCGACGCCGAGCGGCTGGCCACCGCAGACGGGGCCGCACGGCACATCGCGGCCGAGCGCGGCGCGGCGCCGCTGATCACCGCGCACGCCGAGCGCCGCGCGGCCCTGGAAGGCGCCGACTTCGTCATCAACATCATCCAGGTCGGCATGGGCGAGGCGACCCGTACCGACTTCGACGTCCCCGCCCGCCACGGCCTGCGCCAGACCATCGGCGACACCCTCGGCGTCGGCGGCATCTTCCGCGCGCTGCGCACCTTCCCCGTCCTGCGGGAACTCGGCCGGGACATCGCGGAGGTCTGCCCCGACGCCTGGCTGCTCAACTACACCAACCCGATGGCGATGAACGTGCAGTACCTCGCCCAGGCCACCGGACTGACCCGGGTCGTCGGCCTGTGCCACTCGGTGTACTGGACGATGCACGACCTCGCGGAACTGCTGCGCATCCCGCTCGAAGAGGTCACCTACCACGCGGCGGGCGTCAACCACCAGGCGTGGGTGCTGCGCTTCGAGTACCAGGGCGAGGACGTCTACCCGCGGCTCGACGCGCTCATCGCGCAGGACCCGCAACTGCGCCGCAGGGTCCGCGTCGACATGTACCGGCGGCTCGGTTACTACCCGACCGAGACCAGCGAGCACTCCTCCGAGTACGTGCCGTGGTACCTGCACCACGACAGCGAGATCGAGCGGCTGCGGCTGCCCGTCGGCGCGTACCTCGGCATCGTGGACGAGAACGTCGCCGCGTACGAGAAGACCCGCGCCGCGCTCGCCGCGGGACTTCCGCTGCCGGTCGAGGGCACGATGGAGTACGCGCCGCAGGTGATCCACAGCATCACCACCGGCACCCCGCGCACCATCTACGGCAATGTGCCCAACCACGGCCTCATCGACGACCTCCCGGCCGCCGGTACGGTCGAAGTGCCGTGCCTGGTCGACGCGTTGGGCGTCCAGCCCACCCGGATCGGCGCGCTGCCGCCGCAGTGCGCCGCGCTGAACCGCACCTACCTCAGCACCACCGACCTCGTCGTCCGCGCCGCGATCGAGGGCGACCCCCGCCACATCCGGCACGCCGCCATGACCGACCCGGCCACGGCCGCCTCGCTCCCCGTCGAACGGATCTGGGAGCTGTGCGACGACATGGTGCGCGCCCACGGTGACGCGCTCCAGCCGGAGTTGCGGGCCGTCCTGGGCACGTGAGGCGGCGGGCCGCGCGCCGGGCCGGTGGGCTGAGTCGGCCCGACGCGGCCCGGCTCCGGTCGGCTCGGCTCCGCTCGGCTCGGCCCGACTCGGCTCGGCTCGGTTCGACGGGGCCCGGCTCAGTGCCGGAGGGCGCTCATCAGGTGGCGCATGGCCCGGATGAGCGCCGGGCGCAGCGCGATGGTGTCGGCGGGGGCCGCCTCGATGGGGGAGCCGTCGGCGTTCAGCGGGCGGGCGGCCACGCCGTTCCACTGCCTGATGCCGTCCACGCTGAGCGAGAAGACGGCGCCGCCGTGCCGGACGGTGACGGCCTGCCGCGCGGTGCCGTAGATCGTGAACGCCTGGTCGCCGAGGCCGCGCAGCGCCTTGGTCACCTCGGGCGAGTCGGTCATGAACAGGAAGTCGCCGGAACCCGCGGTCGTGGGGTCGGGGACGATCACATGCGAGAGGTCCGCGAATTCGGCGTGGACGTCGGACTTCTTGTGCAGGTCGACGGTGACGGTGACCGTGTACGTGGTCTCCCAGTCCCCGCTCCCGGTCACCGACGTGGTCAGGGTGCAGGCGGCGTGGTCGAGGGCGGGACCCTTGGTGATCACGGGGATGCCCTGGAGGAATTCGGTGCCGAAGGCGTCGGACAGCGGCTGGAGATTGTCGCTGGTGCACGGGTTGTCCGCGAGGTGATAGCCGTGCAGGTCCGGCCGCGGGCCGCCGTAACCGGTGAACTGGAGGACCGCGAGCCAGACCGCCGACGCCGTCACGACGCCGCCGAGCGCCCACAGCACGCGGCCCCGGCGTCCCTCGGGCCGTGGCCGCCAGGGCTTGAGGGTCGGCCCTCTGTCCTCGCCGCCGTGACCGCCGCCCGTGTCGCGGACGCGGTACGGGTCCGCGGGGGAGCGCGGCGGCGGGAGACGGGTGCGCAGCCGGGAGAGCGCGGAGCGCAGCGACGGCGGCGCGTGACCCGCGCCGCTCAGGATGTCGGGGGCGGGGCGGTCGGGCTCCGGCTCCTCGACCATCTCCGGCTCGGTGATCATGCCGAATCCCCTCGTCGCGGTGTGCCGGACACTGTACGGCGGGGCGGACGCCGCATGGGGACCCCTGCTCCCAGGCTGCCCGTGGGCGGCGGCGGGTAACAGGCGGGTTCGCGCCAGGGGGGATCGGGGGCGGAGGGGTGCGGTCCCGGGGGAGTGCGGGCCGGGCGTCCGGCGGCGGTCAGCCGCCGGTCTCCGCGCCGCCGCTGCCCCCCTCCTCCGGGAGATCCGCCTCGACCCCGTTCGCGCGGGCGATCCGGAGCGCGTCGTCCAACTCGTCGCAGGCCACGGCCAACGCGTACGCGTCCCCCGCCCGCCCTGCGGCGGCCACCGCCTCCCGAGCCACGCGCACCCGCTCCAGCATCGCCTCGGCGAAACCGTCCACCCGGACCTCCATCCGACGTCATCGGCCGCCCTCCACCCTGGCCCCGATCGCACGGAGGACCAAGGGAGATCGCGGATCTCCGGACATGCTAACGACGCCGCCGCGGCCCGGCGCCACCCGAACCCCCGTATGGCGTAGGGCGGTTCGGCCCGCTTCACCTGCTGTCCAAGGTCCGTCCACCACCCGTCCGCGCACAGGTCGGACGGTGGACGGACGGCGTGCGAACCGGGGCGGCGACGGACCGCCGGGCACGGCCGAAATCGGTGTCGCCCGCGCCGGCCGGTGTACATGATCGGATCAGTGGACAGCATGAGAATCGCACCGACGCGCCGGTGCCCCCGGGCGTCAACCGGCGCCGCGCCGGAGCGAATTGACAGAGTTAGGCATGCCTAACCTAGGCTCGTCGCGCCCCTGGTCACCGGTCGTCCCACGACCGTCGACCCGAACGACTGCGCGCCCGGAAGTGGACCCCATGCGGCTCTATGTGCTGGCTCTGAACCCGACCGACTCGGTCACCGAGGGATTCCTCCCGGCCGCCCGCCGCCTCGGCCTGGACGTCACGGTCCTCACCGACCAGCCCGCCGCGCACCGGGCCGCGTACGGCGACGATCCGGCGGTCGACATCCTGGAGTGCGACGTACGCGACTTCCGAGCCGTCATCACCCGCGTCTCCACCTATCGGCCGCCGGACGCCGTCTTCACCAACAGCGACCACCTCCAGGTCCAAGCCGCCCTGGCCGCCGACTACTTCGGCCTGCCCGCCAAGAGCTGGCAGGCCGCGCTGCGCACCAAGGACAAGGCCGAGACGCGCCGGGTCCTGGCCGCCGCGGGCGTCGACACGGTGTGGTCGGCGCAGTTGCCCGCGGGCCAGGACCCGGCGGCCTGCCTCGCCGGACTCGGCGTGCCGTACCCCTGCGTCGTCAAACCGCGCGAGGGCGTGGCGAGCGAGGACGTCGTACGCGCCGAGGACCCGGCGGACCTGGAGCGCCGCGTCCGGCGGATCCAGGCCGACCGGCCGGGCGCCGCACTGGTCGTGGAGGAGTTCCTGCCCGGCGAACTGCTCACCCTGGAAACCCTCGGCGACGGTACGACCCGCCATGTGCTGGGCGGCTTCCGCACCACGCTGTCCCCGCCGCCGTACTTCATCGAGGAGCGGCTGACCTTCGTCCCCGCGCACCCCGCGCCCGTCGTCGACCAGGTCCTCGCCCAACTCGACGCCCTCGGCGTCGGATTCGGCGCCTGCCACACCGAATTCGTGCTGCACGAAGGGCGCGCGCGCCTGATCGAGGTCAACTACCGCGCCATCGGTGACCAGTGCGACCTGCTGCTGGCCGAACTGCTCGACCTGCCGCTCTTCGAGCTCATCCTCCGCACCCATCTCGGTGAACCCCTCCCCGCCGACCTGCTCACCGCGACCGGCCGCGCGGCCCGGCTCGACTACCCCTACGCGCGACAGGCGGGCACCCTCACCGCCGCCCCCGGCCCGGCCGACCTGACGGCCGACGGCGTGCGCCTGACGTACCGGCCGTTGCGGGCGGTCGGCGAACGGCATCCGCTGCATCGCACCAACCGCGACCTGCTGGGCGTCGTCCGGGCCATCGGACCCGACGAGGACGCCGTGGAGCGGGCCGTCACCGGCTTCCTCGCCGAGCGCCGCTGGGAGATCACGCCGTGACGGTGACCGGCCGGGCCGCCGGAGACGAAGAACGCGCCCTGCTGCTCGACGTGTTGAGCACGCTGCTGCGCGAGGACGTCGTGCGCCTGCGCACCGGCAGCGTCCTCGTACGCCGCCCCGACGGCGACTGGCTGCGACTGCCGGTCCCCGAGAACGGCTCGGACGGCGGGTCAGCCGCGCTGCGGCAGCCGGTCCCCGAGGCCGATGCGGACGGG